>NZ_JBIWIY010000021.1:0-221420 GCF_044764885.1 Streptomyces sp. NPDC093591
GCCCCGCGTCGCGTTGGGTTGTTTGGGTTGGGTTTTTTTTTCCCATCTCGCGGCCCCCGGCCGGGCCCCAAAAACCCCCGGCGGGGGGGGGGGGGGGGGCGCCCCCCCCCCCCCCTTCCGCGTGTTACAGGCTTTCGTTGAGGAGGCGGGCCGCTCGACCGATCGAGGCCGGCATGAGGTGGCGGTAGATCTTGAACGTCATGTTGATGTCCCTGTGCCCATCCACTCGGCGACGTCTGTGATGGGTATCCCCTTGGCCAGGCAGTTGGATGCGAAGAAGTGCCGCAAGGAGTAGGCGGTCAGCCTCCTCGCAATGCCTGCCCTCTTCTTCGCCACGCCCCAGTGGTAATCGAGGGCCGTGTGCGCCCAGTACGCGGACCGCTGGGTTCGGAGGAAGTATCCGTTGATGTCTGTGCCATGTTTCCTTTCGTATCGCAGGAGCGATTCACGGACGGTCCAGGGCATGGGGGTCTCGCGGAACTCCCCGGGCTTGCGATGCTTGAGCGGGGCTCGCTGGCGGGTCTCTCCCTCGATCTGTTCAGTGATGCGGTAGACGTCGTCCGCGACCATCCGCTCCCGATTGGCGGCGTAAGCCTCCCCGTTTCGGTGGCCGCAGCCGTGCATGAGGTCGATGACGACGCAGAGCTCGTCGCTGCCGGCAGCCTTGATTGCACGCCACAGGGCGCCGCTGCCGGGCCCGTAGCGGGAGTGCGCCGCGACAGCGGTTCGGTGAGCGTTAATCCCTTGCCTGACCGGGGCCGGTCCTGCTGAACTGCGCAGGTCCGTCGTCACGCACAGAGGAGCAGCCATGCGCACTGCGTTCATGTCCCCCCAGGAAGGAACGACCCCCTCATCGAAGGACATGACGCTTCGTGCAGTTGCTCAACCTCGGGATCCTCGCCCATGTCGACGCCGGTAAGACCAGCCTGACCGAACGCCTGCTGCACACGGCAGGTGTGATCGACGAGATCGGCAGCGTCGACGCGGGGAACACGCAGACCGATTCCCTCGCGCTGGAGCGGCAGCGCGGCATCACCATCAAGTCCGCCGTCGTCTCCTTCGCGCTGGACGACGTGACGGTCAACCTCATCGACACCCCCGGCCACCCGGACTTCATCGCCGAGGTGGAGCGGGTGCTCGGCGTCCTCGACGGCGCCGTGCTGGTCGTCTCGGCCGTCGAAGGCGTCCAGCCGCAGACCCGCGTCCTGATGCGCACACTGCAACGGCTGCGCATTCCCACCCTCGTCTTCGTCAACAAGATCGACCGGCGGGGTGCGCGCTACGACGCCGTCCTGCGGGCCGTCTCGGAACGGCTGACGGCCGCCGTCGTACCCATGGGGACGGCCACCGCACTCGGAACGCGGGACGCGCACTTCCTGCCCGGACTCGGGCCGTCCGCGCTCGACGTCCTCGCCGACCTCGACGACGACCTGCTCACCGCGTACGTCGAGGACGCGGTCTCCCACGACCGTCTTTACGCCGCCCTCGTCGACCGGACCCGGCAGGCCCTCGTCCATCCGGTGTACTTCGGCTCCGCCGTCACCGGCGCCGGCGTCGACGCGCTGATCGACGGCATCAGGGAACTGCTGCCCGCCGCCGGCGGTGACCCCGACGGACCGGTCTCGGGGACCGTCTTCAAGGTGGAGCGGGGCCCGGCGGGGGAGAAGGTCGCGTACGCGCGGATGTTCTCAGGCACCCTGCGCACCCGTGACCGCATCCGCTTCGGCGCGACCCGCGAATCGAGCGACACCGGCGACCTCGGCGACACCCGCACCGAGGGCCGGATCACCGCGATCAGCGTCTTCGACCAGGGCACGGACGTCCGGAGCGACCTGGTGGCAGCGGGACGGATCGCCAAGCTCTGGGGTCTGACCGACATCAGGACCGGCGACGCCCTCGGCGAACCCCGCAAGTCGCACGGGCACTTCTTCGCCCCGCCCACCCTCGAAACCGTCGTCGTCCCGGGCCACGGAACGGACCGGCGTGCCCTGCACCGCGCACTCACCCGGCTCGCCGAACAGGACCCGCTGATCGACCTGCGCCACGACGAGGTGCGCCAGGAGATCTTCGTCTCCCTCTACGGCGAGGTGCAGAAGGAGGTCATCCAGGCCACGCTCGCCGACGAGTTCGGCCTCGACGTCACCTTCCGCGAGACGACACCGCTGTGCGTCGAGCGGCCGGTCGGCTCGGGCGCGGCGGTCGAGTTCAACAAGAAGGACGGCAACCCGTTCCTCGCGACGATCGGCCTGCGTGTCGACCCCGCGCCCGTCGGATCCGGCGTGGCCTTCCGGCTGGAGGTGGAGCTCGGCTCCATGCCGTACGCCTTCTTCAAGGCCGTCGAGGACACCGCCCGCGAGACCCTCGGCCAAGGCCTGCACGGCTGGCAGGTCCCCGACTGCACGGTCACCATGACCCACTGCGGCTACTCGCCCCGGCAGAGCCACGCCCACCAGGGTTTCGACAAGAGCATGTCCAGCACCGGCTACGACTTCCGCGGCCTGACCCCGCTGGTCCTGACGGAGGCCCTGCGCCGGGCGGGCACCCAGGTGCACGAGCCGATGCACCGCTTCCGCATCCAGGCCCCGACCGACACCCTGGCCGCCCTGCTGCCGGTGCTGACCAGGCTGCGCGCGGTGCCGCAGACCACGCAGACCCGCGACGCCTTCTGCGTGCTGGAGGGATCGGTGCCCGCCGCCCATGTGCACGAGCTGGAGCAGCAGTTGCCGGGGCTGACGCGCGGCGAGGGCGAGCTGGAGAGCGTCTTCGACCACTACGCCCCAGCGGCTCGGGACACGGTCCCGGAGCGCCGGCGCACCGACCTCAACCCGCTGAACCGGAAGGAGTACCTGTTGAACCTGACGCGCAGGGTCGGCAGCTGAAAGGTCGGTGGGAGGGCGCGGGACGGCCTTCGTGCGGATGGCGGGTGGTTCGTGAGGTACTCGATCTGTCCGGATAGGGACGAGACCGGCGTGATGGCCGAGACGGAACTTACTCCAGAGTCAGGGGTGTTGACTGTGTCCTGAAATCACCGGACTGTAGTGGACATGCCCAATATCCGGACGCGTCTGCTCGTTGTCCTGGTCGTCCTCTTCGGATCCCTGACGGTGGCGGGCCCCACTCCCGCCACCGCCGCCACCCTCCCCGACTCCCTCTGGTTCGACGAAACGCCCCTCACCGTCCAGAACGGCCGCTTCACCGACGGAAACGGCCGCGAGGTGGTACTGCGCGGCTACAACGTCTCCGGCGAGACCAAGCTGGCCGAGAACAAGGGCCTGCCCTTCGCCTCGGTCGCCGACGCCAAGAAGTCCGCCACCGCGCTTCGCGCCCTCGGCGGCGGCAACTCGATCCGCTTCCTGCTGTCCTGGGCCTACGCCGAACCCGTACGCGGCCAGGTCGACACCACGTACCTGGCCGCCGCCACCGCCCAGATGCGCGCCTTCCTCGACGCGGGCATCCGCGTCTACCCCGACTTCCACCAGGACCTCTACTCCCGCCACCTGTTCGATCCGGACAGCTGGTACACGGGCGACGGCGCCCCCAAGTGGGCCGTCGACCTGGGGAACTACCCGGACGAGAACTGCGGGATCTGCCTGTTCTGGGGCCAGAACATCACCCAGAACGAGGCCGTGAAGCAGGCGTCTTACGACTTCTGGCACAACGAGTACGGCCTCCAGGACGCCTTCCTGGCCACCGCCCAGAAGACGATGACGTACGTCAAACAGAACGTCTCCGCCGCCGAGTTCGCGGGTGTCGTCGGCTTCGACCCGTACAACGAGCCGCACGCGGGCACCTACGACTCCGGCCAGACCAGCCGCACCTGGGAACGCGACGTCCTGTGGCCGTTCTACGAGAAGTTCCGGTCCCGCATGGACGCGGCCGGCTGGCAGGACAAGCCGCTGTTCGCCGAGCCGAACCTCTTCTGGAACGCCAACATCGACTTCCAGAAGCAGGAGGGCGGGCTGCTGGACGCGGGCACGCTCGGGCCGCGGTACGTCTTCAACACCCACTTCTACGACCAGAAGGCCATCTCGGGGGTCTTCATGTGGGGCAAGGCGGCCGACGGCCAGTACGCCGGTGATTTCGGCACCGTCCGCGACCGCGCCTCGGCCGCGAAGACGCCCGCGATCGTCAGCGAGTTCGGCCACCCGCTGGCCGGGTCGGTCTCCGACAAGGCGCCGACCGTCCTCAAGGCGATGTACCAGGCCCTCGACTCCCGCGTCCCGGGGGCGAGTTGGTGGTCGAACCCGGCCGGCTCGGGCCCGGTGCTCTCCGGTTCGCAGTGGCAGTGGGACATCTACAACGGACGCCACCACGAGCTGATGAACGACAACCCCGACAAGGTCCTCACCGCCGGTGACGCCTGGAACGACGAGGACCTGTCCGCCGTACGCCTCGACGACTCGGGCAAGCCGGTGCTGCGGCAGGACGCCCGGCTGCTGGACCGCCTCTACCCGAGCGCCACGTCAGGTACGACGGTCGCCTTCACCTACGAGGACCGCTCGCGGGACGGCGACACGACCCTGACCTGGAACCCGGTGCCCAGCTCGCTGCCGAACGTGGCACAGCTGGTGGGGTCGGGACAGTACGGGCTGCTGGTGTGGCGCTCCAACAGCGGCACGGCACCGACCGAACTGCACCTCCCGGCCGGCTTCCCGACCGGGTCCACCACCGTGGTCTCCGACCTGGGCACGGCGTACGCGCCGCCGTCGTACACCTCGACGACCCCGATCGGCGTGGCCGCGGAACCGGGCGGCACGGGCAGCCGCCGCCTGCTCCTCACCGACTCGGACTCCGGCGCCCTGCACTACGCGCTGGTGACGAACGGGGCGAGCAGTCCCTCGACAGCCCTGCTGAACGCCGCCCGGGCCGAGCTCTCCGCGTGGGCCGCGCGGACCGTCGGATAGGAGCCGTACAGCCAACGCCGCTTGACCCTCCCCTTACGTCAGGCCGCACTCTGTAGCCCGACGAAAGGGCAGGTGAATGAGCTACTCCGTGGGACAGGTCTCGGCCTTCGCCGGGGTGACCGTGCGCACGCTGCACCACTACGACCGGGCGGGACTGCTCTCGCCCAGTGGCCGCAGCGGCGCCGGTTACCGGCTGTACGGCGAGGCCGACCTGGCCCGACTCCAGCAGATCCTCTTCTACCGCGAACTGGGCTTCTCCCTCGACGAGATCGCCGAGATCCTCGCCGACCCGCAGGCGAACGCCCTGGAGCATCTCCGGGCCCGGCTGGGGCAGTTGAGCGAGGAGATCGGCCGGCTCCAGCGGCTGGCCGAGGTCGCCGAGCAGGCCATCGAGGTCCAGCGGACGGGCGTGGAGCTGACCCCCGCCGAACGCTTCGAAGTCTTCGGCGAGATCGGCTTCGACCTGAGCTACGCCACCGAGGCACAGCTCAAGTGGCAGGACTCGGCGGGGCAGCGCGAGTCGATGGCGCGCGCCGCCGCACACACCAAGGAGGACTGGCGGCAGCTCATGGGCGAGGCCGCCGCCTGGCGCGCGGAACTCCTCGCGGCCTTCGACGACGGGGAGCCCGTCGACGGCGAGCGCGCCATGGACCTCGCCGAGGAGCACCGGCTGCACATAGCCCGCTGGTTCACCACCTGCCCGCCCGACATGCACCGGCGCATCGCGGACGACTTCGCCGCCGACCCGCGCGCCTTCGCGCTCGTCGTACCGCCGTCGCAGCAGCGGCCGGGCCTTGCCGCCTACCTCTGCAAGGCCGTCCACGCGAACGCGGCCCGCCGGGCGGACCGTGAGGAGGACAGATGAGGATCCTGATCGCCGCCGCCGGATCACGCGGCGACGTCGCGCCGTACACCGGGCTGGGGGCAGGCCTGCGCGAGGCCGGGCACGACGTCACCCTTGCCACGACCGACGCCTTCGCGCCGCAGGCAGGGGAGGCGGGCCTGGAATTCAGGAGTCTGCCCACCCGCCCGCCATCCCCGGGCGCAGTGGATAACCGACGCGAACTGATGCGCACCGCGGCCGCGTTCGTCACCGAGCTCGGCCGGGGATTCGCCGACGCGGTGGACCGGGGCACGGACCTGCTCCTGCTGTCGGCCACCACCGCACCGCTCGGCTGGCACCTGGCCGAGGCCACGGGCATCCCGACGATCGGCGCCTACCTCCAACCCACGGCCCCGACCGGCGACTTCCCACCCACCGTCATGGGAACCCGCTCCCTGGGCCGCCTCGGCAACCGCACCGCCGGACGCTTCGCGCTGCGCATGGCCGACCGCGTCTACGCGGAGGCCGTCACCGATTTGCGCCGCCGCCTCGACCTGCCCGCGCTCCGCGCCCGCGGGATGCGCCGACGGCAGGAGCGGGCGAACTGGCGCCTCCTGCACGGCTTCAGCACGGCGCTGGTGCCGCGTCCGTCCGACTGGCGCGCGGGACTCGACGTCGTCGGTACCTGGTGGCCGTACGTCGGCCCGGAGCGCCGACTGCCCGCGGATCTGGAGGACTTCCTCGCGGCCGGGCCGCGCCCGGTCTTCATCGGCTTCGGCAGCATGGCGGGCGGCCACGGTGAGCGGCTGAGCGAGATCGCCGTCGAGGCGCTACGCCGTGTCGGGCTGCGCGGGATCCTCCAGGAGGGCAGCGCCGGACTCGCGGCCGACGGCGACGACGTCCTGACGATCGGCGACGTACCGCACGAGCTGCTGTTCCCCAGGGTGGCCGCGGCCGTCCATCACGCCGGGGCGGGCACCGCGGCGGCGGCTCTGCGCGCCGGGGTCCCCGCTGTCGCCGTGCCGGTGACGGCGGACCAGCCGTTCTGGGCCGGGCGGCTGGCCGCGATCGGGGCGGCCACGGACCCGATCCCCTTCGCCTCCCTCACCGCCGAACGGCTCGCCGACGCGCTCGGTCGGGCCGTACGGCAGCAGACGTACACCCGGGCCGCCTCGGTCGCCGCGCGGCACATGGCGACCGAGGACGGGGTGGGTGCGGTGCTCAAGGCCCTGGGCTGACCAAGGCTTTGGCCCTGGGCTGATCAGCCGGCCGGCGGGCTGGTCCAGTCGGCCGGTACATGGGCCAGCCGGACCCGCTGCGGGTGGTCGCCGACCGGGACGGACACCTGCTTCCTGCCGGTGGCGAAGTCGATGGCCGTGACCTGGTCGGTGCCGCTCTCGGAGACCACGCAGGACTTGCCGTCACCGCTGACCGTGGCCCAGTAGGGCTTGGAGGCGGTGACGAGCGGGCCCTCCTGAAGGGTGGTGCGGTTGACGACGGTCGCGTAGTCGTCCATCGTGCCCGCGACGCACAGTTTGCTGCCGTCGGGGCTCATCGAAAGGCCGTGGTGGCGCGAGTCGTTGACGAAGGTGGTGCGGTCGTCGCTGGTCGCCGGGTTCTTCGGCAGGGTCTTGGTGCGGGTGATCTTCTCGGTGGCCAGGTCGTACTCGAAGAAGCCGTTGAAGAACGACACCTGGAAGTACAGTTTCGACTCGTCCGGTGAGAGCACCGCCGGCCGGACCGCGTCGGAGTGGTCCGTCAGGCCGATCGCGTCCAGGGCCGGACGCATGTCGATGACCTTGACCTGCTGGTACGTGGTCGCGTCGACGACGGTGATGCGCCGGTCGCCCTTCGTCCAGTCCAGCCACGGGGCGTCGGTCTGCGTGTTCACGTCGCCGATCGCCATGTTGTAGATGTACTTGCCGTCCCGGGTGAAGATGTTCTCGTGCGGCTTGTCGCCGGTGGCGAACTTGCCCAGCTCCTTACCGGAGACGATGTCCAGCACATGCACGGTGTTGGAGGTCGAGGCCGACACCGCGACCCGCTTGCCGTCGGGGGAGACGGCCATGTGGTCGGCGCGGTAACCGGACACGGCAAAGCGCCAGTTGATGTCACCGGTGGCCAGGTCGATGGAGACCACGTCGGCGAAGCTCGGCCGGGAGACGACCATCGACGTGCCGTCCGGCGTGGAGTACATGTCGTCGACGAACTGGTCGTGGCCCTCGCCGACGCTGTTGCGGATCGCCATGAAGTAGATCCACTTGATCGGATCGGCGTTGATCTCCGCCATCCGCGCGTCCTTGTCGGGGATGACGTCGATACGGCCGATCTTCGCGAAGTCACCGGAGGACTTGATGACATCGGCGGTGCCGTCCCAGTTGTTGCCGACGAACAGCACCTCACGCAGGGCGGCGGCGGACGAGTCGGCCGTGGCGGTGGTCGCGGGGGCGGTCACGGTCAGGGCGAGGGCGGCGGCTACGGAGCACAGGTGCCTGGGTCTGATGGCAGGCATGACTGCTCTCTTCCTCTGAGGTGGGCGTCAGGAGTGGGGCATACCGAGAACGGGGGTGAAGCCGGAGCACGGAGAATCTGAACACAGGTGCTTTCAGAATCAACTTACTGAAAAGTAAGGAGGGGGTGCCCTTCTCCACAAGACTGCGTACACGACAAAATTGGCCGTCGGGTCGGCGAGGCGGTGGGAGGACAGCGTGGCGGGCAGGCTCAAGGCGCCCACCGGTCGCTACGGCGGCAAGTCGGCCGAGGAGCGACAGGCCGAGCGGCGGCGCCGCTTCCTCGACGCCGCGCTCCAGCTGTTCGGCGACAGCCCCGGCTACCGGGGCACGACGGTCGCGGCGCTGAGCGAGGCCGCGGGCCTGTCGACGCGTCAGTTCTACGAGGAGTTCCGCACGCTGGAGGACGTCCTGGCGGCCCTGCACCTCCAGGTCAACGCGTGGGCGGAGGAGGCCGTCCTGGCCGCGGTGGCCGGAGCGGAGAACCTTCCGCTCGCCGAGCGCGCCACCGAGATCTTCCGCGCGTACGCCGCGAACGTCACCTCCGACCCGCGCCGCATCCGCATCACCTTCGTCGAGATCATCGGCGTCAGCCCTCGCCTGGAGGAGCAGCGCCTCGCCCGTCGCGCCGGCTGGGTCGACCTCGTCTGCGCCGAGGCGGCGTCCGCCGTCACCCGCGGCGAGGCGGTGCCCCGCGACTACCGGCTCGCCGCGACCGCGTTCATCGGCAGCGTCAACGGGCTGCTGCACGACTGGAGCGCGGGCTGGGTGGACGCGACCCTCGACGAGGTCGTCGACGAACTCGTCCGCCTCCTCCTCGGCATCCTCCAGCCGGCCGACCCGCGGCATGCGGGGCCCTGACGCAGGGTGCCGGCACCGTCGGGGTGTGCTCCGGCGTGGCTGGCCCGCCCGCTCGAACGCGCTCAGCCCTGGAGGCGGTTCACCGCATCGAGGACCGGGGCCACGCCGTCCTCGGCGCCCAGTCGGTCGGCCAGGGCCCGGGCGCGACGGCCGTAGGACGGATCACCGGTCAGCTGCCGCAGGGCGACTGCCAGCGTCTCGGCCGTCAAGTTCCGCAGCGGCACGGCGCGGGGCGCCACGCCGAGCGCGACCAGGCGAGCGGCCCAGAAGCCCTCGTCGAACTGAACCGGTACCGGAACGGCCGGCACCCCGGCGCGCAGCCCGGCGCCGGTCGTGCCCGCGCCGCAGTGGTGGACCACGGCGGCCATCCGCGGGAACAGCGCGGAGTGCGGCACCTCGCCGATGGTCAGTACGTCGTCCCCGGCGGCCTCGAGGCCACCCCAGCCCCGCTGGATCACCCCGCGCAGCCCGGCCCCCCGCAGGGCGCCCACGACCTCGGCACTCAGCCGTTCCGGATCCGGGACGGTCGCGCTGCCCAGGCCCACGAAGACCGGCGGCGGACCCGCGTCCAGGAAGTCCCGCAGCTCGGGCGGGAGTCGGTCCTCACCGTCGTACGGCCACCAGTAACCCGCCACCTCCAGGTCCGGACCCCAGTCGCGCGGCCGGGGCACCACCAGGGGGCTGAAACCGTGGAGCACGCGGCCCGCTCGGGTACCGCGCGCCCTGCCGGGCGAGAGCCCCAGACGTGCCCGTACGTCCGGTACGGCCGCCGAGAAGACCCGCTCGATGGCCAGGTTCACGCCGTGCCCGGCGACCCGGTTCCCGAGGGCACCCCAGGAGTGGCCCCCGAGCATCGGCGGACCGAACTCCCGGGTGGGGGCGAGCGGTTGCAGAGGGAGGTCGATGCAGGGCAGTGACAGGCCCTCGGCGATGGCCTGCCCCAGCGGTGCGGTGGAACCCGCCAGGAGCAGGAGGTCACTGGCCCGGGCGGCGGCCAGCATGTCGTCCGTCATCCGGCCGGCCAGGGTCCGCGCCATCCCCACCACGCGCACCAGTTTGCCGACGCCGGTCGCACTGCGATGCAGCCTGCGGCCGCGCGCCGACTCCAACTCCGCCCGTGGATCCAGCGGCATCGGATGGAAGCGCACGCCCGACCCGGCGACCAGCCGCTCGAAGCAGCCGTGCGTGACCAGGGTGACCTCGTGTCCGGCCCGGGACAGGGCGTGTCCGAGTCCGGTGTAGGGGGCCACATCGCCCCGGGAGCCCGCCGTCATGATGGCTACGCGCACGTCGGCCAGTATGGCGGCGTCCCGCTCGCAGAGCGAAGAGCGCGTGGGCGACGGGGACTTCACGTCCGTCCCATCCGTTGACTTCGCCGTCTCGCGGCTTCTCCGTCAACGTCTCCCTCGTCAAGGGCAGCACCAACACGATCTCCTTCTCCGGCGCGCCGACCCTCGACGGCATCGTCGTAAGGCCGCTGCCGGGCAAGAACGGGAGCCTCGTGACCGGCACCCAGTCCGGCCGTTGCGTCGACATCAACGACAACACCATCGCCAACGGCACCGACGCCCAGCTGTGGGACTGCACCGGCGGCCAGAACCAGGTCTGGCAGTACAACAGCACCCGCAAGGAACTGGTGGTGTACGGCAACAAGTGCCTCGACGCCTACGACCGCGGCACCACCAACGGCACCCGGGTCGTCATCTGGGACTGCAACGGCCAGAACAACCAGAAGTGGAACCTCAACAGCGACGGCACCCTCACCAACGTCAACGCCGGTCTCTGCCTGGACGCGTACGGCGCTGCCACGGCCAACGGCACGAAGCTGGTGCTCTGGTCCTGCAACGGCCAGAGCAACCAGAAGTGGACGGTGTCGTAGCGCCGGCCTAGGCGAGGCACACGACGAGGACACCGAGAGCCAGGGCGCAGGTCAGCAGCCAGCCGGCCAGCAGACGGCGCCGCAGGTCGCGGTATCTCGCCTCGTACTCGGCCCGCAGCCTTCCGGCACGCACCGCCGTGTGCTGCCAGGAGGCGCGGGCGAGTACGAGGTATTCCGCCTCGAACCGCCGCTCCACCTCGCTTCGCTGACGATCTGTCAGCCACTGCAGCGGGGCGCTGAATCGTGCGGCGGCCGTACGGCCTTCCTCGCGGGTCGCGGCGAGCAGCAGATGCCCCTCGATGTCGTTCAGGAATTCGTCCGTGATGCTCACAGTGCCGTCAACTCCTTCTCCGGTGCGGGAGCGTGCCGCAGGTCGAACGCCGGGGACTCGGACCGAATGCGGGGCAACGTCAGGAAGTTGTGGCGCGGGGGAGGGCAGGAAGTCGCCCATTCCAATGAGCGGCCGTATCCCCACGGGTCGTCCGTCCCGACCTTCTCGCCGTACTTCGCGGTCTTCCAGACGTTGTAGAAGAACGGCAGGAGCGACGCGCCGAGCACGAACGAGAAGACCGTCGACAGGGTGTTGAGCGTCGTGAGTCCTTCCACCGCCAGATAGTCGGGAATCCGGCGCTGCATGCCGTTCACGCCCAGCCAGTGCTGCACCAGGAAGGTGCCGTGGAAGCCGATGAACAGCGTCCAGAAGGTCATCTTGCCGAGGCGCTCGTCGAGCATCCTGCCGGTGAACTTCGGCCACCAGAAGTGGAAGCCGGAGAACATCGCGAACACCACCGTGCCGAAGATGACGTAGTGGAAGTGCGCCACGACGAAATAGGTGTCGGACGTCGGGAAGTCCAGTGGGGGTGAGGCGAGCATGACGCCGGTCAGACCGCCGAATACGAAGGTGACCAGGAATCCCAGGGCCCAGAGCATGGGTGTTTCAAAGCTCAGGGAACCGTTCCACATGGTGCCGATCCAGTTGAAGAACTTCACGCCGGTGGGGACGGCGATGAGGAACGTCATGAAGGAGAAGAACGGCAACAGCACACCGCCGGTGACGTACATGTGGTGTGCCCACACCGTCACGGACAGACCCGCGATCGCGATGGTCGCCGCGATCAGACCCATGTAGCCGAACATCGGCTTGCGGGAGAAGACCGGGATGACCTCGGAGATGATGCCGAAGAACGGCAGCGCGATGATGTACACCTCTGGATGGCCGAAGAACCAGAAGAGGTGTTGCCACAGCAGCGCCCCGCCGTTGGCAGCGTCGAAGACGTGGGCGCCGAACTTGCGGTCCGCCTCCAGCGCGAACAGCGCGGCCGCCAGGACCGGGAAGGCCAGCAGGACCAGCACCGCGGTCAGCAGCACGTTCCACACGAAGATCGGCATGCGGAACATGGTCATGCCGGGCGCGCGCATGCAGATGATCGTGGTGATGAAGTTGACCGAGCCGAGGATGGTGCCGAAGCCGGAGAAGGCCAGACCCATGATCCACATGTCGGCGCCGATGCCCGGGCTGCGGACCGCGTCCGACAGCGGGGCGTAGGCGAACCAGCCGAAGTCGGCCGCGCCCTGCGGGGTGAGGAAGCCGCCCACCGCGATGAGCGAGCCGAACAGGTACAGCCAGTAGGCGAACATGTTCAGCCGGGGGAAGGCCACGTCCGGCGCGCCGATCTGCAGCGGCATGATCCAGTTCGCGAAGCCGGCGAACAGCGGCGTCGCGAACATCAGCAGCATGATCGTGCCGTGCATCGTGAACGCCTGGTTGAACTGCTCGTTCGACATGATCTGCAGACCAGGCCGGGCGAGCTCGGCGCGCATGAAGAGCGCCATCACGCCACCGACGCAGAAGAACGCGAACGACGTGACCAGATAGAGCGTTCCGATTGTTTTGTGATCGGTGGTCGTCAGCCACTTGAGGTGCCTCATGCCCCGCCTGTGTCCGCGCCCCGCCCGGCCGTCACACTTCAGGGACGCGACGAGAATCACGGAAACGGCTGTGACGATCCCCAGGGTGCCGGACACGAACGGAACATGAGCAACGACGACAACTTCGCCGCTGCCTATCGCGAGCACTACTGGGCGGTCAGCCGCTATGTCGCGCGGCGACTGGACGGGCGTACGAGCGACGTCGAGGAAGTGGTGGCGGAGGTGTTCACCGTCGCCTGGCGCCGCCGGGCCGACCTCCCGCCGTCCCCGCTGCCCTGGCTGTACGGCGTGGCACGCAACTGCCTGGCCAACGCGGTACGCGGCCAGGGGCGCAGACGGCGGCTGGTCGACCGGCTGGGCAACGACGACGCGGCACACGGGCGGCACATCGAGGCGGGCCCGGACGCGGAGGCCCCCGGCGCCTGGGTGCACGACGCGCTCGCCCGGCTCTCCCCGGCCGACCAGGAGGTGCTGCGACTGACGGCATGGGAGGAACTCGGCATCGACGAGGTCGCCGTCGCCCTCGGCTGCGGCACGAGGGCCGCGTCGATGCGACTGCACCGGGCCCGGCGCCGACTGAGAGCAGAGATCGACCGTATGTGCCCGCCGACCGCGTCCAAGGAACGAAGCCATGGCTGACGAACTCGAACTGCTGCGCCGCGCCAACCCGGTACCCGTCGACGGTCCCCACTTCGGCGACGGCCCCCTCGACCATCACGCCGAGCGGCGGCTCGACCGGCTGATGCGGGAGCGGATCGCCTCCCGTCGCCCGCGGTTGGTCTGGGGCCTGGCGGCCGCGGCCGTCGTCGCCGCCCTCGTGTCGGCTCTGCTGTTCACCGGCCAGACGACCGCCCCGGCCATCGCCGCACCCCGCCCGCTGCTGGTGCAGGCCGACTCCACTCCCGTATCCCTCAAAACCCTGGCAGAGCGGGCACGGGCGGCCGCGGCCGACGGTTCGCCGAAGCTCCGCAAGGGCACGCACGTGCAGTCGTGGAGCATGGGCATGAGCGAGGACGAGCCGCCGATCACGCTTCCCGAGGAGCGCATCGTGCGCTGGAAGGCCGACGACAGCCACACGGAACTCGTCGTGGCGACCGACCCGCGGCACCCGGGCCGGCCGGTGCTGGGCGGCGACGGGGAACTCGTCGAGGACGGCCACGTCCTCAGCAGGCGGACGTATCCGCCCAGTTGGAGCGACGCCCCGCCCGAGTCCCGGCCGCCGCACGACGCCGCACGGCTGCACGACTACCTCGAGGAAGCGGAACGCGCCTACCTGTCGGACCACAGCGCGCCGCTGAACACCTCCGAGCTCCTCGACGCCACGAAGATCCTGCTGGACCACTGGACCCTAGGCGCCCGCGAGTCCGCCGCGCTGGCCCGGCTGCTCGCGGACGCCGAGGGCCTGCGGCCCGCGGGGCAGGTGACGGACCGGCTCGGGCGGCGCGGACAGGCGTACGTGTACGACCGGTCCGACACCCGCGAGATGCTGATCATGGACCCGGCCACCGGTGCCGTACTCGGGCTGGAGACCACCTTCACGCAGACCGAACCGGAGTACGGCGTCAAGGCCGGCGACGTGATGTCGTACAGCGCCTGGATGCGCTGACCGGGAGTGTCACACCCCTTGCGGGCGGCGGTCCCTCGAGGGAAGCGGTGCGCGGGTCTCAGCCCGGCCAGGTGCCCGTCAGGCGGCGGGTGGCGGTGGCGCCCGCGCGGTCCACGGCGGCCTTGACGCCCGCGAAGATGGCGCCCTGGAGGGTCGCGGCCGTGAGGATCTCCTGCCAGGTGCGCTCCTCGTCGGTGGCGTCCGGGGCGTCCTGCTCGTGGCCGAGCATCTTCCAGGTCTGCTTGAAGGCCGCGCCGGCCAGCATGCCGCTGACGGCGCCGAGCGCGAGGCCCACGGGCTTGTACGCGATCTTGGAGGTCTTCATCGCTGGGCTCCCGCATGGCGACGGCGTGCCAGCAGGACGGCACCGCCCACAGCCGCCGTCCCGGCCAGCAGCGCGCCGCGATGCTGCCGGGCGGTGCGCAGGCCGCGGTCGGCCCGCTGCCGTATCGGCTCCGGTGTCCTGTCCTGCACCATGTGGCCGGCCCGGGTCGCGGTGTCCCGGACGCGGTGCGCGGCCCGGTCGGCCGTGTCCTGTACCGGAGGCGGCACCTTCTCCCGGACGCGCCGGGCGACCTCGGCGGTCGCATGGCCGACCTGCTCCCTGGCCTCGTGGGCCTTGTCCTGGGCCCGGGACTTCATGTCGGCCCGGGTGGCGAGTTCCTCCACGGTCCGGCCCAGTTCCTCGCGGGTCTGCTCGATCTGCTCGCGCAGTTCGTCGGGGCCCTTGCCGCCGGAACCGGACGTCGCATCGCTGGTCATCGCTGTGCCCTTTCCTTGATCTCCGCCACGTCGGCCCTGATGCTGCCGACGGTCCGCTCGGGGGTGGGCGGGGTGGCCTCGCGGAACTTCGCCCTGCCGACGGCCGCCATCAGCGCGGCGACGACGAGCAGGCCCCCGGTGATGATCAGCCCGGCGGCCCACACCGGCAGCGGCACGGCCAGGGCCGCGATCGCGGTGGCGACCATCGCCTGCAGGGCGAGGAAGCCGACCAGTCCGGCGCCGCCGAACATGCCGCCGCCCATGCCGAGGCGCTTGCCCTTCTGCGTCATCTCCGTCTGTGCCAGCCGCATCTCGGCCCGGACCAGGTCGCTCAGCTCCTGGGTGGCCTCCTGGACCAGTTCGCCGACCGAGGCGTCGGAGCGGGAGCGGTACCGCGGGTGCGTGGCGGTCATGAGGGTCACCTTCTCCCTGCGTTGCGTTCGCGGATGGGACTGTGGCGCCGGGTACCCGGGCGTCGGCCCGACGTACCGCGGTTCGCGGTCATGGACCGCGCAGGCGTCGCCGGTCCTGTTCGTCCCACGTACGGGTGTCGCGTGGCGGTGTGTAGGGCTCCTCCTCGGGCGGGTGACCGCCGGCGATCGCGCGCTGCCGTACGGCCTCCGCGTCGAACTCCAGGCCGAGCAGGATGGCCAGGTTGCCGACCCACAGCCAGACCAGGAAGACGATCACGCCCGCCATGGTGCCGTAGGTCTTGTTGTACGAGGCGAAGTTGGCGACGTAGAACGCGAAGCCCGCGGAGGCGATCATCCAGATCAGCAGGGCGAGGAAGCTGCCCGGAGTGATCCACCGGAAGCCGCGCACCCTGGCGTTGGGAGCCGCCCAGTACAGGATGGCGATCATGGTGGTCACCAGAACGGCCAGGAGGGGCCACTTGGCGATGGACCAGACCGTCAGGGCCGTGTCGCCGATGCCCAGCGTGGAGCCGACCTGGCGGGCCAGGGCGCCGGTGAAGACGACGATCAGGGCGCTGATCACGGCCAGCACCATGAGGGAGACGGTCAGCGCGAGCCGGATCGGGAGGATCTTCCACACCGGACGTCCCTCGGGCATGTCGTAGACCGCGTTCGCGGTGCGGATGAAGGCCGCGACATAACCGGAGGCCGACCACACCGCCAGGACCAGGCCGACGATCGCCATGAGGGAGCCGAGACCGCCGTTGCCCTGCAACTGCTCGACCGCCCGGGTGAGGATGTCCCGCGCCGAGCCGGGTGCGAGCTGGTTGATGTTCTCCAGTACCGCGTCGGTGGCGGACCGGCCGGCCAGCCCGAGCACGGACACCAGCACCAGCAGGGCCGGGAAGAGCGACAGCACGCTGTAGTAGGTCAGGGCCGCCGCGCGGTCCGTCAGCTCGTCGTCCTTGAACTCCCGTAGGGTGCCCTTCATCGCCGCCTTCCACGACCGGCCGGGCAGCTCGGTCGGGGTGTCGGGCGCCTCCCGCTCCACCTCGGGATCGGGCCCGAAGCGCTCCTGGGAGGTCTCGGCGCCGGCCGCGCCCTGTTCTGCCCGGTCGGGGGCCGGTGGGGGAGACGGACTGTGTCGTGCCCGGTGATCCTTGTGCCTGGATTTGAGAAGTCGAGTCATGGTCCCCCGGGTAACCCGGACCCGCTCAGCTCAAGCGCCGCCACGCGAGTGCGTCCCGAGCGCCGATCCACCGGCCGACCAGCGCGGGAGAAAACCCCGAGACGGCTCCGGCACCCCCTGTTACCGTCGCTGCCATGAAGGTCATCAGGCACACCGACACGACAGTCGCGCGAGCGCCCCGCTCGACGGCTGCCGACGCCTGATCCCACCCCTCCCGGCGGCCGGAAACGGACCGCCGGTGTGCGCTTCCTGCTTCCCTGGTCGCACCCCTTCCGCGGCTCTTTCCGGTCCCCACGACCGAAGGAACCGCCATGAACACCGACCGGATCGTCCGCACCTTCACCGACTACTTCCGCGAGCGCGGACACGAGCCCGTCACCGGCGGCACCCTCCTGCCGCCGCCTGGCGACCCCGTGCTGTTCACCACCTCGGGCATGCACCCGCTCACGCCCTACCTCGAAGGACGCCCCCATCCACAGGGCCGGCGCCTGACCAGCGTCCAGCGCTGTCTGCGCACCACCGACCTCGACGAGGTCGGCGACCGCACCCACCTGACGGTCTTCGAGATGCTCGGCTCCTGGTCGCTGGGCGACTACGGCCATGCGCAGAGCCTGCGTTGGGGTTACGAACTGCTGCGCGACGGCTTCGGCATCCCGCCCGGGCGCATGTACGTCACCGTCTTCGGCGGCGACCACGAGGTCGGCCCCGACACCGAATCGCTGGACACCTGGCGGGAGTTGGGCCTGCCCGTGGAGCCGACCCGGGACGAGAACTGGTGGTCCCACGATCCCGTCGGCCTGTGCGGTCCCGACTCGGAGATCTTCGTATGGACCGGTGGCCCCGGCATCCCGCCCCAGGGCACCCCCACCACCGACCCGCGATGGGTCGAGGTCTGGAACCATGTCAGCATGCGCTACCGCCGCCACGACGACGGCGGCCTCCAGCCCCTCCAACGGCCCAGTATCGACACGGGGATGGGACTGGAGCGACTCGTGACGGTCCTGCAGGGCCACAACTGCGTCTACGACAGCGACCTGTTCGAACCCTGGAGGCGGCTCCTGCCGCCGCTGTGGAACCTGGACGAGACGTCGACCCGCCTGGTCTGCGACCACCTGCGCTCCGGCATCGTCGTCATCGGCGACGGCGTACGGCCCTCCCACACCGGTCGCGGCTACGTCCTGCGCCGCCTGATCCGTCGCGTCCTCACCACCCTCTGGCGCGACGACCCCTCACGCACGCTGTCCGACCTGCCCGGCGAACTCCCGCGGCACACACTGGACCACTTCCGCCAACCCCTCGGCACCGGACCGGTGCGTGAGGTGCTGCTCGACGAGGAACGGCGGTTCGGCAGGCTCCTGGAGCGCGGGCGTCGGGTGCTGGGCCGACCGGAGTTCCACGGCCCGTTGAGCGAGGAGGACTACCACTACCTCCACGACACCCACGGACTGCCCCGCGAACTCGTCACCACGCTCCGCACTCCGTAGGGGCCGGGGAGCGCGGCGAAGAAGGTCCAGGCCGGTCACGAGCCGGCCTGGGCCTCGCACGCTCCCTTCCTACTCGTCCCAGGCCTCGATCAGGATCTGCCGGGAGATCTTGCCGTCGCGCAGCGTGATCATCGACTCGGACAGGACGCGCACCCCGTCCGCGTACTCACAGGACTCGCTGTAGGCCGCGCGGTCACCCTGGATCACGCATCCCTCCAGCTTGTGCGTCATGTCGCGGCTGTAGACGTCGTTGAGCATGTCGGCGATCTCGCCGCGGCCGTGCAGCACCTTGGGGTGGCTGGGCTGGGCGTTGCGGTTCACGACGCGCAGCTCCGCGTCGTCCGCGTACAGCGACAGAAGCGTCTCCGGGGTCTGTCCCTCGATGCCCCGGCGCAGGGTTTCGGTGTCGAACGACGGGCTGGTGGCGGTGCCCATGGTGACCTCCTCCGAGGCCCGTGGCAGGACGAGAATGCGGACCGCGAGGGCCTCTCCTCCGAGACTCCTCCGCCCCGCCGGACTCGGCAAGCGCAGCCGTGGCGGTGCGCCTGACGGGTGAGCGGCGCCGGGCGGCCGTGTCCGGCGGCGGCCCGTCGCGTTGCAGAAGACATGATCTCAACACGACGTATCGTCGCCGCCGTTGGTCTGGCCGCCGGAATCACCGGACTCACCGTGCCGATGGCGAACGCGGCCGACGTGAACGCCCCCAAGGCGACCGCCCCCAAGGCCGGCTCGCTGAACCCGGTCGCCACGCTCGACTCGCTCGCCACGACCGGCATCCCCGAGGAGCACAAGCACCGGGTCCCGCGGGTCACCCAGCACCTGGGCCACCTCAACCACCTCAACGGCCTGAAGCAGCTCCCTTAGGTCACCGACCCACGGCAAGGGCCGCCCGGCACGCGCCGGGCGGCCCTTCTCGAGCGCCGAGAGTGACGCGCCGACTACCCGGTGCCGTCCAGGAAGTGGAAGCCCGGCCTCGGGTGCATCAGGAAGTCGTGGTGGGAGATGTTCCAGGCGTAGGCCCCCGCCAGCGAGAACGCCACCCGGTCCCCGGCCCTGAGCCCGGGCGCGGGCACCTGGCGGGCCAGCAGGTCCTTCGGCGTGCACAGCTGGCCGGCGAGGGTCACCTCCTCGCCGTCGGCGACCGGACGCGGCCAGGGGTGCGGCCAGGCGTCCACCGGCAGCACGGAACAGGGCTGGTCGTGGCCCTTCGTCGCGGGGGTCCGCAGATGATGTGTGCCGCCCCGCACGACGCCGAACTCCTCGCCGTGGCTGTGCTTCACATCCAGCACCTCGGTGGCGTACCAGCCGCAGTACGCCGTCAGCGCCCGGCCCGGCTCGATACGCAGGGTCAGCTCAGGGTGCGCCTCGCTCAGCCGGGCGAGCCCCTTGCCGTACGCGGCCCAGTCGAACCGGCGCTCAGGGGCGGCGTAGTCGACGTGCATGCCGCCGCCCACGTTCACCTCGGCGAGCGGCACGCCGAGGCCTCTCGCCCAGGCCACGATCGACTCGGCCACCGCCACCTGCTCGGCCGCCTCCAGGCCGCTGGCCAAGTGGGCGTGGATGCCGCGCAGTTCGAGGTGCGGATACGTCCCGTCGGTGAGGGCGCGTACGGCCTCGCCGGCCTGGGCGGGGTCCATCCCGAACGGTGTCGGGCGCCCGCCCATGGCCAGTGAGCTGCCCGCCAACGACCCGTCCGCCACCGGAAGGTTGACCCGGGGCAGCGCCGCGACCCGCCGGCCCGGCGCATACGTCCGGGCCGACTCGGCCAGCATGCGCAGCTCGTACGCGCTCTCGACATGGAATCGCTCGACTCCCGTCTCCAGCGCCGCCCTCACCTCGTCCGGAGTCTTGCCGGGGCCGCCGAAGGCGAGCGGGCGGCCCGGCACCGCGCCCGCGACATGGGCGAGTTCGCCGCCCGAGGAGACCTCGTAGCCGTCGACGTACGGACCGAGCGCGGCGAGGATCTCCGGCTCCGGGTTGGCCTTGGCCGCGTAGTACATCTCCACCCGCTCGGGCAGGGCGTCCCGTACGGCGGCGGCGTGCGCGCGCAGGGCCGCCAAGTCGTAGACATAGGCGGGCAGTTCATCGGACGGCAGGGACAGGACGCGGTCGCGGACCGCGGGCGTGGGCTCGGTCATCGGGCGCCACTCCCGTTCCGGTCGCGCAGGATGGCCTCGGCGAGGGGGGACGGCAGCCGGACGTATCCGGCCTCGCGGTCGGCCTTGCGCTCCCAGCGGGTGAGCAGGTTGGCCTTGGCGGGCAGCGGTACCCCGGCGAGCAGGGCGGCGAGCCTTGGCGGGCAGCCGTCCCGGTCGGCGTACGTACGGAGCGTTTCGCGTACCCGCGCCCACAGCGCGGCCTCCGCCTCGGGGTGCAGGTCGGCGAGCGCGGCGAGCAACTCGGCGATGTGGTTGACCAGCAGGCAGTAGACGACCCGGTCCCAGCCGCGCTGCGCGTCGTACGTCATCGGAGCCGCGACCTCGGGCGGCAGCGCGGCGAGGGTGTTCTCGTGGTGGTCGGGGACGAGCTTGGTGCCCTCCAGGTCGCGGAAGAGGACCTGGGCGGGCATGCCGTCGCCGTCGACGCAGATCAGGACGTTCTGCAGGTGCGGCTCCAGGACCAGGCCGTGGTCGAAGTAGGCGGACATGACCGGCGGGACGAGCAGGTTCAGGTACGCCGACCACCACTCGAGGGCGGTGCGGGAGTCCGCGCCCCGAAGGAGGCGGGAGATGTGGGCGGCGCCGGTCGGGTACTCGTCGGCCACCGCGGCCGCCAGCAGGGGAGTGGTGCCCGGCACGAGGCGCTGCGGCAGGCCCTCGCGGACGATGACGCCGAAGCCCTCGAACAGCGCGCGGTCCGGTGTGCCGTCCGGGCCGGGGAGGGCGAGCGTACGGTAGGCGGGCTCGCGGAGCACCGCGCTGCCCGGGAATCGCTCGGCCAGGTCGGCGAGTGCCGGGGCCAGGACGCGGGTGAGGGCGACGGCGCCCGACAGCTCGTACGTACTGTTCTTGCGCAGGCAGTTGGTGATCCGCACGTTCAGGCTGAACTTCAGGAACGTCTCGCCGTCGTACAGGGTGCGGACCGATGCGGTCGCGGCGAAGGGCTGTCCGCCCGGGCCGAGGTCGAGGAGGTCGCCGCGGTCGAGGGCCGCGCGCAGCAACGGGTGTTCGCGGAGCGTCTCGTACTGCCAGGGATGGGCGGGCAGCAGACGGTAGCCGTCGGGGACGTCCGTGCGCTGCCGGTCCAGCGCGGCGACGTCCGACGCCTCGACGTACTCCTCGGCGATGAGGCCGGCGCGCACGGCGAGGTGCCGCAGCGGGAAGGCCGCCCCGACCTCCGGGGCGTACGCCGACCAGGCGCGCGGGTCGCCGGTGCGGGCCTTCGGCGTGGGGTGGAAGCGGTGTCCGAACACGAGGGACTGCTCGGAGGCGAGGTAGGCGGGGAGAGGGGCGAGCCGGTCGGCCGGGGGCGCTGCCGCTCGCCGGTCGGCCAGCGCGCTCGCCACGGCCTCGTGGCTGGAGGCGATCTGCTCCAGGAACTCCTCGTTGCGCACCCCTGTCCGCAGCGACAGCTCGTCGTGCGTGTACTCGGCCAGACGCCGCCAGTCCACCTCCGTCCAGTCGCCGTCGAGCTGTTCGCACACCGGGCCGGTGAAGCGGTGTGCCCCGAGGAGTGAGGACCGGCGCAGGGAAACGCGCAGGAGGACCCCGCGGCGGGGCAGGCGCAGCAGCAGGTTGCCGTCGGTGACGACCGTCTGGTGTTCGGGGCCGGACACCTCGCGCAGCAGGCAGTTGAGCAGGGTGTGGGCCACCGCTTCGTCGGCGGTGGGGAGTTCGGTGACGGGGAGTTCGGCCGTGGAGAGTTCGGTGGTGACGAGTTCGGTGGTGGGGAGCGAGGCGGTGAGGGAGGGCATCAGCGGCTCCGGCGGGTGCGGTGGTTCAGTGTGGGGAGGAGGGTGGCGACGACGGTGAGGGCGGCAGCGGCGCCGCCGGTCAGCACGGGGGCGGTCGGTCCGAAGCGGGCGCTGCCCACGGCCGCGGCCACACCGGCGGCGACCGCGCCGGCCTTGGAGAAGAACTCCAGCGACCCGAACATCCCGCCCGGCGCACGGCCCCTGGCGCAGTCGGCGGCCAGCACCGACAGGCACACCAGGCCGAGGGTGAGCCCCGCGCCCAGCAGCAGACGTACGGCGATCAGCGTGGTCAGGGACCCGGCGACGCCGTGTCCGGCGAGCCCGAGCGCGATACAGGCGAAGCCGAGCGAGATCCCGGCCCGCGGCCGGTCGTGGAACGCGGCGTGCACCGCCAGCGCCGCCACCAGATAGACCAGGTGGGGCAGGGCGAACAGCACACCGGACAGCACCGGCGAGGTCCCCGGCAGTCGGTCGTCGACCAGCGCGATCAGATAGGGGAAGGAGATGACGGTGGAGAACACGAACGCGAACTCCAGCGCGTACAGCGCCCGGAGCGAGACCACCGAAGGCGTGTCGTCGGCCGTCTCGGGCTCGGCCCGACGCCGCTCGACGCGCTCGGGTTCGGGCAGCGCCGCGAGCAACAGGGCCGCCGTGAGCGGCAGTACGGCGAGCAGGGCGTACTGCCGGTGCGGGGAGAGCCAGCCGGACAGCGAGCCGACCACGATCGGCGCGACCACCAGCGCGGCCCGGGCGCTGCCCTGCATCAGGGTGAGCGCCTTGGACAGCGCCGGGCCCTCCAGGGCGGCGCCCAGATAGCCGTTGGACGCGGCGAACGTGCCGCCCAGGATGCCCTGGAGGACCAGCGCCACCGTGAAGGTGGCCAGCGAGTCCGCCCAGCCCGCGAGCAGGAAGGACACGGCGAGCCCCAACTGGGCGCGCAGCAGCAGCCGCCTGCGGCCGAACCGGTCCGCGAGCCGCCCCCACAGCGGGGCGCCGAGCGCACCGAACACGGTCGGCACGATGTAGAGCACCCCCGCCCAACGGGCACCGTGGTCCCCCAGCTCCGGCAGGATCTCGGTGAGATACGGCGGCAGGCCGAGCGCCGCGAACGACGCCACGAAGTAGCAGCCGGCCACCGCGTGCACATGCCCGCGTCCGAACCCGGTGCGGGGCACGCGCAGTGCCTGCACGGTCATGCCGGACCACCGCCGCAACCGGCGCCGGGCAGAAGGTAGTTGGGGCCGGTCGTGTAGTGCTTGTTGATGTCGGCGGCCCCCGAACGCTCCTTGGACAGCAGGGTCCCGGCCGTCACCATCGCCTTCACCGGCAGCCGCGGCGCGTCCAGCACACGGGCCCGCAGGATGGCCCCGGCGTCGCCGCCGAGCCGGTCGACCGCCTCCGTCAGCCGGTCACGGACGAGCCCCAGCAGGGCCCGGCGGTGCTCGGTGAGCCCGAACGCGTAGGACCCCGCGCACAGATGGACCGTGATGGTGGCGAACACGTCGGCCACCGGCCCGTCGTCCGCAGCGAAGATCCGCGCGTCGTCGAAGCCCCACGGCCCGGGGAGCACGGCGGCCAGCCGCTCGGTGTTGATGCGCGGCCCGTCGTTGTCCTTGAACAGCAGCCGCAGACTCCCCGGCCGCAGCACCACCGAGATGTTCTGCTGGTGCGACTCCAGCGCGATGCCGTACCCGAACAGCGTGGTCTGCCAGTCGAACAGCAGCGTCAGGAGGGCGTCCAGCAGGGCGAGCGGATCGCCGCCGTAGAAGCGGTCGGCGAGGTGGCCGACGACCGGCCGCCCGTCGGGCGCCTCGGCGAGCAGGGCCGCCAGCGGTACGACCACCGAGTCGTCGAGCCCGGCCGGGTAGCGACGGCACAGGACCGCCAGCAGCTCGTGACCGGCGTGCGCGTGCGTCGTCTCGTCGGCGTGCAGGATCGTCGCCCGGAAGCGGGGCTCCCGGGCGATCACCGCTTCCAGCAGCCGCTGCCCCGCGGCCCCGTCGACCAGCGTGCCGGGCTTGACGGTGCGCTTGTTGCGCAGGCCCAA
Source organism: Streptomyces sp. NPDC093591 (assembly GCF_044764885.1). Lineage (NCBI taxonomy): Bacteria > Bacillati > Actinomycetota > Actinomycetes > Kitasatosporales > Streptomycetaceae > Streptomyces > Streptomyces sp. NPDC093591. The sequence goes on from NZ_JBIWIY010000021.1 coordinate 24,321, forward strand.
CGTCGCGGTCGCCAGGGGGAGTTTGAGGTGCAGGGCGGGGTCGGCGCCCGTGGCGACGGTGCGCATCGACAGGGTCGGTACGACGTCCAGGTGGGTGCGGTCGGCGAGCACCGCGCCGTCCGGGAGACCGGCGGCCGACAGGGCGTCGACGGTCAACGGATGGACGGGCAGGGCCACATGGGTGTCGCGCACCTCGGGCAGACCGAGCGTCTCGGGCGTGGGCCAGAGCTGCGGAAGCGTACCGGTCGAGGTGACCGACTCCCGGGGCACGGCGAGCCACCGCAGCGCGAAACGCGGATGGAACTCCGGGGCGTACGCGCGCAGTTGCTCCTCCGTGAGCCCGGAGCGGCCGCGCGCGGTCGGATAGACGGGATGGTCGAGGCGGGCGGCGAGGGTCTCGTACGCCAGAGAGCCGTCGAGCCCGGTCCGGTCCCCGAGCTTCTCCATGACCTCCGTCCGGGTCGCGGCGTGCAGCCGCATCGTGGCCAGCGTCTGCCGGCACTCCTCGGCGAAGGCGTCGAATCCGCCCCGGTCCTCCGGCTCAGCCAGCCCACGCAGCGCGCTCAGCACGGTGTCGTACGACGTCAGCTCGGCGCCGTCCGACTCGCGCACAAGGAGCGGCAGCCGGGCGGCGTACTCGCACTGGTAGCCGTCCTCGGCGACGGGCAGCAACAGGGCGTCGTGGCTTCCGTCGTCGTTTCCGGCGGCCAGCCGTATCCAGGGGCCGTCCGGGCGCCGCGTCAGCGTGCCCTTCGTGCGCAGCCCGACCACGTCCTCGCGCAGCAGGGCGCTGAGCACCCGCGTGAGCAGCTCCGCCTCGCAGGTGTCCGTCAGGGGCGGTGCGCTCACGGCTGGATCTCCCAGCGCCGCTCGGCCAGGAAGTCGGCGACCACCCGGTCCACGCTCGGCTGGTCGGTGCCGGTGGCCCGCAGGACGCCGAGGTAGTCGCGGTTGGTGCCGTACAGCTCGTGCTTCTCGCCCACCGCGCGCAGCGGACGGTACGTCAGATGCACGCCGTCGACGTCGAGATCGGTGGCCGCGGGGGCGCCGACCAGGGTGCCGGCGCGGTCGGCGCACGGGTACTCCAGACGGGCGGCGCCGTCGCGGCGGGCGCCCAGGCCGGCCGGGAGGGGCTCGCCCAGGTGGGTGCGCAGGATGTGCTCGAAGAGCGGGATCTCCAGCAGCCGGGCGAGCAGCAGATCGCACTGGTCACCGATGGCCCGGTAGTTGACCTCGATGATCCGCGCCCGCCCGTCGTGCACCACGAACTCGGTGTGGCAGGCACCGAACCCGACGCCCAGCGCGTCCAGTTGCGCCAGGACCTGCGCGACGACCGGCTCGGGATGGGCGGGGACGAAGGTGAGGCGTTCCTCGATGAAGTACGGCGGCGGCGACAGCTCGGTGTGGAAGCCGCCCAGGACGTGGCGGACGCGCCCGTCGCCGAGGGTCTCCAGAGTGAACAGGTCGCCGGGGAGGTACTCCTCGACGACCAGGACGGCACCCGGGCGGCGCTCCAGGATCTCCTTGGTGCGCGTCACCAGTTCTTCGGGACCGTCGACGAGGACGACGTCCTCGCTGGCCACGCCCTCACGCGGCTTGACCACACACGGGTACGGCGCGTCGCCGGGCGCGACCGGTTCGGTCAGCTCGGCCGACCACACGGTGTCCACGCCGGCCGCGGCGAGCCGGCGGCGCATCTCGGCCTTGTCCTTGCAGCGCAGGGTGGCCCGCCAGTCCTTGCCGGGCAGGCCGAAGTAGGCGGCGGCCAGGGCGGCCTGGGTCTGGAGGTGGTCGCTGTTGGTGAAGACCGCGTCGGGGCGGTGATGCGTCGAGATCCGGGTGATCACGGCCCGGAAGTCACGGACGTCGCACTGAAGGATCTCGACGTCCGGGTAGACGCGGCGGTGGGCGTCCGGCTGGTCGGTGAGGACGGTGACGTCCAGGCCGAGCCGGGCCGCGGCGGGCAGGAAGCCCTCGGTGACGGAGTCGGTCGGATTGAGCGCGAGCAGGTACAGGCGCATGGCAGAGGTACAACTTCCGCTAGCGGGTGGGGGGTTGCGGGGCGGGCCGGGCTGGTCGGGCGCGGCCCGCCCCGAAAGGTTCAGCGGCAGTTACTTCGCCGGGAGCTCCACGCCGGTGGCCTTCGCCACGTCCTTGAGCATCTCCTCGGCGGCCTGGACGCCGATGCCGGACATCCACGTCTCGTCCGGCACCTCGAAGACCTTGCCGTCCTTCACGGCCGGGAGGTCCTTCCACACCGGGTTGGAGACGACCTGCTTCTTCTGGGTCTTGTCCTCGGCGTCGGCGGCCGTGACGAAGATCAGGTCGGCGTCGGCCTGGTCGATCTCCTCCGGGCTGACGTCCTTCATCGTGACCTCGGGGTCGCTGGAGATCTGCGACTTGGGCCGCTGGAAGCCGATGTCGTTCAGCACGACGCCGCTGTAGGAGTTGGACTGGTACAGGCGGGTCGGACCGGCGATGAAGCGGACCACGGACACGGTCGGCATGGTGCCGCCGTCCTTCTTCTTGATGGCCTCACCCAGCGCCTTGGCCTGCGTCTCGTACTCCTTCAGCTTGGCCGCGGCCTCCTTCTCCAGACCCAGCGCCTCGGCGTGGACCTTCAGGTTCTCCTTCCAGACACCGCCGGTGGTCTCGGTGAAGACGGTCGGGGCGATGGCGCTGAGCTTGTCGTAGACCTTCTCGTGCCGGACCTTGGAGGACAGGATCAGGTCGGGCTTCAGCGAGGCGATCTTCTCCAGGTTCGGCTCCAGGAGCGGGCCGACGTCGACCGTGTTCTTGAGCTCGCCGTCCAGGTACGTCGGGAAGCCTCCCGAGCTCTTGAAGTGCGGGGCGACCGCGCCGACCGGGTCGATGCCGAGCAGGGTGACGTCGTCCAGCTCACCGGTGTCGAGCACGACGACCCGCTCGGGCTGGGACGGGATCTTCACGTCGCCCATCACGGTCTTGAGGGTGCGCGGGAAGGCGGAGCTGTCACTGGCGGCCTTGGCCGTGTCGCTCTCGTTGGAGGAGTTCTCGCTGCCGCAGGCGGCCAGAACGGCCGTGCCGAGCACGACGGAGAGCAGCACGGCGATCAGCCGGCCGATTCCGCGCAGGGGAGATCGCATGAAAGGGGTCTTTTCTGTGAGAGGGGGAGTGATCAGGCGGTGGCGGCGCAGTGCCGCACCGCGCTGCTCTTGGGAACGACCAGCGGAGTGCCGGTCTCGGGGTCGGGAATCACCCGGCAGTCCACGTCGAACACGGACTTGACCAGCTCCGCGTCGAGGACGTCCGCCGGTGCGCCGGCGGCGGCGAGGCGGCCGTCCTTGAGGACCACCATGTGGTCCGCGTAGCGGGCGGCCTGACCGAGGTCGTGCAGCACCATCACCACGGTGCGGCCCGCCTCGGCGTGCAGGGCGGCGACCAGGTCGAGGACGTCGAGCTGGTGCCGCAGGTCGAGGAAGGTGGTCGGTTCGTCGAGCAGAAGCAGCTCGGTGTCCTGCGCCAACGCCAGCGCGATCCAGGCGCGTTGACGCTGACCGCCGGAGAGCTGGTCCACGGGGTGGTCGCGCAGCGCCGTGGTGCCGGTGCGCTCCAGGGCCTCGTCGACGGCCTTCTGGTCGGCGGCCGACCAGGGGCTCAGCAGCCGCTGATGGGGATAGCGGCCGAGCCGTACGAGCGCCTCCACGGTGATCGCCTCGGGAGTCACCGGCTGCTGCGGCAGCAGGCCCATGCGGCGGGCCAGGGAGCGGGCGGACATACGGTGGATGTCGGCACCGTCGAGCGCCACGGTGCCGGCCGCCGGGGCGAGGAGTCGGCTGAGCCCCCTCAACAGGGTGGACTTACCACAGGCGTTGGGGCCGACGATCGCCGTGACGGCGCCGCCCGGCAGCGTCAGGTCGAGACCGCCGACCACGATCCGGTCGCCGTAGCGCAGATCGAGGCCCTGCGTGGAGAGCTGGTTGGCGGGGGCGGGCATGTGCGGCTCCTGAAGACCGGTGGCGGGCAGCGGGGCGGGCTCTTTGCGGGCGCCGGTCATCGGTGACTCCTCTGGACGGGCGAGCTCTGGCGCAGCATCAGCACCAGCAGCCAGGGCGCGCCGAGCGTGGCGGTGGCCGCGCCGACCGGCAGCCCCTCGATCGGCAGCAGGTGCTGCACGACCAGGTCGGAGGCGAGCAGCAGCACCGCCCCGGTGAGCCCGGCGAGGGCGAGGGACGCGGCGGTCGGCGGCCCGGTGACGAACCGCACGATGTGCGGCACGGCGAGCGCGACGAACGTCACCGGCCCGGCGAGAGCGGCCGCCAGCGACGCCAACGCGACCGCGACGAGCAGCAGTTGGAGTCGTACGGCGGAGGTGCGCAGGCCCAGGGCGCCCGCCGAGTCGTCCCCGAGGTCGAGCACCGCCAGCTGCCGGTGCATCACCAGCGCGGCGGCGAGCGCCAGCAGCATCGCGCCGCCCGCGCCCCACACCTCCGCCCACGTCCGCCCGTACACCGAACCGGTCGTCCACTGCAGCGCCGACCCGGCGAGCTCGGCCGGAAAGCGCACGATCATCAGGTTCACGGCGGCGGCGAGGCCCGCCTGCACGGCGAGACCGGTGAGAACCAGCCGGGTGACCGCGAGCCCCGAGCGCCAGGCGAACACGCCCAGCAGCAGCGCCGAGAGCAGCCCGCCACCCAGCGCCCCGACCGGGATCAGTGCCTGCGAGGCCCCGGCGGCGATCAACGCGACCGCGCCCAGCGCCGCCCCGCCCGTCACACCCATGACGTCCGGAGAGGCCAGCGGATTGCGGAACAGCCGCTGCAGCACGAAACCCGCCGCGCCCAGCCCGGCACCGCCGACGATCGCCGCCACCGACCGCGGCGCCCGGAACTGCTGCACCACCAGCACATCGCCCGGATCACCGAGCCCGACCAGCGCCCGCAGCGCGGTGCCGGCGGGCATGGGTATCTCACCCGTCGTCAGGGAGAGGGTGAGCAGGACGAAGAGAGCGGCAAGACCGGCGGCGGCGAACATCAGGACGCGGCGACGGACACGCGCACGGGCCGAGGACTTCGTACGGAGAGGCAGTGCGACGCTGCTCATCGGGTCACCCTCCGTGCCAGCAGGGCGAGCAGGGGCGCGCCCAGGAACGCCGTCACGATGCCGACCTCCAGCTCGGAAGGGCGCATCACCATCCGGCCCAGCACGTCCGCCGCGAGCAGCAGCAGGGGACCGGCGATCAGACAGCCGGGCACCAGCAGGCGGTGGTCGCCGCCGAGCAGCGGCCGTACGAGATGGGGTGCGGCCAGCCCGATGAAGGCGATCGGACCGGCCACCGCCACCGCCGATCCGGCGAGCAGGACGACCGCGATGCCGCCGGCCAGCCGGATCCGGGCCACCGGAACGCCGAGCGCCTGGGCCGAATCGTCGCCCAGGGCAAGGGCGTTGAGGGCGGGGGAGACCGCGAGCGCGACCACCAGGCCGAGCAGCAGGGTCGGCAGGACCGGCCACAGCACGTCGAGGGTGCGGCCGGAGAGCGAACCGGCCAGCCAGAAGCGGGCCTCGTCCAGTGTGCGCTGGTTCATCAGCATGACCGCCGACGTCCAGGACAGCAGCACGAGTTGGAGGACGGTGCCGCCGAGGGCGAGCCGTACGGCGTCGATGTCCCCGGCGCGCCGGGCCAGCGCCTGCGCGAACAGGGCGGCCCCGGCCGCACCGGCGAACGCGAACCACACGTACTCGGCGGGGCTGTCGAGCTTCAGCGCGTAGATGGCCACGACGACCGCGAAACCGGCGCCCGCGTTGATGCCGAGCGTCGTCGGCGAGGCGAGGGGATTGCGGGTGATGCCCTGGGCGACGGCCCCGGCGACGCCGAGCGCGGCACCGACCGCGAGTCCGATGACGGTCCGGGGCAGGCGCAGCCCGGTCACCACCAGGGCTTCGCGTCCGTGAGCGTTTCCGAACAGCGCGTCGGCAACCGTGGACAGGGGCACGGAACGGGCGCCGAGGGCGAGGCTCAGGGCGGTGCAGAGAGTCAGGGCGCCGAGTCCGGCGAGGAGGAGGGGTATGTGCCGGAAGGCACGGAAGGGCACACCGATGGGCGCGCCCCGTTGGGTCGCAGTCACAAGCCGTGAGCTTAGGTTAGGCTTGCTTTATGTTTCAACTGCTGTGAGTTCACTGTGATGCGCACGATAGTTGATCACCGGTCATTGGTCGCGGCTGGCCTACCTGGCGGTTTTCGCTTGATCGCAAGTGTAAGGTAAGCCTTACCTACTCCGCTTCGCCGATACCTCGCACAGGGAGCACCGATGTCCGTGACCCCGACGCCCCCGTCGGTCGGCGCCGTCGCGCACACGCTCGGTGATGTCTACGCGCGCCTGACCGACCTCTGCGACGTGCTGTCCGTGCGGGTCGCCGACCCCGGCGCGGCGGGCATCCGAGGGGGAGTGTCGGCGGCGGAGCTGGTGAAGGACGAGGCCGTGCTCGACGCCTTCGTGGCGGCGGAGGCGGCCCGGATTCACGATCGCTACGGGGTCGTTCCGCGCCGCCATGTCGCCGCCTCGCGCGCCCTGCACGACTACGCGTGGTCGGTCTCGCTGCTCATGAGCGGTGCCTGGTACCTCGAACGCCGCGTGCCGCGGATCCGTCCCGAGGACCTGCGCCTGGACCTGGACTCGGCCGAGTTCACCCTCACGCCCGGAAGTGACCTCGCCTGTCTGGCCGACGACCCGGCGGCCGTCCTCCCGGGTGTGCTGACGGTCCCTCATGAAGAGGCGCTGCGTGCCGAGTTGCGTGCCGCCGTCGCCGATCACATGGGTCCGCTCCTGGATGCCATCGGCCCCGTCGCGCGCCGCGGCTCACGCGCCCTGTGGGGCCTGGTCGCCGACGACCTGGTCTCCGGTGTCTGGTATCTCGGCCGGACGCTCGGCCGCGAGGACGAAGCCGTGGCGGCGGCCACCCGGCTGTTGCCGGCCGCGGTGGCCCCGTACCCCGGCGGCGCCGACTTCCGCCACCTGACGACCGACGACGGACGACACCACCCGACACGCACCCGCGCCGGCTGCTGCATGTACTACACGATCCGCCCCGACGAGGCGTGCGCCACCTGCCCCCGCACCTGTGACGCGGAACGGCTGCGCCGACTGCAGGGCTGAGCCCGCTCGCCGCACCCCCGGTGCCGGGTCACTCGGCCGTCGCCAGGAACTGCGTCGCCGCGAGCTCCGCGTACAGCGGATCGGCCGCGACCAGTTCGCGGTGGGTACCCACCGCGCGCACCCGGCCCGCGTCCATCACCACGATCCGGTCGGCCATCGTCACCGTCGACAGCCGGTGCGCGACGACCAAAACCGTGGTCGTACGGGCGACATCGGCGACCGTGTCGCGCAGCGCCGCCTCGTTCACCGCGTCGAGTTGCGAGGTGGCCTCGTCCAGGAGCAGCAGGCGGGGGCGGCGCAGCAGGGCGCGGGCGATGGCGACGCGCTGGCGTTCGCCGCCGGAGAGCTTGGTGCCCCGGTGACCGACGAGCGTGTCCAGGCCGGCGGGCAGCCGGGAGACCAGGCCGTCCAGGCGCGTCGTCTTCAGTACGCGCGTGAGGGCGTCGTCGTCCGCGTCCGGGTTGCCCAGCAGCAGGTTGTCCCGCAGCGAACCGGACAGGACCGGGGCGTCCTGCTCCACATAGCCGATCGCGGAACGCAGTTGGCTCAGCTCCCACTCGGCGAGGTCCCGCCCGTCGAGCGTGATGCTCCCGTCCTCGGGGTCGTAGAACCGCTCGATGAGGGAGAACACGGTCGTCTTGCCCGCGCCGGACGGGCCCACGAACGCCGTCATGCCCTGGGCCGGCACGGCGAACGTCACCCCGTGGTGGACGTACGGCAGATCCTCGGCGTACCGGAAGCGCACGTCGTCGAACGCGACCGCGGCCGGCTCCGCCCCGGCGACGGGCAACGGCGCGGGCGCGGCGGCCGGTTCGGCGGGCAGCCGCAGCGCCTCCTGGATCCGGGCGAGCGCCGCCGAGCCCGTCTGGTACTGCGTGATCGCGCCGACCACCTGCTGGATCGGCGACATCAGATAGAAGACGTACAGCAGGAAGGCGACCAGCGTGCCGATGTCGATCGCCCCGGTCGCCACCCGTGCCCCGCCCACCGCGAGCACCGTGATGAACGCGATCTGCATGGCGAGTCCGGCCGTGTTGCCCGCCGCGGCCGACCACTTGGCGGCCCGTACGCTCTGCCGCCACGACTCCTCGGCGGCCTCGTGCAGCGTCCGCTCCTCCCGGTGCTCGGCCCCCGACGCCTTCACGGTGCGCAGCGCGCCGAGGATCCGCTCCAGCGAGGCCCCCATCACGCCGACCGCGTCCTGGGCCTGCCGGCTGGCCCGGTTGATGCGGGGCACGATCACGCCGAGGATCGTGCCGGCGGCCAGGATCACGGCGAGCGTGACGGCCAGCAGCACCGGGTCCACCAAACCCATCATCACCACCGTCGCCACCAGCGTCAGCCCGCCGGTGCCGAGGCCGACCAGCGAGTCGGTCGTGACCTCCCGCAGCAGCGTCGTGTCCGAGGTGATGCGGGCCATCAGATCGCCCGGCTCGCTGCGGTCCACGGCGGCGATGCGCAGCCGCAGCAGATACGACGACAGGGCGCGCCGCGCGCCGAGCACCACCGACTCGGCGGTGCGCCGCAGCACATACGAACCCAGCGCGCCCACCGCGGCGTTCGCGACCACCAGCCCGGACATGATCAGCAGCGCGCCGGTGATGGCCCGGTCGTGGGACAGGTCGTCGATCAACTCCCGCGCCACCAGCGGCAGCAGCAGCCCGGTGGCGCCCGTGACCAGCGAGAGCACGGCGCCCGCCAGCAGGGCCCACCGGTGCGGGCGCACGTAGCCCAGGAGCAGCCGCCAGGTGGGCGGGGCGGTTTCGGTCGCTGCGATGCTCACGGCGCTCCTCAGGAGTCGTACGGAGCATTCAGGCTACGTCGGCCCCCTCCCGCGGAGCCTGCCAGTTCCGTGCCACGGCCAGCGCCAGGGGCCGCCGGGCGCCGTCGGGCAGGCAGCCGTCGAGCATGCCGGTCAGGACGTCACCGGGCCCGAGCTCGACGCAGACGGTCACACCGTCGCGGTGCAGCCGGCCGACCGCGTCCGCGAAACGGACCGGCGCGCGCATCGCCCGCACCCAGAAGTCCGGCTCGGCCGCCTCGGCCCCGACGGGTTCGGCGGTGGTGTCGGAGAGCAGGGGCAGGCGCGGGGCCCGCAGGTCGAGCGGCTCCAAGGCGCGGCGGTAGTCGTCCAGCAGGGCGTCGAAGTGGGGGGAGTGGGGTGCCACGTCCAGGCGGAGCGGATGCGTTCGGCGTCCGCGGGCCGCCCACTCCTCGCAGATCCGCCGCACCGCCGCGCGGTCTCCCGAGACGACCACCGACCGTGGCCCGTTGACCGCCGCGATCACCGCTCCCGGACCCGGGCAGAGCTCTTCGGGGGACGCCTCCACGGCCGCCATGCACCCCGTCTTCGGCAGTGCGCCCGCCAGCCGGGCCAGCGTGCCGACCGCACGGCACGCGTCCGGCAGGGACAGCACGCCCGCCACGTGCGCGGCGGCCATGTGCCCGGCCGAGTACCCGAACAGCACGTCCGGGCGCACCCCCTGACTCTCCAGCAGCCGGTACTGCGCGATCTGCAGCGCGAAGATCGCCGGATACCCGTACGCGACCCGGTCCAGCAGGGCGGCGCCGGATGTACCCGCCTCGGCGAACATCACCTCCCGCAACGGCACGTCCACGTACGGGTCCAGCAGCCCGCACACCTCGTCGAGGGCGTCGGCGAACACCGGGCAGGAGCCGTGGAGCGCCCGCCCCATGCCCGGCTCCTGCGAGCCGGCGGCCGAGAACAGGAAGGCGACCCGCCCCCGCGGCACCCGCACCGGGTCCGCCGCCCGCTCGGGCACCTCGCACGCCCGCGTCAGCCGGGCCACCACCTCCTCGACCGACGCGCACACGACGATGCGCTCCAGATCCCCGGGATGCAGGAAGCCCTCGTCCCGCGCGTGCTCCAGGAAGGACAGCAGGGGGCGGTAGAAACCGGACGGGTCGAGGAGCAGACACGGCTTGCGGTGGATCCGCAGCTGCGCCCAGGACAGCACCTCCAGCAACTCCTCCGCCGTGCCCAGCCCGCCCGGCAGGGCCACGAAGGCATCGCCCTGCGCGGCCATCCGCGCCTTGCGCTCATGGATGTCCCCGACCACGACGAGATCGGTGAGTCCCGTGTGGGTGATCTCGTAGGGCAGCATCAGGCGCGGCACCACTCCGGTCACCGCCCCGCCGGCGCTCAGCGCCCCGTCCGCGAGGGCGCCCATGAGGCCGGTGCGCGCACCGCCGTAGACCAGCCGCAGGCCCGCACCGGCCAGCGCGCGGCCGAGTTCGGCGGCGGTGCGCACATGTCCGGGGCCGCGGCCGGGGGAGGCGCCGCAGAAGACGGTCACGGCGGTCACGGGGGTCGTGGCGGTCATGTCCACAGGCCGTACCCACTGGTCAGGACGCGGTACGGGTCGTACAGGTCCTTGGCGCGGACGAGATCGGGCCAGACGGGGCCGAAGTGGGCGCGCCAGTCCCCGGGCGACATCGGCAGCGCGCCGACCGGGTGGAGGACGCCGCCGACGGCCCTGGCCCGCTCGTACAGCGCCCGGTTGGCGGCGACCAGACGCCGTACGACGCCCGGGGCTGCGGGCGGTGCCGTGCGCATCAGGGCGAACAGACAGAGGAGTTCGCCCGCGGGCCTGCGCAGCAGCGGGGCGTGCAGTGTGCGGCCCGTCAGCGGGCGCAGCTGGACCGTGCCGCAGAACCGCAGGCCCTGCTGGGCGCCCTCGGCCAGCACGGCCGGGACGAAGGAGCCCGCCGCCTCCTCCGGCAGCAGCAGGGTGAGCCAGGGGTGCGGGCGGTCCCACTCACCCGTGGCGCGCAGCAGCCGCTCGTCGCGGTCCAGGCGGTGCACGTACTCGGCGTACGACAGGTCCGCGATCTCCTCGGTGTCGCGGTCGTGGTCCAGGTCGCCGATCAACAGCTCGTCGTCGGCGGGCGGCCCGCCGTCGTGCGGCACGACCGCCTCGATCATGTAGCGCCAGTTCCCGCCGAGCGCGGGGCGCGCCTGGCCCACGACATGGCTGAAGCGGCTGTCGCGGGCCAGGCGCCGCTGATCGGTGAGGTAAGTGGCCGGGGTGTCGTGATAAAGGCGGTAGCGGCGCACATGGGTCGGCGCGGGCACCAGGGCGAGGGTGGCGCTGAGGATCAGGGCGCACTGACCGAGCCCCGCCAGGACCGCGCGGAAGAGGTCCGGCCGCCGGTCGGGGGCGCAGACCAGCCGTTCACCGGTGCCGGTGACGACCTCCAGCTCCCGTACCCAGTCGGCCACCGGCCCGTACCGATGGCTGGAGCCGCCGAAACCGCCGGTGCTCAGCAGCCCGCCGACGCTGCCGCCGAGGTGGTCGGGCAGCACCGGTGGGGTGAGCCCCGCGGCGAGCGCGGCCCGTACGACGTCGCGCCACAGCGCGCCGGCCCCGGCGGTCAGCGTCCGCTCGCCCGGTGCACAGCGCACGGCGTCGAGGGCGGCCATGTCGACGACGTACCCGCCGTGCGCCTGCCCCTGCCCGTACACGGCCTGTCCCGCGCCGCGCGCGGAGACCGGCAGCCCGTGCGGCCCGGCGAAGCGGACGAGCTCCTGTACGTCGGCGGCGGAGCGGGCCGGGAGCACGCCGAGCGGACTGGAGCCGACGATATGGCCGAAATCGGTGGAGGCTTCCTTCACTTCCGACTTCCCCCCTGACTTCACCCCGGACGCGCCCGTCATGCCGCACGCTCCGGCATGCCGAGGTCGAATGCGGGGCCCGTCGTCGCGTTCTCGAAAATTTCGGTGAACACGCGATGTTGGAGAATGCCGTGCTCCGCATGCCGCTCGGCGATGAGATCGGCGATCCGACGCAGGATGTGTTCGGGGATTTCCTGTTTGTCGATGGTCCCTGCATCAAGTGAGTATTTGGCGCAGCATTCGAGCACCGCCTCGAATCCGTTGACGGACGCGGCCAGCCGCCGTTGCCGCGGATCGCGCCAGAGCGCGGCCAGCTCCTGGAGCAGACCCGGGCCGCAGACGCCCGGCGTGAGCATCTCGCGGGCCCGACGGGTCAGATCGGCGAGGTACACGTCGTACGCGGGAGGCGGGAGGAGACGGACCGTCAGTCGCCAGGCGAGCCGGGGCCGGCGGGCGCACAGCTCCCGCAGCAGCGAGATCGAGCCACCCTCGACGATCACCAGCCGATGCCGGTCGGCGAGCTGCTCCACGAGCGCGACGAGCGCGTCCGTGGCCTCGGTCGCGGACAGGTCGCCGTCGGCGAACGTCCGGTCCCCGAGCCAGTGGCGGCGCACGCCCGGCACCTCGGCCCCGGCGCGGGCGCTCGTGGTGGCGAGGTCGGTGAAGCACTGCAAGCGGTCGGCGACGACGATCGGGGCGCCGGTCGCCCGGGCCAGCTCGGTGGCCGCCGCGCTCTTGCCGACCCCGGTCGGCCCCGCGATCAGATGGACGAACGGACGGACCGTGGAGGACGTTTCGTTCTCTGCCATGGCGGGATGTCCCCTTCCGCTTCGGGTACGGGAAAGACCACTGCCAAGTTACGCAGCACGGCTGGTGCCGACACCCAGCGGAAAGCCTGGACCGGGCAAAGAGACGGCCACATTTCTGTGAGCTTGTTAAAGGTTCAAGCGGGACCAGTTGGAGAGGGCGACTTCGGGGAATTCCAAGCAATATGAGTGGCCGTCGCATTGTTTCTTGACGAATTCATGACGCGTCACAGGAACCCGTCCCCAGGAGGACATGCCGTGCACCCCGACATGCTGCAGGCCGTCGCCGAATCCCTGCCCGCCGCCCGCCCCGCCGGGCCGGCCGGGCGCGGCACCGTCCTGGTCGGCTACCGCGCCGTGGAGGAACTGGCGCGGTTCGCCACCGACCCGCGCTGGAGCGTCCACGTCCCCGGCCATCCGGACGAGGTACGTCATGCGATCGGGCGCGCGGTGCGGCGCGGCGAGCGGGCGTACGTGCATCTCACCGGGGAGTCCAACAGCGAGGCGCGCTGCCCGGCTGAGGGCTTCGAGCTCGTCCGGGAGGGGTTCGACGGCGTCGTCCTCGCGGTCGGCGCCACGCTCGACCCCGTGCTGCGCGCCACGGCCGGTCTCGACCTGGCCGTGCTCTACGCGGCCACCCTCCGCCCCTTCGACCACGTCGGCCTGCGCACCGCCGTACTGGCCGCCGACCACGCGGACGTGGTGCTCGTCGAGCCCGGACCGCCCGGCCTGTCGGCCCGGCATGTCGCCGAGACCCTGGTGCACGTACCGCACCGGCTGCTGCCCCTGGGGGACGCGGACGGCCTGGACGAGGACGTCCTCGCCCGGGCCGTCCCGGACTTCCTCAGGTGACCTACGCCTCCCCGCGCCGAGCCAGGGTGGCCAGCGTCGCCGTGAGGTCCGCCGGGCGCGGGCGGTTGTGCGGGAGCTTCGACAGCAGCACGGCCATGCCGCAGGTGTCGGTGAGCGCCGAGAAGACGAGGCCGCCCGCGACGCCGGCGGACAGCAACTGCCAGGCGGGGTGCAGGAGTCCGAGCCCGAGCCCGGTCAGGACGATCGCGCCCGCGGTGAAACGGACCTGGCGCTCCATGGACCAGGTGGCGCGCGAGGTCTCCGTCGGCCGGTGCAGCTCGTGCCCGCGTCGCGCCCAGCCCTGGGTTCCGCCTGTCAGGGTCATGGCCCGGATGCCGTGCTCGGCGAGCACGCGGCAGGCGTTCTCCGAGCGGGCCCCGGAGGCGCACACCACCAGGAGCTGCTCGCCGGGGATGCGGCCCAGGGCCGGCAGGGCGCTCTTGAGCCGGTCCAGGGGGACGTTCAGGGCGTCGGGCAGATGACCTGTGGCGTACTCGCCCGGCGTGCGGACGTCGAGGACGGTCAGGCCGGGCAGTCGGGTGCGGGCCTCGTCGACGTCGAGGGCGAGGGGGCCGTGGGGTGTGGTCATGGGAAATGAGATCCTTTCCGAGGAGGAGGTAAAATACCCCCAAGGGTATGTGGCGGGGTGTAGGGGAGTGATCGTGGAATTGCAGTTCGAGGGCGATGACCTCAAGTCGGTGCTGAACCGGCTGCGCCGGGCGCAGGGGCAGATCTCCGGAGTGATCAAGATGATCGAGGAGGGCCGCGACTGCGAGGACGTCGTCACCCAGCTGGCCGCCGCCTCCCGCGCCCTCGACCGGGCCGGCTTCGCGATCATCGCGACCGGGCTGCAGCAGTGCCTCACCGACGCCGAGAAAGGCCGGAGCAACGGCGAGACGACGGAGCAGCTGAAGGCACGGCTGGAGAAGCTGTTCCTGTCGCTGGCGTAGGGGCGCGGGCCCGGTCGCCAGGGGAAGATCCGGGCCGGGGCCGACAGGTCCGTTGTCGTACGCCCGGCTGTCACACGACGGCGTCGGCCAGCATGAACACGGCCACCGCCAGTAGCACGTACGCGAAGATCCGCTGAAGTGTGCCGCCCGAGACCTTCGCGGCGAGACGCTTGCCGTCCCACGCGCCGAGTATCGCGGCCGCGGCGAACGGCCCGACGGTGGTCCAGTCGAGGCTCACGGCAGAGCCGGCCCGGGCCGCCAGCGCGACCAGCGAGTTGACGGTGATGACCAGCAGACTGGTGCCCACGGCGGCCCGCATGCGCAGCCCCACCACGTTCACCAGCGCCGGTACGGCGAGGAAGCCCCCGCCCACCCCCAGCACCCCGGTCACCGCACCGAGACCCGCTCCGGCCCGGACGACCCGACCTCGGCGCACCGGCACGTCGTGATGCCGTACGGAGGCCGACGGCCGGAGCATGCGCAGGGCGGCGAGCGCGGCGATCACCGCGAACGCCGCGGTGAGCAGCCCGGGAGGCAGCCGCCCGGACAGCGCACCGCCGACCGCCGCCGGCAGCAGGCCCGCCCCGGCGAACAGCGCCCCGGCGCGCCACCGCACGGTGCCCTCGCGGGCGTGCGCGGTGAGCGCGGTGGCGGAGGTGACGGCGACGACGACCAGGCTCGCGGTGGCGGCCGCGGCGGGCGTGAAGCCGAGCAGGTACATCAACGCGGGCACGGCCAGCACGCTGCCGCCACCTCCGAGCGCCCCGAGCGCCAGCCCGGTGACACCGCCGGCGAGCAGGCCGAGGACGAGGGCGCTCACCGGGGTGGGCCGGGGGTACCCGCCCCCGACTCCGCCACCACGGGAAGCCCCGCCTCGGCCCAGGCCCGCATACCGCCGATGACGTCCACCACGTCCGTGCCGCCGCGCGCGGTGAGCAGGGCCGCGGCCTCGCGGGAGCGCTTGCCGGAGCGGCAGATCGCGACGATCGGGCGGCCCTGCGCGGCCTTCGGCAGCAACTCCCCGGCCGTGAGCGAGGACAGCGGCGCGAGGACAGCGCCCGGGGCGTGCCCCGCGGCCCACTCGTCGGGCTCGCGGACGTCCAGCAGGACGGCGTCCGAACCCACCCGCTCCTCGGCTTCGGCCGGGGTGATGCGCGCCATGGGGAGCCCGGCGTCGCGCGCCGCCGCGAACCCGTCGTCGACGGCAACCACGTCGCGTCCCGCCGCGTCGAGCAGCGAGGCGGCGATGGCGGCCCGCATGCCGCCGGCGCAGTGCACCCACACCGTGCCCTCCGGTATCTCCGTCAGCCGGCCGCGCAGTTGGTGCAGCGGAATGTGCAGCGAGCCCTTGATGTACTCGGCCTCGCGTTCGGAGTCGCGCCGCACGTCCAGGACCACCGCGCCGTCCTGCGCGGCCAGTGCGGCGAAGGTGGCGCGGGGGAAGGAGCGCGGCCGCTCGCCCTGCCGCGTCCAGTCGGCGGGGGAACCGGTCGCGGCCGCGGCCGGACGGTCGATGCCGACCCGCACGAGTTCCCGCTGGGCATCGGCCAGTTGGGCCGGTGTCTCGGCGAGCAGGGTGACCGGCTTGCCCCACGGCAGCAGCCAGGCCAGATAGGTCGCGAGCTGCCCCTCGGCCTCGAAGTTGAGCGACCCGGCGACATGCCCCTTCGCGAACGCGACCCGGTTGCGCAGATCCACCACCCACTCCCCGGCGGCCAGCCGTGCCGCGATCTCCTCGGCGTCGGCCGGGCGGGGCGGCGTCAGGTCCACCGGAGCCGGGCCCTGCGCGTTCGCCGGACCCATGTGCGCGTAGTACGCGGGGATGTCGTCCAGCCCGGCGAGCAGGTCGGCGACGAACGCGTCGACGTCCTTCACCAGAGCCTCGTTCACGGCACGCTCGCGCCCGATCGTCGTCACCGCCCCGCCCGCGGCCTGCGTGGCGGAGCAGAAGCTGCCGAAGCCGTGCGTCGGCAGGACCGCCGTCTCGTCCGGCAGCTCGGCGGCCAGCCGGTGCGCGGAGTCGTACTGCGCCCGCGCCAGCCTCCCCGTCAGCCCCGGCTCGACCAGGTCGGGCCGCCCGACGGTGCCGATGAGCAGGGAGCCGCCGGTGAAGACGGCCACGGAGCGCCCCGCCTCTTCCAGGACGTACGAGGTGTGGTGCGGGGTGTGCCCAGGGGTGGCCAGGGCGCGCAGCACCAGGCCGTCGTCGATCCGCGTACGGTCCCCGTCGGCGACCGGCACCCGCTCGTAGCCGACCCGTGCCGCGGCCGGCACGAGATAGGCGGCGCCGGTGATCCGGGCCAGCTCCAGGCCCCCGGTCACGTAGTCGTTGTGGACGTGGGTCTCCACGACGTGGGTGATGCGCACGTCCCGACGCGCGGCGGCCGCGATCACCCGGTCGATGTCCCTGGGCGGATCGACCACCGCGGCGCTGTGCGCGCCGCCCGCCAGATAGCCGCGGTTGCCCAGTCCCGGCACGTCGATGGTGTCGACGAAGTACACGGCGGCACTCCTCTCCTGTGTCCTGGTGAAGCCGGTGAGCCCCGGTCGGAGATTTACCCCCGGGGGTATGTGAACCACAGTAGCAGGGTACCCCCGGGGGTATTCCTGGGAGGTGGTTGGAAGCGGATGTGAAGGCCTTCGCGCGTGCCTTTACCGATCAGTCACGTCTAGGGTCGGAGGTGGACGGAGAGCCGCCTAGTGAAGGGTTCAGCACCATGGCGCAGGAAGTACGGGGCGTGATCGCACCGGGCAGGGACGAGGCCGTGCGCCTGGAGACGATCGTCGTGCCGGACCCGGGGCCGGGAGAAGCCGTCGTACAGGTGCAGGCCTGCGGGGTCTGTCACACCGACCTGCACTACAAACAGGGCGGCATCAGCGACGACTTCCCCTTCCTGCTGGGCCACGAGGCGGCCGGCGTGGTGGAGTCGGTCGGCGCCGGTGTCACGGACGTCGCGCCCGGTGACTTCGTGATCCTCAACTGGCGTGCGGTGTGCGGGACATGCCGGGCCTGTCTGCGCGGCCGGCCCTGGTACTGCTTCGACACCCACAACGCGAAGCAGAAGATGACCCTGGCCTCGACCGGACAGGAGCTCTCCCCGGCGCTCGGTATCGGCGCCTTCGCGGAGAAGACCCTCGTCGCGGCCGGGCAGTGCACCAAGGTCGACGCGGCGGTGGCCCCGCAGGTCGCCGGTCTCCTGGGCTGCGGCGTGATGGCCGGGATCGGTGCCGCGATCAACACCGGCAACGTCGGCCGGGGCGACACGGTCGCGGTGATCGGCTGCGGTGGCGTCGGCGACGCGGCGATCGCCGGATCGAATCTGGCGGGAGCGGCGAAGATCATCGCCGTGGACATCGACGACCGCAAGCTGGACAAGGCCCGCACGATGGGCGCCACCCACACGGTCAACTCGCGCGAGACCGACCCGGTGGCGGCGATTCGCGAGCTGACCGGCGGCTTCGGCGCGGACGTGGTGATCGAGGCGGTCGGCCGTCCGGAGACGTACAAGCAGGCCTTCTACGCCCGCGATCTCGCCGGCACCGTCGTCCTCGTCGGCGTGCCCACCCCCGAGATGAAGCTGGAGCTGCCGCTGCTGGACGTCTTCGGCCGCGGCGGCGCGCTGAAGTCGTCCTGGTACGGCGACTGTCTGCCCTCCCGGGACTTCCCGATGCTGATCGACCTGCATCTGCAAGGCCGCCTGGACCTGGAGGCGTTCGTGACCGAGACCATCCAACTGGACGAGGTGGAGAAGGCGTTCGAGCGGATGCACCACGGCGACGTCCTGCGCTCGGTGGTGATGCTCTGATGGCCGCCCGCATCGAACGCCTCGTCACCTCCGGACAGTTCAGCCTCGACGGCGGCACCTGGGACGTCGACAACAACGTGTGGATCGTCGGCGACGACCACGAGGTCATCGTCATCGACGCCGCCCATGACGCCGACGCCATCGCCGAGGCCGTCGGCGACCGGCGCCTCACCGCGATCGTGTGCACCCACGCCCACAACGACCACATCGACGCCGCGCCCGCCCTGGCCGACCGCACCGGCGCCACGATCTGGCTCCACCCCGACGACCTGCCGCTGTGGAAGCAGACCCATCCGGACCGCGACCCCGACGCCCACCTCCAGGACGGGCAGATCATCGAGGCCGTGGGCGCCGACCTCACGGTCCTGCACACGCCCGGTCACGCGCCGGGCGCGGTCTGCCTGTACGACCCCGGACTGGGGGTCGTCTTCACCGGCGACACCCTCTTCCAGGGCGGCCCCGGCGCCACCGGCCGCTCCTACTCCCACTTCCCGACGATCATCGACTCGATCCGCGCCCGCCTCCTCACCCTCCCGCCCGAGACCAAGGTCCTCACCGGCCACGGCGACGCGACCACCATCGGCGCGGAGGCGCCGCAGCTGCAGGAGTGGATCGACCGGGGCCACTGAGGCCGGAAACCGCCGTCAGGGCCGGAAACCCAATGGTCGGAGACGAGAGCCGGCCATACGATCGCGCACCATGACCACCAACACGCTCGTGACCCTGCATGACGTACGCGTCCTGCGCTGCGCTCCCGACGGCCCGCCCCTGGACGGCGAGAGCGCGGCGCTCGATCTCATCGGCGACGCCTACGGGCAGGACGCCACGCTGGTCGCGGTGCCGGTCGAGCGGGTCGCCGACGCGTTCTTCCGGCTGAAGTCGGGCGTCGCGGGCGCGGTCATGCAGAAGTTCGTGAACTACCGGGTGCGCCTCGCCGTCGTCGGCGACGTCTCCCGCCACATCGCCGAGAGCACGGCCCTGCGCGACTTCGTCCACGAGACCAACAACGGCGGGCACATCTGGTTCCTGCCGACCTACGACGCACTCGACGCGCGACTGCGCCCGGCAGAGTGACCGCTCGGCAGACCGAGTAAAAGACGACAGAAGATGTCCGGCTTCCCCGGCACCCTCGATAGCGACATCGCTCGTACAGGGTCGGGAGGCCGGACATGTCACTGCCGCTCAAGGACAAGGTCGCACTGGTCGCGGGGGCAACACGGGGAGCCGGACGGGGCATCGCCGTCGAACTCGGCGCGGCCGGCGCCACCGTCTACGTGACGGGGCGCAGTACCCGCGCCCGGCGCTCGGAGTACGACCGCCCCGAGACGATCGAGGACACCGCCGACCTGGTCACCGAGGCCGGCGGCCACGGCGTCGCCGTACCCACCGACCACCTCGACCCGGCACAGGTCCGCACCCTCGTCGACCGCATCGCGGACGAACAGGGCCGCCTCGACATCCTCGTCAACGACATCTGGGGCGGCGAGAAGCTCTTCGCCTGGGACAGCCCGATCTGGGAGCACGACCTCGACAAGGGCCTCAGGCTGCTGCGGCTCGCGGTCGAGACCCACGCGATCACCAACCACCACGCCCTGCCCCTGCTCCTGCGCCACCCCGGCGGACTGGTGGTCGAGATGACCGACGGCACGGCCGACTACAACGGCGACCACTACCGGAGCTCCTTCTTCTACGACCTCGCCAAGTCATCCGTCCTGCGCATGGCCTTCTCCCTCGGCCACGAACTCGGACCGCGCGGCGCCACGGCCGTCGCGCTGACCCCGGGCTGGCTGCGCTCGGAGATGATGCTGGAGGCCTTCGGGGTGCGGGAGGACAACTGGCGCTACGCCCTCGAACGCGTCCCGCACTTCGCCATCTCCGAGACGCCGCGCTATGTCGGCCGCGCCGTCGCCGCCCTCGCCGCCGACCCCGGCGTGTCCCGCTGGAACGGCGCGTCCCTCTCCAGCGGGCAGCTCGCACAGGTCTACGGCTTCACGGACCTCGACGGCAGTCGCCCCGACGCGTGGCGGTATCTCGTCGAGGTCCAGGACGCGGGGAAGCCGGCGGACACGGCGGGTTACCGCTGAGACGGCACCGGTTCGCCCGTGCGCAGCGGCCAGCGCGCGGAGTGGCCGGGCGGCAGGCCGAGGTCCTCCCGCACCGCCGTGTAGTAGCCCTCACGTCCGGCGCGCTGCCGCTCCAGGAGTGCCCGCCAGGCCTCGGGATCCCTCCTGCTCTCGCGCACGAACCGCTCCATCTCCATGGCCGTCACGACCCACGTCCGTGCCTTGTCGACCACCTCGGGGCTGCCCAGCATGATCAGTGCCTCACCCGAGGGGTCCCGGCGAGTGGTGGCGTCGGCCAGCAGCGGCTTGGCCTCCTCGAGGGGCAGGGGATCCGGGTGCGGGTCGTTGCCGAGTTCGGCCGCGACCCGGTACGTCACCGTGACCGTCTTCTTCACCGACTGCGCGTAGTCGGCGTACACCGCGAGCCGCCGCTCCTCCCAGCGCGCCGCCTGCTCCCGCCGGAACCTCACCTGGTCGCCCCGCACGACCACCAGATACGAACCGAGCGCGCCGATGACGACGCCGATGAGCGCGGGGAGTTGCTGAATGAACGCGGACATGGCGGAACGCTATCTGCCCGGACGATCACTGCGGCAGTACGGTTCGGCGTCATGACGGACACAACACGCTTCGCGGGCCACGGAGTTCTCGTCACCGGCGCTGCTCGCGGCATCGGCGCCGCCACCGCCCGACGGTTCGCGCAGGAGGGCGCCCGGGTGCTGGTGACCGACAGGGACGGGCCGGAGGCCGAGGAGACCGCGGCGACGCTGCGGGAGGACGGCCTTGCGGCGCAGGCGCTCGTGTGCGACGTGGCGGACCGTGCGTCCGTCGAGGCGGCCGTCGCCCACGCCGTCGGCACCTTCGGCTCCCTCGACGTCCTGGTCAACAGCGCGGCCTCCTGCACCCCCGACACCCCGCTCTTCGAGGACGGTCCGGACGACGCGTGGGCCCGCGACCTCGACGTCACCCTGACCGGTACCTATCGCTGCTGCCGCGCCGCCCTCCCGCACCTGGCGGCCACCGGCCACGGCGCCATCGTGAACATCGGCTCCGTCAACGGCCTCCAGGACTTCGGCAACCACGCCTACAGTGCCGCCAAGGTCGGCCTCGGCTCCCTCACCCGCACCCTCGCCGGCCACGCCGCCGCCCGCGGCGTCCGCGTCAACCTGGTCACGCCCGGCACGGTGCGCACCTCGGCGTGGGAGGGGCGGGACGCGGAGCTCGACGCGATCCGCCCGCTGTACCCCCTGGGGCGGGTCGGCGAACCCGAGGACATCGCCGCGGCCGTCGCCTTCCTGGCGTCCCGCGACGCGGCCTGGATCACCGGCACCACCCTCACCGTCGACGGCGGGCTGACAGCGGTCAACACGGGCTTCCACGCGGGGACACGGGGGCGGGCAGACGCATGAGCGGCCCGTCGGACGGCTCCCCGTCGAGGTGGCGAGGAGCCGGGAACGCTGTACGGCGGTTCGCGGTGACTACCGGGGCGCGACCGCTTCCTCGGCGCTGTCGCGCCGGTTCCGCTCCCGCACCAGCGAGAACGCGATCACCAGGGCGGCGACGAGTACGGAGAGCAGGACCTGACTGCGGCCGCCGCCCTCGCTGTCGTCGGTGAGCATGTAGACGAGCACGAACGAGATCATCCCGATCGTCGCCCACGTCAGATAGGGGAACAGCCACATCCGGACCACGAGCTTGTCCGGGCTCTCGCGCAGGATGATCCCCCGCATCCGCAGCTGCGAGAAGCAGATGACCAGCCACACGAAGAGCGCGACCGCGCCCGAGGAGTTCAGCAGGAACTGGAAGACCGTGTCCGGCCACAGGTAGTTGAAGGCGACCGCGACGAAACCGAAGGCCACCGAGGCCAGGATTGCGGCCGTCGGCACACCGCGGGCGTTGGTGCGGACGAAGGACTGCGGAGCGTCGCCCCGCTGACCGAGGGAGAAGGCCATGCGGGAGGCGGTGTAGAGGCCGGAGTTGAGACAGGACAGCACCGCCGTCAGCACGACGACGTTCATGATCTGCCCGGCGTGCGGGATGCCGATCGAGTCCAGGGCCGCCACGTATGAACCGTGCTTGGCGATCGAGGGGTCGTTCCACGGCAGCAGCGCGACGACGACGAGGATCGAGCCGACGTAGAACACGCCGACCCGCCAGATGACGCTCCTGGTGGCCTTGGCGACCGCCCGCCGCGCGTCCGGGGACTCACCGGCGGCGAGGGTGACGATCTCGCTGCCCATGAAGGAGAAGACGACCAGCAGGATGCCGGTGAGGATCGCACCCGGACCGTTGGGCAGGAAGCCGCCGTGCTCGGTCAGATTGCCGAAGCCGGTCGCCGCGTGGTCGGAGCCGGGCAGCACACCGAAGACCGCCAGGCCGCCGAGGACGATGAAGCCCGCGATGGCGACCACCTTGATGCCCGCGAACCAGAACTCGAACTCGCCGAACGAGCCGACCGAGGCCAGGTTCGTGGCCGTGAGCACCACCATCACGATCAGCGCCCAGGCCCACTGCGGTACGGCCGGCACCCACCCCTCAAGGATCACGGCACCCGCGGTCGCCTCCACGGCGAGCACCACGACCCAGAAGAACCAGTACAGCCAGCCGATCGAGAACCCCGCCCAGCGCCCGAGTGCCCGGTCCGCGTAGGCGGAGAAGGAACCGGAGGTCGGATTGGCCGCGGCCATCTCGCCGAGCATCCGCATCACGAAGACGACCAGCGCACCGACCAGTACGTACGACACCAGGATGCCGGGCCCGGCGGCGGCGATACCGGAAGCGGAGCCCACGAAAAGGCCGGCGCCGATCACCCCGCCGATGGCGATCATCGACAGGTGGCGGTTCTTGAGACCGGCCCGCAGACCTTCCTGCTGCGGAGGCTGAGCGAGTGGGGCCGGTGCGGTGGGGGTGGCCGAGCCAGGGGGACGTGTAGTCATGTCGACATCCATTGAGTGATGGGGAGGGCCTTGCGGGGAGTGGGCGCCCGGAGAAAGCGATCACGGCGTGGAGCCTCGCTCCGTCTCCTCGTGGGAGGTGAGCCGTATCACTTGTGGAAATGGATTTGCGCAAGCGTATGAGGGGCCGGGGGGCGACGTGTTTGTGAAGGACGAACAAACTCGCCCTCAAGGCCTGTGCGAACGGCCAATGCGCAAGCGCTGTCAGATGGTCGGCGGCCTTGTCAGGTGGCCGGCGGCAGCCGCAGCTGGAGCATGGCCAGCAGGCGCTGGTCCGGACGGCTCAGGTCCATGCCGGTGAGTTCCTCGGCCCGGCGCAGGCGGTAGCGCAGCGTGTTGGGGTGCACGTGCAGCTGGGCCGCGGCCGCCCGCACGTCACCGAAGGAGTTCAGATACGCCAGCAGGGACTCGGCCAGTCGGCCCTGGTGCCGGCTGTCGTGCCGGACCAGGGAGGTCAGCCGTGGATCGCGTATCTCGGGATGGGCGGTGAGCAGCGTCAGCATCTCGCTGACCAGGACCTCCGCCTGGATGTCGGGCAGTGCGGCGACCGCGATGGGGAGGTCGGCGCCCATCATGGCGTCGAGGATGCGGTCGGCTTCCCGGCGTGACTCCGGGACGTCGCCGAGCCCGGGCACCAGGCAGCCGACCGAGCCGCGCAGCGGCAGCCCCAGGTGGCGGCGTGCGGCGTCGGTGATCTCCTGGCACCAGCCGCGCAGGGTGTCCGTGCCGACGCTGCGGGGCAGCTGGGGCAGGAGCACGTAGATACGGGGGTCGAGCTGGGTGACCAGCGCGCTGCGGTGCCGGGCGGCGATGTGCACCGAGATCAGGTTGGTGACCTCGGTGTGGGCCAGCTCCGGTGCGGCGCCGACATGACTCGTCTCCGGCGCGGCGACGACGCCCGCGGTCCCGTACGAGAACCCCAGGACGGCGGCCGGGAGCGTGGCGTCGAATCCCAGGTGGGTGGCGAGCGGCTGTGGTCCGGTGCTCCCCTCCAGAAGCCCGGCCAGCAGGGTCCGGGTGAGCGTCAGGTCCTCGGAGAGCTCCCGGCGGCGGCGTACCAGGTGGTGCGCGGCGACCCGGGCGGCGCCCAGCAGTGCCTGCTCCGAGTGCTCGGACAGGGGCGCCGAGCCCTCCTGCACCCAGATGGTGCCCAGCTGCCGGTCCCCGGACCTGATGGCCACCGCGAGCCGACGGC
The DNA here is from genome assembly GCF_044764885.1 of Streptomyces sp. NPDC093591. NCBI lineage: Bacteria > Bacillati > Actinomycetota > Actinomycetes > Kitasatosporales > Streptomycetaceae > Streptomyces > Streptomyces sp. NPDC093591. The sequence goes on from NZ_JBIWIY010000021.1 coordinate 48,716, forward strand.
GGATCCCCAGCTCCGGGTGGCTGTCGATACCGATCACCTGGTCGCTGGAGCGCAGATGCTGGAACACGCCCCACTCGCGCAGCTTCGCCAGATACGCCTCCGGCCCCTGCCAGCCGAGGATGGAGCGCCGCCGCAGATCGTCGATCTCGTCGGAGTCGGTGGAGCGCGAATAGGCCAGCACCCGGTTGGCGGCGTCCTCGATGCTGACGATGCCGCTGGTGAGGACGGCGGTGGTCTGGGCGAGCGAGAACAGGTCGCCCTCCTCGGCCCCTTCGCCGAAGAGGCCCGGAGGGGCGTCGTCGAGGGCGGCGCGGGCCAACGCGTTCACCTGCTCCCAGCGCGCCTCGCTGCGCAGCGAGAGCAGCGCCACCCCGGCCTCGGCGGCGGTCTCGCCGATCACCGCGGCCTGACCGGGACCGTCCAGTTTGACCACGACGGCGGTGGCCCCGTCGCGGGCGGCGGCCCGCAGCGCGGGAAAGGCGGCGCGGCCCCGGGCACCGATGACGAGGACCAGCTCACCCGGCTGAGCAGTCGGAGGATCCTCCGGATCGAGCAGGGCGACACCCCGTATCTCGACATCGAGCCCGGCGGGTGCGGCCTGCACCTCCACCAGGGTGTCACCCAGGGCCATCAGCAACTGACGCAGGCTGATGCTGGCTGGGGACGGAGACACCGCGGCCGGATCCATGAACGGGGATCGTACTGGGCCCCGGCCACCGACCTGCAAACATCACCCGGCGGACGGCTCCAGGACGTTGGCCGCCCGCCCGGGGCATGATGCCGTTACGCCCGGTTCCGGCCGCCCGCTGGGCCGGCGGTGGCAGACGGTGCAGCCGGTCCCGGCCGATGCAGAGCGCAGACAGCGCCATGAGCACGCTGGAGTGGGGCGCCGCCCGACCGCACATGGATCGGGCGAGTGCCTTGGCCCCGTGACGGACGACACAGACGCCGCCGCGCTCGCCCAGCCATTCCGAGAAGCCGGGCGCCCACCGACCGGCGCGCCGTCCAGGTGCACGACCGGCCGCTCGGTCAGACCGGCGAGCACGGGGCGCACAGCGGCGGCCCAGGGACAATTTCACCGTTTGGTCACAGCCGCACGAGGCCCACAACCCACCACCCCGTGGACCTGTCTAGCTGGCAGAGAACGCACGAACCGGATGGGGAGAGGCCTGGTCATGGCGGACATACGCAGACGGCGAGCAGTCGCGCTCGGCATCACCGGAGGACTGGTCGCACCGCTCACGCTCGCACTCGGCGCCGCGCCGGCGCAGGCCGCGAGCTGTACGACGCAGACCGGGCCGTACCAGAAGCAGGTGGAGAAGTTCCTCGGCCGACCGGTCGACGGCAGGCAGTCCGCCGCCGACTGCAAGGCCATCCAGGCCTTCCAGAACAAGCACGGCATCACCCCGAACGTGGGCTACGCCGGCCCCGTCACCTGGGGCGTGATGGACCTCATGAACAAGCAGAAGGCCGTCGGGAACAACCCCAACAAGGACGGCAAGTGCCCGACGAACAAGGGCCGCATCGCCTGCGTCAACCTCACGCTCCAGCTGAGCTGGATCCAGGACGGCAGCAGGCTGGTCTACGGCCCCGTACCGGTCCGCACCGGCCGCAACGGCTACGAGACCCGCACCGGCCTGAAGAAGATCTACTGGCGGGACATCGACCACGTGTCGAGCATCTACGACGTGCCGATGCCGTACTCCCAGTTCTTCGACGGCGGCCAGGCCTTCCACTCGGTCGGCGTCAGCATGTGGAACCCGCCGGGCTCCCACGGCTGCGTCAACATGACCAAGACCGTCGCCAAGAAGTACTGGTCGCTGCTGAAGAAGGGCGACGACGTCTTCGTGTACGGCCGCAAGCCGGGCACCTGATCCAGCTCAGGCACCCGGCTCGCGCAGGAACGTCACGCCTCGGGGGCGTCTCCGAAGTCCGGGATCTCCAGCCTGACCCCTCCCTGCCGCGCCGACTCGTGGGCGACGATGCCCGGCAGGGTGTAGCGGGCGGCCACCCACGCGTTCACGGACGGCAGGGCGCGGGTGTTGACGGCCGTCACGAAGTCGTCCACCAGGAAGTGATGGCTGCCCTCATGCCCGTTGTGCAGGTGGTCGAACTCCCGGGGCAGCCGGGAGCGGTCGTGCACCGGTGCCGAACCCGAGGTGAAGGCGGCCCGCAGATCCGGGGCGATGTGCTGGAGTGACGGGTCGTCAGGAGCCATGGTCGGCTTGGGCTCCAGCAGCTCGCTGATGTCCTTCACGCCCTTCTTGTCCTGCCAGAGGGCAACCGTGGCGAGCTGCTCCATGCTGGCCTCGGTGCCGAAGAAGCGGAATCGGGATTCCCGTATGTGGGACGGGTAACCCACCCGCCGGAACTCGTTCGTACGGAACGACCCGCCGCCCGCGACCTCGAACAGCGCGGTCGCGTTGGAGACGTCGTTGCCGAACTGGCTGACGGACTTGTCGAAGACACCGTCACCGCGGTCGTCCACGACCCCGATCGCCGACACGCTCACCGCGTGCGTCCGCCAGGCCCCCAGCACACCGCCGACCGCGTGGGTCGGGTACAGCAGCGGGGGATAGCTGGCGGTCGCCTTCCAGTTCTCGCCGCCGCTGTACTGGTACGCCTCGTAGAACCCCAGGTCCATGTCGTGGACGTAGTCGCCCTCGGCGTAGAAGAGCCGCCCGAAGGCGCCCTCGGCGATCTGGTTGCGGGCGTGCACCGTCGCCGGGTTGTACTCGCTGGTCTCACCCATCATGTACGTCAGCCCGGTCGCCTTGACCGCGTCGATGATCGCGGCGATCTCCTCCGCGGTGATCGCCATGGGGACGGCGGAGTAGACGTGCTTGCCGGCGTTCAGACCCTGGAGGACCAGCGGCCCGTGGGTCCAGCGCTGGGTGAAGATCGCGACCGCGTCGACGGCCTTCGACTCCAGCATCGCCTCGTACGAGGGGAAGGTGCCGGCCAGTCCCTGCGCGTCGGCGAGCTGCTCGGCCCGCTCGGGCAGCAGATCGGTGACGTACACGTCGCTGACGCCGGGGTGGGCCTGGAACAGCGTGGCGAACTGGCCGGAGAACTGGCCGGCGCCGACGATGCCGAGGGAGAACGTCATGGAGTGGGTGCCTTTCACTGGCCGAGGATGAGGTTGATCTGGTCGTTGGTCTTCTCGAGGCTGCTCACGGGCTTTCCATTGCCGTAGATGTCCTCCATCGCGGGCGCCATGAGCGCCGTCATGTCCGCGGAGTAGCTGGCGATCGGATACGAGAAGGTCCTGAAGCGCTTCTTGTCGGCCACGGGTTCGGTGAAGGCCGAGACGTCGATGCCCTTCTTGTCGTACGCCGCGACGGCTGCCCTGGTCCCGGCCGGGGTGGCGGGGAAGACGACGCCGTACTTGCCGACGACGGTCTGGCACTCGTCGGAGGCCAGATACGCCACCCACTTACGGGCGCCTTCCTTGTTCCTGGCGGCCTTGGTGATCGAGTCGGCGAGACCGTTCATCATGGTGGCGCGCTTGCCGGTCGGGCCGACCGGTGTGAGCGCGCTCTTGATGTCCAGGCCCTTGAAGCCCGTGTAGGTGGAGATCATCCAGGCACCGTCGAACGCGGCGGCGGCCTTGCCCGCGGCGACCTGGGTGTTGGCCTGGTTGGACTGGATGTTGTAGTCGGAGAGCGGGGGCATGTAGCCCTTCTTCGCGAGACCGAAGTACCACTTGATGACGGACTGGAAGGTCTCGCTGCCGTACTGGTACTTCGTGCCCCAGCGCGGCTTGTCCAGGTAGCTCCAGCCGGCGGAGGCCGCGAAGTTGCTCCACTGCGTCTGGCCGTCGCCGAAGCCGCCGCCGTTGGTGGCGAGGCCGTACACCTTGACGTTGTCCTTGTCGAAGCCCGGCTCGTCACCGCGCTTGCCGTTCCGGTCGATCGTCAGGTGGGCGATGGCCTTCTCGAAGGTGCCGCCGTCCTTGGGGTTCCAGGCCAGGTTGTTGAGCTGCTCGGCGGTGAGCCCGGCGGCCCGGGCCATCTTCTCGTTGTAGAAGAGCGCCACCGTGTCCCAGTCCTTGGGGGCGCCGTACCGGTGGCCGTCCTGGCCGATCCAGTTGGCGGCGAGTCCCGGCTGGTAGTCGGAGTCCTTGATGCCGAGGTCGTCGAGCGGTTCGAGGACCTTCAGGTCGGCGAACTGGCCGAAGTTCTGGATGTGGTCGGTGAACACGTCCGGCTGGGTGCCCGCGATGAAGCCGGCGGTGAGCTTGGTCCAGTAGTCGCTCCAGCCCAACTGGGTGATCTTGACCTCGAGTCCGGGGTTCGCCTTCTCGAACCCCTTGGCACAGGCCTGGTAGGCGGGCAGCTGGTTGGCGTCCCACAGCCAGTACGTCACCGTGTTCGCGGACGACCCCGCGGAGCCGCCGTTCGCACAGCCGGCCACCAGGGACAGGGCCAGCGCTCCGCCGAGCGCGGTCAGCTTACGAATACGCATGCGTGTTCCCTCACTTGATCCCGGTGAAGCCGATGGAGCTGACGATGCGGCGGGCGAAGCAGGCGAACAGCACCAGCATCGGCAGCGCGGCGATCAGCGTCGCCGCCATGAGCCCCGACCAGTCGACGCCGGTCGCCGGGGTCTGCGCGCGGAAGACCGCCAGCGCCACGGTCAGCACACGCGAGCTGTCGCTGTAGGAGACCATCAGCGGCCAGAAGTAGTCGTTCCAGGAGGTGATGTACGTCAGCACGCCCAGCGTGATGACCGGCGTGGACGCCATCGGCAGGACGACCCGGAAGAAGACCTTGACCTTCCCGGCGCCGTCGAGGAGGGCGGCCTCCTCGACCTCCCGGGGGATGTTCATGAAGAACTGCCGCAGGAAGAACACCGCGAATGGGGTCATGAAGAGGCTGGGCAGCGCGATGCCCAAGAGCGTGTCCACCAGGTGGAGTTGCTTGATGAGCACGAAGTTGGGCAGCAGCGTGAAGATGGTCGGCACCATCAGCCCGGCCAGGAACAGGGCGAACACCTTGTCGCGGCCGCGCCAGCGCAGGCGTGAGAAGGCGTACGCGGCCATCGCGGAGAAGAAGATCTGGCACCCGGTGATCAGGGTCGAGACGATCACCGAGTTGAGCAGGTAGCGCCAGAAGTCGAGCCCGCCGCCCGCGCCGCCCTGCGCGACCGCCTCCTCGGCCGACTGCAGGCCCAGGGCCCGCTGGAAGCCGGTGCCGGTGAGGTCGACGGGCAGCGGATCGGTGGGGTCGGCGCTCAGGCCGGCGTTGGTGGAGAGCGCGGTGCGCAGGATCCAGTAGAACGGCAGCAGGGTGATGAGGATGATGAGACCCATCAGGGCCCAGGCGGCGGCCCGGCCCGGGGAGAACCTGCGCCTGACCGGCCGTACGGTCGTCGTGGTCACGGCAGCCATCTCGTTGTCTCCCTTCCGTCAGCCGAGGTCGGTCTGGCCGGCCCGGGTGAGCCGGTACTGCAGGACGGTGATCGCGCTGAGCACGACCAGCAGGGCGACGGACATCGCCGAGGCGTAGCCGAACTGGAAGCGGCCGAAGGCGGAACCGTAGATGTAGTACTGGAGCACGTTCGTGGCGTTCGCCGGACCGCCCGCGGTCGTCACGGCGACCGTGTCGAACACCTGGAACGAACCGATCACCGTCATGATCAGAACGACCGCCAGGACCGGACGCAGCAACGGCATCGTGATCCGCCAGAACATGCGCCACTCGCTCGCGCCGTCCACCTTCGCGGCCTCGTACATGTCGTTCGGGATCGCCTGAAGACCGGCGAAGAGCAACAGTGCCGTGTAGCCGACGTGCCGCCAGACGTTGATCAGGGCGATGGTGGGAATCGCCCAGGTCTCGTCGGCGAGGAACGGTATGCGGTCCGCGCCGAGGGCGCTGATGATCTCGTTCCCGATGCCGAGCTGGGTGTCGAGGATCCACAGCCAGACCAGGCCGGCGACGACGTTCGACATCAGATACGGGGTGAGCACGATGCCCCGCAGCAGCGCCGACTGGGTGAGCCGCTGGAGCAGGACGGCGATGGCGAGCGCCGCCACCGTCTGGACGCCGATGTTGATGAAGACGTACTCGACGGTGACCGTCAGCGAGTTCCAGAAGATCGGGTCGTTGACCATCCGCACGTAATTGTCGAGGCCCACCCACTCCGCCGGAGTGAGCAGGTTGAAGCGCGTGAAGCTCAGATAGACGCCCCGCAGCGTCGGCCAGAGCAGGAAGACCAGGAAGCCCAGCATCGCCGGAGCGACGAACACCGCGGCGAGCCACCCGTCTCCCCGGTCCTCGCGGGAGCGGGCCCGCGTCCTCGACTTGATCCCTGCCCCCTCGGCGTCGCCCAAAGGCAGACGCGACGGAGGGCTGCTGGAGGCGATGGTCATCGGGAGACTCCCTCGTCTGCGGCTCGTCCTCGGCCACTTACTTTTGTGGCGGAAGAATCCAGCCGTCAAGGGGCGTGCAAACATCTTCACCGGGTCATGTCGACCGCTCTAGACTGGCGCGGTTGCTTTTGTGGAGAAAAAAATCATGTGGGAGCCTGACGACCATGACCGCAGTAGCCGCCAGCTGGCTTCCCCTCAGCCCCGGTGAACGCTCGGTGGCGATCGAGGTCCTCCTCGGCGGCCCCGTGTCGCGCACCGAACTCGCCCGGCGGCTCGATCTGTCGGCCGGCAGCCTCACCCGGCTGACCAAACCGCTGATCGAGTCCGGCCTCCTCGTCGAGGTCCCCGAAGCGGGCGCCCCGGCGGAAGTGCGTCAGGGCCGCCCGTCCCAGCCGCTGGACGTCGTCGCCGAATCCCGCTCCTTCATCGGCTTCAAGATCACCGAGGACATGGTCTACGGCGTCGTCACCACCCTCAGGAGCGAGATCGTCGCCCGCTACGACCGCCCCCTCACCACCCACGACCCCGCCGAGGTCGTTGAGCTGGTGGGGGAGATGGCCGATGAACTCGCCGTCAGGCACCCCCGGCTCGCCGGCATCGGCATCGGCGTGGGCGGTCTCGTCGAGGACCGGGCCGTGGTCGGGGAGTCCCCGTTCCTGCACTGGAGCGACGTCCCGCTCGCCGAACTGGTCGAGGAACGCACGGGACTGCCGGTCGTCGTGGAGAACGACGTGGCCGCCCTCGTCGAGGCGGAGACCTGGTTCGGCGCCGGACGCGGTCTCGACCGCTTCGTCGTCCTCACCATCGGCGCAGGCATCGGCTACGGGCTGGTCCTGGGCGGCAAGCGGGTGCCGTACGCCGAGGAGGACCGGGGCTTCGGGCGGCACTGGATCGTGAACCCCAACGGTCCGCTCACCCCCGACGGGGAACGCGGCAGCGCCGTCTCCCTGCTGACCATCCCCAACATCCGCTACCAGGTGCAGGCCGCCACCGGCCGTGACCACACCTACGAGGAGATCCTCGAACTCGCCGCGGCGGGCGCACCCATGCCCGCCCGCGTCATCGAGGAGGCGGCCCAAGCCCTCGGCACCCTGGTCGCCCAGATCGGCAACTTCGTGCTGCCGCAGAAGATCCTGCTCGCCGGAGAGGGGGTGGGCCTCATGGATGTCGCCCGCGAGGCTGTGACGGAGGCCATCCGCGCTCAACGGCACCCCCTGGCCGCCCCCATCGTCCTGGAGACCAAGGTGTCCGACTTTCACGACTGGGCGCGTGGTGCCGCCGTTCTGGCGATCCAGGTGCTGGTGCTCGGTGCGGCGGACGCCTGAACTCCTCGATCTGCGTGGACAGATGGACGTGATCAGCAACACGGTCCAATATGTCCGGATTGTGCGAGCTTACTCACAGTGCCTTCACCTCGGGAGCCGTATGCTTCACACCATGTCCACCACTGTTGAATTCGCCTCCGATCGCTCGGCTGACGAGGTCAACGAGGAGATCCGGGCGCTGTGGCGCCGGGCGGGCGGGACACTGAGCGTCGAGGAGCGCGAGGAGTACCAGCGCCTCGTCCTGGAGTGGGCCGCCGCGGCCCCGCAGCCGGCGAAGGCGGCCTGAGCGCCGGCCTCAGCGGCAGCCCGGGCACCGTCCTCGGCGCGCCTCGCCCGGCATCGGAACCCCCTCCGCGGGCACTCCTGACCCGATGGGTGCCTTACTCGCACTGACCTCGGCCGTCCTCTACGGCATCGTCGACTTCACCGGCGGCATGCTCTCCAGGCGCGTCCACTTCACCGCCGTCACCCTCCTCGGCCAGCTCGGCGGGCTGCTCCTCGCCCTCGCCGCCGCCCTCCTCGTCCCCGCCGGTGCCCTGCGCCCGGCGGATCTTCTGTGGGGAGCGCTGTCCGGCGTCGGCAGCGGGGCGGCGATGCACTTCCTCAACCGGGGCCTGAGCCGGGGCGCGATGAGCACCGTCGTTCCTGTGAGCGCCGTCACCTCCGTCGCCCTGTCCGTGCTGTGCGGGGTGCTCCTGCTCGGTGACCGGCCCGGGGTCCTGGCCTGGACCGGCTTCGTGGTCACCGTGCCCGCGCTGTGGCTCGTCGCGGACGACCGGGGCGGGCCGCGGCCGAGCGGCGGCGAAGGGCATCGCAAGGAGGAAGGACATCGCAAGGAGGCGGTCGGTAAAGCCGCGACCGGCCTCGACGCCGGGAGTGCCCGGCGCCCGCAGCGCACCGAGAGCAACCTTCGGCCTGGGCCGGCCCGCGGGGTGAGCGACGGGCTGCTCGCCAGCGCCGGTGTCGCCGTGCAGTACCTCGCGCTCGGCCAGGCCGACGCGTCGAGCGGGCTGTGGCCGGTCGCCGCGGGCCGCGTCGCCGCCGTACTCGTGCTGCTGCCGGTCGCCGCCCGGCACCGCCGCGAGCTGCGGCTGCCGGCACGGCGATGCGTCCAGGCGCTGCTGGTCGGAGCGGGAGCCGCGCTCGGCCTCATCCTCTATCTGCTCGCCGCCCAGCGGGAGTTGCTGGCGGTCGCGGTGGTCCTCGCCTCTCTCTATCCGGCACTGCCCGTCGTCCTGGGCTTCGTCCTGCTGCGCGAACCCCTCACCGGGCGACGGGCGATCGGGCTGGCCGGCGCGGCGGCGGCCACCGTCCTGCTGACCCTGGGCTGACGAGCCGGCCTCGTCAGCTCCAGGTCGCCGAGTAGTAGCGCCGGTACGCCTTGCGATCCTGCTCGGCGCGGATGAACCGGGTCGCCACCAGCGCGACCATGCTCCCCGCGATGACCAGCAGCCCGGGCCCGACGTTCTTCGGGTCCGCGAGCCGGGACAGCAGGGTCGACGCATCGACGTTGATGATCGGGGTCGACGAGCCGGGCGACGCCGCATCGGGCGCGATCGCGCTCTGCGTGGCCGACGCGGACGGCGTCGGAGCGGGGGAGCCGCTCGGCTGTCCGGCGCCGCTCGGCGCCGCGACGATCAGCTTCATGCCGAGCGAGTCCAGCGCCTTCGTCACCGGCTGGAAGAAGGTCGTACCGCCCGCGTTGCAGTCGCCGCTGCCGCCCGACGTCACGCCCAGAGCGATCCCCTCGGAGAACATCGGGCCACCGCTGTCCCCGGGTTCGGCGCACACGTTCGTCTCGATCAGTCCCGTGACCGTGCCCTCCGGGTAGTTGACCGTCGCGTTGACCGCGGTCACCTCGCCGTCGCGCAGTCCACTGGTGCTGCCGCTGCGGAACACCCGCTGCCCCACAGCCGGATCGGCCAGGCCCGTGATCCGCACACCCTTGCCGTCCCCGATGGACACGACCTCCGCGCCGGCGCCCGCCTCCCCGCTCGCGTACTCCACCAGGGAGTAGTCGGCGCCGGGGAAGTTCTGCTTGACGGTCCGGCCGATCTGCTGGGTGCCCCGGTTGTCGGCGAACCACACGGAACCGTCCGGCCCGCAGTGCCCGGCCGTGAGGATGAAGTCGCGCTCCCCGTCGGTGACGTTGAAGCCGGCCGAACAGCGCCCGGCGGTCGACAGCAGCGGCAGCGCGCCGTTGAGCCGCGTGGTGAACGTGCCCTCGGTGCGCTCCATGCGGACGAAGTCGCCCATGCCGTCGGCGAGCTTGGTCATCCGGGACCAGTCGTCGGCCGAGACGGTGCTGTCGCCCCGCACGACCACCTCGTTGGACCGGTAGTCCATGACCCACGCCGTGCCGGCCACTCGGGGAGCCGAACGCAGCGTCGATGTGGCCGACTTCAGCTCCTCCATGCTGTGGTCGACCATCTTCGCCTCGGCACCGGCCTGCCGGACCTCGGCGGCTGCCTCCTCGTCGGTGACCGCGACGACCGGCTTGCCGTCGGACCCGATCCAAGTGCCCGCCGTCCGCGAAGAGCCCAGGCGGGAGACCAGATCGGTGCCGGTGCCGGTGCCGGCGGGCGAAGCGGCGTAGGTGCGCGGGCCGGTGGAGCCGTCGGGGGGTTCGCTCGCCACGGCGTGTGTGACCATCGTTCCTCCGAGGAGGAGTCCGCCGACGGCCGCCAGCCGTGTCACTCGCCGGACGAGACGTCGTCGTGCGTGCCTCATGCATGGCTCCCGAACCAGTACAGCGCGGCGGCAACGCCGCGGGGCCCTCCCGGAGTTGAGCACCCTCTCTCCATACGCGGCCCGGCCCGCCCGCGTTCACCGCACGCCGTCTATCTTTGGGCCCCATGACCAGGATCCCGCACGTGACGTCCGGTGAACCGAACCCCTTTCGCGCACTCACCCTCGACCGGCTCCGGCGCCGTACGAGCGTGAAGTGGCGCGCCTACCCCGACGACGTGCTGCCGCTGTGGGTGGCAGAGATGGACGTACCGCTCGCCGAACCCGTCCTCCGCGCGCTCACCGACGCCCTCGCACTCGGCGACACCGGCTACCCGGCGGGCACCGGCTACGCCGAGGCGCTGGCCGGATTCGCGGCCAAGCGGTGGGGCTGGGACGGGCTGGCCGTGGAGCGGACGGCGATCGTGCCGGACGTGATGCTCGGTGTGGTCGAAATGCTCAAACTGGTCACCGGGCCGGGCGATTCGGTCGTCGTGAACCCACCCGTGTATCCGCCGTTCTACCAGTTCGTCGAGCACATGGACCGGCGGGTGATCGAGGCCCCGCTGGGGGCGGATCTGCGCATCGATCCCGACGCTCTTGATGAAACGTTCCGCCGGGCGGTCGCCACCGGCCGGCGCGCCGCCTACCTGCTGTGCAGCCCCCACAACCCGACCGGCACCCTGCACACCGCCGACGAACTGGCCGCCGTGGCCGCCCTCGCCGACCGCCATGGCGTGCGCGTCGTCGCCGACGAGATACACGCACCGATCACCGCGAGCGGTGCCGGGTTCGTGCCGTACCTGAGCGTCCCGGGCGGCGAGCGGGGGCTGTCGCTGATGTCGGCGTCGAAGGCGTGGAACCTGGCCGGTCTCAAGGCGGCCCTGGCCGTCGCCGGCCCCGCGGCCGCCGCCGACCTGGCCCGTATGCCCGAAGAGGTCAGTCATGGGCCCAGCCACCTCGGCGTCATAGCCCACACCGCCGCCCTGCGCGACGGCACCGGCTGGCTCGACGCCCTGCTGTCCGCCCTCGACGACAACCGGCGCCTGCTCGCCGGCCTCCTGGCCGAGCACCTCCCGGCGATCACCTACCGCCCGGGCGAGGCCACCTACCTCGCCTGGCTCGACTGCCGCGCCCTTGGCCTCGGCGACGGTGCCGACCCGGCCGACGTCTTCCTGCGCCGCGGCCGGGTGGCGCTCAACTCGGGGATCCCGTTCGGCACCGGAGGAGCCGGGCACGTACGGATGAACCTGGCGACGTCGCCGGAGCTGATCAGGGAGGGCGTACGGCGGATGGCGGCGGCACTCGACCGGGACGGCACGGGCCGGGGGCATGGAGAGGGACGGTAGGGGGGTGGGGGCGCCGGTCGGCACCGCGACCGCCCCTGCCTACACTTCCCGCCATGGACGACACGTCGCTGGAGCAGCTCGGCGCGGGCAAGTACCTGCTCATCACCAGCTACCGCAAGAACGGCACCGGTGTCGCCACGCCGGTCTGGGTGGTGCGTGACGCCGACGCACTCGGTGTGTGGACGGTCGCCGACTCCTGGAAGGTCAAGCGCATCCGCGCCCGCGGCGACGTCCTCGTCGGCCCCTGCGACCTGCGCGGCAGGCCCACCGGCGACCAGGTCCCCGCCACGGCCGAGATCTGCGACGAGGCGACCAGCGCCCGCTACCGCCGGCTCATCGCCCGCAAGTACGGGATCACCGGCCGCCTCACACTGCTCGGCAGCCGGCTGCGCCGTGGTGCCGACGGCACGGTCGGCATACGCATCACGCTGACGCCCTGACCTTCCGGCCTACGTCGCGGAGAGCTCAGGTCCAGGCCCGGTAGGGCTCGTCGATCAGCTGGAACACCGGCTCGCCCCGGACCGGGTCCTTCGCCGTGGACAGCCGGACCCGGTCCCCGCTGTGGATGCCGATGGGCGGGCCCATGACCCGGCCGCGCACGACGAACCCCTCGGCCATCTCGACGAGCGACACATTGCGCGCGGCGGGGGTGTTGCGGTGGACCACCGTCGAGTGGCGCACCGTCCCCACGCCCTCGCTGCGCTCCGTGCGCAGGTCACTGCCCTGGCAGACCGGACACAGCAGCCGGTGGTACATCGCGGTGCCGCACCAGGTGCAGCGCTGGAAGAGGACGGCCTCCGTGCCCGGGGCCGCGGCGTCGAGTACGCCGGTCGCGGAACCGGCGGTCTGACGAGCAACAACGCTTCCTGAGTGGTGGTACACGCTGGTCAACTCCCTGCGCTCGGCCGGAATCCCACGTGCGCGGGACACCCGTGCACGCACGTGCGCGGTTCACCGTGCCACCGTGCACGGCGCCCAGAGTATGGCACTCAGTGCCACACGTAAAGGCACTCCGTACCCTAAAACTGTGCGGGATTTCGGATCAGCCGCGCCCGAGCGTGGCCTCGATCTCCTGGACCACCCGCCACAGCGGGGCGCCGCGCCGGGACACGACGACGACCACGTCCTCGGGCTGCTCGCCGTCGGCGGGGCGCGGGGGAGGGGCGGCGCCGAAGGCGGTCTGCACATACCCCAGGGCGTGGTCCACCGCGGCGCTCGCGTCGCCCTGGCCGTCCGAGCGCAGCCAGGAGCGCAGCGCGTTGTTGTGCGCCGCGACCACGGCGGCGGCGATCACATCGGCCTGCAGGGTCCCGTCGCGCCGGCCGGCGAAGCGCTGCCGCAGATACTCGGCCAGGGCGCGCTCGTAGCGCCACACCACCGACAGCTCGTAGGCGCGCAGCCCCGGCACCTGCTTGGTGAGCCGGTAGCGCTGCACCGAGAAGGTCGGGTTCTCCGCGTACATGCGCAGCACCAGCCGGGCCGCGTCGCACACCCGGCGCACCGGCTCGTGCTCCTCGCCGCTCGCGGCGAGGAAGGCCGTCATGTCGGCCAGGCACCGCTCGTGGTCGGGGAAGACCACGTCCTCCTTCGACGGGAAGTAGCGGAAGAACGACCGCCGTCCGACGCCGGCCAGCGCCACGATGTCGTCGACGGTCGTCTGCTCGTAGCCCCGCTCCAGGAACAGCTGGAAAGCGGCCGCGACCAGCGCTTCCCGCATCGGGGGCTTCGCCGCCCCGGCCTCCGTCTTCTCGTCGCGGCCGGGCGACGCGCTGCTGGTGCTCATGGACGGGAACGTAGCACCAGAGCGAGGCCCATGGCACTCAGTGCGCTGCTGGCAGGGTACTGAGTGCAGCCAGTTCCTCGTCCGTCGCCGGTTCGCCCGAGTCGGGCAGCAGTTGGGGGATGCCGTCGATCACGGGATAGCGGCGGCGCAGACGGGGGTTGTAGAGCGCGGAGCCGGGTCCGTCCAGGATCAGCGGGCCCTTGTCGAGGGGACAGACCAGGATCTTCAGCAGCGGGTCGTCGGGCTTCATGAGCGGTTCCCTCCGGAGGCGGGGCGGTGCGCGTCGTGACGCGGCAGGGTGAGGACGACGGCCAGGGCGAGCGCGGTGCCACCCAGGCGCAGGGCCAGCCGCAGCGGGTCCTGCGGGAGCGGCTCGCCGAACGCGACCGTGCCGCTCGCCACGCTGAACACGCAGGTGACGGTGGTGCACACGGGCACGATCAGCGAGGCCCGGCAACGCTGCAGGGCGCTCTGCGACAGCACGAGGCCGAAGGCCCCGGTGACGAGCAGGAGGTAGGGGTAGGGGGAGGCGAGCAGGGCCGGTACGGCGTCGCCGAGCCCGGCGGTGGTCAGCCGGCCCGAGACGCCCTTGACCGCGAGCGAGCTCACCCCGTACAGCAGCCCGATCGCCACGGCGTACCCCACACCCGTCGGCGGCGTCCGATGGCGCCGCCGGGCCCGCCGTTCGACCGTGCCGTACAGCCACAGGCCGAGGGCGAGTGCCGGTACGCACAGGGCGAGCAGGGTGCCGGTCGCAGCGGTGCGGGCGATCGGCTCGGTGCTGTCGTGCAGCGACGCCACCGTCATCAGCAGCGCCAGCCCGATGACGGCCAGGCCCCGCAGCTCCGCGGCCGTCAGGCGCTCGCCCAGCACGACCGAGGAGAGCAGGAGCAGCAGCACCAGCCCGGAGACGAACAGCCCTTGCGCCGCCGCGATCGGCAGCACCCGGTAGACGGCCAGCTGCGCGGTGAAGCCCAGGGCCAGGGCCAGCGCGCCGCCGATCCACAGCGGGCTGCCCGCGAGCAGCCGCAGCGCCCGGCCCGGCCGTGCGGCGCGCAGCGGCGGCAGCCCGGCCAACGCCCGCTTCTCCAGCACGAACCCGGTGCTGTAGAGGACGTTCGCCAGCAGCGCCGCGAGCACTCCCCAGACCACGGCGCTACCTCCGCCTGGCGTGCACGAGGAGGATCGAGGAGAGCGACGGCAGCCGGCAGGCCAGCCGGTCGAGCGGGCGCAGCGGACGCGGAACCCCGTGGAAGGGAGCCCCCTGAAGCCGTACGACCTCGAAGCCGGACGCGGTCACGAACTCCCGTAGCGCCCGCGCCGTGAACAGCCGCAGATGGCCCACCACTTGGCTGCCCGGCCTGCCGTGGACGCGGCGCAGGCTCACCTCCGAGAAGACGGGCTGGACCCCGCCGAGCAGCAGTGCCCGGTTGTACCAGGCGGCGAGGTTCGGCGTGGAGAGCATCAGATGGCCGCCCGGCCGCAGCACCCGGCGCAGCTCGTCGAGGGCGCCGTCGGGGTCGACGAGGTGCTCGACCACCTCGCTGAACAGCACCGCGTCCGCACTGCCGGACGCGAACGGAAGCCCACCGTCGGACAGTTGGCCGCGCACCACGCCGGGCAGCCGCCGCGCGGCCCGGCGCAGCGCGTCCTGCGACCAGTCGACGCCCACGATCCGGTGCCCGTCCAGGACACGCGAGGCGACGGCCGCCGCCGATCCGTCCCCGCACCCCACGTCGAGCACGGTGGCGGGCGGGCGGCCCGGTCCTACCGGACCGAGCGCGCGGGCCAGCATCCGCGCCTGCCGCAGGCTGCGGTCCTCCCCGGAGGCGACCGGTACGGCCGGGTCCTCGTAGAAGTCCCGAAGTCCCGGTGCGGGAGCCGTGGTGGTCGGGGACGGCGGTGATGTGGTCATGGCGTGCTCCGAGGGCCGTACGTCAGCAAGAGGCAGTCCTCGAAGAGACGGGCCAGGGCGGCGCCCGCCGTGTGGTCGAGGAGGTCGCGCGACCAGCGCAGCGTCATGTGCAGCCGTCCGCCGGTGGAGGCCGCCGTCAGGCTCAGTCCGCGCGGCATGCGGGCGGGCGCGGAGAACCACACGGCACTGGCCCGCCCCGCCTCGCCGAAGTCCAGCGGATACGGCACCCGCCCGATGTTGCTGAGCAGCAGGGTCGAGGCCCATGGGGCGACGGCCCGACGCATCCCACGCGTGAGCGCGCCGCGCACCCCGACGGGCAGGAGCGGGGCCGTCAGCAGGGCCGCGCCCGGCCCGAGCGGTGTGCTCGCCTGCGACTTCAGGGCGCGGGTGCGCCGGGCGGTGGTGTGCAGCAACCGGGTCACGGCCGCCGGATCGGGACACGCTGCCAGGAGCCGCGGTGCGTCGGACCGGTCCTCGGGCGTCATCGGCACCTCGGCGAGCCGGGTCCCGTTCCCCAGGGGCATCGCCAGGTCGCGGGAACGGTCGTCCACGGGCATGGTGATCCGTACCGGGCGGCCGGGTCTGCCGTGCGACCGGTTCCAGCGGCTCACCATCAGGGAGGCGGCGACCAGGAGTCGGTCGTTGACGGTCCACTCAGCGGCCGGGTCCGGTGACGGCAGGGGCAGGTCCAGCAGGAGCATGCCGTTCGCCGCGGCACTCGCTCGCCCGGGCCGGGCAGCGGTGTCGGGGGCCAGCCGTGCGGGCCGGGCGCCTCGCGTACGGCCGCCCCTGTGCCGTCCGGCGGGCGCTCGGCGCACGGGCGCGGTCGGTGGCGTGGCCGTGCCCTCCCCTCCGCGGAGCGCGCCGTCCCCGGCATAGAGGGCGGCCGTCGTGGCGAGCACCCGCAACCCGGACGGCGCGTCGAGTGCGGTGTGGTGGAGGGTGAGCAGCAGGACGGACCGTACGGCGTCCAGGGCGACCACCTCCAGGCGCACCGGCGGCGACTCGGACAGCGGCGGGCACAGCGCGAGCGACCGGGCGCGGGCCCGGGCCAGGGCATCGGGCCCCGGCCCGGCGAAACTCACCGGGTCCACGTCCGGCGCGCCGGTCAGCTCCCACTCGTAGGACCGCCGGTACCAGCGGTGCGGCGCCTGACGTACGAGGACCCGGGAGTGGACGAGCAGCGCCCGGCGGAACGCCTCCCACAACCGCCGCGCGTCCGGCCGGCCGGGCAGATGGACCTCGATGTGGACGGTCTCCGGCTCGTCGTCGCTGAGGCAGTGCCGGGACACCTCGTCGACGACCGGGAACGCCAGCCGCGCCGAAACCGTGCCTCTGCCACGCCCGGTGAGGGAATCGCTCGCCGGCGCGGTCATCGCTCACCGCCTCTCTCGCCGCTCCCCGCCCTGCCCGGGCCGATCGTCACGACCGCCGCGGACAGGGCCACGACCGCCAGCATTTGAGCGAGGGCACCGAAGGCCCCGCGATCTGTGGATACCGGCGCGCCCGCCCCCGTCGCCGCGGCGATCCCCGCCCCGGCCATGGCCACCGCGGCGACCGGGACCAGGGCGCCGGGCCGCAGCCGGGCGACCAGCGCGAGCGCCGGGACCACCAGGGCGAGCGGTCCCGCCACCAGCGCCACGACGGCGGTCAGCGCCACTGTCCCGAGGAGCAGCCCCGGCGCGGGGGCAACTCCCATGTGCCCGGCCGGAGTTCCAGCGGAGCGCCGCCGACCCACGAAGGCGAGCGCCACGAGCGCGGCGACACCGACCGCCCCGCCGATCAGCGCGGTCCGGTACAGCCCCGCGGGCTCGTACTCCAGATGCACGGTGCCGGACTGCCCGGCCGGGATCAGCCAGGCCTGCTGCCAGCCGTCGAGCCGGACCGGCGTGAGCTCCTCGCCGTTCAGCGTGGCCTTCCAGCCGTCGTTGAGATTCTCGTAGGTCCGCAGGTACGACGCCTCGCCCGACCCGGCGGACACGGAGACCGTCCGGCTGTCGCCGGTCCACTTCCGCACGGTGACCTCGCGGGCCGCCGCGGCGGAGACGGCACGCGGCTCGCCCCGGGACAGCGTGACGTCCGTGATCGCGAGCGGTCCGGTGTCACCGGCCGCCACACGGTGCCTGCCGAAGGCCAGCTCCACGCTGCCGCCCTTGGCCTCGCCGCTCGCGCAGAGCTCCACCTTCACGGGCCGACGCTCCGTCAGGTCGCGGACCAGCCCGGACGCCTGCGTCGGGTGGAGCGTGCCGTCGACGTCGAGCGCCGGGCCCTGTCCGCACGGGAGCGAGAAGCGGGCGTCGGGCGCGGGCTGCCGTACACGCAGATCGGCGAGCGCAGGAAGGTACACCTCGCTGAGGCCCACGGGCAGTTGGAGCCGTTCGTCGGCGACGGGGTTGTAGAGGGTCAGCGGTGCGGTCTTGGTGACCGTGATGTCGAGGCGGTCGGTGGTGATCGCGTCGAACCGCGCGAGCCCGTCGGAGTCCACGTCGGCTGTCGCCGTGCCGTGCGGCGAGCTGATCCGCACCTGCTCGGGGCGGGAGGACAGGCCGCCCGCCGCACCGAGGACGATCTCGTCGATCTTCTTCCTGCCCCGCCAGCTCAGATGGATCACGGGCCGGTCCCCGGCGATCCAGGCCGTCGTCAGGTCGCCGTCCACCAGGTTGCGCGCGCCGAGCGCGAGGCCGCTGCGGCTGGTGGAGTCGGCGGACACGGTGATCCGCTGCCGTTGTTGCGGCGCGACGCGGTCCAGCAGTCGGTCCAGCGCGTCACCGGGCACGGCCACCGCCCGGGCCGACACGTCGTACGCGCCGGTGTCCTTGCGGGTGTGGAACTGCCGGTGCAGTCCCGCTTCCGTGGAGGCAGGAGCGAGCCCGCCCGGGTCGGTGCCGCGGTGCAGCGAGTACACCTGCGCGTCGGCTTGGACGCGCTCGGCGTCGGACGGCAGGGCCAGCAGCCGGGTCACCTTCACCCCCTCCACGGTCACCTCGGAGAATCCGGCGCCGGACAGCCCGGGGCGCGCCGACTCGGCGTCCAGGATCTCGATCTTCAGCCACTGCGCGCGGCCCTCGGGTGCGCGAACCGACTGCCGCTCACCGTCCGGCCGCAGCGTGCTGTCGACCGCACCCCGGTCCGTCTCGATCCGCACCCGGGTGGGAGCGGGCCGCGTGGCGTCCGTGGGCAGCGGGGTCAGCCGGAGAGACGCCGGGATGTCGGTCGGCGCAGTGAAGTCGACGCGCAGCCACTGGCCGGCCGGCTCACCCGGGCTGCCTTCTGCCCACGCGGTCCCGGGATCGCCGTCGAAGGCGTTCACCGGGTCGTACTGCGGCAGTTGGAACAGCCAGTTGCCGCTGCTGGACGCGGTCACCGACGCCGCACCGCGCAGGACGGCCGTCGTCTGATGCCCTGCGCCCTGCGTGGGCAGGATCTGCTTCGGCTGCTCGCCCGGGTCCTGGAGACTGCCGGAAGGATTCCGCTCGGTGGCGGTATAGGTGTACGAGGTGTTGGAGTTGACCAGGCCGAAGCGGGTGTCGGCGCGGCGCATCCCGTCGGCCTCGGCCTTGACCGCCGGCGTGTCGACGCCGGGGTGGGCGTCCCCCGCCAGTACGGCGGGCCGGTCGCGCAGCGCCGGGTCGGCGGAGAGCTGGAGCAGCGCCTCGGGACCGCCGCTCACCACGGCCGTGTCGGCGGCAGCGTCGACGCCGACGAGCCCCGGCCGGTCGGCGGCACCCTCGGGTTCGTAGATCTCGACCGCCTGGAGGCGCGGGTAGAGGCCCTGCACCTGGACCGGAGTGCCGGCGGGGATGCGTCCGGCGGTCACGAGCGGGCCGAAGCCGGCGGCCTTGCGGTAGCCGGAGGCCTCCAGGGTCCGCCGCACCGTCTGCGGCGGTACGTAACCGATCTGGTCGGGGTCGAGGTCGTTGCGCACGACCACCTCGTGCAGCCCGGCCCGCGCCAAGTACGCCTTCAGGCCCGGCACTTCACCCCCCGACATCAGCGCCTGCTCGACCGCGTCCAGCGCCCGGCGCGAACCCGCGGTGCCGAACGGCACGAAGTCACGCTGCGCCCACCGGGTCTTCGCCAGCACGTCGAAGGGCTGGTCGATCGGGGAGCCCCAGGTGTAGGTGCCGTGCGCGGTGGCCGGTACGACGAGGGCCCGGCTGTCCCCCGCGTGCTCGTCCAGCCAGTCGGCGGCCTGCTCCCAGTGCGAGGGCAGCTTGGTGAACGCGCCCGGCTGGAGGATGCCGCCGTTCACGTACGGCCACGCGAGGCCCGGCAGCACGAGCAGCGCGGCGACCACCGGAAGGTGGCGGCGCGAGCGCGACGCCCGGGTGCCCCGGCGCTCGGCGAGCACCCCTGTCAGGTGCGCGAGGCCCAGGGCGAGCGCGAGGGCGAGCCCCGGCTGGAACTTGTAGATGTTGCGGAACGGCCTGAGCGGACCGTCGAGCCACCCCTGCACCGTCTCGTGGAAGGGCGCGCCGAGGGAGCCGCCGTATCCGGCGAGGGCGATCAGTGCGACGGCCAGCACGGTCAGCAGCAGCCAGCGCCGCTCGGGCACGTCCCGGCGGGCCAGACCCGCCAGGCCCAGGGCGGCGGCGAACGCCGAGCCGAGCACGGTGACGACGGACGCGGCCACGGTCCAGCCCGCCGGCAGCCACGCCTCACCGAAGTGGAGATACGCCACCCAGTTGCCCGCGCCGCGCAGCAGTTCGGTGGCCGACATGGTGGCCGTGGTGGTGTCCGCCTGCTCGACGTACGGCATGAAGTCCTCGCCGTAGAAACGCAGAAGGAGCAGCGGCACCGTCCACCAGGCGGTCGCCAGCACCACACCGGGCAGCCACCAGGCGAGCAGGGCACGGCGCCGGCGGCCCTTCGGGCGGCTGAGCAGATACAGGCCGACCGGCAGCAGCGAGGCCAGAGTCGAGGCGGCGTTGACCCCGCCCATGCAGGGGATGAGCAGGGCGGAGCGGGCGGCGGCGATGCGCGGGCTCAGCGTCGTGGAGGTCAGGGGCAGCAGCACCCAGGGCAGCAGGGCACCCGGCAGCGCGGCGGCGGACGTCGAGCCGACGACGACGGTGAACGTGGGCCACAGCGCGTACGCCACCGCGCCGAGCAGCCGGGTCCCGGACGAACCCACGCCCAGTCGCTCGGCCAGCCGCAGGGCACCCCAGAACGCCGTGGTCACGACGATCGACAGCCACAGCCGCTCGGCCGGCCACACCGGCACGTGCAGCAGGTCCGTCAGGGCGTAGTACGGCAGCATCGGGAAGGCGTAGCCGACGTACTGGTCGGATATGCCGCCGAAGCCCGCCCGGTCGTGCCACAGCTGACCCAGGTCGCCGAGGAACCTCAGCGGATCGGCGGCCACACCGAGCTTCGTCTCGAAGGTCATCCTTCCCGGGGACACCGAGAGGAAGGCCGCCAGCACGGCCGCCCAGAACCCGAACAGCAGGCGTCGACCGCGCCGTTGCACGGCCGGGGCCGTCGGCGGGGGTGCGGGGGCGGCATGTGCGGGAGCCTGGACGGTGGTGCTCATGAAGGTGCCTCGCTGGAACGTGCCTGGCTGCCGACGGGCGACGCCTCGGATCCGGTGCGGCGCAGGATCAGCAGGAGATTCCAGGTCGCGATCTCTCTCAGTCCGGGGATCCGGGCGACGACGCCCGGGAGGAAGGGCCAGTAGCGGGACCGGGCCGAGACGACGCGCACGTCGTCGCGTCCGCGCACCTGCCGCAGGGTGGGGCCGACGTGGACGGGGAAGAGGTTCTCGCCGACGGTGTGCTTGGCCTCGCGGCCGGTCCGGCGCCGGTATCGCTCGCGGGCCCGGTGCGCTCCGAGGTAGTGCCAGGGCGCCGTCTCGTGACCGCCCCACGGGGAGAGCCAGTTGGTGAACGACAGGTAGATCAGCCCGCCCGGCCGGGTCACCCGGACCATCTCGCTGAGGAAGGTCTCCGGGTCGGCCACGTGCTCCAGGACGTTCGAGGAGAAGCACACGTCCGCGACACCGTCGGGTACCGGCAGCAGATAGCCGTCGGCGACCACCGAGCCCTCCGGCGGGCGACCGCGCGAGGCCAACTCGCCGAGGTCGGGCTCGAAGAGGTAGCCGTGGGCGCCGCGGCGGCGGAACTCCTCGGTGAAGTGGCCGGGGCCGCCGCCGATGTCGAGGACGAGCCGGCCCCGCAGGTCGGTGTGGCGTGCCACCTGGGCGACGGCGTCACGCGCCAGCAGCGAGTAGCAGTGGCCGGGGTCGGTCTGTTCCCGCATGAAGGCGCGGAACAGGGTGAGCGACCGGCGCAGGGAGGGGTCCTTGAGGGGACGTTCGGTGACCTCAGTCATGTGCGGTCACCTCACGCGCCGTCGGGAAGCTCGGCAACGGCCGCCGAGGAGACGCTCGGACCGGGCGCGATGCGGGGGAGGGGCACGCCGGGTGCCATGGGCGAGCCGCCCGGCGCGGGCCGTACCGTGCGCCAGGCCTCCGTGGCCACCTCACGGAACTGGCGGACGGTGCTGCTCCACCGGAAGTTCCCGGCACGCGCCTCGGCGGCACGGCCCATGACCCTACGGCGCTCCGGGCTGAGCGCGAGGGTGCACCAGGCGGCTGCGAAGGAGCTCTCGCCCCCGGCCAGCACGCCCGTCACGCCGTCCACGACGGAGTCCCGCAGCCCGGGTATGTCGAAGCCGACGGCCGGGGTGCCGCGCGCGGCGGCCTCGGTGACCACCAGGCCCCAGCCCTCCACCAGCGACGGATGCAGCAGCAGCCACGCCTGGCACAGCAGCCGGTGCTTCTCCGCCTCCGAGACCCGGCCGGTGAACACCACGTCCGGCCCGGCCATCGTCTGAAGCCGCTCCCGCTCGGGGCCGTCACCGACGATGACGAGCCGCCCGCCGGTGACCGGACGCACCCGCTCCCACAGCCGCAGCAGCAGATCGATCCGCTTGTACTCGACCAGCCGCCCGACCGCGACGAACAGCGGCTCGGAGGCCTTGGGCAGCAACGGACCGGGGGCGTCGACGCCGTTGTGCACCACCCTGATCCGGTCCGGCGGAACACCGATGGCGCGCAGGGCCGCGGCGGTGGAGTCGGACACGGCGACCGTGAGGCTGTCGCGGTGCGGGCCGGCCAGCGCCCAGTGCTCCAGCCTGCGGCCGAACCGGGCCATGGGGCCCGGGTAGCGCATGTCCCACAGGTCGGTGTGCACATGGTTCACCAGGCACAGGGTCGGCCCCTTGTGCCAGAGCGGAGCCAGGTACGGCATGCCGTTGCACACCTCCACCAGGAGGTCGCAGTCGCCGACCTGACGGGCGAACGCCCGCTTGGCGCGCAGGAAGTGACCGGCGTCGCCGCCCGCCGAGACCACGCGGTAGTCGCGGTACGCGGCCGGGCCGCCGCACAGCAGCGTGACCTGGTGGCCCGCGGCGGTGAGGCCGTCGGCGACACGGTCGACGAGGAGTTCGGAGCCGCCGGCGGCGGGGTTGTCCAGGTCGCGGCGGGCGAGGAAGACGATCCGGCGCGGAAACGGGGACGAGCCGGAGGCGGTGACGTCGGCGCCGGGAGTACGGCGGCCGGCGGCGCGGGGATGAGAGGTGCGGGGATGAGCGGGGGCGATCTTCTCCTGGCCGGGAACCAGGGAGGAAGCGTGCTGGGGCATCGTTGCTCCAACTCGTCGGATGCGGGGGGTGGGGATGCGGGGGGTGCGGAGCCGGGCGTCCGGGGGAGACACGCCGGGCGGGGACGGAGGGTGACGGTTGGGCCGGTTCCGGGAGAACGCGGATTTACTGGCTGGTAACGCCAGTTTTCGGATTCGGCGTTCGATCTGACTACGCACGCAGGTGACAATTTGTCCCTGCTTGGGCCTCCGGATCAGTCACCTGTGTGAGTCCTGTCGACACTCTGTGAGTCCTCCTGCACGGCTCGGCGCCGCCGTCCCCCGACCAGGAACGCCACTCCGGCAGCCATGAGCACACCGCCCGCGACGGTGGCGAGCGTGGGCGCGGTCTCGCCCAGGACCTCCAGTCGCCGGCTGTCGCGCGCGGTCTGAGCCACCTGGGTGCGCCGGGTCGCCTCGGTGAACTCCACCCGGTCGCTCGCCAGCAGCGTGACGGCGTCGGACGAGGCGCCGGGAGCCCGGAGCGTGATCCTCGGCGCGAGACGGGCGTTCATGATCCGGCCGGTGCGCTGCTCCACCACCAGCTCGATCCCGGCGTTGGCGTACCACTGCTCGGCCGCCACCTGCCGCTGCTTCGGCCGTCCCACCAGCGATCCGGGCACCTCACGGGTGACGCCCGTCCGCCTGGGCGCCACGGCGCCGGTGAACCGGTAGCCCTCGTGTCCGAGCACCTTCTCGGTCCCGGAGAACTTCAGCGGTACGGCCCCGCCCAGCACGCCGTCCCACCACTGGTAGGTGCGCTTTTGCACGTCGAACGGGAACTTCAGATAGGCGTCGCCCCGGAACGACGGCTGCTCGCCGCAGCAGTGCACCGGCAGGTTGGAGCGCCGGTCCGTGACCCAGCGCTCGGTGGTCCACTGAAACGATCTGCGCGGGTCCCGAAGCGGCAGCGTGGTCGGGGTGTCGATCTGCGTGGAGACGTTCCACACCGCGTTCCCGGTGCGCTCGGCGGCGGCCACGTCGCCGACGATCCGGCGGGTGATCGTGATCCGCTTCCCGTGCACGGTCTGCAGGGCACCGGTGTCGAAATAGCTGCCGGTCCCGGTGAGGACCGAGTCCGTCGCGACGTCCACCGGCGTGCGCTTGACCCGTGGCTCCACGTACCGGTCGAGCAGCTGGCCGAGAACCAGCGTGAAGACGCCCAGACCGAGCAGAATCAACGGCAGAACGGAAGCTGTACGGCGCATGGGGGCACTCCGGTGGCAGCGGAAAGATGCAGACTGTTGACCTGTGCGACGGGGCGCGGAACAGTCCGGGGCACCCGGGGCGAATCTGGCCTACCGGGGAGTAAGTAGTTATGACCGGCGAAATTAAGCCGCTATTGACCCGGTGTCAACACTGACTTAATACTGATCGTGCCGGACCGGGCCGGAACGCTGGGTGACAACCTCATCGACCGAGAGGCTCCTCGCCCCCATGTCCAGAATCGTCGCCGCCCTCCTGACGTGCGCACTCTCCGCCGCCTTGGCCGCGGGTGCCGCCTTCGGCCTCGTCACCGCCCTGACCGCCGCTCCCGAGCAGCCGAATGTCCCGCTGGTCACCTTCCCCGATCCGGTGGGCGACCGGTCGGTTCCCGCGCCACGCACGCCGACCGCCGACCGCTGATCGCTGATCGCTGATCGCTGATCGCTAGGAGATGGTGCCCGTGCCCGCGCCCCCCGCCTGGCACAAGGTGCCCCCGGAACAGGTACGGCGGTTCGCCGACCTGGCCATGGAGCAGGTGCCGGACATCGCGGGGGACATCCTGCGGACCATGCGCCAGGAGTTCCCGAACCTGGAGCTGACGACCGACGACATGGGCGTGCCGAAGGCACTCCTGGCGATCCGGCTCGCACTGGAGAGCTTCGTGGCGCAGCTGACCACCGACATCGAACGACCCCGCGAACTCGCCGAAGTATTCCGGGAGTTCGGGCGCAATCAGGCACACAAGGGGCGTCGGCTCGACTCGCTCCAGGCGATCTACCGGCTGAACGTACGGCTCGCCTGGCGCAGCCTCGCCGAGATCGGGCAGAACGTCGAGATTCCGCCACCGGCGATGTACGAACTCGCCGAGTCCGCCTTCGAGTACCTCGACGAGCTCGTGTCCCATTCCGTGCGCGGTTACGCCGAGGTCGCCGCCGGCCAGGCGGGGGAGCGGATCCGTCGTCAGCGCCTGCTGGTCGACCTCCTGCTCACCGAACACCGCACCGACCCGTCCGACGCCCTCGCCGAACGCGCCGCCGCCGTCGACTGGCCGCTGCCCGCCGAGGTCGCCGTGGCCGTCCTGCTCCGCCCCGCCCAGCAACTCGTCACACCCGCCCTGGGCGACGAGGTCCTCCTGGACATGGACGGCGAGCAGCCCCGGCTGGTGCTGGCGGACCCCGACGCACCCGGCCGCGTCGAGCGGCTGCACCGCGCCATGGGCGGCTGGTCCGGAGCCATCGGCCCCGCCGTACCCGTGACACAGGCGGCCACCTCACTGCACTGGGCGGCGGCGGCCACGCGGATGATCCAGGACGGCCTGCTGCCGCAGGGCCGGCTCCTGCGCTGCAGCGAACACGCCGAGGCTCTCGTGCTGCTCCCCGCCGAAAAGCTGATCGACGACCTCGCGCGCCGCCGGCTGGCCCAGCTGGCCGAGGCCGGACCGGAACAGGCCCGCCGCCTGGCCGAGACGCTCCTCGCCTGGCTGGAGACGCAGGGCGGCGCGCCCGAGGTGGCCGCCCGGCTCGGCGTCCATCCCCAGACGGTGCGCAACCGACTGCGGCAGATCCGGGACCTTTGGGGCGAGGACCTGGACGACGCCGACCGCCGCTTCGAGCTCGAACTGGTCCTGCGGACACGCCGGTTGCGCGGGGAGCTGACCGACCCGAGTGCCTGAGTGAGCGCCTTGGTGATCGTATTGATCGTAAACGATCGATACGATTGTGGGAGTGGATCGTGGGCGTAGAGTGTGCAGCTCGGGATCACGCTTCGCGTGTGCCCGTGGATCGTACGACCGTTGCCCCAGGGGGAACCGATGCGACTGCACGTCGACCAGCGTCATGAGCGGGTACTCGAACTCGTCCGGGATCGGGGCAGCCTCCGGGTCTCCGAACTCGCCGCCGAACTCGGCGTGTCGGTGGTCACTCTGAGGCGGGACGTGGAGGCGCTCGCCGCGCAGGGCCGGGTGCAGCGGCTGCACGGTGCGGTGGTGTGGCCGGGGGAGACGGCCGTCGAGGCGGGGGAGCGGCCGGAGGGCGCCGAGGGCGTGGTGATCGGAATGATCGTCCCGACGACCAACTACATCTTCGCGGACATCGTCCGCGGCGCCCGCGAGGCCGTCGCGGCACAAGGCGGTCGCCTGGTCCTGGGGGTCTCCGGATACGTCGACGCCGAGGACCCCGTCCAGGCCGAACACCTCCTGTCCGGCGGCGCGCAGGGACTGCTCGCCGCGCCCAGCTGGTTCGGCGGAGTCCCCGAGAACGGCCAGGAGAAGTGGCTGCTGGAGCACGACGTGCCCGCCGTCCTGGTCGAGCGCCTGGCCCCGCCCGGAAACCCCGCCGCGGTGCTCGACCGGGTGCGCACCGACCGCGCCCACGGCGCCGCCGTCGCCGTAGGCCACTTCGCGAGCCTCGGACACCGCAAGATCACCGCCGTCCTCCAGGAAGGCCCGCACGCCACCCAGATCACCGCCGGCTACCAGGCGGCCGTGCGGGCCCTGGGCCTCGACGTGGACAAGGGCGCCCCGACCGTGCGCGAACACGGGGACTACGAGGCAGGCGTCGACTACCTCGTCGAGGGGGTGAAGAAGCGGCGCGTCACCGCCGCGCTGGTGCACAGCGACGAGGACGCGATCGTGCTGGTGCCGCGGCTGCAGGCGTGCGGCATCCGGGTCCCGGACGACCTCGCGCTGATCGCCTACGAGGACGAGGTGGCCGGCCTCTCCGACGTACCGCTCACCGCCGTCGCTCCCCCGACCCGCGCGGTGGGGGAACTGTCCGCCAAGCTCCTGCTGGAACGCCTGGCGGAACGCCGAAACGGACGCGAGCCGGGGCCGCGCCAACACCTCGACCTGCTCCCGGAGTTGAGGGTCCGTTCTTCCTGCGGCGGTGAACAACCGGTCACTGAATGAGCGATCGATGATTGTTTTGATCGTTCCATGCGAACATGTGCGGTCGGCGAGGCCGTGACGCGGGGCCCGTCCGCTCACCCCAGCCGGACGGTGATCCTCTGCGTGACACCCTTCGTCGTGCTCAGGTCCGAGAAGGTGAGCTTCAGTGAGGCGCCGGTCGTCGCCGCGGTCACGGTGGCCGGTTTGGAGATCACCGCCGATACGGCGCGGTTCCAGGTGAGCGTCAGGCTCGTCTGCATCCGCATCGGATCGCTCACGCAGATCACCGCCGTACCGTCGGACCTCTCGCTGATCATCACGGAGCACGGACTGCTCGCGACGAGCGGTCCGGCCGTGCCGCCGAGCCAGAAGTTGACGCCGGTGAAGCCCAGTGAGGGAACGGCCACGCCCTGGCGGTCGTTGGTGTTGGCGAGGACGGTCAGCCAGGTCGTGGCGGCGGCGCGGGCCTGGGTCCGGGCAGCCGTCGCACCGGGCATGAGGAGGTAGACGTAGGTGCCGGCCGTCGGGTTCGTGCCGTGGTCGACGTACATCGTCAGGTACTTGCGGTTCAGCGCCGTCGTGGACCCGCCCTTGTTGATGTCGCTCCACCGGCCGTCCCGCGCCTGCCGAAGTGCCTTGACGGTCGCGCCGCCGGGGAACACATAGCCGCCGTGCCCGCCGATGTGGGCCCAGGTGGCGCCGGTGAGGGTCTCCGACCAGGGGGAGATGGCGGGCTTGGTGATGCCGTCCACGAGGAAGGGGGCACCGCCGGTGGGACCCAGGTTACGGTTCTCGACCGTCGTCTCGACGGTCGTGCCGTCGGTGCATCTGATGCCGGCGCCGAGGCAGACGACCGTGTCGTCCAGGAAGAACCACGACTTCTTCGCGTTCAGTGTGGACTGCAGGCCCTTGAGGTACTGGCCGATCGCCGCCCGCTGACCGTCCGTGGCCCCGCCCACCCAGTTCACATCGGGCAGCGGCGCACCCCAGTCACCGCCGGCCGCGTCGGCGAGAACCTTGCGCGAGACGGTGGTGCCCGGCAGCCGGTACGGGTCGACGGTGGGCCAGAAAGCGTCGCTGTACTGGCCGTTGCCGAAGGTGTCGCCCCACCAGTAGAGCATTCCGGAACCGGTGTGCCAGCCGCGCAGATTCTCGCCGTTGCCGGTCTCGTAGTACGTGATCCGACGGTCGGCCATGCTCAGGGAGACCGCCCAGCCGGGTCTGCGGTGCGTGGCCCGGGCCATGTTGGTGAACAGGCGGTGGCCGGTCGGCTCGGCGATCGCAGTGATCGATGTGTCGTCCAGGACCGACTTGAGGCGGGCCAGGGCCGTGAGACCGATCGACCGATTGCTCATCGGCGGGCTGTAGTAGTCACGCTGCAGCCACCCCTTGACCAGACCGCGCCAGCGAGCGTTCTCCGTCGCACTCGCGCCCTGACCGAGCAGAACGATCGACGCGAGGATCGGATGACCACGCACGTGATCGTTCTGCTGGACCTGATTCGTGCCGGACGCGGACGCGGACAGCCCCCGGCTGATCGCCCGGCCGGCCACGCCGTCCATCACCAGCCCGTTGTAGAGGAAGGGCGCCCACGCCTTCTCGACCGCGTCGAACACGATCTGCCGGTTCGCGTCGGTGACCTCCCAGCTCGACCCCGCCAGCAGCGCGAACAGCATCCCGAGCCCGCCGAGCAGGACCGATCCGTACGAGCCCGTGTACGGCACGGTGGTGTGCTGGACGAACGACCCGTCCGCGTAGAGCCCGTCCCCGCTGGTGACGTACGGGAAGACGGGGGAGAGGGCGTCCCGCGCCAGGGCGACCTTCGCGGGGTTCGCACCGACGATCCCGCGCAGCGCCAGTACCCGGCACAGGTCGACGCGGTTGGCCCCGGTGCTGGTTCCGGTGTAGGCGGCGACCGCCGAGTCGGGCACGAAATGGTCGACCGCCGCGAGGTAGTCGGCGATCCGCCCCGCCGACAGGTGCTCGTACATCAGCACACAGACGTCCAGCAGCGCCTGCGGGGCGCCGATCTGCCAGCTGTACCAGTTGCCGTACCGGGTCCGGCCCGCGTTGTAGACCTCGGAGTGGAGGTGGTCCAGCCCGGTGAGGATCGCGTCCTTGAGCCCGGTGTCGCCCGTCAGTCCCGTGCCCTGTTGGCAGTACGCCTGGGCGAGCGTGGCGAGCCGGCTGTAACTGGCGTTCATGTTGCCGGAGTAGCCGTACGACTCCTGATCGGTGTCGGGCTCCGGGTCGGCGTACACCAGGTCCGGCCACAGGGAACCGGCCGCCGGAGCCATCGAGGCCCGCAACTGGCCTGCGCTGCTGCCCAGTTCGGCGAGCCGGCTCTTGAACGGTTCGGACGTGGGGCTGAACCCCTCGCCCAGGACGAGCGTGCGCCACTTCTGCCGCAGGGTCGCGAACTCGTCCGCCTCCACGGCCGTTACGGCGGAAGGAGGCGCGGCGCTCGCCTGAACGGGCAGGCCGAGCGCGACAGCGGTGCCGGTACTTGCGGCGAGAAAGCCGCGGCGTGACCAACGAGTCGTCATGACGGCGCTTTCTAGCAGGGGAACGTTCAAACGCTCAACAGTTGATACCGACTTGAACGTTTCGATCGCTTTCGGTGCGTCTCGGCGCGTGACTCGGAGAGATGACTCGCCTGGGTGAATCGCTGGGTGAATCGCCGGGTGAACCACCCGGGGTGAATCGCCGAGTTGAAATCGCAACGACCGCCCGGCACACCCACGGTCACCCACTCGCGCCCGCTGTCACTCACTCACGCCCGCTGAACCGCCGGGACGGCAGCCCCGTATCACTCCTCGGGGAATGGTGAAGCCCGTGAAGACGGGACGGAAGGAGAGCGGCGTGTCCACACGGCCCGACGCCGAGCAGTCCGACGAAGAGCCGGCCCTGGAACCGATCCGGGTCCTGCGGCCACGCCGTACCGATGCCCTGGCGGAGCTGTTCAAGGAGTTGGAGCAGGACCGCAACGGCTACGAGACGGTGGCCGTCCCCGGCGCCCTGCCCGGCGCCGACGACGCGACACAGGAACTCCCGCCCCTCGCCGCGGACACGTGGATCGCACCGCGCGGCAGCGGAGCCCGCTTGGACCCGGCCGTCTCCGGCCCCGGATTCCGCCGCGCCGCCGTCGCGGTCGCCGTGACGGCAGCGGCGGTCATCGGTTTCGGTGGGGCGCTGCTGCTCTCCGGCCGCGGCGACGGAGCGTCGGCCGGCGACACGCCTCCGTCCGCGACCGCCTCGCCATCGTCCGCGCCCACCGAGACCGGCCCGGGCGGATCCGGCGCCGGTGCCCCCGGGGGGCCTGCCGTCTGCACCGCGTCCTTCCGGACCGTCAACAGCTGGCAGGGCGGCTACCAGGGCGAGGTGACCGTGACCAACGCGCCCGACTCCGCCGTCTCCGGCTGGACCGCGACGGTCGTACCGGCCGACGGCGCACGCCTGACCCAGGTCTGGGACGGCACCCTCACCACGGCCCGGGACGGCACGGCCACGGTCGCCAACGCGTCATGGAACGGGAGGCTGGAGCCCGGTGGGAGCGTCAGGTTCGGTTTCCTCGCCGACGCCTCGGCCTCGACCGGTGCCCCCTCGGCGAAGGTCACCTGCGCGGCGACGAACGACGCGCCCTGACGTCCGGCGCGACCTCGAGAGCGCTCGGCCGGTGCGCGGGGCCGGTCAGCGCCCGTGGTCGATCAGTGCCTGGGACACCGCGCGCACGCTGCGGGCGATGTGCTGAAGCTGCATGACCTCCGCCGCGTACAGCTTGATGGTGTGCTCGATGACCGACTCGGGCATGCCGAGCGCGGGCAGGTCGGCCCGTGCGGTCTGCAGTGCGGTGCGGGCGACCCGGATCTCGTTCTGGACCTGGATCTGCGCATGGCGGGCGAGCAGGACGGGGTGGCGGATCAGGGCCGGATAGCTGGCGTAGCGGGCCGGCACCAGCTCGCGCAGCCACTTGGCCGCCGAGCGCTCCCAGTCGTAGGAACCGGGGGTCTTGACCTGGCACGGCCAGTCCGAGCTGATGCGCGTGGTCGTCAGAGTCATGGTCATCGCTTCCGGGTGTGCGGCGTCGTTGAGGGTGTCCGACGGGGTCGGGGCGGCCCCGGCCTAGGGGATGACCGGGGCCGCCGCCACGGGCGCTCGCGCAGGCGATGCCCGACCGAACAGCCCGAGCGCCGACGCGGGTAGGAGACGGCGGCTGCGGCTGTTCGCTGAGGAGCCCGGAGTGGCAGACGGCGTTCGCACGGCGGATGGGGTGACGTGCGCATGAGCGGACCGGCTGCTTTCTGCGGGCGGATGATGCGTGTGAAGTATTTATATATGCCGTCCGCTTTGCAAGGAGCATGAAAACATTCATGCGCGATTTGGGGTGAATGGTGCCCCTGCTGTGCGGTTTGTCCGGAGTGGGGAGTGGCCCGAGACGCCGGGCTCGGCGAAGGAGGGATCAGTCCCGGAGGAAGAACTGGTGCTGGTCGGAGATCTGCTCGTAGTCCTCGAGCCGCGCCTGGGTCCGCTCCGGGTCGGCGTCGGTCATGGCCTGCAGCAGGGCGGAGGCCATCACGCCGGGCGCGGCGTAGGAGTCGAAGACCAGGCGGGAGCCGGTGCCGGTGGCGAAGACGACGTCGGCCGTGTCGGCCACCGGCCCGAGCGCCAGGTCGGTGACCAGGGCGACCTTGAGCCCGGCGCTGCGCGCGACCCGTAGGGCGGTGAGCGTCTCCTGGGCGTGCCGGGGCATGGAGAACGCCAGCACCCAGGTGCCGCCGGCCTCGCGCGACTGGAGCAGCGCGTCGTAGGCGACGCTGCCGCCCCGCGTCACCAGCCGCACGTCCGGGTGGATGCGGCGTGCCGCGTAGGCGAAGTACTCGGCGAGGGAGGCCGAGATGCGCAGCCCGAGGATGGTCAACGGGGTCGACTGCGACAGTTTGCGGCCGACGTCGATCACCTGGTCGGGGTCGGCGAAGTCGCGCCGCAGGTTCTCCAGGTTCTCGATCTCGGCGTCCACCGCGGACTGCAGTTCGTTGGCGCCGTTCTCCTCGGCGGCCTCCGGGCCCTTGGCGAGGGTGCCCAGGGCGATCGACTGGAGCTTCTCCCGTAGCGCGGGGTAACCGCTGAAGCCGACCGCCGCGGCGAAACGCGTCACCGAGGGCTGGCTCACGCCGACCCGTTCCGCCAGATCGGTGATCGAAAGGAACGCGGCCTCGGTGATGTGCTCGATCAGATACTGGGCGATGCGCCGCTGCCCGGGGGAGAGCCGGGGATGGTCGAAGAGGGTCCTGAGCTGGGAAGTCGGGGACGCTTCCACTTCCGGAGCGCTCTTGCCCGAGGTGATCGCGGATGCCTGTGCGCGTGCCTGCTGCGGCGATGGCAGGGAGGCGCCTCCTTTGTCTTCCACAGTGCTTCAACATAGCTCACACAACGTGGTGACCAGGGCCGCTCCGAAAGTCCACGCTCACCGGCGATAGATTGTGATCGAATGACCGACCGTATCGATCGGACGACTGCTGTCGATCAGTTCGGCCAGCCGCCCGGTCGCCTTGGCCACCGAGGAGTCCGACACGACCAGCAGCCCGCGGACTTCGCGCACGGGCACCTCACGCGGATCGGTGCCGTGGACGCCGTAGAAGGACGGCACCCCGCTGCCCTTGTACACGAGCCAGATCCGCTCGCCCCGGTACCGCTCCCGCAGCCGGTCCGCGAGCCTGCCGAGGTCCTGGCCCCAGTCCACGTTGGAGTCGTGCAACCGCAGACGAGTCTTCTCCGGACCGCCGAACGCCTCGTTGGAGTACGGCAGATAGTAGGGGTACGTCCGCACCGAGCTGACCGCGACGAACAACGCCAGCGCCCCCACCGCGACCGGCGCCCACCGCCACCGCACCGCGAGCACACAGCCCGCCGCCACCGCCAGGAACATCGGCACGAACACGGCGTACCGCGTACCGAAGTCCCGCGAGCCGGTCATCGCGGCGGCCAGGAGTACGGCCGTCGGGATGAGCAGATACGGCGCCGCGGGCCGCAGCCGTCGTACCGTCACGACCGCGACGGCACCCGCCGCCCACAGCGCGAGCATGCCGAGCGGCGTCTTCACCAGCAGCGCGGCCGGCAGGTAGTACCAGAGCGACCCGGTGTAGAGCCGCCCGAACAGGAAGCCCTCCCACGGGTGGTTCTCGAAGCCGAACTGGATGCGCATCCCGTCCCGGTACGCCTCCGGGAACGGCAGCAGCTCGACGACCAGCCCCCGCAGTCCGTGCACATCGGGGACGTGCTGCTGCGGCGACCAGCGCAGCCGTGAGTCGACCACCAGATACGACACCCATACGACGGCGACCGCGGTCAGCGCCACGACACCCGCAGCCGCGACCGCCCGCGCGAGCTTCCCGCGCAGCGGCTCCGAGGCCGTCGGCTCCGCGGCCGGCTGTGCGCACCGAACCGACAGGGCGGCGAGCCCCAGCAGCACCGGAACCGCCGCCAGGGTGCTCATCTTCGTGGCCAGGGCCGCGCCCAGCGCCAGGCCGGCCGCAGGCAGGAACAGGCGAGGCCGTCCGCGGGCCCGCCACAAAAGCCACGCCGACGTCAGCACGAACCCGGCGGCGGGCACGTCCAGGGTGGCCAGTGAGCCGTGCGCGATGACGTCGGGGGAGAAGGCGTACAGACCGAGCGCGGTCAAACCGCCCAGCACGCCCACGAGTTCACGGGCGAAGGCGAAGACGATCAATCCGAACAGAAGCGTCAACACGATCACGGGCAGTCGGGCGAACAGCATCAGCTGCCACGGATCGTTGCCGGACTCGTACAGCAGATGCCGCCCCAGCCGGCCCTGGCCACCGGCGAAGGACCCGTCGACATGCGGATCGGCCAGCGCCACCCCGACAGCGATGACCAGCTTCCCCAGCGGCGGATGCTCGGGGTTGTGGCGCAGGCGGCGCTCATGCAGATACTCGGCCGCCGTACCCACGTACACGGGCTCGTCGATGGTCGGCGTCTGCTGCACAGCCGTGGTCACCATCGCGACGGCCATCTGACCGAGCAGCACGACGACGAGGAGCGGCACGAGCCACCGCCTGCGCGACGCCCCCGAGGGCCGCGCGCAGGGGAGCGCCTCCGGAGCCCCGACCGAGGCCGGGGCCGAGTGCTGTTCGAGCGCCATCATCCGCTCCGCGGCGGCGTCGCCCCCGCGGCGGCGGGAGCTGATCCGGAGCCGGCCCATGGGCCTACTCTGCATCAGCTCCTGCCGGGAGACGGCGTTACCGCTTCAGGAGTCGTACCGACAGACCATCCGCCGTGTACACGGGTACGGCTCGCAGCGTGTCGGAGTTCAGCTCCACCCGGTCGAACCGGCCCCGCAGCTGCGAGGCCTCGATGACGGGAACGGTGGTCCCGGCGACCGGCGGGCGTTCGGCGTCCAGGCGCAGCGACAGCACGCTGCCCCGGCCCAGCTGGACCCGGCGGGACACCTCGAGGGCGGGACCGTGGTCCTTGCGGACCAGCAACTCCAGGGTCGTGTCGCCCTGCTGGACGTACGTGCCGCGCACGCGCAGGACCTTGTCCGCGCGGAGCGTGCCGCCCACCACCCGTACGTCGCCCTGCCCGAGGGCGTTGGGCGACGCGGCGACGAGGACGCCGCCCTCCACCATGGTGCCGCCGTGGTACCGGTTGTGGCCCGTCAGGGTGAGCGTGCCGGTGCCGCGCTTGGTCAGGCCGCCGTCGCCGGCGATGTCGTTGCGCCAGCTGTCCGCCGCGCCGAAGCCGCCGGCCGCCCGGTCGAGCGTGACGGTCACGTCGGAGTCGAAGGCGCCGTAACCGTCCGCCGCCGCGAACAGGTTCAGCCGGCCCCACTGCTCGAAGCCGTCCAGCAGGACGTACCCGGCGGGCAGCGCGGTCGTGCGCAGCACCTCGCGGCGCTGGGCCGCGGTCAGGTACGGCTGGCGCGTCTCCAGCAGCACCTCGGCGCCCTTCGGCACCGTCAGGGGCTCGTCGCGGCCGTCCCGGGTCAGCACATACGTCAGCTTGGGCCTGACCGTGCGGGCGTTGGTCGCGCGGTCGGCGTACGGGTCGGTGCCGGTGCCGGCCGAGTGAGCGTACGCGTACAGGGTGTCGGCCGTCGTGCCGGTCCGCTCCTCGAAGTACGCCAGGGCCTGGGCCCGCGCGGCGGCCTTGAGTTCGGCGTTGGCCGGGTCGGTGAGGGCGGCGGCGGTCAGGGCGGTGGCCATGACGCGGCCGCCGAGGACGTCGACCGTGGAGTGCATGCCCGCCACGATGCGGGTGTGGCTGAGGGCGAAGGCGCAGGTCACCATCTCCTGGAAACGCTCGGGCACGGCGTAGGCATACGCCAGGGCCGCCAGGTGCAGGGCGTTGGTGTGCCCGCTGGGGAAGCCGCCGTCCTCGGCCGGGTTCTCGGCGCGCTGCCGCAGCAGCTGCGGGGCGACGACCACCTCCGAGTCGTAGACGGGGAAGCCGAACTCGTCCTTCTTGCCGGTGTCGACGACCTCGCTGTCCTCGTTCATCCGCCACGGACGCGGGTACTGGAAGGCGAACTTGGCCGGGTTGCCTGAGGCGAAGGGGCCGCGCACGGTGTCGACCAGCCTGGCCACCTTGCCGAGCTCCGAGTCGTACGAACCGGCGCCGATCGCGGAACCGGCCGGGGCGTCGGCGGGCAGGGTGTCGCTGATCTTCCCGGCGGGGGTGCCGTCCGGCGCGCTGGTGATCGAGGTGACCGCCTTGGCGCCCGACTTGTACAACTCGGCCAGCGGGCCGAGCCCGGTGATCACCGAGTAGCTCTGGTGCTGGCGGTCGACGATGAACGCTTCCTTGGCCTGCGCGTCCGTGCGCGCGGCGGTGACGCGGGCGCAGTAGCGCATGTTGGCGCGCAGCACCTCGGGCATCAGCGGTATGCCGGTGTTCCAGGCGTCGCCGGTCTTCCAGACCTGCGCGAAGCCGCCGAGGATCCGGACCACCGCGTTGGTCTCGGGGGTCTGGTTCGCGACGACGTTCGTCTTGTAGTCGTCGACGAACGCGAGGGCGTTCGTGGCGGCCTTGGCGTCCGTGGCGGTCAGCCAGGTGGCGAGGGTGGGCGCGGCCAGCACACCGGCCGAGGCGCCCAGGGACGTCTTGAGGAAACCCCTTCGGTTCACGGCGAGTCCACGGACCGAAGCGGGGGAGTGGTGCCCGGCGGGTGACGGCATACGTCTGCCTCTCTGGAGTTCTTCGGCCGTACGGCCGGGGAGATGGAATGGACCGACTCGACCGAAGGGTGCGCAGGAGGCCGGCGGAGCCGTGCGCGGCACATGAGGCGATCGAGTCGTACGAGCGAAGATCTACGGGCGAGTTGTGTCGGACTCGGGATGGCCCGGCGTCCGGCAGGTGTCACACGAGTGAACGGGCGAGTGACACCGCGCCCAAGACCGGCGGCACCCGCAGGGGCCGCGGCCTGGCCCCCGGCACTCCGTCGGCGAGCGCGGAGGCGAAGGCGTCGTACAGGACCGACTGGGCGAGGATGGTGCTGCCGGCGACCACGACGTCGTCCACGGCGACTCCGCGGGCGGCGAGTTGCCCGACGAGCGCGGCCAGCGACCGGCCGCCCTCGTCGATCACCGCACGGGCCAGCGGTGAACCGGCCTCGGCGGCCGCGAACACGACCGGCGCGTGCCGGCCCCACTCCGCGGAGACGTCCTTGGCACTCTCCAACGCCGCGCCGAGTGCGGGCACTTCGGCGACCCCGAACGCGTCGAGGAGCCCGTGCGCCAGTGCGTCGGGCTCCTCGCCGTGGTCGTGTGCCGCCCATACGGCCCGCGCGGCCTCGCGGACGAGACCGGCCGAGCCGCCCTCGTCACCGAGGACCGCGCCCCAGCCGCCGACCTGGACCGGGGTGCCGTCGGGCAGCCGGCCGACCGCGACGGAACCGGTGCCGGCGACCAGACCGACCCCCTTGTCCAACCCGGCGGCGGGAACGAGCAGTTCGGCATCGCCCACCACCGACGCGGGCGCGTCGAAGTGGAGTTGGAGCGCGGTGCGGATCTGGTCGCACTGGCGGGGGGTCTCACAGGCGTGCCCGCCCAGTGCCAGCGCGGACGGGCGGGCGCCCGTGGGCAGGGCGTCGGCGACCAGCGCGGCCAGCCAGCCGGCGGCGGCCACGGGGTCGTGGGGTCGCCAGCCGCTGCTCGTCCGGACGTGGTCGGCGACCAGGGCGTCCCCGGTACAGGCCCGGAGATGCGTCTTGGTCCCGCCCACGTCGATGCCGACCACGAGTGGCGTCGTCTCCTGCACGGGTCCTCTTTCGTCGTGTGCGCAGCGCGATGACGGCGGGCGAACCGTGCTCGGGAACGGAAGTGGTGAGATCGGGAAGCCCCGGGACGGGCCTCGTGCGGAACACGGCAGGCGAGTACCGTGTACTTCGTTAGGAAGTTAACTAACGAAGTAGGGTGCGCGTCAAGAGGCGCGGAAACCCGATGCCGAACGACCTTGGCGGCCCTTGGCGAGCCAGGGAAGTCCGGGTGCGTTCCCGTGTCGTCCGGTGGTGCTCTCGGCGTGCGGACGAGGGTCCCGGTGGGGGCCCCTGGCCGAACGAAGGTGAGACCGGGGGCGAGCCACCAGGGCCACGGCCGGTCCGGCGAGACCGCGTGCCGGGCGGTGCGGGAGCGCGCCCGGACTTCTCCGGCGGTGCCCGGCCGCCGCCGCATCACCTGGGGAGAGCATGGACCTGAGCGAGAGCGCGCGTGCGGTGTTCGCCGTGCTGGCTGCGGCCGGCAGCGCGACCCGGCCGCAGCTCGCGAGCCTGGCGGGCCTGTCCAAGCCCACCGTGTCCTCCGCCGTCGCGGAGCTGGAGAGCGCCCGGCTGGCCGCCCACTCCGGCACCGCCTCCGGAGGCACGGGCCGTTCCGCCGCCGTCTACGGTCTCGGGCCGGCCGCCGGGGCCGTGCTCGCCGTCGACCTGGGCCCCGCCCTGACCCGGGTGCGCGGCTGCGCCCTGGACGGCACCCTGCTCGCCCAGGCCACCGGGACCCGGGAGGAGGCAGCCGACGTGGTGCGCGAGGCGCTCGTCGCGCTGCCCGTCGACGCACCGCTGCGCACCGTCGTCGTCGCCGTCGGTGACGTCACCGCACGCGAGAAGGAGGGCGCCCGCATGCGCCCCGCCACGGCCAAGGCCGGCCCCGTCTTCGACGCCATGGCCGTCGCCCTGCCGCCGGGCGTTCCCGTCCACCTCGAGAACAACGTCAACTGCGCCGCGCTCGCCGAACTGCACGAGGGCGCCGCGCGCGGCCGGCGCACCTTCGGCTACCTGCGCATCGGCGTCGGTATCGGCCTCGGCATCGTGGTCGGCGGGCAGGTGCTGCGCGGGGCCAACGGCGCCGCCGGTGAGCTGGCCCGGCTGCCCTACCCCTGGGACGACGGCCGGGAGCCGCGCCGCGAGGCCCTGGAGGAGTACATCGGCGCACGCTCGCTCCTGCGGCGCGCGGCCGAGGCCTGGCCGGACGAGGACGGGCCCTGCCCGCGCACCGCCGAGCAGCTCTTCGCCCTGGCCGGAGAGGGCCGGGGCGCGGCCCGCGCCGTGATCGGCCGCCACGCCGCGGACATCGGCCGTCTCGCCGCCGCCGTGACCGCCGTACTGGACCCGGGGCTGATCGTGCTCGGCGGCAGCACCGGCGCGGACCCGCAGGTACTGCCCGGTGTGCGGGCCGAACTCGACCGGCTGAGCTGGCCCACCGAAGTGGTCAGCAGCACGGTCGGGGACCTCGGCACGGTCGTGGGCGCTTCCCGGCTCGCGGTTTCCCGAGGAGTCCAAACCGTGACCGACGCCGGGGGGTCGAAGGATTGACGGCTTCCGACTCGATCTGCCAATGTCCGGACAAGCGCTTTCTGAGTCGGCCGGGACGCCGACTCCGGGTGAGCCTCCCGCCCGTACGCGAAGTACGGCAGCCGCACGAGGGCGTGCTTGTGCGACGACGGCCCTCATGGCCGGGGACTCCACCCGTCAAGGCGACGCGGCCGGGCGAGGCCGCGCCCCCAGAAAGCGAAATTTTCTGCAAAATGCACCCGTGCCGCCTCGGTCGGCGCCGTGCTCCGTCCCCTACCACGAAATGGGATCGAAGATGACCACTGTGGGTGTGCGGCGCTCCCGCCGACTCGGCCGCGGCGGTATGCGCCGCCTGGTTCCCCTCGCTGCCGTGGCCACGGCAGGTGCCCTTCTGCTCTCCGCCTGCGGGGGGTCCGGGTCCAGCTCGGGCGGAACCTCCAAGTCGCTGACGTTCTGGATCTCCACGGTTCCGGGGCAGGACGCGGGCTGGAAGAAGATGGTGGCGCAGTACAAGAAGGAGACCGGCGTCGCGGTCAAGCTCGTCAACATCCCCTACGACGGCTACGACGCGAAGCTGCGCAACGCCGCGCAGGCGAACTCCCTGCCCGACGTGGCGGCGGTGCCGAAGCTGGACCCGATCTGGTCGAACAAGCTGATCGACCTCAGCTCCATCGCCAACAACAAGAGCAACAAGATCAACGGCAACTTCGTCGCCAAGGACTCGTCCGGGAAGGTGCTGTCCATCCCCTCGGACATCACCGCGTCCGGCATGTTCATCAACAAGTCGCTCTTCGAGAAGGCCGGCGTCTCCTACCCGACCTCGCCCTCGAAGACCTGGACCTGGACCGAGTTCATCAAGGCGGCCAACGAGGTCCGGGAGAAGACCGACGCCAAGTACTCCCTGACCTTCGACCAGTCGCCGTCGCGACTGCGCGCCATGGTGTACGAGATGGGCGGGAAGTACGTCCACGCGGACTCCTCCGGCAAGTTCTCGGTGGACGCGGCGACCAAGAAGGCCGTGAACACCTTCGTCGGATGGAACGACGACAAGACCATGCCGAAGTCGGTGTGGACCAGCGGCGCCGACCCGTCCGCCATGTTCCAGAGCGGTGACGTGGTCGCCTACTGGTCCGGCGTGTGGCAGGTCGCCGCCTTCTCGGAGAGCATCAAGAAGTTCGAGTGGGCGAGCGTCCCGACCCCCGCCCAGCCGGTGCAGGCCAGTGACGTCAACAGCGGCGGCATGACGGTGGGCTTCAACAACAACGCCGACGCGGCGAAGGCCGCGACGGAGTTCCTGTCCTGGCTGTACGAGCCGGCCCACTACCAGGCGCTGTGCGAGGCGTCCGGGTTCCTGCCGGTGGAGAGCGGTCTGAACCCGAAGTACCCCTTCAAGTCCGAGGCGGCGCAGGCGGCGTTCAAGCTCTACAACGAGTCGATCCCGCTCTACGCCCCGATCTCCGGCTACTTCAACAGCGCGCAGACGAACTGGGTGCTGAAGGGCAAGAGCCTCACCGAGGACCCGACCAAGACGGAGCTCGGCAAGGCGATCAACGGCCAGCAGTCGGCCGACA
This sequence comes from Streptomyces sp. NPDC093591, assembly GCF_044764885.1. Lineage (NCBI taxonomy): Bacteria > Bacillati > Actinomycetota > Actinomycetes > Kitasatosporales > Streptomycetaceae > Streptomyces > Streptomyces sp. NPDC093591. The sequence goes on from NZ_JBIWIY010000021.1 coordinate 89,292, forward strand.
AGGCCCTGCAGAACATCGTGGACGGCTACAACCAGCAGGTCGGCGGCTGACCGTAGGCCGGCAGGCCCGGGCGGCGGGGCCGAGACCCCGCCGCCCGGCCTCGGGGCCCACCCGATGCCGGGGCTCACGGCCCGAGCCCACAGGAACCCAATCCACCAGCACGGAGTCAGGAAGATGACCAAACGCGCCTCGGACGTGACCGCGAGCCCGCCCAGGAGACGCAGTAAGTACACCCTTGCGCCGCTCGTCCTCATCTCGGCCAACGTCGTACTCTTCGCGCTGTTCTTCCTCTGGCCGGCGGTGATCGGGCTCGTCTACTCCTTCACGAACTACACGGGCGTAGGGGCGTTCCAGTTCGTCGGGCTGGACAACTACAACAACCTGGCCGGGGACTCCGCCTTCTACGACGCGCTGACCCGGACGCTGCTCTACACCGTGCTCTTCGTGCCGCTGAACTTCGTGTTCTCGCTGCTCATCGCCAACGTGCTGGTGAGCAAGCACGCCAAGGGCATGTCGGTCGCCCGCGTCTTCTTCTTCATCCCGTGGCTGCTGTCGCCCATCGTCGTGGGTGTCCTGTGGCGGTGGCTGTTCGGTGAGAACTTCGGACTGGTCAACTACCTCATCGAGAAGGTCGGCGGAAGCGCCGTGCCGTGGCAGTCGAACGCGGACCTGTCCCTGCTGGTGGTCGTGGTGGCGGCGTCCTGGGCCTGGACGGGCTTCTCCATGCTGCTGTTCATCGCGGCGATCAAGAACGTACCGACGTCGTACTACGAGGCGGCCGCGCTCGACGGCGCCGGTCCGTGGCGCCAGTTCATCAGCATCACCCTGCCGAGCATCGCGCCCACGTCCTTCATCGTGATCCTGCTCAACACGATCCACGGCATGAAGGAGTACCCGCTGTTCGCCTCCCTCAACAACGGCGGACCCGGAACGTCGAACAACCTGCTGGTCCAGTACATCTACCAGACGGGGTTCAAGTCGGGCCAGATCGGCTACGCGAGCGCCGCGTCGTTCGTGCTCATGCTCATCCTGATGGTCGTCGCGATCGTCCAGATGATGGTCAACCGGCGGGTGGAGAACCGATGACAACCACAGACATGCCGCGCAAGGCCGACGCCGGTTCCGTACGGTCCGTCCCCAAGAAGCGGTCCCGCAGTGGACGCAGCGGTGACTTCCGGCGCGCGGTTTCCGCGACGACCCTGCTGTGGGTCCTGGCGGCCATCTACGCGGTGCCGGTGCTGTGGTTCGTCCTCAGCTCCTTCAAGCCGGCCGGAGACCTGTTCTCCCTTCCGCTGACGCTGTTCCCGCAGAACCCCACCGTGTCGGGTTACAAGACGGCGTGGGACAGCGCCAACTTCTCCCAGTACTTCGTCAACACCACCATCGTGTGCGTGATCGCGACGATCCTCACGGTGGGAGTCAGCTGCTGTACGGGCTACGCGCTGGCCAAGTACGACAACAAGTGGCTCAAGGTCTTCTTCGTCGGCATCCTGGCCACCACGATGCTGCCGTCCGAGGTCATGCTCGCCCCGCAGTTCCTGGTCGTCCGCGACCTCGGCCTCTTCAACTCGCTCGCCGGCATCATCCTCCCGGCCGTGCTCACCGCGACCGGCTGCTTCATGTTCCGCCAGTTCTTCCTGACGGTCCCCGACGAGCTCATCGAGGCCGCCCGCATCGACGGGGCGCGTGAGCTGTCGATCTTCCTGAGGATCATGGTGCCGATCTCCCGGCCCATCATGCTGACGCTCGCCATCCTGTCGTTCCAGTGGCGGTGGAACGACTACATCTGGCCGCTGCTGATGCTCAACGACCCCGAGAAGTTCACCGTGCAGATCGGCATCCAGAGCCTCGTCGGCGCGCAGAACATCAACTGGTCGGTGGTGCTCGGCGGATCGGTCATCTCCATGATTCCGCTGATCGTCGTCTTCCTGGTGTTCCAGCGTTACGTCATGAACGCCGACATCAACGCCGGACTGAAGGACTGACCTTGCCCGTCCCGCTCGACCACGAGTTCGTCCGGTCGGCGGCCCGCGCCGCCGACCGGACGGCCGCTCCGCTCGCGGCCCGTCCCGACGAGGAACCCGCCGGTGTGCCGCACCGTGGTCTGGCGCGGCGGGTGAAGACCCTGGTCGCGGCATACCGTTCCCCGGACTCGGCACTGCACGGCAGCGGACCGGCCGTCGTCGCCGCGATGACCCACCTGCGCGCCCTGCGGGCCGTGCAGACGCCCTCCGGCCTCTTCGCGGGCGGCGACAACGTCCAGTCACCGCCGGACTCCGCGTTCACCGTCAACGACGTGTGCGACGCGTACGTCCTCGCCGCCGCCGCGGGACCGGAACTGGCCGAGGTGACGGCCCGGCTCGCCGAGATCGCCGGCGCCGCCACCCCCAGTCTCCTGACCGGTGGCGTGCACACCCCGAACCACCGCTGGGAGCTGAGCGCGGCCCTCGCCCGGCTGCACCGGTCCTTCCCCGACGACCGACTCCTCGACCGCGTCGAGGAGTGGCTCGCCGAGGGCGTCGACATCGACACGGACGGCCTGTACTCGGAACGCAGCGCCGTCTACGCGTCCATCGTGACCAACCCGGCGCTGCTCCTGCTGGCCGAGGTGCTCGGCCGGACCGACCTGTCGGCGGCCGTCGAACGCAACCTCGCCACCACCTTGGACCTGATCCGACCGGACGGCACGGTGGAGACCCTCCACTCGCGACGGCAGGACCAGAAGCTCACGTTCGCCCTGTGGCCCTACCTGCCGCACTACCGGCTCCTCGCGATCCGCACCGGCCGGGGCGACTTCGCCCGGGCGGCACGGCTGGCGGCCGCAGTCGGCATCGACGACCCCGACCTGCTCGCCCAGACCCTCCTCACCCCGGACCTGAGCCGCGAACTGCCGTCCCCGCAAGCGGAGAAGCTCCCGCGCGAGCGGTACCTCGGCACCGCACGCCTCGCGCACCACGCCTCGGCCACCGCGCACACCGTGGTGTACGGCGGCTCCGACGTGCCCGAGCACCGGCGCATCCGCTCGGGTCTCGCCTGCAACCCCACCTTCCTGCGCCTGTTCGCCGGGGACGCCGTCCTCGACGCGGTCCGCCTCTCGCGCGGCTTCTTCGACCTGGGCCCGTTCCGCGCCGCCGACATGGAACGGCTCGCCGACCACCGGTACCGGCTCACCCAGAGCCTCACAACCGCCTACTACCAGCCGCTCCCGAAGGACCACAGGCGCGGCGACGGCGCCTACCGTCTGGTGGACGAGGGCCGCTTCTCCGCGGCGATGGCCTTCCCGGACCGCCCTCAGGACGAGGTCTGTCACACGACCCGAGTCGAGGTCGACCTGCGGGAGGACGGAGCCGACCTGCGGATCGACATCAGCGGCCCACCGGTGCCCTGGGCCCTCGAACTGACCTTCCGGCCGGGCGGCGAGCCTCGAGGCGCCGTACCGCTCGGCGACGGACGCTGGTGCCTGACGACCGGGCCGATGACGTACCGGGTCGGCGATGACGAGATCCGGGTCGAGGTCCGCGTCGAGACGGGGGAACCGCTCGCCGGGCCGGACCGGACCGACATACTGCGCTACGACCCGGGTCAGGACCACACCGTGACGGGCGGCACCGACGCGACGACCGGGAACCGCGTCTACCTCGCCGGCCACGGCCCGCAGATCCTGACCGTCGCACTGCGTGCCGACCGGCCCGCACCCGCCGTGTGATCCTGACGAACCACGCCCCGGCCACCCAGGCATGAAGGACTGATCCCGTGCGCCCCACGCCCCCTCCCATGCATCTCCCGCGCCAGCTCGGCCCGTTGCACAACCTCCCGGACAGCCCCGAGGCGTACGACGCGGTCCTCGCCGACGTCGTCGAGCAGGCCCTGGAGCGGATCACGCCCGAGGGCAACCTCGAACACCCCGACTGCGTCGACGACATCGGCGACACCTCGCTCGGCATCACCTCTCTGCTGGCGCTCGCCTGGCAGCGCGGCAAGGACCCGCGCTTGCCGGAGGCGGTGCGCCGCAGCCTCGCCTTCCATCTGCGCGAGCGGGTGTACACCGAGGACAACCCCGGCTACCCGAACCTGAAGGCCCGCAACTCCGGTTTGCCGTACGCCCGTTACACCCTCGCCTCCGGCGCCCACCCCATCGGCGACTGGCCGAGCACGGTGTGGGCGCTGCTCCAGGCGGTCGACGTCCTCGACCTGGCGGATGGCCTCGTCGAGGACCGGCAGCGCGCCGAACTCGTCGAGATGGCGCACGGCTACTGGCGCTGGCTGACCGAGGCGACCTTCTTCAACCCGCAGGAGGCCGGCAACCAGGCCATCGGCTGCGTCGTCGGCGGACTGATGCTGGCCCGCCACCTCCCGCCGGAGCAGGCCGAGCCGGTGCGTTCGCACGCGATCGCCCTGTACGTCGACGAGATCCGCGCCCACCGTGTCGCGGACCGCGGCGCACTGCTGCCGCCCGAGCACGGCGGCGCCTACGACAACAACTACGGCCCGATCTCCCTGTCCTTCCTCGCCCAGGCCCACCGGATCAGCGGCGAGGACATCTTCGCCGAGGACGGTGACGCGCTGGCCCGCTACATCGACGCCCGCCTGACCGGCGGCGGCTTCGACAACGGCGGACCGCGCTACAGCGAGCAGCACAGCGGCTTCGAGTCGGTCCTGGGCCTGCGCTACTTCAGTGCCCGGATCGGCTCCGACCTCGGCCGCTACCGGGGCGACACCCGCTGGGGACGGCACGCGGTCAAGGCGGACGGCTCGGTCGACGGGCACTTCGCGTGGATGCTGGTCTGGCAGATCCAGGACGCGACCCGCTGGCACCGCACACCGTCCACCGCTCCCGCCCGTCACCAACTGCGCGCGGGGACGGTCTCGGTGGCTTTCGACGACCGGATGACCCCGTCGCTGGTCGAGGCCGCGGGCACCTACTACCTCGCCGCGGCAGTCAACCGGCAGCACGGCTTCGGCCCGGTGACGGACGGCTTCCTGCTCTGCCGTCCGATGGGCGAGGTCCGCGTCCGCGACGTCGACGCCGACGGCCTGACGGCGAAGCTGGTCACCAAGCCGGTCGTCGGCCGCGACCATGTCCTGCGCCACGTCCGGTCCCTGTACGTCACCGACGGCACCAGCCTGTGGACGACCGTCGCGGTGGAACGGCTCCCCGGATCGCCGTATCTGCTCGCCGGTCTGCCGTACGCCGCCGACGACGGCGAGCGCGTACGCAGGACCGCCGACGGCGAGGTCACGGCGGCCGGTGAACTCCGTCTGACGCACCCGCAGTCCGACGGCGTGGACCACTTCGACGCCCGCGCGGACCTGACCCAGGAACAGGCGGCCTTCGCCCTGGCGGCCGACCCCCGCGGCTACGGCAACCCCGACGAGGGCTGGAGCCACCTCGTCAGCTCCACGGCCCTGGAGGCCGAACCGGCCCCCGGCGCCCCGGAGGGCCTGCACGTCTTCGCCGTACGCTACGGACCGACGGGCCCGTTCGCGCCCTCCTTCTCACACGACGGTTCATGGCTGACGGTCCGCACCGAGGCGTTCACCGCCCTGATCGGCGAGGCGGCGGGCGACAGTCACGGGGAGCCCGAGCTCACGCTCACGGCGTCCTAGGGGCGCACCCACTCACCACGGCAGGCCGAGCAGCCCCCACCCGCGCTGCTCGGCTTCGCGGACGACCACCGCCCACTCGCGGAGCAGCACGGCGAAGCCGTCGAAGTCCTCGATCCATCCGCCCGGACGTGCGGCATGGACGTCGTACGCCTCCCGCAGTCCCTCCAGCAGCGGGTCGACCACGGCCCAGCGGGCGGCCAGCGCCGAGACCGTCTTCGGCGGGCAGGCGACGAGCAGGCCCGGCCGCCGTGGATCGCCGGGGTCATGGACGAGCCCGTCGAGTGGCGGGGGCACCGGGTCGTCGTGCCAGAACAGGTCCCGCAGAAATCCGTCGAGCCCCTCCTGGAGCCGGGGTCCGGCGAAGCCCCGCACGTCCTCCCAGGCCTGCCCGGCCCAGAAGTGCGGCTTGTACGAGCCGCTGGTGCAGTGGAACTCGTAACGGGCGATCCAATGCAGGAGCGGTGCGGCCGGGCACACCCACCCCTTCTCCGGTTCCGCGTCCCAGTCCAACTCGACGTCGGGATAAGCGGCTTCCTCCAAGACCTCCAGTCGCCGGCCCTCGGGCGTGGCCTCCAGCCGGCCCCAGTCCACCGCCAGAACCGTGATGTCCAGTCCCACGGTCAGCCGCCCGCCCCGGCCGCCGACGGCCGCTGCGGGACGGGCAGCGCCGTGTCCGGCACCACCAGGTCCGCCCTGTCCCGGGTCGCGGCGACCAGCTCCGCGTTGCGCTGGTCCGAGCCCAGCACCCACGCCACCGCCTGCTCGTGCGGCTTGCCGAACTCCTCGTGCCGGGTGACGAGCCGCCGGATCCGCTCCGGTTCGTCGAGCTCGCAGAACCACACCTCGTCCAGCTGCGGCCGCACCCGCGCCCACGCGCCCGTCTCCAGCAGCAGATAGTTGCCCTCGGTCACCACCAGCCGGGTCGTCGGCTCCACGGGAACGGCACCCGCGATCGGCTGCTCCAGGACCCGCTCGAAGCCGGGGGCGTACACGGTGTCGCGGCCGGCCTCGTCGTGCAGGCGGCGCAGCAGCGCCGCGTACCCCGCCGCGTCGAACGTGTCGGGCGCACCCTTGCGGTCCCGGCGCCCCAGCCGGTCCAGCTCGACGTCGGCGAGGTGGAAGCCGTCCATCGGCACATGCGCGACCCAGGGTTTCCCGGCACCGTTCAGCTGCCGCACCAGATGCTCGGCGAGCGTCGTCTTGCCCGCACCGGGGCTGCCCGCGATGCCGAGGACGGCACGGCGGCCGTCGCGGGGGAGGGAGCGGGCACGCGTGAGAAGATCGTCGAAGGTCAGGGCCACACAGCAGAGTGTGTCACCCGGTCGGCGGTCACTTCCGGCCGTACACGAAGACTCCTGGCGAGGGAGTCGCTGCGCGCAGGCGCCCGTTGGACGAGGCGCGGTTGGCCGGATCGCGTCAGGCACATGGCCGAAGATCGCGCTGCACACCTGTTCCCTACGGGTTAGTTTGTTCGTGTTTTTGGTGTTTCTTCGGTTCCTCGCTGCCCAACTCGCCCGGCTGTGGGGTTTTCAGAAAGCCCTACGACGCGTAGGAGGAGGGGCGGACGATGGCCCACGGCACGAAGCCCATGCTCGTGAGTACGGGGTGGCGCGACGACGCGCTCGTGGCCAACAGGTCGTGGCGGTCGGGCGGTGACGGCCTGCTCGCCGCCGTGGCGGGCCTCTTCAGCCTCGCCCAACTCCTCCTCGTACGGCCCTCGATGGGCCTCGGCTGGGACGAGGTGGTGTACGTCAGCCAGGTCGGCACCGAGGCACCGGCCGCCTTCTTCAGCGCGCCACGCGCGCGTGGCGTCTCGCTGCTGGTGTGGCCCATCGCCTCCTGGTCGTCGTCCACGACACTGCTGCGCATCTTTCTCGCCATCCTGTCCGGACTCGGCCTGTACCTCGCCCTGCGCGCCTGGCGCGGACTGTTCCCGGCCCGCGTCCTGGCCGGCGCGGGCGCCTTCTTCGCCACCCTGTGGGTGACCCTCTTCTACGGCCCGCAGGCCATGCCCAACCTCTGGGTCGCGTTCGGCGCCCTGCTCTGCGTCGGCTGCTTCCTGCGCACCCGCGCGGACCGCCTGCGCCACCTCGACCGGCGGGCCCTGTGGGGCGTGGTGGCCGGTGCCGCGCTGATGGCCTGGATGCGGCCCACCGACGCCGTGTGGGTCACGCTGCCGCTGCTCGTCCTCGCTCTGGTGGCACGGCACTGGCGGCTCGGGGCCGCGCTCGTGGCGGGCCTGGCGGCCGGTGGCGTGCAGTGGGTGATCGAGGCGTACCTCAGCTACGGCGGCCTGCGCGAACGGCTGAACGAGGCCTCCCGCATCCAGGGCGACCTCGGCTGGAACTTCGCCGTCGACGACCAGATGCGCAGCCTCGCCGGAAGCGCCCTGTGCCGGCCGTGCAACGGCGAGATGCCCCACCCGGTCGTCTACGTCTGGTGGTTCGTGCTCCCCCTGCTCGCCGCCTACGGCCTGGCGGTCGCGATCCGCGGCGTACGCACCACCCGCACCCTGGTCCCGCTGCTCTGCGCCGCGACGGCCGCCCTCCCCTACCTGTTCCTCATCGGATACGCGGCACCCCGCTTCCTCCTGCCCGCCTACGCCCTCCTCGCCATCCCCGTCGCGGACGCCCTGCTCGACCTCGTCATCACGCCGTCGGGCCGGTGGCGTCCGGCCGTCGCCGCGGTGGTCGCGCTCGGGCTGGCCGGACATCTGGCCGTGCAGTACGCCGTCCTGCACCGCACCGTGAACCGTACGACCGCCGGCCGCGAGGCCTGGGCCCGCTCCGCCGCCGAACTCCATCGCCTCGGCGTACGCCCGCCCTGTCTGCTCACCGGGCACGAGGCCATTCCGGTCGGCTACTACACGGGCTGCTCCTCCGGGGCGACCCAGGGCCACAACGAGAACACCACCGAGGCCGACATCCTGCGGACCGCCCGCAGCGTCCCGGTCGGCGCCCTCACCGCTCCCGGCGGCAAGCCGCCCCGATACGCCCGCGACTGGCAGCTCCACCGCCTCGACGGCCTGGAGGTCCGCATCGCTCCTACGCCGGGCGCGGGCGGGCCGAGGTGACGTCGGACCCGGTCCTGGCCACGCCCCGGCAGGGACGTGCCTACCGGTGCACATCCGCCCGGTGCGGGAGACCGGCGCGGTCCGACTCCCCGTCGTCGGCCGGGTCCGGGCGCCGACGGCCGCCTCGGCCACCCTGACGACGCGGCCGTCCCGGCCGCTCGCCCAGCGGGACGCGATGCTCCCCCGACTGCCGTCCTGCCGGCCGGCCCGGACGCACATGGGAGCCGTCCACGCCCGACCCGCGAGGACGGCCGCCCGGTGGGGCGGTTCGTCGGCCGTCGTGACGCTGCCTTGCGGCGTGCTGATCGCCGTCCTCCGGGCGGCGCCCTCCCGCCGGCTCGGTCGGCGCCGTCGGCATCGTGGCCGGCCTGCTGCGCACACCCGGCCTTCTCGGCTCCCCGACGCTGTGCGCGCCAATGGCGTTTCCCGGGCGGTCGGTTCAGGTAGGAGTCCGGGTGGCGGCCGGTCCGCGGTCGGGTGGAGGAGGGGGAGCGTGATGGCGAGCAGTGAGCACGACGGGCGGCTGGGGGAGGAGTTCTTCACTCCGGGGACCTCGTCCTTCACCGAGTTCCTGGCCGCCCACCGCCCCGCCCTGCTGCCCATGCGCCGCCCCTTCCCCGACGGTGTCCGCGCCCCGGCCGACCGCTTCCCGCACGGCACCACGGTGCTGGCCCTCACCTACCGCGACGGCGTGCTGATCGCCGGCGACCGCAGGGCCACCATGGGCAACCTCATCGCCCAGCGCGACCTGGAGAAGGTCCACCCCGCGGACGACTACACCGCGGTCGCCTTCGCCGGCACCGTCGGACTCGCGCTGGACATGGTGAAGCTCTATCAGGTCGAGCTGAAGCACTTCGAGAAGATCGAGGGCATCCCGATGACCCTCAAGGCGAAGGCGACCCGGCTCGCGACCATGATCCGCCAGAACCTCGGCCAGGCCATGCAGGGCCTCGCCGTCGTCCCGCTCCTCGTCGGCTACGACTTCGGGGCCCCCGAGGGCGCGCGAGGACGCATCTTCGACTTCGAGGTGGTCGGCGGAGCGTACGAGAAGCACGACTTCCATGCCGAGGGCTCCGGATCACCGTACGCCCGCGGCGCCCTGAAGAAGCTGTACCGTCCGGGGATGTCCCGGCGTGAGGCGGCCCTGGCCGCGCTGCACGCGCTGTACGACGCGGCGGACGACGACTCCGCGACCGGCGGACCGGACATCAACCGCCGGATCTTCCCCATCGTCTCGGTGATCACGGAGGACGGCTTCGAGCGGCTGCCCGAGTCCGAGACCGAGGAACTGAGCCGCGAGATCGTGGAGCAGCGCCGCAGCCGTCCGGACGGCCCGAACGCCGCCCCCTGACGGCCCGTCACTCCGACCTCCGCGTCCTCCCTCTTTCCCGCTTCCCGCCCCGCTTTCCCTCGCCATGGCCAAGCGCTGTGGCATCCATGGCCAAGAACTGCCACGGCCTTTACTGCACATGATTTGCAAGTACTGGAGGATGGCTGCAGGCTGTACAGCGCAGCCGCCCTCCACAAGAAGGTCACTCCTCCCCGATGACGGCTGCCCCTGACTCCACTCCGACCCTCCCCGCCACGGCCCCCGCACAGCGCGCGGCCTGGCACCGCGTCCATACCTCCATGACGCGGCAGGAGTGGGGCAGGGTCGGGGCCATGGCCGCGTTCGTGCTGGCCCTGCACGTCATCGGCTGGTTCACCCTCGTCGCCGTCGTGGCGCCCGAGCACTACAGCATCGGTGCGCAGTCCTTCGGCATCGGCATCGGCGTCACCGCGTACACGCTCGGCCTGCGGCACGCCTTCGACGCCGACCACATCGCGGCGATCGACAACACCACCCGCAAGCTGATGGGGGAGAGGCAACGGCCGCTGTCGGTCGGCTTCTGGTTCTCGCTCGGCCACTCCAGCGTCGTCATGGCTCTGGCGCTTGTGCTCTCCCTCGGCGTGAAGAGCCTGGCCGGACCGGTCCGCGACGACAACGCCCGCCTCCACGACATCACCGGCCTGATCGGTACGACGGTCTCCGGGGCCTTTCTCTATCTGATCGCGGCGATCAACCTGGTCGCCCTCGCCGGCATCTGGAAGGTGTTCCGCCGGATGCGCTCGGGCCGCTACGACGAGGCGGCCCTGGAAGAGCAGCTCAACAAGCGCGGCTTCATGAACCGGCTCCTCGGCCGGGTCACGAAGTCTGTCACCAAGCCCTGGCACATGTATCCGCTCGGCCTGCTCTTCGGTCTCGGCTTCGACACCGCGACCGAGGTCGCCCTGCTGGTCCTGGCCGGTTCGGGCGCCGCCTCCGGTCTGCCCTGGTACGCGATCCTCTGCCTGCCCGTCCTCTTCGCCGCCGGCATGTCGCTCCTGGACACCATCGACGGCACGTTCATGAACTTCGCCTACGGCTGGGCGTTCTCCCAGCCGGTCCGCAAGGTCTACTACAACCTCACCGTCACGGGCCTGTCCGTCGCGGTCGCCCTGCTCATCGGCACGGTCGAACTCCTCGCCCTCCTCGCCGACCGCTTCGACCTGCACGGCCCGTTCTGGACCTGGATCACCGGCCTCGACCTCAACACGGCCGGCTTCGTCGTCGTAGGGCTGTTCGCGGTGACCTGGATCGTCGCCCTCCTGGTGTGGCGGATCGGCCGGATCGAGGAGAGGTGGGCGGCCGGTCCGCGCGCCGAATCGCCTTGAGAGCGGGGCGGATCGCCCGAGGCGGAGCCGGACCGGATCGACCCGCTCCGGTCACCCGCGCAGCACCATCTCTCCCCGCCACCGCACGAACTGCTTCTCCGGATCGCCGAGGTACACCCACGGAGCCCGCGTGGCACGGCGCCCCAGCATCCGGAACAAGGGTGCGGCGATGTCGTGGGCACCCGCGTAACACGCCGCGTGCGTCAGGTAGTTGAGGTCACGAAGCTCGCCGGGGGCCACGCCGTCGTCGGTGCGGCCCCTGATCCAGCGCTCCCAGGTACGGCGTACGTCACTGACGGCGCCGTCGTGACTCCAGTGCTGGCCGAGTCCCACGGAGGCATGCTGCCCCTTGGCCGCGTCCAGGGCGTAGCGGAACTCCTCGACCCGGGCGTACTGCACGAGCACCGGCAGCGCGCAGCCGGGCGGGGCGACGCCGGCCGCGTCACGGGCGAAGTCGTACATCTGGCCGTGGGTGCCGTGCCAGCGCGAGGAGTAGTAGTGCAGGACCTGGAGGTGGCCCTCCACGCTGTACGGGTCGCGCTGGTGCAACTCGTCCCACCAGTGCCCCAGTTCCTGCCGCCGTACGCCCGACGGATACAGCCGGGCGACGGAGATCAGCGAGATCCACGGCGTCGGATCGTCCGGGCAGGCGTCGGCGGCCCTGAGGCAGGACAGCACCGCGGTGTCGATGCGCTGCTGGTCGATCGGTACGCCCCGGCCCGCGGTGATGGCCAGATGGAACGCCCGGGCCGTCTCCGTCGCCGCCCGCAGCACCAGCGCGTCGGCGCTGTGCGGCTCGGCGGCCAGCCACGACTCCACCGTCGAACTGCCCGCACAGGCCTGGGCGAGCAGCCGGACCCGGTGCCCGCGCACCAGCCAGTCGGGGCCGGTGACCCGCAGCAGCTCCCGCAGCCCCTGCCAGCGGCCGATGACGATGTCCTGGCGCGCGCAGGTGAGGGGCGCGTCCCCGCAGTCGGGGTCGAAGTCGGGAGTGAGATCGCGTTTCGAGGTGCCTCTCGGCATGGTGGGTCCCCTCAGAAGTCGGTGGGAAGACCCTCGTGGACAAGGGAGTTCGTGCCGCCGGCGCCGGCCGGGACGTAGTCGGCCTCGACGGTCCGCGCGGCGTCCAGCTTGGCCGGCCGGTAGTAGTCGCTGCCCTGCCGCCAGTACCAGAGCATCGGGACCAGCCCGGCCGCGAGACCGCCGATGCCGATCGCGATCGCGGACCTGCTCAGCTCGCCCAGCGACTCGACGAAGATCCAGAACATGAACAGCGCCCCGAACAGCGGCCACAGACCGCCGAGCACGAAGTTGCCCACCGACTTCAGCAGCATCCTGCGGTAGGCGACGACGACCGCGAGACCCGTCAGCCCGTAGTAGACGGCGATCTGCAGGCCCATGGCCGAGATCGCGTCGGAGAGGATGTCGCCCACCGTGCCCAGGGAGTTGGCGGCGATGAACATGGCCAGCGCCACGACGCCGACCACCGCGATCGCCACCCACGGCGTGTTCCACCGGCGGTGCACACGGCCCAGCGCGGACGGCATCGTCCGGTCCCGGCCCATCGCGAACAGCGAGCGCGTGACCTGGATCAGCGTGGTCTCCAAGGTGGCGATGGTGGACAGCATCACCGCCACGATCAGCAACTTGCCGCCCCAGCCCGGCCACACCTCCTCCCCGAGCACGGCCAGCACGTTGGCGTCGTTGTCCTGGATCTGCTTCGAGGAGAGGATGACGTTCACGGCGATCGTGAACACCTCGAACAGCAGGAACACGATGCCGACCCCGATGAGCCCGGCGAGGCCCGTCGTACGGCGGCTGTTGCGAGTCTCCTCACTGAGGTTGCTGGTGACGTCCCAGCCCCAGTAGTAGAACGCGGCGATCAGCGCCCCGGAGGCGAATCCGCTCACTCCGTCGAACTGCCCGAAGCCGAGCCAGGACCAGTCGAAGGCCCGGGCGCTTCCCGAGTGGAAGAGGGCCAGTACGGCGAACAGGGCCAGGATGGCGAGCTCGACGCCGGACATCACCAGCTGCGCCCGGACGGTGAGGCGGGCGCCGCCCAGCACCACGAACAGCATGATCAGGAACCAGCCGGCGCCGACCAGCGTCGACAGCGCGGTGTTCTCCGCGAGTTCCTCGTCGAAGAGGGCCAGCGTCATCGACCCGGCCGGCAGGGAACCCGCCACCATGAAGATGGTCGCCGAGATCACCAGCGCCCACCCGCTGATGAACCCCAGGAAGGGGTGCAGCGTACGCCCGACCCAGGAGTAACTGGCGCCCGCGTTCACGTCGATCCGGCTGAGATAACTGAAGGCGAGGGCGATGCCCAGCATCGGTATCGCGCAGTACAGCAGCGCGGCCGGGCTGGCCAGGCCCACCGTGCCGACGAGGACCGCCGTGGTCGCGGCGATCGAGTACGCCGGGGCGCTGCCCGCGACCGCCATCACCACCGTGTCGAACGTACCGAGGACATTGGCCTGCAGCCCTCTGCCCCTGCTGTTGCTCATGGATGCGCTGCTTTCAGTTGTGCACGACGCGAGGGTGACGGCCCCGACGGCGTATGGGGGGTGGGGTGGTACAACGCCACGAACCGGTGAGGGGATGACCTCGGGGCAGGGGCGGCACAAAGGGGTGGCGGATACGGCACGTCGGTGCGTCGCCGTACGGTCACGCCGTGTGTGCGAGTGATGATAGCCCTACCGATTGATGCTTCAAGAGCCGTGAGATCTTCCGGGGTTGGAGAGCACACAACGGGAAACGCGTTCCGGACAGGCACAGAGCGGAAACAACCGAGATGCGCCCGTGAGGGAGGCAGCCATGGACACCGAACACACGCCCTCCGAGCCGATGGCGGACGACGCCTACCAGCCCACCGGCGGCAACGAGGAACAGCAGGACGCGGCGCCGCTCGACCTGCAGGACGCCGTCGACGAGCGGACCTACGACGACACCCTCGACGAGGGCTACTCCCCGCCGGAGAAGCCGCTCGGGGTCACCAAGCACGGCACCACGGCCGCCGAGCAGCACGAGGGCGAGACCCTCGACGAGCGGCTCACCCAGGAGGTCCCCGAGGTGTCCGAGCCCGCCGGTGACGGTGTGGGCGACCTGCCGGGCGGCGAGGGCGAGCCCGTCGACCCCGAGGCGGGCGCCGACCGCGCGGGCCGCTTGCTCGCCCCGGACGAGGGCACCGGACCCGACACCACGAAGGAGGAGATCGCCTTCGACCAAGGCGTCGACGGCGGAGCCGCCGGCGCGGAGGAGGCCGCGATGCACGTGGTCGAGGACGACGCCCGCCTGCCGGAGGGCGGCCAGGGCAGCTGAAGCGAAGGGCTCACTCCCCGATCCGGTCGATCTGGCGCAGCCGGTTCGTGGCGTCCAGGGCGGCGACCTTGTACGACTCCGCGAGCGTCGGGTAGTTGAACACCGCGTCGACCAGATAGTCGACCGTCCCCCCGCACCCCATCACCGACTGCCCGATGTGGATCAGCTCCGTCGCCCCCGTACCGAAGCAGTGCACACCGAGCAGCGTGCGGTCCTCGGGCGAGACCAGCAGCTTCAGCATGCCGTGCGAGTCGCCGATGATCTGCCCGCGGGCCAGCTCCCGGTAACGGGAGATACCCACCTCGAACGGCACCCGGTCCTCGGTGAGCTGGTCCTCGGTCCGCCCCACGAAGCTGATCTCGGGGATGGTGTAGATCCCGATCGGCTGGAGGTTGTGCATCCGGCCGACCGGCTCCCCGAAGGCGTGGTACGCCGCGGCCCGCCCCTGCTCCATCGAGGTCGCGGCCAGCGCCGGGAAGCCGATGACGTCGCCGACGGCGTAGATGTGCGGCACCTCGGTGCGGTAGTGCTCGTCGACCGTGATCCGGCCGCGCGGGTCCGCGGTCAGCCCGGCCTTGTCCAGGTCCAGCCCGTCGGTGAGCCCCTGCCGGCCCGCCGAGTACATCACCGCGTCGGCGGGGATCTTCTTGCCGCTCTCCAGTACGGTCAGCGTCCCGCGTGCGTGCCGCTCCACCGCGGCCACGGTCTCCCCGAAGCGGAACGTCACGGCGAGGTCCCGCAGGTGGTACTTGAGCGACTCGATCACCTCGACGTCGCACATGTCGAGCATCCCCGCGCGCTTCTCCACCACAGTGATCTTGCTGCCGAGCGCGGCGAACATCGACGCGTACTCCATGCCGATGACACCGGCACCCACGATGACCATGGAACGCGGCACCCGCTCCAGCGCCAGCACGTTGTCCGAGTCCATGATCGTCCGCCCGTCGAACTCCACACTGCTCGGCCGCGCGGGCCGGGTGCCGGTGGCGATGACGATGTGCTCGGCGGTCAGCAGCCGCTCGTGCCCGGTGACCTCGCGCAGAGCGACGGTGTGCGGGTCGACGAACCGCCCCGTCCCCGCGTAGAGGGCGACGTGGTTGCGGGCGAGCTGGCTGCGGATGACGTCCACCTCACGGCCGACCACGTGCTGGGTGCGGGCCGTCAGGTCGGCGACGGTGATGTCCTCCTTGAGCCGGTAGCTCTGGCCGTACAGATCGCGCTGGGTGAGGCCGGTCAGGTACAGCACCGCCTCGCGCAGCGTCTTGGAGGGGATGGTCCCGGTGTGGATGGAGACGCCGCCGACCATGTCGGGGCGGTCGACGACGGCGACCCGGCGGCCCAGCTTGGCCGCGGCGATGGCGGCCTTCTGGCCACCCGGTCCGGATCCGATGACGAGCATGTCGAAGTCGGGCACCCTCAGGAGTCTGACAGCCGCGAGACCCCTTTCGGAAGGGTGAGCCCGAAACCATTGCCAGGGTGAAGTGACAGGGGAGAAGGGGGAGTTGTGCCGGTGGCCTGCCGATGCCGGAGCGACCGGGCCCCGGCCGGGACTGCTGGCATCGGTCACGACGGCCCGGTACGACATGCGCGTATGGGTCGATAATGCGGGTATGGGGCATCGACTCGCCGACGTGAGCGCACCGGCCAGGCTGGCCGCCCCCGAGGAGGGCATCGGCCGGGACGAACTGGCGCTCGCGACCCGCAACCACGGCCTGCCGCTCGAAGCCCTGCGCTACGACCTCACCCCGCCGGGCCTGCACTACGTCCTGACCCACTACGACATCCCGTACGTCCCCGACGACGCCCCCTGGCAGCTGACTCTCGGCGGCCGCGTCCGCCGCCCGGTGCGCCTGAGCCTCGCCGACCTCCGGACGTTTCCGCAGGTCACCACTCGGGTCACGCTGGAGTGCGCGGGCAATGGCCGGGCCCTGCTGACGCCCCGGCCGGTGAGCCAGCCCTGGCTGGTCGAGGCGGTGGGCACCGCCGAGTGGACGGGCGTACCGCTGCGCCTGCTGCTCGCCGAGACCGGAGTCGGGGCCGACGCGGTCGACGTGGTCTTCACGGGCGCCGACCACGGAGTCGAGCGCGGCGTCGAGCAGGACTACCAGCGGGCCCTGCCCGTGGACGTCGCCACGGGCAGCGATCCCGAGGTGCTCGTCGCGTACGCCATGAACGGTGCCCCGCTGCCCCCGCAGCACGGCCGCCCGCTACGGCTGGTCGTGCCCGGCTGGTACGGCATGGCACAGGTGAAGTGGCTGCGCGAGGTGACCGTCACCGACGTGCCCTTCACGGGGTTCCAGCAGGCCGTGGCCTATCGGCTGCGCCGGAACCCCGAGGACGAGGGCGAACCTGTGACCCGCATCGCCCCTCGCGCCCTGCTCGTCCCGCCGGGCTTCCCCGACTTCATGTCCCGTTCCCGCGTGGTCCGGCCCGGCCGGGTGACCCTGGAGGGACGTGCCTGGTCGGGCCGCGCGCCGGTGGCACACGTCGAGGTCAGCACGGACGCGGGACGCAGCTGGCAGGAGGCCGGCCTGGAGCCGGACACCGGTCACCGGTGGGCGTGGCGCCGCTGGCGGTACGGCTGGACGGCGACGCCGGGCGTACACGTGCTGAGCGCCCGGGCCACCGATGCCGGGGGCCACACCCAGCCACTGGTCCCGCCCTGGAACCGCGGGGGCTTCGCGAACAACCTCGTGCAGCGGGTGCCGGTGCTCTGTCCGCAGGAGGACGCGGACGCGGGAGGGTGACGCCGGCAGGGCAGGGCAGGGGCAGCGGCAGCGCGGCGGGCGCACAGGGCCGCCCCGGGTGCCGGCCCGCACCCGGGGGCGACCCGCGCGGATCGTGGCCGTCTCGGCTAGGGCAGCAGCTTGTCGAGGGCGGACGGGCCCTCTGCCTCCAGCTTGCGCCTGGCCCATTCCAGGTTGCGCGGGGTGATGTCCTTGCCTGAGGCAAGCACGATGTCCTCGGGGGACACTTCGGTGCCGGTGCGGGCGTGGAGCAGGTCGTCCGGGGTGGTGCGCTCCCTGGACGGCCCGGACGCTTCGGGCTGGGACGTCGGCATCATCTCTGCTCCTCGGATCCGGATCACTACTTCGGGCCCGGTGCGGTCATCGGGTCTGCTATCACCATTCAACGCCGGAGCGGACCCTGCATCCGGAGACGCCGTGATGGATCCGCTGCGCACCGGTCGGCCCCTGGACACCCGGGGTACCTCTCCGCTCCCGCGCTGAAACCGACCGGGCCCGACCGGGCACCTCCGCGGGCCGCGTCAGCCCTCGAAGGGCGTGAGCGTCAGCGTGATCCCCGTCGGCGCGGTGTCCTGGATGTACGAGGCGAAGTCGGCCACATCGTCGAAGGCGAAGCCGTACGCCTTGCCGTCCTCGGTCGCCGTGTGCATCGCCTTGGCGTAGTGGTTGGTCAGGGCGGTCCGGTAGAAGGCGGCGGCGTCGGTCGTCGGCTGGGCCGGGTGGCTGATCAGCGTCGAGCGGTTGAACCCGGCCCCGAGTACGGCGGCGACGGGCCCGGTCGTGCCGTCGTTGGGGGCGGCGAGACTGCCGTCGCAGAACAGCACGTCCCGCGTCGACGGCTTCGCGAAGGACACCTGGGCCGGCCCGTCGAAGGTGAACCGTCCGCCGCGCACCCGCCCCGTGAACGTGCCCGCGTTGGTGGTGACGGTCAGGTCCCGCCCGGTGTACGTGCTCCACACCTCGTCGATGTACGGGGCGAAGTAGTCCCGGGCGAACAGACCGGCGTCCAGGCCGTGCCCCGGGGCGATGACGCGCGTGTCGTCCACGACGAGCCGCGCGAACTCCTCGACCTGGCGCACCGCGGCGAACGCGGCCGCCCGCCCGCCGGCCCGCAGCCTGCCCGTCGTCTGGTCCTTGGCGCCGGTCAGCCGAATGCTCAGTGGCACGCTGAACATGTCGACCATGGTGGTGTTGCAGAACATTCCGGCGGCGTTGTACGTGAACTCGGCACAATCGTGCAGCACCGGGTAGTTGGGGTCCGACGTCACCCAGCCCGCCGGGTACTGCAGCGCGGCGTTTCCGTTGCCGTCGGTGACGGCCTTGAACTTGAGCTTCTGGCCGAGCGACACATAGATCCGCCCGGACATGTGGGGGAGGGACAGCCGGGTCTCGCCGCTGCCGGCCAGGCTGATGGCGTAGTCGGTGAAGCCGTCGGGGCCGTTGTCCGACAGCGCGATCGGCGCGAGGGTGCCGTCGGGTGTGACCCGCACCTGCCTGCCGTCCTGGTTGCCGACGATGTAGACGTGGACGTTGGCGTTGCCGAAGGAGCCGCTGTCATTGACGACCGTCAGCGGCAGGGGGCCGGCCGCGGCGGGCGTGACGCCGTCCGCGGTCGTATCCGCGAGGGCGTACGGGGCCACGGCGGCGACGGCGGGGACGGCCACCGCCGTGCCGCCGAGGGCGAGGAGAAGCCTGCGACGACCGAGAGGGCGTTGATGGCGGGAAGTCATGTGGGGGGTCTCCCGGAGTACTTGTGGGGGTACTTGGGCTGCGGCGGCGGGACGGACGCTCGGTTTGAGAGCGCTCTCGAATCAGGGTCACCGCTACCTACGGGACCCGATGCTACGCACGACGGCCGCATCGGCCAATGGCTCTGCATCGTGCCCAAAACCCGCTCAGCTGCGGGGACTTGAAAGGCCACGGAACGACCACGACTGCTTAACCCTCTCCTAAGGCCCACTTAAGTCGCACAACGGGTTGAGAGCGCTCTCCGCAGCTTGGCGGAAAACCTGTGGACGACCCCGAGGAAGATCACGTACCGTGTGGCTCCACGCCCTGAGACGGACGGAAGGAGGCGAGTGCCGTGCGGTTCACACCTTTCCAGCGCTCCCTTTTCCGCTGCCCCGGCGTGGCTCGTCTGATCTGACCGGGAGCGCTCCGAACAGCCTTTATCCCGGAGGAATCCGTGACCGATCCGGTCATCCGCGCGCTCTCCGCGAGCGACGCCCATCTCTTCGACGCACACCCCGACCCGCTCAATGCCCGTGAGGGCCACCGGCGCACCCGGTTCCGCCCCGAGTGGAAACGCGTCGCCCTGCGCGACGGCGCGGTGGTCGCTCGCGGCGCCTGGTGGGGCGGCCCCGACGACTCGGAGCCCATCAACATCAACTGGTTCGACGTGGCCGAGGGCGAGGAGGAGGCCGGCGCCGAACTCCTGCGCTCCGCCCCCTGGCAGGTCGAACTCGAGATCAACCTGCCCGGCGGCTGGCGGGACGAGCCCGGCCTGAAGGCCGCCGCCGAGGCCCGCTTCGGCGCCGCACGTGCCGCCGGATACGAACTCCTGGTGGAACGCTTCCTGTACCGCTGGACCCCCGAGCGCGGCCTGCCCGAGCGGCCCGGGCGCCTGCGCTTCAGCGCCGAACCCGACGACGCGGTCTTCTTCGACGCGCTGCGCCGCATCCACTCCGTCACCCTCGACGCCCACGCGCGGCGGGCCATCGAGGAGGGCGGCCTCGACCAGGCCGCCCAGGAAGAGCTGGACTTCTTCCACTGGTGCCCGTCCCCGCGCCAGTGGTGGCAGCTCGCGCACACCCCGGACGGCGACCTCGCCGGCATCCACATCCCGGCGCACAACCCCTCCGGCCCGACCATCGGTTTCATCGGAGTCGTCCCGGAACAGCGCGGCCGCGGCTACGCCTACGACCTCCTCGCCGAGTGCACCCACTTCCTCGTCGAACAGGGGGCCGAGGCCGTCACCGGAGCGACGGACCAGGGGAACTTCCCCATGGCCGCGAACTTCGCCAAGGCGGGCTTCCCCGTCGTCAGCGAGCGCATCAACTTCCAGGCAGCGGCCAGGCGTAGCGAGGCGTAGCACCGGGGCACGGCGGTAGTCATGCAGGGCGGGCGGCCCGGGCCTTCTGCGGTCCGGGCCGCCTGTCAGTGCCGGGTGGCATGCTGGTCGACGGTGTGATCGACAGCGGGCGACGGAGGCGGCATGGGGTTCGACGGCGGCATCTGGCAGGTCCGCAGCGGCGACGAGCAGGTCGGGGAGATCCTGATCGACGAGGCCGACTTCCCGTGGCTGTCGGGACGCTTCACGCCCGGGCCGGGGTACGACGCGGTGCGCGACGTGTTCGCCCGTGAACTGGCCTTGCTGGAGCGGGACTACGACGAGGTCTGGGAGGCCTGGGAGGCGGCCTACGACGAGATCCGAAGACGCGTCTCACTGTCCTCGCCGGACGGCCCGGTCGCCGAGTTCCTGCTGCACATCGAGGGGGACAGGGCCTGGTTCCGGTGGAGCGACGAGCCGTTCGAAGAGTAGGCGCGCTGCGACCGGGCACGCCGAAGACCCGGGGCGTCGTCCGGCTTCGACCCGCACCGAGATCGCCTACGGTGCTCGACTCGGTTCCTCGGGGAATGATCGCGGCCCTCGCCGTGAGGACCGCGACCGGAGGGCGGCGAATCCGACGGCATCGGCGCGAGGTTGCCGCACCGGTCGCCGAGAGAAGGCCGCTGGGGCAGTGCCCGGAGCATCGGGGTACCGGGCGGCTACAACCTCCTGGACCAGTTCAACCGCGCCGTCACGCACCGCCGTTCAACAGTGCTTCGGCCGCCGCCAGAATCTCTGTGACCCGCAGAGCGAACGCCGCGTCGCACCCGTGCGCGCGCCCGGTGCGGGAGGCGGCCAGCAGGGCGTCCCCGGCTCGGATCAGGGCGGACACCGCGCTGTCGGCGCTCTCCGGAAGCAGCGTCACTCCGGCCTCGCCCCGCAGCTCCACCGCCGCTCCTGCTGCGGCGGGCGGCGCCGTGAGGCTCAGGGCCAACGTGCTCGACGCGCCGCTGACGTGCTCGAGGACCAGATGGACGGTGTCGCCGGGCCCCTGCGCGGCCGCCGTCACGCGCCGGGCGTCACCCAGCACCGGCAGCAGCACGGACAGGGCGTGGGGACCCACGTCCCACAGCGCGCCCTTCTCCCGCCGCCACGGCGAGGCCGCGAACGGGCTGCCGTCACCGCTGAACACGGCGCCGAGCCACTGTGCCCGCCCCGTGAACCACCCCTCCACGGCCGCCTGTTCGGTGATCCACGCCTCGGTCTCCGACTGGAAACGGGCAGTGAAGAACACGACCGAGGCCACACCGGCGCCCTCGACGGCCTCGACGACCGCCCGCCCCTCCTGGACCGTCAGCGCGAGCGGCTTGTCCAGCAGCAGATGACAGCCCGCCCGCGCGGCCCGCACCGCCAGGTCGGCCTGGACGGCCGGCGGCAGGGCGACGGCGACGGCGTCCACGTCGGCGAACAGCGCGTCCACGTCGTCGTAGGCAGGCACCCCGTAGCTGTCGGCCAACTCCTTCGCCGCGGCCGCACGGCGGCCCCACACCCCCGCGAAGTCCAGTTCGCTGTGTCGGCTCAGGGCGGGAGCGTAGGCGATCCGGGCCCACGGTCCGGTGCCGAGCAGTCCGATGCGCATGCCGCCGCCTTTCACCGTGCCGGTCGAGGGTGAGCGTGTCACACCGACCGGGAGGCCGCGCAAGGGGGCAGGTGGCCCATCTCGGCACCGGAGATTCAGTGGTGCCGTCGCTGAATGCGTTCTCCTTCTTCTATTGGACCTTCCGCGGCCGTACGACCAGGCTGGTGTCGGTCCGGCACCGAGTGCCGTTCCCGCATCGTTTCCCGCGCGACAGCCGAAAAGAGGTCACGGCCCCATGCACACCCGCCGCATCGGTGACGTCGAGGTCAGCGCGATCGGACTGGGCGCGATGCCCATGTCCATCGAGGGACGCCCGGACGAGGCACGTTCCCTCGCCACGATCCACACCGCGCTCGACGCCGGCGTGACCCTGATCGACACCGCGGACGCCTACCACCGGGACGCCGACGAGGTCGGTCACAACGAGACCCTGATCGCCAAGGCGCTCGCCTCCCACGACTTGGGCAAGGACGTCCTGGTCGCCACGAAGGGCGGTCATCTGCGCCCCGGCGACGGCAGTTGGACCCTGGACGGCAGCCCCCGGCACCTCAAGGAGGCCTGTGAGGCCTCGCTGCGCCGGCTCGGCGTGGAGGCCATCGGGCTCTACCAGTTCCACCGGCCCGACCCGAGGGTGCCGTACGCCGAGTCCGTCGGCGCCGTACGGGAACTGCTCGACGAGGGCAAGATCCGCATGGCCGGGATCTCCAACGCGAACCCGGACCAGATCAAGCAGGCGAACGACATCCTGGGCGGCAGGCTGGTCTCCGTGCAGAACCAGTTCTCCCCGGCGTTCCGCACCAGCGAGCCGGAGCTGCGCCTGTGCGACGAACTCGGCATCGCGTTCCTGCCCTGGAGTCCGCTCGGCGGCATCTCCCGGGCGCGCGAACTGGGCTCCGCCTACGCCCCGTTCGCGCGGGCCGCCGAAGCGTACGGGGTGAGCCCGCAGCGCGTGTGCCTGGCCTGGATGCTCGCCAAGTCGCCGGCCGTCGTCCCGATCCCGGGGTCGAGCCGGCCGGAGACGATCCTGGACTCGCTCGCCGCGACCGACCTCGTGCTCGGCCCCGGGGAACTCGCGGAGCTGGACGCGGTCTGAAACTCTTTCGGGAATCGGTGGCCGACCGCGTGTGTAGTCTCCCGGGCGGGATGGGAAAGCGCTTGCTGTTCCTCTGCACGCTCTTCGTCCAGCACCTTGGGAAGGACAACGCCGATGGCGTCGTCACACGAGAGACCGCTCGACCACCGCTACCGCGGCGAACATCCCGTACGCACCCTCGCCTATCTGTTCCGCGCCGACCGCCACCGTCTCGCGGCGGCGGTCGGCGTCTTCACGGTCAAGCACAGCCCGGTCTGGCTGCTGCCGTTGATCACCGCGTCCATCATCGACACCGTCGTCCAGCACCAGCCGATCAGCCGGCTCTGGCTGAGCACCGGCGTCATCATGCTCATCCTGCTGGTCAACTACCCCCTGCACGTGCTGTACGTACGCCTGCTGTACGGCAGCGTGCGCCGGATGGGCACCAGCCTGCGTTCCGCGCTGTGCACGCGCATGCAGCAGCTCTCCATCGGATACCACTCGCGGGTCAGCGCCGGTGTGCTGCAGGCCAAGGTCGTGCGTGACGTGGAGGCGGTCGAGCAGATGGTGCAGCAGACCGCCGAGACGGGGCTCGGCGCGGGCACCGTGCTCATCGGCGGACTCGTCATCATCGCCGTACGCACACCGGAGTTCGTGCCCGTGTTCCTCGTCGTCGTGCCCGCCGCCGCACTCGTCGTGGCCCGCCTTCGGGCGCGCCTGCGCACCCACAACGAGCACTTCCGCCACGAGGTCGAGACCCTGTCGTCCCGGGTCACGGAGATGACCCGCCTCATCCCGGTCACCCGCGCCCACGGCCTGGAGGGCAAGGCGCTGCGCCGCATGGACGGCACCCTGCACCGGCTGCTGACCTCGGGCATGCGCCTCGACCTCGTCAACGGCCGCTTCGGCTCGCTGGCCTGGGTGGTGCTCAACGTCGTCGGCGTGCTCGTCCTCGCCGGCGCGGCACTGATCTCGTACTACGGCGTCTGGGGCGTGACGGCCGGCGACGTCGTCATGCTGAGCGCCTTCCTGACCACCTTGACCAACTCCACGACCACGTTGGCGGGGCTGGCCCCGGTCATCACCAAGGGCCTGGAGTCCGTCCGCTCCGTCGGCGAGGTGCTCCAGGCTCCCGAGCTGGAGGACAACGAGGGCAAGGCCGAACTCACCTCACTGCGGGGCGCCGTGACCTTCGACGCCGTCGGGTACGCCTATGAGGACGGCGGCCGCCCCGCCGTACGGGACTTCGGCCTCACCGTCGCACCGGGGGAGACCATCGCCCTCGTCGGCGCGTCCGGTGCGGGCAAGTCCACGGTGCTGAACCTCGTCATCGGCTTCATCCGCCCGACCTCCGGCCGGCTCCTGATCGACGGCACCGACATGAACACCCTCGACCTGCGCACCTACCGCCGCTTCCTCTCGGTCGTGCCGCAGGAGTCCATCCTGTTCGACGGCACGATCCGCGAGAACGTCGCCTACGGCATGGACGACGCCGACGAGGAGAGGGTGCGCGCGGCGTTGCGCGACGCCAACGCGCTGGAGTTCGTGGACCGGCTGCCGCAGGGCCTGGACACCCTGGTCGGGGAACGCGGGGCACGCCTGTCCGGCGGACAGCGGCAGCGCCTGGCCATCGCCCGGGCCCTGATCCGGGACCCGAGGGTGCTGGTCCTCGACGAGGCGACCTCGGCCCTGGACACCCGCTCGGAGGCGCTGGTCCAGCAGGCCCTCGCCCGTCTCCTGAACGGCCGTACCACCTTCGTGGTGGCGCACCGGCTGTCCACCGTGCGGGGCGCGGACCGGATCGTGGTGATGGGGGACGGCCGGATACAGGAGGTCGGCACGCACGAGGAACTCCTGCGCCGCGACGGGGCGTACACGGCCCTGCACCGCGGGCAGGTCGCCTGACGAGGCTCCCTCACGCACCCGGCCTCGTACCGAGGGGGTACGAGGCCGGTGGGGGAGCGGGCGGAACGGCCGCACTACGGCCGGTCGACGACTCGGCCCAGTTCGATGCGGTCGATGTGCGGCGCCCACGCCGTCGCGTTGCCGAACGTCACGTGGTTGGCGCCCTTCTTCAGCTCGACGGGGACGCCCAGCGTCCAGTAGTCGTCCGCACTCCAGGTGTTCTTGAAGGTCACCTTCACGGGCTCCGCGTTCCCCACGGTGATGTCCGCCGTACGGGACATGATGTCCGTGTTGTAGGCGTGGCCGTTGTCGCGCCGGTCGTTGTGCGCGTAGTGGACGACCAGCACGTAGCGGCCGGAGCTGGGCGCCCGCACCGTGAACTCCGCCGTGCTGGAGGGGCCGTTGCCGAGCTTGCCGATGTAGGAACCGGTGGAGGCGTACGCCGAGTCGACGAGTTCGGCCCCGCCCGCGAGGGTGGCCGAGGCGGCCTCGTAGGAGAGCATGCCGGACGTCGAACCGTCGCCCGAGACATCGAGGGAGCGGACGGAGGCGTGCCCCGCCGTCACCGCGAGGCGGTTGTTTCCCGCCACCAGGTAGAGCCGCAGCGCGCGTCCGGGCGCCGCCGTCACCGTCTCGCCGTGCAGCGCGAGCCGCACCGGCGCCGAGGCCCGCGGCACCACCGTGTAGTAGCCGTCACGCGGGGCGTAGACGTCGAACACCGCCTTGTCCCCGGAGCGCAGGACGAGCGAGCCGGTACCCACCCCGGCCGACGACGCGTAGTCGTACGACGGCTTCCCGCTGATGTCCGCCAGCGTGGCCTCGTACGACGCGGCCGCCGCGCCCGTGCGGGCGGTGAGGTCGACGCGGTCGAGGGTGACCTCGGCGTCGCCCTTCGCGAGCGTGAGGACATGGGTGCCTTCGGACAGCCGCAGAGTGACGTCCTTCTTGGCCCGATAGGTCCAGTTCTCCGTGGAGGGATAGGTCACCGTGACCGGGGCCCCTCCGTCGACGGACAGCTTCTGCGTGGCGGGGGTGCCGGACTGGTTGCCGTACAGGATCGCCAGGTCGTAGGAACCCTCGCGCGGCACCGTGACCGTGAAGTCGACCTTGCTGGTGGCCTGGTTGAGGGAGCCGACGTCCTTCGTGCCGGAGGCGGCGTAGCCGTTGGCGTTCTCGACGGTGCCCTGGGTGTAGACCTTGCCGTCGGTGATGGCGGCCGACTCGGCCTCGTACGACGCCGACCACGGGACGGTGGCGGGGGAGGGGGTGCCCGTGCCGCCGGGGGTGAGGACGATCCGGTAGGCGGACATCTTGTGCATGCCGCGCAGCGGCACGGTCACCGAGCCGTCGTCCGCCACCTTCACCTTCGTACGGGCGAGGACCCGCGGCGTCGCGTGCTGCCCCTCGTAGCCGGACCAGGCGGCCTCGGCGACGGTCGCGGTGACCGTACGGCCGAAGAGGGAGCGGTCGACGCCCCGCACCACGACGTCGGAGTCGCCGGCGGAGCCGCCCAGCAGGACCTGCGCCTGGCGGCGGGAGGTGTCCAGCGAAGCCAGGCCCTGAAGGGTGTCGATCGTGTTCGGCTGCGGCGGGGTCACCTCGACCGTGTCACCGGTCATCCCGGCGTACCAGCGGAAGAGCCACCAGCCGCCGTTGGGGATGTTGGAGCGCACCACATGCCCGCTGAGGTTGCCTGCCGCGTCCCAGTACGCCATGTTCGCGTACACCTTGTTCCGCTCGAACATCGACACCCACTGCACGAGTTGCCCCGGCACGGACAGGTCACGGCGGTTGGCGTACTCGTCGATGTTGATCTTCAGTGGGGCGATGCCCGCCTCGCGTTCGAGCCCCCGATAGTCGTCGTAGTGCGCCTGGAAGTCGCGCAGCGAGCCGGAGCCCAGCTCGTGCCAGGTCATCACCTGCGGCAGGACGTTCTCCCGCTTGGCGAAGGCGAGGAAGTCCTTCAACAGGCGGGAGTGGTAGGCGGCTTCGTTCGGGCCCGCGATCCTCGCGTCCGGGTCGATCGCGCGGATGCGCTGGTACACCGTCTTCCAGTCCTTGAAGAACCGGTCCCGGTTGGCCTCGTACTGGGCCTGGTCGGCGACGCCGAGCTTGTACCAGATCTGGTCGGGCTCGTTGAACGGGATGTAGACGAACCACTCGCTGTTCGGGTCCGCGGCCACCTCCTTGGCGATCTTGTCGACCTTGGGGAGGTAGTCGTCGATGCCGAGATCCTCGTACGGCCACTTGGCGTAGATGTCCTGCATCATCACGTTGATCTCGCCGCCGCCGTTGCGGAAGAACGACTTCGAGACGGTGAGCGCGTCGCCGTTGGGGTGCTGGGCGCCGCCCTCGGGCTTCTGCGAGATGCTGGTGACCTTCAGGGGTTCCAGCGCGGCGTCGCTGGGCACCCCGTCGTCGCTGAGCCCGTACAGCGCGCCGTTGGCGCCGAGCATCACCGGCCCCTCGGAGGAGGACAGATCGACGGTGAGGCGCTGCGGGTCGGCAGCGGCCGCGGGGCCCGCGGCGGGGAGAGTGGCTGCCATGGTGGCTGCTCCAAGTGCTGCTGATATCAAAGCGGTTCTGGCTCGGAACCGGGTACGGGTTCGTGTGCGGTCGGGGGTGATCACTCTGCTGGACCTCCGGTCATTTGACGGCTCCACTGGTGATTCCGGACACGATCTTTCGCTGGCCGACGAGGAACACGGCGACCATGGGCAGGCTCATCACCACGACGTACGCGAAGACGAGATGCCAGTTGTTGAGGTAGAGCTGGGCGCTGGCGACCTGGTAGAGGTTGAGCGGGAGGGTGGCCCGCTCGCCGCCGCCGAGGACGAAGAAGGCGTAGAAGACATCGCTCCAGGCGTAGAGCATCACCATGATCGTCGCGGTGGCGATCACCGGGCGCAGCAGCGGCAGGATGATCCGCCAGAAGATCCGCGACGGCGTCGCCCCGTCCATCCGGGCCGCCTCCTCCAACTCCAGGGGGATGGCACGGATGAAGCCGGTCATGAAGAAGATCGACGTCGACAGGTACATGCCGGTGTAGACGGCGATCATGCCGGGCCGGCTGTTCGCCAGGCCCAGCTGCCGCAGCTCCATCACGATGGTGATGACCGCGGGCGGCAGCAGCAGCCCGCTGATGCAGAGCGCGTACGCCGTCGACACCAGCTTCGACTTCCGGCGCGCGAAGACCCAGGCGGCGCCGGCCCCGAGGAGCAGGACCAGGACGACCGAGGGCAGCACGACCAGCAGGGAGTTGAAGAAGCCGCGCAGCATCTCGCCCTGGCTGACGGCGTCCGCGTAGTTGTCGGCGGGCTGCCAGGTGCGCGGCAGGTCGAGGTTGGGCTTGATGGCCTCCGCCTGCGGCTTGGCGGAGGTGACGACGACCAGCCACAGCGGTACGCCGACCGCGAGACCGGCGAGCAGCAGGACCAGGGCGGGGCGGCCGTACCGCCAGGCGACGGACGGGTTCACAGCAGCTGCTCCCTTCGCCGCAGGCCGACGACCAGCGGGATCGCCACCGCGACCACGACCAGGAAGAGCACGAGGCTCATCGCTGAGGCCTGGGCGTACAGGCCCTGTCCGAAGATCCGGAACATGTAGATGTTGAAGACCTCCGTGGAGGCCGCCGGTCCGCCGCCGGTCGTGGCCTGCACGATGTCGAAGGTGTTCATCGAACCGATCAGCGCGGTGGTGACGTTGAAGGTGACGGCCGGCGCGAGCATCGGCCAGCGCACCGACCAGAAGGTCCGCCAGGGTCCGGCGCCGTCCATCCGGGCCGCTTCGAGCATGTCGCCGGGGATGCCCTTGAGACCGGCCAGGTAGATCAGCATGGACAGGCCCATCCATTTCCAGCCGTGGATGAGGGTCACGACGACGAGGGTCCAGGTCGTCGACCCCAGCCACGGAATGTCCGTGCCGAGCACGGAGTTGACGGCTCCGTCCTGGTCGAGAAGCGCCTGGAAGACGTAACCGGTGGCGAGCGCCGAGATGAGCACCGGCAGGAAGAAGACCGCCCGGAAGAACCGGTTGAAGCGGCTGTCGGATTCCAGGAGCAGCGCGAGGCCGAGCCCGAAGCCGTTCTGGAACAGCGCGGCCAGCAGCGCGTACAGCAGGGTCGTGCGGATCGCGCGGAGCAGCGAGCCGTCGTCGGCGATCGTCCGGAAGTTGTCCAGGCCGGTGAAGGCGATGTCCGCGTGGTACGAGGACCAGTTGGTGAACGGGTAGTAGAAGTTGAGCAGGTTGGGTACCAGGAAGAAGCCCGCGAAGACGACGATCGCGGGAAGCGCGAACCACCAGGGGTGGTGGACGGCGGCGCGCGGCAGCCGCCCCACCTTCTTCGGCGCGCCCTTCACCGGCGTGTGCTCGGCGCGTACGACCGTGTGAGTCATCGTCAGAACCCGGGCGCGCCCTGAGCCTTGGCCACCTGCGCGAACTGGTCCTGGATCGCCTGGGCGACCTGCTGCGGGCTCTTCTTGCCGAAGATCATGTCGGCGAGGTAGAGGTGCGTGTCCGGGGCGACGATCGCCTTGGCCTGGAAGACGCCGATGGCGGTGGGCAGGGCCGCGACCTGGGCCTTGGACGTCTGCGGCAGCCCGTCGGGCGTGGGCACGGACGGCTGCACGGACGGGATCTTCATCGCCTTGATGTAGTCGGCGTAGTCCGGGCCGAGCCAGAAGGCGAGGAACTGCCGGGCCGCGTTCTGCCGCTTGGCGTCACCGGTCTTGAAGGCGACCACACCGTTGGTCTGGTCGGGCGAGTACATGCCGGTCGCCGAGGAGTTGGCGACCGGGAACCAGCCGATCTTCTTGTCGATCTCGGCGGTGGAGTACTTGGCCTGCAACTGGCTCTGGAAGGAGGTGACGTTGAGGACCATGCCGGCCTCGCCCTTCCACAGCGCGTCGGCCTGCCCGGTGAAGGTGCCGGTGCGGTGGTTCTTCTGCGCGAGCCCGGCGTCGAGCAGCTTCTCCTTGTACTTCTTGATCGCGCCGACGACGACCGGGTCGGTCCACTTCTCCTCGTTCTTGTTGAGCCCGTCCCACCACTGCTCGTCGAGGTCGGTGAGCTGGACCTGCATCTGCCACTGCAGCGGCCACTTGTCGCCGCCGGCCTCGTAGAAGGCGGCCGCGTCCGTCTTGTCGACGACCTTCCGGCCGAGCGCCAGCAGCTCGTCGTAGGACTTCGGGAAGTCCTTCTCGCTCAGCCCGGCCCGCTCGAAGACGTCCTTGTTGTAGTAGACGCCGAGCATGGCGGGGCTGGTGACGATCGCGGCGTACCGCTTGCCGTCGATCATGCCGAGCGACTTCTCGGTGTCGCCGAGCTTGGCCTCCCACGGCTCACCGTCGAGGGTGAGGAGGTTCTGCTGCGGCTGGATGAACGGCAGCGTGGAGATGGAAGGCTGCCAGAACATCAGGTCCGGGCGGTCGCCGGAGGCGAGCTTCGTCGGCACATTCTGCTCGTACAGATCCGGGATCGCCTGGGTCTCCACCTTCGCGCCGGTGGCCTTCTCGAAAGCCTCGATGACCTGCTTGGGGGCGTTGACCGTGTTCTGCGCCGTCCACATCGTCAGCTGCACGCCGTCCAGGCGCGCGGTCGGATCGACGGCGGCCTGCTTCCCGTCCGCGCCCGAGTCGCCGGAGGAGCCGGCCGTCGGATCGCTGCACGCGGTGGCGGCGAGGCCGAGGGCGCCTATCAGCGCCAGGGTAGAGAGAGCTCTTGTCTTCATCACGTGCCTTTCGCGAACGGGTGGTTCAGGAAGCAGGAATCAGAACAGCGGTGCTCGTGCGGCGAGTTCGGGACGAAGCGGCGCCTTCAGGAGTCGTGCGACGCGCTCAGGCTGTGGCGGAGGGCGGCCCCGAACTCTCCCGGACCACCAGCTCCGGTACGGAGACGGGATGCGGGGCGATCTGCGCGGCCTCCTCCAGCACCCCGTGCAACAGGGCGAACGCGGACCGCCCGAGTCCGGTGAAGTCCAGGCGTACGGTCGTCAGCGACGGGGTCAGGAAGGCCGAGTGCGGGGCGTCGTCGAACCCGGCCACGCTGACGTCGCCGGGGACGGCACGGCCGGCCTCGTGCAGGGCGCGCAGCACCCCGAGCGCGAGGTCGTCGTTGCCGCACAGGATGGCGGTGACGGCCGGGTCGCGCGCCAGCTTCAAGCCCGCCGCGTGGCCGCCCGCGGGGCCCCAACTGCCCTGCACGGGGCGGGGTTCGGGCGCCCCGGCCTCCTTCAGGGCCTGACGCCAGCCGCTGGTGCGGGCGCTGGTGCGCCGGGTGCTGGACGGGATGGCGACGTAGTGCACCGTCTTATGACCCAGGGAGAGCAGGTGGCGGGTCGCTTGGTAGGCGGCCTCGCGGTCGTCGGTCCACACCCAGGGGCGGTCGCCACCGGGCGGGCTCGCCGGGGTCTCGACCACGCCGACGACCGGGAGCTCGGCCGGGACGGCGCTCAGCGCCCGCACACCGGCCGGGTCGTAGGCGATCACGATCAGCCCGCCGCCCGCGTCCGCCGCCCGCTGCACCTCGGCGGCGACGGCGGCGTCGTCCGCCGATTCCAGTACGCCGATCCCGACCGCGTAGGAAGCCGCACGGGCGGACTCCTCGATGCCCTGGAGGATCGAGGCGTAGCCGTAGTGCGTGGTGTTCGCGGTGAGCACGGTCACGGCCCTGCTGCGTCCGCTGGCCAGGGCGAGCGCGGTGGCATTGCGCCGGAAGCCCAGTTCGTCGATGGCGGCGAGCACCCGGTCCCGGGTGGTCGGCTTGACGCTGGGATGGCCGTTGATCACCCGGGACACGGTCTGGTACGAGACGCCGGCGGCGGTCGCGACGTCCCTGATGCTCGCCGGGCGCCTTGTGTGACCGGTCACATTCATGCCAGGATTGTGACCGGTCACATCAGGAACGTCAAGAGACCGTAACGAGTGATTCACGCGGCTGACGCGACCGCCGCCTGCGGTAAGGGCAGGCGGGGTCGGGAGGGGAAGGCACGTTGACCAGTACGGCGGATGTGGCGCGGGAGGGTTTCCACCGGCCGCATGACGAGTTCAGCTGGGGGCACGCGGCGCTGCGGGTCCGGTTCGCCCTCGCCGGTGACGGAACACCGAGGCTCGTCGCACTGGGCCGACCGGGAGACGTGCGCGTCGCCGACGCGGAGGCCGCCCTCCCGCTCGTCGAGCTGACCGCCTTCGGGCACGGCAGCGCCTGGTCCGGGCCGCGCTTCACCGGCACGGCGTTCGGAACGCGCCTGAAGTACCGCGACCACCGCACCGGCAGCCGGGGCGAGGGGGAGTGGCTGACCGTCGAGCTCCACGACCCGGCCACCGGGTTGACGGCGTTCGTCGAGCTGACGTCCCCCAGCGGACTGCCGGTGCTCCGTTCCCGCGTGCGGCTGCGCAACGACGGCCCCGAGCCCCTCGTCGTCCAGTCCGTCAGCAGCCTGCTGATCGGCGGCCTGCCCGCACCGGACGCCCTCGACGTGCACCGGGCCCGCAACGACTGGCTCGCGGAGTGCCGTTGGTACGCCGAGCCGCTGCGCGACACCGTCGCCGACATCAACGTCGACGCCCACCAGCACGACAGCCGGGCCGCCCTCGTCCTCGCCGGGCGCGGCAGCTGGCCCACCGACGGTCACCTGGCGATGGGCGCGCTGACGGACCGGGGGAGCGGCCAAACCTGGCTGTGGCAGATCGAGTCGCCGGCCGGCTGGCGCTGGGACCTGGGCGAACGCGCGCACGGCACGTACCTGGCGCTGAACGGCCCCACGGACGCGGAGCATCAGTGGCGGGTCCGGCTCGCGCCGGGCGCGGACTTCACCACCGTGCCGGGGGTGCTGGCCGTCGGCTCCGGGTTCGACGAGGCCATGGGTGCGCTCACCTCGTACCGCCGCGCCGTGCGCCGCCCGCACCCCGACCACACGGCACTCCCGGTCGTCTTCAACGACTACATGAACACGCTCATGGGCGACCCGACCACCGAGAAGCTGCTGCCCCTGATCGACGCGGCGGCCGAGGCGGGCGCGGAGTACTTCTGCGTGGACTCCGGCTGGTACGACGACTCGGCGGACGGCGGCTGGTGGGACAGTGTCGGCGAGTGGCTGCCCTCGACGCGCCGCTTCCCCGACGGCGGCATCGGGGCGGTCCTGGACCGCATCCGGGAGCGCGGCATGGTGCCCGGGCTGTGGCTGGAGCCGGAGGTCGTCGGCGTACACAGCCCGGTCGCCGCCGCGCTCCCGCCGGACGCCTTCTTCCAACGCGACGGCGTACGCCTCACCGAGCAGGGCCGCCACCAGCTCGACCTGCGCCATCCGGCGGCCCGCGCACACCTCGACAAGACGGTGGACCGGATCGTCGGTGACTGGGGCGTGGGCTACCTCAAGCTGGACTACAACATCGTGATCGATCCGGGCACCCTGGCCCCAGGGGACCTCGCACCGGGAGCCGGGCTGCTCGGGCACGCCCACGCCTACCTGGACTGGCTCTCCGAGGTGCTGGACCGGCATCCGCGGCTGGTGATCGAGAACTGCGCCTCGGGCGGGATGCGGATGGACGCGGCCACGCTGGCGGTGTCCCAGCTCCAGTCCACCAGCGACCAGCAGGACCCGCTGCGCTACCCGCCGATCGCCGCCGCCGCGCCGACGGCCGTACCGCCCGAGCAGGGCGCCGTCTGGGCGTACCCGCAGCCCGAGTACGACGACGACCTGATCGCCTTCACCCTGGGCGGGGCGCTGCTCGGGCGGATCCATCTGTCGGGCCATCTCGACCGGATGTCGCGGCGCCAACTCGCCCTCGTGCGGGAGGTGGTGAGCACGTACAAGTCGATCCGCCCGGACCTCGCGCGAGCCGTGCCGTTCTGGCCGCTGGGTCTGCCGGGGTGGACGGACGAGTGGCTGGCCCTAGGGATGCGGACGCCCGACGACCGCACCTCGTACCTCACGGTCTGGCGGCGCGGCGGCGAGTCCGAACTGCGCCTGCCTGTACGGCACTTGGCGGGCCGGGAGGTCGGCGCGGAGGTCCTGCACCCGTCCTCCGCGCCGACCGGCTCCGCGGTCTGGGACGGGGACGGACTGCGGGTGTCGGTGCCGCGCACGCCCGGTGTCCTGTTGGTCCGTCTCACGTGACCGGGAAGATGGTCACCTCCCGGCAGTACAGGACGAACGACCGTGAGGGGTCGTAGAGGCCGCCGGCCCCGGCGGCGTGCTCCGCAGCGCGCGTTCGTAGGCGGGGAAGTGGGTGAGCGCGTCGTCCGGGGAGTCGTAGTACAGGGCGCCGACTCCGTCGTACAGGGGTGTCTCGCGACCGTCGAAGTGGCGCAACGCCTTCTTGGCTCCCGGCACTTGGCGGTGCTGGACGTAACCGCGCAACGGCGGTGACGGCGGCTGCTCGTCGGCCAGGGTCTTCTCGTGGGCGGTCTGCCGGCGCTCGGTGAACTCGTCCAG
Organism: Streptomyces sp. NPDC093591; assembly: GCF_044764885.1. Taxonomy (NCBI): domain Bacteria; kingdom Bacillati; phylum Actinomycetota; class Actinomycetes; order Kitasatosporales; family Streptomycetaceae; genus Streptomyces; species Streptomyces sp. NPDC093591. The sequence continues at coordinate 123,832 of NZ_JBIWIY010000021.1, forward strand.
GTCCAGCCCGTCCCGCCCGCGGATGAAGTGCAGCACCTTCGCCCGGCCGTCGCCCTCGCCCGCGGCGGCCGGTGGCGGCATGAGGGCGACGGGGCGGGCCGGCAGGGCCGGGGCGCTGGGCATGTCGTTGAGGGCGCCCGCCCTGGTCACGGACGCCGTCGACACAGGCGCGCGCGTACTCACCGGTGGCGGTGTGCCGGAAGGGGCCCTGCACCCGGCGACCGTCCTGACCGATCTGCCGGAGGACGCGGCGATGCACCACACCGAGGCCTTCGGACCCGTCGTCGCCATCCGGCCCTTCAAGGACGACGACGAGGCCGTGGCGCCGGCCAACGACACCGAGCACGGGCTCAGTTGCGGCATCCTCACCGAGAACGGCACCCGCGGGCTGAAGGTGGCCCGCCGTATCCGCACCGGGATCGTGCACGTCAACGACCAGCCGGTGGGGGACGAGCCGCAGGCTCCCTTCGGCGGACTCGCTGCCTCCGGCTACGGCCGCTTCGGCGGACGCTGGACCTGGAGTCCTTCTCTCACATCCGCTGGGTCACGCTCGCCACCGAGCAGGCGCACTACCCCTTCTGAGAGCGCGCCGCCGCCATGCGGGCCGCCGCGTCGTGGACGAGCCGCGCGTGCAGCTCGAACAGCGCCACCAGATCGACGGCGTCGCCGGTGACCTCCCTGTGCACGAACAGGCCGTCGGCGCCGGCGACGGTGTAGATGGTGAGGGTGTGTACGGCGTCCTCGTCCAGGCCCGGGAACAGGGCGGTGAGCACTTCGGCGATCTTCTGGTGGGTGATGTCGCGGACCTGGAGGAACACCGTGCGGCCCCGCGGTTCGGTGGGGCGCCGTTCCAGGGCGAGCATGAGGCCGAGGCGCAGGAAGTCGGGTGCGTCGACGAGCGACCTGGCCACGTTCGCGGCCATGGCGGTGACCCGCTCCAGCGGCGTACCGGTGTCGTCGCCCGGCAGCTCGACGGCCGTCAGCCAGGCCTCGAAGCTGCGCTCGATGACCGCGGCGATCAGGTCGTCCTTGTCCTTGAAGTGCCAGTAGATCGAGCTGGCCGGCAGCCCGCACTTGGCGCTGACGGCCGCGATGGAGGTGCCGTCGTAGCCGCGCTCGCCGGCGATCTCCACGGCGGCGTCCAGGATGCGCTGCCGCGACTCCACCCCGTTCGCACGCTTCCTGCGCGCCGTCTGCGGCCTGGTCATGGGGTGCCTCTCCGGTCGTACGGGGCGCCGTCGACCACCGTTGAGTGATCATCTTCTGATGCGTCCACTCTATTGGAACGGCCCCTACGGCAGCGGCGGGCGACCCGGAACGAGCCGCCCGGGCGGCCCAGGGTTCAGCGGCCCTGGTTGAGCGGGTGGCTGAAGCCCTGGGCGGAGATGAGCGTGGCCGCTTCCGCGAGGTCGGTGGCGAAGCGTTCGACCGCCTCGTAGGGGAAGCGGTAGCTGGGGCCGCTCAGGGAGAGGGAGACGATGACCTTGCCCGTGCGGCTGGTCACCGGGACGGCGACGGCGGTCAGGCCGTCGTCGAACTCGCTGCTGCTGACCGCATATCCGCGTTGCGCGGCCTCCTGGGCCCGCTCGCGCAGCCGGCCGGCGTGCTCCTCGCCGTGGGGCGAGGACGCGGCGACCCGGCGCAGCAGGGTGTCGGAGGCGTCGCGCAGCAGGATCTTGGACGAGGCGCCGGCCCACAGGGGCTGTTCGTCGCCGACGTCGACGACATGGCGCAGCGGGTGCGGGCTCTCCTCGTGCGCGACGCAGACACGGCTCACATCCCGGGCGACGAAGATGTTGACTGTCTCGCCCAGCCGGTCGGCGAGTTCGCGCATGACCTTGCGGGTCTCGCGCGGCACCTCCCACTGGCTGCGGGCGAGATAGGCCCAGCGCCACAGGCCGGGTCCGGCCGTGTAGCCGACCGGGTGCGACCACAGCAGACCGCACTCCTCCAGGGTCTGCACCAGACGCAGCGCCGTCGTCTTGGCCAGTCCGGTCGCCTCGGTGATCTCCCGCAGGGTGATGACGGGGCGCTCCTCGCTCAGCAGCCCGAGGATGTCCAGCGCCCGCCGCACACTGCGCACGCCCGTGCCGTGGTGGTCCGTAGCGAACATCCCAATTGGAGCAGAAGCTACAGCAAGGTGGAGGTGATCGGTGCGGTCAGCCGGGAGCGGGCGGGGTGATCCGAAATCGCCAAATCCGGACCGGAAATAGTCTGGACCTGCTCGGATCCTTGAACGGCCGTGTCCGGGTCTGCTTGGGTGGCGGACCGATGGCCGCTGTCCGGTGGCCTCTGGGGGGAATGGTTCTTGTGCTGGGTCGGCAATGGGGGCAGGAACAGGCCGTGCGACAGCGGTGCGCACCGGCGCACCGAGAGCGGTCGGGGCCGTTGACCGGGCCTGCGGCACCGCGGCATCGCTTCCCGCGCGGCGGACGCGACGGGCGACCGCACCACGACCTGCCGTCCGCCTGGACCGCGCGCCGCCACTGAGCCGGCGAGCGGCACATCCCGGGCCTCACATCACTCCCACCCTTCATGCAGACCAGAGGAAGGCGCATGAGGCATTTCCGCCTGCTCGTCGTGGGCAACGGCATCTCGGCGTACGGCAGCTACCTGAACATGGTGGCGCTCAACGTCTTCGTCTACGACGCCACGGGCAGCGCGTTGGCGGCCGGCCTCTTCATGGCCGTACGGCTGGCGACGAGCGTCGTGTCGGGCTGGGTGAGCGGGCGTCTCGTCTCGGCCCACGACCGCAAGCGCCTGATGGTCGGCGCCGACCTGTGCCAGGCCGTGGCACTGCTGACGCTGCTGCTCGCCCCCGAGGGCACCCGCACCGGGCTGCTGTACGTCCTGGCCGTGGTCACCGGCGGCTGCTCGACGCTGTCCCAGGTCGCCCTGCGCAGCAGCATCCCGGAGATCGTCGGCGCGGAGCACCGCGTACGCGCCAACGGGCTGCTGGTGACCGGGCGTTCGCTCGCCATGATCGCCGGGTTCGCGTCGTCGGGCGTGGTGGTGGCACAGCTCGGCTACTCCGCGGCGTTCGCGCTGGACGCCGCGACCTTCCTGGTCTCCGCGACGGTGCTGTTCCTGCTGCCCGTACGCACCAGGGCGGCCACGGACGCCGTCGCCGGGGCCACCGCGAAGTCCTCCGGCGCCGCCCGCTGGACGGCCCGGATGCTGCTGGGCACGGCTCCGCTGCTGATGGCGATGATCGCCGTCCGGGCGGTCGACGGGCTGGGCTCGTCGTCCCACAACGTCGCCCTGCCGATCTACTCCAGCGGCCTGGACCCCGACCATCCGGCCACGTTCATCAGCCAGTTCTGGGCCACCTGGGCGCTCGGCAACATCGTCGCCCAGCAGGTGATCGGCCGGGTCACCAAGAAGACCGGGCGCACACCGGGGGAGCGGGCGTTCGCGCTCGGCGCCTGTGTGATGTCGGCCGGGTTCATCGTGGTCTTCAGCGGGCTGCCCACCGTGCCCGCCGTCATCGCCGCGCTCGTCGCCGGAGCCGCCGACGGATTCACCGAGATCGTCTACGTGTCGCGGCTGCAGACCGCCCCCGACGAACAGCGCGGCCGCCTCTTCGGGCTCTCCGCCTCGGCCGAGAACACCGGTTTCGGCCTGGGCATGCTCGTCAGCGGCGCCCTGCTGGAGACGTTCTCCCCGCTGCAGGTGGTGGCCTCCTTCCACGGCCTCGCGATCGTGCTCTGCGCGGCCCTCCTCCTGCTGCTGCTGAGCCGGGGCCGCACCCGAGACCCCGGCGCCCAGGAGCCGGCCGGGCAGGACAGGACGACGGTGACGGAGGGACGCGGCTGATGACCACGAGCGACTCCGACCCGCGGACGGCCGTCATCGGCATGGCCTTCCGGCTGCCCGGCGCCGACACCCCCGAGGAACTCTGGCGCATCGTCCGTGACGGCACGGACCGCATCACCCGATTCACCCACGAGGAACTGGCCGCCGCCGGCGTCCCCGCCGAGGAATACCGGGCGGCGGATTTCGTCGGCGCCTCCGGAGTGCTCGACGACATCGCCGGCTTCGACGCCCAGCACTTCGCGATGAGCGCCCGCGAGGCCCGGCTCACGGACCCCCAGCAACGCATGTTCCTGGAATGCGCCCAGCACGCCCTGGAGAACGCCGGCTATCCGGACGAACGCGACGGCACCCGCGTCGGCGTGTACGCCAGTGCGGGATACCACCTGTACGCCCTGCAGAACCACCTCCTCAACAACGTCCTGCCCAGCCGGCCCGCCACCGACTGGATGACCGGCATGCAGATCACGGTCGGCAACTACGCCGACTTCACGGCCACCCGCGTCGCCCACCGGCTCGGCCTCACCGGCCCCGCCGTCAACATCCAGACGGGCTGCTCCAGTTCCCTGGTCGCCGTGCAGTCGGCCGTGCAGTCGCTGCTCATGGGCGACTGCGACATCGCTCTCGTCGGTGCCACCGCCGTCCATGTGCCGAGGGCCCTGGGCTACCGCTACGTCAAGGGATCGATCCTCTCCAAGTCCGGCCGTCTGCGGGCCTTCGACGCCGGAGCCGACGGCACCGTGGGCGGCACGGGCGTCCTGGCCGTCGTCCTGAAGCGGCTGACCCGGGCCGTCGCCGACGGCGACACCATCCACGGCGTCATCCGCGGCTGGGGCGTCAACAACGACGGCGCGGACAAGACCGCCTTCACCGCCCCCAGCGCACAGGGCCAGCGCGCGGCCATCCGGCAGGCCCTGCGGCGGGCCGGCGTCGGCGCCGACACCATCGGCTACCTGGAGACCCACGGCACCGGCACGCTCAAGGGCGACCCGATCGAGTTCGCCGGCGCCGCCGGCGCCTACCGCGAGGACACCGACCGCACCGGCTACTGCGCCCTCGGCTCGACCAAGGCCAACATCGGCCATCTGGACGCGGCCTCCGGACTGGCCGGCCTCGTCAAGACCCTGCTGGTCCTGCGGCACGGCGTCATCCCGCCGATGGCGAACTTCAGCGAACCCAACCCCCGCCTCGACCTCGACGACAGCCCCTTCTACATACCCACGGCCGCCCGGCCCTGGCCCGAGAGCGACGTGCCCCGCCGCGCGGGCCTGACCTCACTGGGCGTCGGCGGCACCAACGTCCACCTGATCCTGGAACAGGCCCCCGACCTCGCGCCCCGCACCGACGCCGTCGCCCCCGCGGACGTGCTCCTGGTCTCCGCGAGCAGCGAGGCCGCCCTGGCGGACAACGTCCGCGCCCTGCGCGACCGGTTACGGCAGCCACCCGCACCCCACCTGGCGGACCTCGTCACCACCGCCGCCCTCGGCCGTGCCCACGGCCGCCACCGGCTCGCGGCCCGCGGCTCCACCCCGGCCGCCCTCGCCGACACCCTCGACGCCTGGCTCGCCGGGACAGCCGGAGCGACGGTCACCACGGGCACGACACCGCAGGAGGGGCCCGCGCGTGTCGCGTTCCAGTTCACCGGGCAGGGCAGCCAGTACCCGGGGATGGCCGACCACCTCCACGAGCGCTTCCCCGCCGTACGCGAGGTGCTCGACGCCTGCGAGCAGCACTACCGAGCCCTCACCGGCGACCCCCTGCTCGCCGGGCCGTTCGACGACACCGACACCGCGCAGCCCGCACTGTTCGCCCTGCAGTGCGCCCTCGTCCGGCTCTGGTGTGACCTCGGCATCGAACCGTACGCCGTGACCGGACACAGCGTCGGAGAGTACGCGGCGCTGCATGCCGCCGGAGCCCTGTCGCTCGACGACGGACTGCGCCTCACCGTCGAACGCGGCCGGCTGATGCAGCGGCGTTGCGTCCCCGGCGCGATGGCGGCGGCGGCACTCGACCGGGGGAGCGCCCTCGCCCTGGCAGCCGAGGTGCCCGGCCTGGAGGTCGCCGTGACCAACGGGGAGCGCGCCCAGGTGCTCGCCGGGTCCGTCGAGGCCGTGGACCGGGCCTGCGCCCTGCTGGACGAGCGCGGCACACCGGGGCGGCGGCTGACGGGGACCCGCGCCTTCCACACCGCCCTGATGGAACCGATGCTGGAGGAGTTCCGCAAGATCCTCGACGACGTGGACCTCCGGCCGGTGCGCATCCCCTTCGTCAGCGCCCTGGACGGGGTGACCCGCCCGCCCGGCTGGACCCCGGACGCCGACCACTTCGTACGGCACACCCGCGAACCCGTCCGTTTCGACGAGGCGTTGCGCGGCATCGGCGCACAACGGCCTGACGCACTCCTCGAGATCGGTCCGCACACCACCCTCAGCGGCCTGGCCCGCAGGGCACTGCCCGAGGTGCGGTCGCTGCCGTCGCTGCGCCGCGGCAGCGGGCTCGGCTCGCTCTGGGGTGCGGCGGCCGGGCTGCACTGCGCGGGGGCGGACGTCGGCTGGCGGGCGGTCCTGGCCGGCACCGGGGGCAGGCGCATCCCGCTGCCCGGATACCGATTCCAGCACAAGGACTACTGGACAGGGCCGGAGCCGACCGCCCTGAGCACGGGAAGATCAGCGAGAGAGGAAGCCGAAGTGGTTCAGCAAGAGGCAGCGGTCGCACGGGTACTCCACAGCATCGTCGAGGCGACCGCCCGGCACCTCGGCGAGGATCCGTCGGAGATCGTCGCGGACGCGTCCTTCTTCGACCTCGGTGCCGACTCGCTGCAGATGATCAGCGTGCTGCGGGAGCTGGAGCAGGCGCACCAGGTCAAGGTGACGATGCGGCAGCTGTTCGAGGAGACGGGTACGCCACGACGGCTCGCGCGGTTCATCGTCGCCCGCATGCCGGACGCGACGGGGACAGCGCCGACTGAACCCACGGTGGATCGGGCCGAGTCGGCGGCGCCCGTGTCGCCCAGGGTCACCGCACCCGAACCCGCACCCACACCGACACCCGCGTCCACTCCCGAGCCCGCCCCTGACGCCACCGCATCCGCTTCCGCACCCGAGTACGCGACCCGCGAGGAGCTGGAGGACCTCGCCCACAAGATCCAGCAGATGTCACAGATACAGCTGCAGATGATGTCCCAGCTCTCCCAACTGCTCGCCCTCCAGACGGCCTCGGTGACGGAGCGGCTCAACGGCACGGTGGCCAAGTGACCGGGCTGAACGGCATATCCGCCGCACTGGACCAGGACCTGGCGGCGATGACCGAACTCTCGCAGCGCATCGCCGAGCAGATGGGCGCCGCCACCGCCCCGGCCCCGGAACAGCCGCGCGTCCACGGCCCCCGGGTGACGGTGGCGAGGACCTCCGGCATGGTGCGGGACGCCTCCCCGCGCTCCCAGCAGGAGCACCTGGACGACCTCGTACGCCGCTACACCGCCAAAACCCCGACCTCCAAGCGGATCGCCCAGCGCTACCGCCGCGTCCTCGCCGACAGCCGCGCCGTCGTCGGCTTCCGCAGCGGAACCAAGGAGATGCTGTACCCCCTCGCGGGCCGGCGGGCGAGCGGGGCGCGGCTGGAGGACGTCGACGGCAACGAGTACGTCGACATCACGATGGGCTTCGGCGTCCTCCTCTTCGGCCACGAACCCGACTTCGTCACCGAGGCCGTCCGCGAGCACCTGTCCCGAGGCATCCAGCTCGGCCCCCGCACCAGCGAGACCGGCGAGGCGGCGGAGCTGCTGGCCGAACTGACCGGTCTGGAGCGGGTGGCGTTCGCGGGCTCCGGCACGGAGGCGAACTCCGCGGCCATCCGCCTCGCCCGCGCCGCCACCGGCCGCGACAAGATCGTCACCTTCCTGGGCGCGTACCACGGCCACGCAGACAACGTCCTCGGCCGCCCCTCGGGCAGCGGCGCCGACCGGCTCACCGTGCCCGTCTCCCGAGGCGTCCCGCAGGCCGCAGTCTCCGACCTGCTGGTCCTCGACTACGGCAGCGACACCGCCCTGGAGACGATCGCCCGGCACGCCGACGACATCGCCGCGGTCGTCGTGGAACCGGTGCAGAGCAGACACCCCTCGCTCCAACCGGTCGAGTTCGTACGCAGGCTGCGCGAACTCACCCGCCGCCACGGCATCGTGCTGCTCTTCGACGAGATGCTGACCGGCTTCCGCCCCGCCCCACGCGGCGCTCAGGAGCTGTACGGCGTCACACCGGACCTCGCCACCTACGGCAAGCTCCTCGGCGGCGGCTTCCCCATCGGCGCCATCGCCGGCCGCGCCGACATCATGGACGGCGTCGACGGCGGCTTCTGGTCCTACGGCGACGACAGCTACCCGCCCGCCGACACCACCTTCTTCGGCGGTACGTACATCCAGCACCCGGTGTCGATGGTCGCCGCGCGCGCCGTACTGACCCACCTCAAGGAGCACAGCCCGCACCTGCAGGAACGCCTCAACGCGCGCACCGCCGAACTGGCCGCGACGCTCAACGGCTTCTTCGAGGCCGAGGAGTACCCGCTGCGGATGAGCCACTTCGGCTCCCAGTTCCGCTTCGAGCACCGCGCCGACATGGAGCTCCTCTACCACCACCTGATGCTGCGCGGCGTGCACGTCTGGGAGTGGCGCAACTTCTTCCTGTCCACCGCCCACTCGGACGGCGACATCGAGTTCGTGGCGGACGCCGTACGGGATGCGCTGCGCGAGCTGCGGACGGCCGGCTTCTTCCCGGACGGGCGGCCCGCGCCACCGAGACCGGCGCCGGTACCGGCAGCACCTGCGCCGCTACCGGAATCACCTGCGCCGACGCCTGCCCCAGTGGCCGCGATGGCCTGGAACGCCGCCGCCGTCACCGAATCCCGGACGCGGGCCGCGAGCGAACCCGGCGCGCGCACGCCCGACTTCAGCGTCTACTTCTTCGGCGACTACCCCCAGGACGCGTCCTCACCGCGCGACGGCCAGTACGAACTCCTCATGGACGTCGCCCGGTTCGCCGACCGGCACGGCTTCCATGCGCTGTGGATGCCCGAGCGCCACTTCCACTCCTTCGGCGGCCTCTTCCCCAACCCGGCCGTGCTCGCCGCCGCGCTGTCCCGCGAGACCGAGCGCATCCGGCTCAACGCCGGCTCCGTGGTCCTGCCGCTGCACGACCCGATCCGGGTCGCCGAGGAGTGGTCGATGGTCGACAACCTCTCCGGAGGGCGTGTCGGCATCGGTGTCGCCAGTGGCTGGAGCGCCAAGGACTTCGCCTTCTTCCCCGACCGTTTCGGCCGCCACCAGGAGCTGATGTACGAACAGCTTCAGGAGGTACGGAAGTTCTGGCGCGGGGACGCCGTGCGCCGCAGGACCGGTGACGGCGAGGCCGAGCTGCGGCTCTTCCCCCGACCGGTGCAGGACGCCCCGCCCCTCTACACCGCCGTGGTCGGCAACCCCGCCTCCTACGAGCTCGCCGCCCGCCACGACCTGGGCGTCGTCACCAACCTGATGACCCAGACCGTCGAACAGCTCCAGGAGAACATCGCCCGCTACCGGCGCACCCGGGCCCGCCACGGCCTGGACCCGGACGCCGGGCGGGTGGCCGTCCTGCTGCACACCTATCTCGCCGAGGACCACGACACCGCGCGGACCGAGGCGTACGAACCGCTGTCCCGGTACATGCGCGCGTCCCTGTCCCTGTTCAGCGGCGTCACCAACAGCCTCGGGCACAGCATCGACCTGTCCGCCCTGAGCGAGGACGACCTGGAGACGGTGTTCCGGCGCGCCTACGGCCGCTACTGCGACCAGCGTGCCCTGATCGGCACCGTGGACAGCGCGCGCCCGGTGGTGGACGCGGTGACCGCGGCCGGTGCCGACGAGATCGTGGCGCTCGTCGACTTCGGTGTCGCGGCGGGCGAACTGCGCGCGGGCCTGCCCCGGCTGGACGCGCTGCGCCGCCGCTACCGCCGGGGACCCGCCGCCGGATCGGCCCCCGCCGAACCGGCGGGTGCGCCGACCGGGGCGGCTGAGCCCCACCGCGAACGCGTCGCCCCCGCCGACGCCCCCTTGTCGCCCGGCCAGGAACGGATCTGGTTCCTGGAGCGCCTCCTTCCCGGACGCACCGCCTACAACGAGGTCAAGGCGATCCGCCTGGACGGCCCCCTCGACGTACCCGCCCTGCACGCGGCACTGCGCGGCCTCGTCGCCCGTCATGAGGGGCTGCGCACCGTCTTCCGGGAGACCGGGGACGGGCCACGCCAGGTCGTGCGGGCGTTCGCGGAGCCCGACTTCGCGTGCGTGGACGGCACCGACAGCCCTCGACGCACACTCCAGGACGTCCTGTCGGCCGAGAGTGCGCGCCGCTACGACCTGGCGACCGGCCCCCTGTTCGTCACCCGACTGGTCCAGCTGGGCGAGGCGGAGCACGTCCTCGTGCTCTCCCTCCACCACATCGTGGTCGACGCGGCCTCCGCCACCGTCCTCGCCCGCGACCTCTCCGCGCTCTACCGCAGCGAACGCGACGGAACCGCCCCCGACCTGCCCGCACTCACCTGGAGCTACGCCGACCACGCGAGGGAACAGGCGGCGGCCGCGAACAGCCCCGAGGCCGACGAGGACCTCGCCCACTGGCGCCGCACCCTCGGCGGCGACCTGCCCGTCCTCGCCCTCCCCACCGACCGGCCCCGCCCGGCGACCATGACCTCCAACGGCCGGGCCGTCTTCCACACCCTCGACCGGGAACTCTCCCGGCGACTGCGCGAGTTGAGCCGCGCCCGCCGCAGCACCCTCTTCATGACCCTGCTCTCCGGGTACGCGGCGATGCTGCACCGGGTCACCGGGCAGACGGACATCGTCGTCGGCACCCCGATCTCGGACCGGCCCGAGCGGGCCGAGCACCTGCTCGGGTTCTTCGTGAACACGCTCGCGCTGCGCCTCGACCTGTCCGGCGATCCCGCCTTCGGCACGTTGCTGGACCGGGTGCGCACGGTCGCCCTCGACGCGTACGACCACGCGCGCGTGCCCTTCGAGAGGGTGGTGCGCGAGCTCGCACCGCCCCGGGCGGTCGACCGGACACCGGTGTTCCAGGCGTTCGCCGAGTTCCAGCGGGCGGAACCGTTCCGCTTCGAACTGCCCGGCATCGAGGCCACCCCGCTGGACGCGGGGCCCGACAAGTCCCTGACGGATCTCACGGTCTACTTCACCGACCAGCCGCACGGCATCCGCTGCCACCTGGAGTACAACACCGACCTGTTCGACGAGGCCACCGTCGACCGGTTCTTCGCCACCTTCAGGGACCTGCTCGCGGCAGCGGTCGACGCCCCCGAGACACCGCTGTCCCGGCTCGCCCCGGCAACCAGCGCCGACACCGCCGCCGACGGAGAACCCGTACCGCCGTCCTGGCAGCGCGGCCCGGCCCGCCCGATCACGGACACCACCGTCCACGACCTCGTCGCCCGGCAGGCGGCCGCGCTGCCCGACCGCACCGCTGTCATCAGCGGCGACAGTCGACTGACATACCGTCAACTGAACGATCGTGCAGAGCAGTTGGCCGCTGTTCTGCGGGAGCGGCGGCCCGAAGGCGGTGAGGTGGCCCTATGGCTGCCCCGCTCCGCCGACCTCGTCGTCGCCATGCTGGCCGCGCTCAAGGCGGGCCGCGCCTACGTGCCGCTCGATCCGTCCCTCGGACGGGCGCGCGCCGAGCAGGTCGTCGCCGAGTGCGGGGCCCGGATCGTGGTGTCGACACACGACGACGCGGCCGCCCTGAAGCTGCCGGCGGGCGTGGCCGTCGTACCGCCCGACGCGACCGCGCACCCCTCACCGCGCGCCGCGTCCGCCACCGGCCACCACTCCCCGTGCTGCGTCCTGTACACCTCGGGCAGCACCGGCACCCCCAAGGGCGTCGTGGTGACCCACCGCGGCGTCGTCGACCTGTGCGAGTGGCAGCACCGGCGCTTCACCCTCACGCCGGGCGACCGCAGCGCGGTCGTGTGCAGCCAGAGCTTCGACGCCTCGCTCCTGGAGATCTGGCCGGCGCTGACCGCGGGAGCCTCGGTCACCATCGCCGACGAGGACCTCCGCAGGGATCCGCTCGCCCTGGCCCGGTGGTACGGCGAGCAGCGCGTCACCTTCTCCATCCTCCCCACCGCCCTGGGAGAACAACTGCTGCGGCTTCCGCCGGGCGACCAGCCGCCGCTGCGCCACCTGCTGCTCGGCGGAGACGTGCTGCGCACCCGGCCGCGCCCCGAGGCCCGGTACGAGACGGTGAACGTGTACGGGCCCACCGAGGTCACCGTCCTGTGCACCACCCAGACCGTGTCCGCGCAGAGCCCGGAACCCGCCCGTCCGATCCCGATCGGGCGCCCGGTCGACAACGTACGGCTGAGCGTGCTCGACGAGTCCGGCAACCCCGTGCCCGTCGGCACGGTGGGGGAGCTGTACGTCGGCGGCCCGGGCGTGACCCGCGGCTATCTGCACCGCCCCGAACTCACCGCGGAGCGCTTCCCGCCGGACCCGGACGGCGGTCCGGACGCCCGCAGGTACCGCACCGGCGATCTCGTCCGCTGGAGCGCCGACGGGACGTTGGAGTTCTGCGGCCGGGCCGACGACCAGGTGAAGATCCGTGGCTTCCGGGTCGAGCCGGAAGAGGTCTCCCGCGTGCTCAACGCTCTGGACGGCGTGCGCGAAGCGGCCGTGCTGGCCCGCCGCAACGACCGCGGTGAGGCCTACCTCGCGGCCTATGCCGTCCCCGCCGACGCGATCGGCGCGGCGGCCGACGACCGGCAGGCGTACGCCGACCTGCTGGCCGAGGAACTGGCGGCCCGGCTCCCGGAGTACCTCGTGCCGCGCGCCTGGCGGGTCCTGTCCGCCCTGCCCGTGACGGGCAACGGCAAGCTGGACCGATCCGCGCTGCCGGCCCCCGACCTCGTCACGTCCGCACCACCCGGACGCAGGCCGAGCACGGTCGCCGGGCACGCGGCGGAAGGCGACCGCACCGACGTCGAGCGACGGGTACGGCAGCTGTGGGCGGCCGAGTTCGGCGTCGACGCCGACGGCATCGCGGCCGACGCCTCCTTCTTCGAGCTGGGCGGTCACTCGATCACCGCGATGCGGCTGGTCAATCAGGTCCGGGAGGAATTCGGCACCGAGTACCCGATGCTCGGCTTCTACCAGGAGCCGACGCTCCGAGCCATGACGGCCCAACTGGCGGCGGTGGCGGGCGGGATGACGGCGGGCGAGGCCGGTGAGGCCGACGACGGACCCGGCACGGTGGAGCGCCGGGCGCCCGCCACCGCGCAGCAGTCCCGCTTCGCCTCGGTGCACGCCGACCACCTCCTGCCCCAGGTCTTCAACGTCGCCCTGCGGATCACGCTCTCCGGTGACCTGGACGCTGCGTCCCTGCGCACCGCCCTGAACCGGCTCGTCGAGCGGCACGAGGGCCTGCGCACCCGCCTCGCCCGCAACGGCGACGGCTGGGAGCAGCAGGTGCTACGGCCCCGACCGGTGCCGCTGCCGGTCGAGGACCTCACCGCCCTTCCCGCACGGGAGCGGCAGACCGCACTGGAACAAGCCAGTACCGAGGCCGCCGAGACACCCCTCGACCCCACCGCCGGAACCCCGGTGGCGCTGCGACTGCTGCGCACAGGGGAGAGCACCTGGGTCCTGCTCCTCGTCCTGCACCACTCCGCCTGCGACGGCTGGTCCGTCAGCCTGCTGCTGAAGGAGCTGGCCGCGCTCTACGGCTCCGCCGTCACGGGCGGACCCGACACCCTGCCGCCCGTGCGGTGCCAGCCCGTGACGTACGCGCGCTGGCAGCAGGAGCAGGCCGACGGGGCCGCCGACGGACGGAAACTCGAGTTCTGGCTCCGCGAGCTCGACGGCGTGCCGTTCACGGTCGGCCTGCCACTGGACCGGCCCCGGCCGCAGCGGGCGAGCGGACGGGGCGGCGCCGTGATGTTCACCGTGCCGGCCGAGGTGCGGGCCGCCGTCGAGCGACTGGCGCGACAGCGGGGAACGACGCCCTTCGTGGTCACGGCCGCGGCCCTGGGCCGCATGCTCGCGCAGAAGTCCGCACAGGCCGACGTCATGTTCAACATCTCCTACGCCAACCGCGAGCGCCGGGAGTTCGAATCCCTGCTGGCCTGCACGATCACCGGCTTCGCGCTGCGCGTGCGGGACGCGGCGGCCGGTTCCTTCACCGCGTTGACGGACCGCGTCGCCCGCACGGCGGTGGAGTGCATGGACCACGCCCTGCCGGTGCGCCGGATCGCCCCCGCGTTGCGGGAACGCACGGGCGTCGACGTGCCCGACCGGCTGGACGTCGGCTTCGCCTACCAGAGCACGCTGGACGCGGAGATGGCACTGCCCGGACTGACCACGGCCGTCGAGGACCTCGCGCCCGCCGCGGCCCGGACCGAGCTCAGCTTCGGCCTGGTCCCGGCCGGGGACGAACTGAAGGGCTTCGTGGAGTACTCGGCCGACCTGTGGGACCGCACCACGATCGAGGGCTGGACCCGCGACTACGTCGCCCTCCTGCGAGAGGAGGCCGACCGGGCCCTCGGCCGCTGACCGTCGCGGACGCTCACGCGGCGCTGCTGCTGCGCGGCATCCCGTGCCGACAGGTCACGTCGTGCTGACTGCCGAGGCTCGTCCACCAGCGCTCGCAGCACGCCGAGTCGAGTTCCGCACGGACGATCGCCTCGGCGGCGTCGCCGGTGCGCCCGGTCCGTGCGATCAGCTCCAGCAGCCACCGCCGCTGTTCGCCGATCACGGTCTCCCGTACGACGGCGATGACCGGCACGAGACTCGCGGCGGCGAACAGGCAGGCCCCCCACAGGGGGCCGTATCGGAAGGTGAGGACCGAGGTCCAGGCGAGCCCCGCGCTCGTGGCGATGTAGAGGGCACAGAGGAGGCGGCTGGAGCAGTTCATGGGCGTACACCGTCCTTGGGGAGGATCGATACCCCTTGTCCAACTGCTGACGGACCGTGTGGACTCGGGTGATTTTTCCCACCGTGACTGATCAGGGTGGGTCACCCGTTATGACTGGGCGCCGACCGCGGCCTTTCCCTGGAACGCGGAGCGGTAGGCGAGCGGCGTGGTGCCGACCACCCGGCGGAAGCGCTCCCGGAACGCCGTGGGCGAACCGAACCCCGCCTGCCGTGCGATCCGTTCGATCGGGTGGTCGCTGTTCTCCAGCAGATACTGGGCCCGCCGCACCCGCGCCCGCAGCAGCCACTGCAGCGGAGTCGTGCCGGTCTGCTCACGGAACCGGCGGCTGAAGGTGCGCTCGCTCATTCCCGACCGCTCCGCCATCGCCGTGAGGGTGATCTCGCCGGCCAGGTTGTCCTCGATCCACTCCAGCAGCGGTTCGAGCGCCGAACCCCGCGGTACGGGCGGGTGCTCGTGCACGATGAACTGCGCCTGCCCGCCCTCCCGTTCGAGCGGTACGACAGCCATGCGCGCGGTGTGCGCGGCGACCGCCGACCCCAGGTCCCGCCGGATCATGTGCAGGCACATGTCCAGTCCGGCGGCGGCCCCGGCGGAGGTGAGGACCTGCCCGTTGTCGACGTACAGCACGTCCGGCTCCACCTGGACGCGCGGGAAGCGCCGCGCCAGCTCGTCTGTGGCCATCCAGTGCGTGGTGGCCCGCAGGCCGTCCAGCAGCCCGGCCTCGGCCAGCACGAAGGCGCCCACGCACACCGAGGCGATCCGCGTGCCGGCCCGCGCCGCCTCCCGCAGGGCCGCCACCACACGCGCGGAGGGCGGCCCGGTCTCGTCGCAGCCTGGCACGATGACCGTGTCCGCGTCCACCAGCCCGTCGAGCCCGCGGTCGATCCGCAGGGCGAAGCCCTCCGTGGGCACCTCCGGCGACTCGGCGCACAGCCGGACCCGGTAGGGGCGGCGGCCGTCCGGCAGACGGGTCCAGCCGAACATCTGGAAGGGCGTCGCCATGTCGAACGGCACCACGTTGTCGAGAACCAGGATCGCCACGGTGTGCATGAACGCCACTCTAGGCGGATTCCCGCCACCCAGTGTATGTGCAGGTGGCCCTGGCGGGACGGGCTGAAGTGGCGTGCAGGACGGCTGGCGAGAACCCGTTGAAAGCTGTCGTTTCAGCCTCTGTCCGATCACCCGGCCGATCCCTAGCGTGGGGCGGGTGACCAAGATCCTCCTCACCCTTCACGTCCTGGCCGCCATCGTCGCCGTCGGCCCCGTCACCGTCGCGGCCAGCATGTTCCCGCCGGCCGCGCGCCGCGTCCCGGCGACGGACGGGGCGGTGGCGGTGGGCACCGTCCGGCTCCTGCACCGCATCTGCCGTGTCTACGCCACCATCGGGGTGTCGGTCCCCGTCCTCGGCCTGGCCACCGCCCTGGCCATGGGCGTCCTGGGCAGCGGATGGCTCATCACGTCCATCGCCCTGACCGCCGCGGCGGCCGGAATCCTCATCGCCTTCGTCCTGCCCCGCCAGGAGGAACTCCTCGAGAGGCTGGGCGCCGAGCAGCCCGTCGAGCACGCGGCGACCGTTCAACTCGCCATGTTCACCGGCATCTTCAACCTCCTGTGGGCAACCGTCACCGTCCTGATGATCGTCCGGCCCGGCTCGACTACGGGTGCCTGACCCCGGTCGTCAAGCGCTCTGGCAGAATTCGTACTTCAGTGTGCGTCGGCGCCTAGACTCGACAGCCGTGCCCAAATGCACACAGGGCCACGACATGAAAGGCGCGTTGACGGGTGTTCCAGGATTCCCCCATTTACGACCGGCTCATCGCGGAGCGCGGCGACATCCCCCTGCAGGTGCGCCGGGAGGCCGAACGCGTCAGCAGAGAAGTGGAGTTCGCCATGCAGCCGCTGCTGCAGTCCGGCGGCCACGCCCCGGCTCCCGGACGCCCGGGCCCCCCGGCCCCGACGTGGCAGCGCGGTGCCCTGCCGCCCGGTTCGCCGCAGCTCTGAGCACGCTCAGGGAACCTGCGCGCTCGCGCCGTTCACCTGAGACTGCCGCCACGAGGCGGGCCGGGCGAGCCACTCGGCGATGCCGAGGGCGATCGGCTGGCCCGTGTCCACCTCTATGAACCCGAACTGACCGGACTGGTTGCACTCCAGGAACCACCACGTCCCGTCGGCGTCCTCCACGAAGTCGAAAGCCCCGTAGGCGAGTTCGGCCTCCCGCATGTACGCGCGGACGGCCTCGGCGACGCGCGGTGCGACCTCGACGGGACGCCACGGCGCGTCCGACGCGTCGAAGCGGACGTCCACCTCGGCCTCCGGGTCGGTCGTCCGGCGGGCGGCCAGCAGCCGCTCGCCCACCACCGTGAGACGGATGTCGGCCCGCTTGGCGACGCGCCGTTGGAGCAGGGTCGGCCCGAACGCGACGGCGGAGAAGTCCGCGTCCGGGGCCACCCTGCTGGTCGGCACCGCCCGCGGCGGGTCCTGCGGATGCGTGCCGGACACCGGCTTGACCACCAGATCCGGATAGCGATCGGCGAAATCGCGGGCGGCCTGCGGAAAAGTTGTGATCAACGTGGCCGGCACGGGCAGCCCGCAGCGCTGGGCCACCCGCAACTGCCACGGCTTGTAACGGGCCCGGCGGGCCGCGTCGGGATGGTTCATCCAGCGGGCGTCACACCCGCGCAGCATGCCGTACAGCGCCTGCTCGGCCTCCTCCGCCAGCCAGGCGGAGGGCATGACCGCCCGGGCCGCCGCGGCCCCCGGCCGGCGCATCCACACCGACCGCAGCCCGTCGATGCCCACCAGCCGTCCCGCGGACGACAGATGGCCACGGAAGGCGCCGTGCACATACTCGCCCGACAGGGCGACCCCGCCGGTCAGGTCGGCGGGGTCGAGCCGGACCACCGGGACGCCGGACGCGTTCAGGTGCACGACCACCATGTCCGCCGTCACGTCCTCTTCGCTGGTCAGAATCAAGACGGTCATCGTCGCCGATCTGCGTTCAGTCGTCGAAGTGGGTCTTCGAGCCCGCCGTGGACGTCGTGGTCCCCAGCTCCCGCAACAGAGCATGATCACGGGCGGCTATCCGCCCGTCACGGAGCACGTTCAACTGCAGACCGGAGTCGTAGACGTACGGAGCGGTGACCTCCAACTCCGCTGCCGGCCGTGCATAGTTGAGCGCGAACGGTTGCATCGTCTCTCCCTCACAGGTGTGCTCCGATCGAGCTTGGTCACCCAGCGGCGTCCTCCGGTCCGAAGACGCCCTTTGGTTTCCACTTACTTAAACGAATCGAACGAGTGATTGGTTTCCTTACTTTCTGTGACCAACGGCGTCCGGCGGCCCCGCCTCGGGAGAGCGGCGCAGGGTACGCAGTGCCAGCAAGAGCACGCCGATGTCGTCCAGATACACCGGATCCGGCACCAGATCGGCGGGCAGCACGAAGTACGCGACGGCACCCCAGAACACCCATCGCGGCCCGGTCGGCAGCCCGGCACGCCTCATGACGCGCCGGGTTCGCACCAGCCGCACCAGCACGCCGATGGCCACGGCGAGCACTACGGCCGCGAGGGCCACGGCGACGACGATCACTGTGGTGGTCGACTCCACGGACCCTCCTCCTGCCGGCGGTGCGCGCGACACACTGCTCGTCGGATTCCCCCTCGCGGCGTGCGCATTGCATGACGGCGGTCACCTGGCGGTCCCCGTCACCCGTCAGGACGAAAGACGCGCGACCGGCCCCGGCACCTGCCTGGGCAGGAGCCGGGACCGCCCGCCGCGCGCACTGAAGGCAACCCGCCGGACGCAGTACGAGCCGCCTACGACTCCTGCGCAGGCGGCGTACGCACCGCGCGGGGGCGCGTGCGGCCCTTGGCCTGCGCCGGCCGCCGGGTCCGAGCGCGTCCGCGGTCGCGTTGCCGTTCGAGGCGGACCAGCAGCGGACGGCTGCCGAACAGGCTCAGTTGCTGTACGTGGACGGGCGCCAGACCGAGCGGCAGGGCGTGGCCCAGTCCCCGCGCCTCGGACAGCAGCACGATCGCCCGCCCCTCGTCGGTGAGGACGCGGGCGAGTTCGCGCCACCATCGCTCCGGGTGCCCGGCGAGGCGCCCACCCGCGTCGACCTGTTCGCCCCAGGGCGGGTTGCACAGGACGCGGTCGATACTGCGATCGGCGACGGGCAGGGCGCCGGCGTCGCCGTGCTCGACGGCGACCGGGAGCGGCCCGGCGTTGTGCCGTGCCGCCCGCCGCGCGGCCGGGTCGAGATCGAACCCGAGCAGGGTGGTGCCCGGCACCGTGTGATGGGCCTCGATGAGCAGCGTTCCCGCGCCACAGCACGGATCCAGCACCCGCTGGCCCGGGCGCAGTTCGGCCGCCTGGGCCATGGCGGCGGCGACGGGCGGGTGCAGGGTGCCCGCGACGGTCGCGTCCTTGTAGGCGCGCCGGTGGGCCGGGCGCCGTCCGAGGCGCAGCAGCAGGGTGGCGTGGTCGCCGTCCAGCGTCAGCCGCCATCCGCTGTGGCCGGGCGGTGCGGGCTCGCCGTGCCGCCGCGCGTGGTACGGCACGCCCGCCCGCTCGGCCAGGACCCGGCCGACGGCGTCCTCGATGTCGTACCGGTTGTACGTCCTGCGCCCCAGGAAGGACGCCGAGATCTCGATCCCGCCGAACCCGGCCGGCCCACCGAGGGCCCGGCGTTCCCGCGCCAGCCCCTCCAGATCGACCGCACCGGCCAGCTCGGCCAGGGCGACCAGGTCGCTCTTGTGCGGACCGACGTCGTCCTGGCGGCGGGCGAGCAGGAAGACGTCGTCGGCGGTCCGCAGCCGCACCGGGTCGTCGCCGTCACCGGAAGGGGTGGTGCCGGTACTGGTCCGGAAGCCCACCTCGCGGTGGCCGATCCAGTCGAGGGTCGCGGAACCCGTCCGCAGAATTTCCGTGCCGAGGGCGGGCTCCAGCCCGCGTACGCACCGCGCCACCATGCGCATGATGCCGTTTTCTCCCACGTCGCAGCCCGGGACGGTGGAGGACCGTCCCGCATCGCCGGCGCCGGGTCGAGCCGCGCAGTGCCGACGGAGCGGCTAGCGGAGGGGGAAGAAGTACGTCATGATCGAACAGAGTACCAGCGCGTCAACTTCCGTGAGAGCCTGCGGACATGGCCTTGATTCACCACACCACGCTCAAGCCGACCAAGCTGGTACTGCTCACCTCCTGGCTCCCCTCCCGTCCGTGGTACGGCGGCGCCGGTGAACCGAAGCTGGCCAAGGCCGGCGGTTTCCGGCTCGACGATCCCGAGGGCGAGGTCGGGATCGAGTTCATGGTGGCCACCGACACCGCCGGCGCCGAGCCGGTCAGCTACCTGGCGCCGCTGACCTACCGGGGCGCCCCTCTGGACGGGGCGGAGCATGCCCTCGTCGGGACCATGGAGCACGGCGTGCTGGGGAAGCGCTGGGCCTACGACGGCTGCCACGACCCGGTACTGGTCGCCCAGTTGTGGGCCCTGATCGAGGGGCGGGCCCAGGCTCAGGCCCAGAGCATCACCGACACCGTCGACGAGGAGGTCACCCGCTCCTACGCCGGCGCGGGCCTCGCCCCGACGCGGATCGCGGCTGCTGCCACCGACGACGCGGACGGCACCAGGATGACCGCACCGGACGGCTCGACCCTCCGTCTGCACCGGGTTCTGCGCCCCGCGCCGAACGCCGCATCGCTCCTTCCGGAAGGCGCCACCGGACATGTCGGCGGCGCCTGGCAGCTCCCGGACGGCACCCGCGTCCACGGGCTGTTCGCCGCCCTGCGCACCCCCTAGCGGTCCGAAGTCTGCGCCCGCTCCTCGACGGCCCTGCCCTCCTGCTCACCGTCCGCGCCGGACCCGGGCCTGCGCGCCCACGCGGGGACCTTGAGGCGCTCGAAGGTCCGCGTCAGCTGCTGGAGGGGCGAGGCCGCCGGGGCGGCGTCCGGCTCGGACCGTGTCTCGGGCACGGCCCCGGCGGACTCCCGGTAGGCCTCCAGCGCGGCGTGCGCCTGCTCGGCGGCCTCCCGGTACAGGTCGCGGGACTTCGTCATCGCATCGAGCGCCTCGGCGTACATCGCCACGAGCTTGCGCTCGCGGGCGAGCTCCTCCTCCAGCGTCAGCAGCCGCCAGTCCTCACGCAGGGCGGTGAGGGCCTCCTCGCCGCCCTCCGGCAACGGGCGCGGCAGCGCGGCGAACCGTGTCACGGCATGGATGAGCTCGGCCGGTTCCGAGCCGTCGAGGAAGACACTGCGTACGGCGAAGTCGTCGGCGTCGTAGCCGGACGAGGCCGCGGTCCCGGGCAGCACCACGGCACCACCGCGCGGCACCTGCACCCCGAAGTCGCGCAAGGCCCAGTTCACGACGCGCAGTTGATGGGGCGCGGCACGATGCTCGACCACCCGGTGCCGCAGGCTCGGCGGCACCATCCCGGCCAGGGGCACGCGGCCGCGCTCGTCCGTGGTCATGGCCTCGTGGACGACGACATGGATGCTCCAGCCGTCGCGCGCGCAGTCCCGCAGCACGCGGCGTACGGCCTTGTCGTCCGAGGGGAGGGGGTTGATGTCCGTCCAGCGCAGGCCCGTGACCGCATCGTGGTCCCAGGCCGCGTCCGGCTCCTGCGGCCAGAACATGGCGGCAGGCGACGGCCATCGCGGGTCCCACGGGGCCTCCGCCTCCGCGACCAGCGTCCACACCTGCCCCTCGGCGGAGCCGTGTTCGAGGGTCAGCCGGGCCCGGACGGTCACCGTCTCGGCGACCCGCCATCGCGCCTCGAAGATCCGCTCCTGGGCGCCCTCGGCCTCGGGCACCTCCAGATGGTCGTCTATGACCCGGCTGTCCTTGAGCTGCCGCAGACTGAGCCGGAGTGCGTCTTCCGCGGCGGGGCCGGCGTGACGGCCACGGGCCGACCACACCGAGGGCGGGGTCGTGGGGCGGGCGCTGGAGGAGCTGGGCATGGGGTCCATCTGTGGGCGGGGGCAGGTACTCGTACCAGTATCGTCGCCGCAGATGGATGCCGGTCGGTCGGGGGTCCGCACACGGGGTGTGCAGGAGGCGCACAGTCCGGCCGTCGCTCACTCGTGGCCCGCGCCACGTCCGGTCATGACAATGACTCGGTGAGCAGGACCCGCCCACCATCCGCATTGGGGCGGGTCCTGCTCACGCGCGTCCCGCGAACGGTCAGCCGTGGTAGGTGATGTAGCCGTTCCCGTCCGGGTCGCTGCCGCTCTTGGTGTACGAGTGCGAGTCGGCGCCGGCGCCCGAGGGCTTGTACAGCCTGATGGTGTCCTTGTCGTTGTTCCACAGGAAGTTGCAGTTGTCGCGGTACACGACGTTGTTGCTGTCGGAGTCGGTGCCGTTGCCGCCCCGGAGCTTCACGTAGTCACCGGGCTGCAGATAGTGGTTCGCGCTGAACACGAACTTGTTGGTGCTGGTGGCGTCCCGCACGACATAGCCCTTGAGGTTCACCGTCGTGCTCGACGAGTAGTTCTTGATCGTCAGGTACTCCTCATCGGTGTTGCCGGTGGAGCAGCTGTTGGAGTCGCGGCCGGGGGCGTCGTACTGGATGCCCTTGATCTTCAGCGCGGACGAGTACTCGGTGGCCTGTGCCGGTACGGCGGACAGCGCGGCGAGCGCGCCGGTCGCGACGGCGGTTGTGGCGACAAGGCGTATACCCATGGAGAAACATCCCCCCTGCATGGAGCTTCTGTGAAGATCAGGAGTGTATGCAGTGCACGCGAGTGCCGTGGTGACTTCACCGAAATGTGAGACAGGAGCGCGTCAGTGCGGGTAGGCCCGCGGTGACCGCTGACGCGGGAGCTCGTCACGGAACTCCGCGATGACCGAGCTGATCTGGCGCATGAGCGCGGTGTCCTCCAGCCGGTCGAGATAGAGGTTGCGCCGGGCCAGGGCGGGCGCGTCCACACAGAAGTACAGGGCCATGAGCGGATTGACGAACAGCTCGCTGTCCCTGGTCCGTTCGGTGAACCGTACGTCGCCGAAGTCACCGCGCACCGCGGCCGCGACGGAGCCCTGGACGATGCTCGGGTGGTCCGGCGTGCACCGCTGGGCGTGCTCCACGGCGTCGAGGTAGAGGCGCCCCTCACGGCTGTCGCGCGGCAGCGAGAACGTGCCGAGGTAGCCGCCCTCGCGGTCCAGCGCGGCGAGGTTCTCCAGCACCAGGGAGTGGTTGACCCCGTGGTAGGAGTCCACCCCGAATCCGAGGCACGCCACCAGCCGCACGGGAACCTCGTCGAGCCCGGCCACGGCGGCCAGGCTGGCCATGTCCTCCTCCGGCGTGCCCAGCCCGTTCTCGTCGCCGCGCATCAGGATGTCGGTCCCGCCGTCCACCAGGACGATGGCGTCGACGCCGCCCAGATGCTCGGCGAGCGCGCGGTAGGCGGCCCTGAGCGGCTGGACGCCCGTCAGGGGAAACGCGTACACCGTGTCGGGCAGGTCGTGCCGGGCGAGCCAGGTGGCGAGCGTCCGCTCGGGAAAGTAGTCGCCGCGGACCGCGGTGTCCGGCCGTATCGCCGCGACGTCGTGGTCCACCCACACATCGAGGTCCAGCCCGTACAGATCCGAGAAGGACAGGTTGGCCAGCCGGACCTCCTTGCCGGCCGCCCGCAGTGCGAGGGCCAGTGGCACACCGGCGTACACGTCGAAACCGCCGCCGGCGCCGGCGACGAGCACCCGCCGCGCATCGCGCAGCCGGGTGAAGAAGGGGGGTTCGAGAAGTGAGAACACCGGGGGACGCTAACAGGCGGCGATCACCGCGGAGAGGGTGAAAGCCGAGAGAGGGCCGGGGAGCGAACCCCGGCCCTCTCTGGCGTCTGCATGGGCGACTTACGCGCCGCTCTCCCGGAGCATGTCCTCGCGCTCGACGATCTTCACGCGCTCACGGCCCTGCGGCTCGCCCAGCGCCTTCTCGGCGGCGTCGAGCTTGTACCAGCCCTCCCAGGTGGTGAAGCGGATCTCGCGCTCGGCGAGGAACGTCTCCACGGCCTCGGGCTCGGGCGAAGCGGGCGTCTGCAGACGGCCGTTCGCGAAGTCGTCCAGCAGGTTCGACACCGTCTCGTTGGCGTCACCCTTGGTGTGGCCGATCAGGCCCACGGGCCCGCGTCGGATCCAGCCGGTGACGTACGTCGACTGCAGGTGCTCGCCGGATTCCTGTATGACCCGGCCGCCCTCGTCCGGGACGGTGCCCGAGTCGATGTCCCAGGGCAGCTTGGGGAGTTTGTCGGAGAGGTAGCCGACGGCGCGGTAGACCGCGGTGACGTCCCAGTCCTTGAACTCGCCGGTGCCCTTGACGTTGCCGGTGCCGTCGAGGGCGGTGCGCTCGGTGCGCAGGCCGACGACCTTGCCGTCCTCGCCGAGGATCTCCGAGGGCGACTCGAAGAAGTGCAGGAACAGCTTGTGCGGGCGGTTGCCGACGTCCCGGATCGCCCAGTTCTCCAGGGTCTTGGCGACCATGTCGGCCTGCTTGTTGCCGCGCCGGGTCTCGATCGAGCCCTCGTCGTAGTCGATGTCCTCGGGGTCGACGATGACCTCGATGTTGGGGGAGTGGTCCAGCTCCCGCAGCTCCATCGGGGAGAACTTCGCCTGCGCCGGGCCACGACGGCCGAAGACGTGGACTTCCAGCGCCTTGTTGGCCTTCAGGCCCTCGTAGACGTTCGGTGGGATCTCCGTGGGCAGCAGCTCGTCCGCGGTCTTGGCGAGGATGCGCGCCACGTCCAGCGCGACGTTGCCGACGCCGAGCACCGCGACCTTCTCGGCCTGAAGCGGCCAGGTGCGCGGCACGTCCGGGTGGCCGTCGTACCAGGAGACGAAGTCCGCGGCGCCGTACGACCCGTCGAGGTCGATGCCCGGGATCGGCAGCGCCCGGTCGGCCGTCGCGCCGGTCGAGAAGATCACGGCGTCGTAGAACGCGCGCAGGTCGTCCAGGTTGAGGTCGGTCGGGTAGTCGACGTTGCCGAAGAGGCGGATCTGCGGCTTGTCGAGCACCTGGTGGAGGGCCGTGATGATGCCCTTGATGCGGGGGTGGTCGGGCGCCACGCCGTAACGGATCAGGCCGAACGGCGCCGGCATGCGCTCGAAGAGGTCGATGGACACGCCGGGTTCGGCGGCCACGTCGGACTTGAGCAGGGCGTCGGCGGCGTAGATCCCGGCGGGGCCGGCTCCGACGATGGCTACCCGCAGGGGGCGGGGCATGATCAGGATCCCTTCGAGCGGTGACAAGCGATCTCGTCGGGAAGCCTAAACTAAGGCAAGCCTAAGTCGGTACGCGGGTCCGCTCTATGAGCTCATAAATCTACTTTATGAGGCATCCGGGCCGTGCCGGTCACTCTCTCATGCCGGGCGAGGGGCGGGTACGGCGAGGTCCGGCGCCCCGTGTGCCGGGGCGCCGGGTGGTGCTCAGCCGATGTGGTAACTGTCCCCGTACACCTTCCAGTCGAGCGGCGGATCGAGGTCGAGGTTGCCCTTGCGCAGGAAGACCCGCTGGGCCGTGTCGACCCGGCTGGTGTCGCTGTGGGCCTCCTCCTGCTTCATGGCCCACACCCGGGCGTCCAGGAAGGCGTCCAGGTAGGTGACTTCGTCGCCGCCCTGGGCCGGCGGCCGGGCCCGGTTCAGGGCGCGCCTGCGGATGTTGCGGAAGCTGGTCGGGTCGGTGCCGTCGCCGTGCATGACGATGGCGTCGTAGTACGCGAACTGGCCCAGCACGCGCAGCCCGTCCGCCTTGCCCTGCCGCACGGCCGGACCGAAGTACACCCGGTCGCGTTCGTTGTCCTGCGCCCGCCGGAACTCCTGGTCCTGCGCGGCCCGGCGCCAGTCGCGGGGGAAGTGCGGGTCGAGCCCGTCGTGCGAGTCGGTGCCGTTCACCCGGCGCAGCGCCGGCAGGTACGGGGCGAGGGCGTTGCCGGGGCGGCGGTCGGCGTACAGCTCGACGAGGTCGAGCATGTCGCCCGTGCCCGAGCAGAAGCCGATGATGCCGGCCGTGTAGCCGCGGCCGTCGCCGATGTCCTCGATGTACTTGTACTGCGCCTTCCAGTCGAGCGAGGAGTTCTCCGCGCTCGACACCAGCCGCATGGCGATCTCCTTCTTCGCCGGGTCGTCGAGTCCCACCGCGGCGTGGACCGCGGCGGCGCGGGGGGAGGTGAGGAGCGGGGTCGATGCCAAGGACGCGCCGATCAGGGCGAGGAGTGTGCGGCGCGACGCTTGCGGGGGGTGCTTCACGGCGGCTCCAAGTGATGGTGGGGGGTGGGGAGTTGGCCGTAACTGCCACTGACAGGAAAGTTTCCTACCAGATGCGGGTCGCGAGCGGCAGCCGTCGCGTCAAAGGTTCGTACCAATACACAAGAAGGCGCGCCCGAACAGGCGCGGCGACTACGGCAGCGGCTGCTCCGCCCAGATCACCTTGCCGGTGGGCAGATACCGCGTCCCCCAGCGCTCGGCGAGCTGCGCCACGAGGAACAGGCCGCGCCCGCCCTCGTCCGTCATGGCCGCGTAGCGCAGATGCGGCGAGGTGCTGCTGGCGTCGAAGACCTCGCAGATCAGCGTGCGATCGCGCAGCATGCGCACGCGGATGGGGTCACCGCCGTACCGGATCGCGTTGGTGACCAGCTCGCTCAGGATCAGCTCCGTGGTGAACGACAGCTCCTCCAGCCCCCACCGCTCCAGCGTCCCCGTCACATCGGAGCGCACCTGGGCGACGGCCGCCGGATCGGACGGGACCTGCCACTCGGCGACCAGGTCGGCGCCGACCGCCCGCGTCCGCGCCACGATCAGCGCGATGTCGTCGCTCGGCCGCTCGGGCAGCCGGCCGTCCAGTACGGCCCGGCAGGTCTCCTCCGGCGACCGGCCGGCCCCGGCCAGCGCGGCCCGCAGCAGCTCCAGACCTTCGTCGATGTCCCGCCCCCGGTCCTCCACGAGCCCGTCCGTGTAGAGCACCAGCCGGCTGTCCTGCGCCAGCTCCAGCTCGGCCGTCTCGAACGGCAGCCCGCCCAGGCCCAGCGGGGGACCGGCCGGCACGTCGGGGAACTCGACGGTGCCGTCCGGTCCGATCAGGGCCGGCGGCGGATGGCCGGCGCGGGCGATCGTGCACCGCCGGGAGACCGGGTCGTAGATCGCGTACAGACAGGTCGCGCCGGCCACCGGAGCGCTGTCGCCCTCCTCCGTCTCGTCCTGGTCGATCCGGGCGACCAGCTCGTCGAGGAGCGCGAGCAGCTCGTCGGGCGGCAGGTCCAGGGCGGAGAAGTTGTGCACGGCCGTACGCAGCCGGCCCATCGTGGCCGCCGCGTGCAGCCCGTGGCCGACGACGTCCCCCACCACCAGCGCCACCCGGGCACCGGACAGCGGCAGTACATCGAACCAGTCGCCGCCCACCCCGGCCTGCGCCGGCAGATACCGGTAGGCGATGTCCAGCGCGTTCTGCTCGGGCAGGCGGCGGGGCAGCAGGCTGCGCTGGAGGGTCACGGCCATGCTGTGCTCGCGCGTGTACCGGCGGGCGTTGTCGATGGACACCGCCGCCCGCGCGACCAGCTCCTCGGCGAGCGCGACCTCGTCGGCGTCGAACGGCTCACCCTTCTGAGACCGCCAGAAACTGACCACGCCCAGCACCAGCGACCCCGCCCTGAGCGGGACGGCGATCAGTGAGTGGATGCCGAAGTCCACGACCTGCGCCGACCGCTCCAGGTCCTGGGCGCGCCAGCCCGGCGCCTTGTGAAGCCGCGGCTCGACGACGGCCTGGCCGTCGCTGAGCGCGCGGGCCTGCGGTGAGGAGTCCACGAGGTGGATCCGCTCGCCCACGGGGTACAGCGGCGCGTCCTTGCGTATCCCGCTGGACGCCGTGCGCCGCAGCCGGGTCATCCCCTCCGGCTGCCCGCCGCCCAGCACCGCGTCGAACAGGTCGACGGTGGCGTAGTCCGCGAACCGGGGCACCGCGAGCTCCGCCAGCTCCTCGGCGGTACGGGTGACATCCAGGCTGGTGCCGATGCCCACACCGGCGTCGTACAGCATGTTCAGGCGCTCGCGGGCCTCCTCGGCGCGGCCGGACAGGGCCCGCAGCTCCGTGGAGTCGCGGAGCGTGGCGACACTGCCGGAGGGCCGGCCCCTGAGGTGGGTGGGGCGCTGGTTGACGGCGAGGAGCCGGTCCTTGACCAGGTGCACCTCGTCCGTGGCCATCCGGCCCGAGTCCAGCAGTTCGGCGGTGTCGGCGGCGAGGCCGAGGTCGAGCACCCGGCGTCCCTCGGCGTGCTCGGGCAGGTCGAGCAGGCGGTGCGCCTCGTCGTTGGCGAGCAGCAGGCGCCCCTCGTCGCCGACGATGATCACGCCCTCCCGGACGGCGTGCAGGACCGCGTCGTGGTGCTCGTACATCCGGGTCATCTCGTCCGGCCCGAGGCCGTGCGTCTGCCGCAGCAGCCGCTTGCTGACCAGGGCCGTGCCCGCCGTGGACAGGGCGAGCGCCACCGCCGCGGCGGTCAGGACGAGCGGCAGCTGCCGGTCCGCGGTACCGCCCACGGTCTTCGTCGTGATCCCGGCCGACACCAGGCCCACGACCTTCCCGTCGGGAGCCTTGATGGGCACCACCGCCTGCACGAGCGGACCGATGGTCCCCGTGATCTGCTCGACCACGACCTTCCCGGCCAGCGCCGGCTCCAGGGTGCCGACGAACGTCTTGCCGATACGGTCCGGCCTGGGGTGGGTGTAGCGGACGCCGTCGGTGTTCATGACGACGATGAAGTCCACGTCGGTCGCCTCGCGCGCCGCCTCGGCCCGGGGCTGCAGGACGGCGGTCGGATCCGGGCTGTCCAGCGCCTCCCGCGTGCCGGGCGCGTTCGCGAACGCCTCGGCCACCGCCACGGAGCGGTTGCGTGCCTCCTGCGTGGTGTCGTACCGCGTCTGCAGCACCAGCGCCACCACAGCGGCGACGACCAGCAGCAGCACGATCACCACTTGCAGCAGGAACACCTGACCGGCGAGGCTGCGCCCGCCCAGCGCCGACCGCACGCCGGCGAGCGGGCCCTTTCGCCGCCCCTCGGCGAGCGGATCGCGTGGCACCCCCCGTTCGGGCGCCGCAAAATCGCGGTCGGGCGCACGTCGGGTGCGCAGACCGCTCGGACGACGGGCCGACCGGGCCCCGGATCGACCCGTTAGTCGGACCATGTGCCCATGTCTACACTGCCCGGCCGCAGGAGGCGAGAGACGTCACGGACCGTGACAGGACCTGCTGTCCCTCTCACACCACGATCACAGAAGTGACGGGGCGAACCGGGGCAACTCCCGCCCCCGCAACAGGGTTACGGGACCGGTGCCGTCCGCGCGCGCCCTCATGTGCGGCGCGGTGGCGTGGCCCGCCGCGTGGCGAGCAGCAGCGCGATGTCGTCGGGGCGGTCCGCCGTGTGCCGTGCCGTCACGGTGAGCCGGTCGGCCACGCCCGCCAGCAGACGGCCGCCCCGGCGGGTACCGGGGGCACCGGCCTTGGCCAGCGCCACCCGCAGCGCGCTGATGCCGTCGTCGATGTCGACACCGGGCCGTTCGACCAGCCCGTCCGTGTACAGGGCCAGGACGGCACCCGGCTCCATCCGCAGCTCCGCCACCGGATACTGGGCCTGCGGGTCCACGCCGAGCACGACGCCGCCGGGCAGGTCGACGACCTGCGTACGGCCGTCGGGGCGGCGCAGCAGCGGCGGCAGGTGCCCGGCGACGGCCGCCTGGGCGACGCCGGTCGCGGGATCCAGCCGGATGTAGCAGCAGCTCGCGAACAGACCGGCGTCGAGGTCGATCAGCAGCCGGTTGGTGCCGCTCATCACCTCGTCCGGGGGCCGGTCGCCGAGGGCGAAGGCCCGCACGGCGCTGCGCAGCTGGCCCATGGTGGCCGCCGCCTGCACACCGTGCCCCTGCACATCGCCGATCACCAGGGCCAGACCGTCCCCGGCGGCGACGACGTCGTACCAGTCGCCGCCCACCTCCATGCCCTGGGTGCCCGGCAGATACCGCCCGGTGGTCTCCACCAGCGGGTGCTGCGACAGCCGCCGGGGGAGCAGCGCCTGCTGCAGTCCACGGGCCAGCGCGGCCTCGCTCTCGTAGCGCTGTGCCTTCTCCATGGCGTGCGCGATCAGCCCGGCCATGGCGGTGAGCACCGTGCGCTCCTCGGTGCTGAAGCTGCGCGGCCGGTCGAAGCCGAGGATGCACGAGCCGACCGCACGCCCGGAGGCGATCAGCGGAAGGAAGGCGCGGGCTCCCTCCGTCGCGTCCAGCGCGATGCCCGGATAGGCGTCGGCGAGCTGCTGCATCGAATCGAAGAACAGCGGGCGGCCACTGGTCAGCGTCTCGACGCCGGGCAGCCGCTCGTCCAGCCCCACACCCTCGAACGGGGCGAGGAACCCCTTGGGGAAGCCCGTCTCCCAGGCCAGGTACAGATGCCGCTCCTGCAGCAGGTAGATGGCCAGCCGACGGCCGCCGAAGGCGGGCAGCAACTCCCGCATCACCACGGCCGACACCTGACGGGCGGTGACCGCTTCCGTCAGCGCGATGGCGAGGACGATCGGGCGGTACAGGGGGGAGAGCGAAGGCGCACCGGCCGGCTCCGGCGGGCCGTGCGCTTCCGGGAGACCGGCCGGGACGTCCGCCATGGGGTGCCCCGGCCGCAGCGTGCACGTCAGCAGGTCCCGGCCGGGGTAGACGGACATCGCGAGCAAGTCGCCCTCAGCGGAGGCGGCGGGCTCTTGGGCAAGGGCGGACGGTCTGCGGACATGAAAGTGCACCGGCTCCGGAGACAGCAGGGCTCCGCGCAGATGATCCTCGACGGCGGGCTGGTTCAGCCACGGCACGCCCTCCCACAGAGTGCGGCCCAGCAACTCGGTGCGCGGGCGGCGCAGCAACCGCGCCGCATGCGGATTCGCGTAGACGACCACGCCCACCCGGTCCAGGCAGAACACCCCGTCCGGCAGCAGATCGGCCGCCGCGTCCGCCACCGCGCCCGGCCCCGGGTCGAGCACGAGGCCCCGCACTGTCGCCGCACCGAACGGAGCCGCCTCGTCGTGCGGCCCCCAGACCTCGACCAGCCGCAGCGCACCGTCCGGCGCACGCACATACAGCGGCAGAGCCGGCGGCCGGCCACTCGCGGCCTCCCGCAGCGCCGCCAGAATCCGCTCCGCGTCACCGGGCGCGACGGCGTCCGCGAACGCCTCCCCGGTGCCGTCGGCCTTCCCCGCGCCCGACTCCAGTACGACGTTCAGCCGCTCGTCCATCGTCACCAGGCCCGTCGCCGGATCCCAGGCGAACCGTCCGACGTGCCCCGTGGGCGGGCGGCCGGACGGCGGCCGGACACACAGCGGCCCGCCGTCCCAGGACACCGCCGCCGCCTCCTCGCCCTCCAGCGCCCGCAGCGCCGACCCCAGCTCCTCGGCCACCTGGGCCATGCGTTCGCGCACGGGCAGCAGCTCCGTGGCGTCCGCCGCCGAGGGCCGCAGCACGGTCAGCACCCCGTACACGGCCGACCCGCCCGCCACGGGGATGTGCAGGGACCCGAACTGGAACGGCAGACCGGCCGCGAACTGCGGATAGCGGCGCATCGTCTCCGTGGCGTTCGGCAGCACCACCTCAAGGCCGAGCCGATAGGCGTCCGCGACGGGAAACGGCCGGTCCGCATGCAGCCGCCACCACGGCCGGAACAGCGGCCCCGGCAGCCCCTCCAGCACCGCCAGACGAAGCAGTCCGGGCGTGCCGGAGCGCAGGTAGACCCCACCCGCGTGGCCGCCGGCCGCGCTGATCGCCTCCGCCGAGGCATCGATCAGCAGCGCCGCCAGCCTGCCGGGCGTCCGCTCTGCGCCCTCGGCGCTCCCAGTCATCGGCCTTACCTCGTCCGTACGCCCATCACGCGCGCGACACAGCAAGAATGCGCCACGGTGCACCCTGCCCGCACCTGGGCGGCGCAAGGTGGCCTGTGCGGCCTCCCCGACCGGGCCCCCGCCGGGGGCCTCGCCGCGGTGCGGGCAGGCACCCCCGGAAATGCCCGAACCCGCCCGCAACCGGGCACCAGCCCTCCCCGTTGTCGGAGCGGGACCCGCCCCGGGAACGACCTGGCGGGCGCAGCACAGGCAGGAGACAGACGATGGAGTACTACGACCTCGGCACCTACACCCGCCCCGTGACCACCTCCCGCGCCCAGGCCCAGCTCTGGTTCGACCGGGGCCTGCTGTGGACGTACGCCTTCCACCACGAGGAGGCCGTCGCCTGTTTCGAGGCCGCTGCCGCGGCCGACCCCGACTGCGCCATGGCCCACTGGGGCATCGCCTACGCGCTCGGCCCGAACTACAACAAACCCTGGGAGTTCTTCGACGACCAGGACCTGGCCCGCACCGTCGACCGCACCCACGCCGCCGTGGAACTGGCCCACGCCAAAGCGGGCACCGCCACCCCCGTCGAACAGGCCCTGATCGCCGCACTGCGCGCCCGCTACCCGCAGGCGGAGGCCGTCGCGGACTGCTCCGTCTGGAACGCCCCCTACGCCGACAGCATGCGCGCGGTCCACGCACTCGCCCCCGACGACCCGGACGTCGCCACCCTGTACGCCGACGCCCTGATGAACCTCACCCCCTGGGAGCTGTGGGACCTGCGGACCGGCGAACCGGCCGAGGGCGCCCGCACGCTCGATGCCAAGGCCGTCCTCGACCATGCCCTCGCCACCGACGCGGGACGCGACCACCCGGGCGTGGTGCACATGTACATCCACCTCATGGAGATGTCCCCGACCCCCGAGGCGGCCCTTCGCGTCGCGGACCGGCTGCGCGGCCTCATGCCCGACGCCGGGCATCTGCTGCACATGCCCTCGCACCTGGAGGTGCTGTGCGGCGACTACCGGCGAGTCGTCTCGGACAACACAGCGGCGATCGAGGCCGACGAGAAGTACCGCTCCCGGGCCGGAGCCATGAACTTCTACACCCTGTACCGGACGCACAACTACCACTTCAAGATCTACGGCGCGATGTTCCTCGGCCAGAGCGAGGTCGCCCTCCAGACCGTCGAGCAGCTCGAAGCATCCATCCCGGCGGATCTGCTGCGCGTGCCGAGCCCGCCCATGGCCGACTGGCTGGAGGGCTTCCTCGCCATGCGGGTGCACGCCCTGATCCGCTTCGGCCGCTGGGACGACATCCTGGAACTGCCCCTGCCCACCGACCCCGAGCTGTACTGCGTGACGACCGCGATGCTGCACTACGCCCGCGGTGTCGCGTACTCCTCGACCCACCGCGTCCCCGAGGCCGAGACGGAACGCCGGCTCTTCCACGAGGCCGTCGCCCGCGTCCCCGAGACCCGCATGCTCTTCAACAACACCTGCGCCGACATCCTCGCGATCGCCTCGGCGATGCTCGACGGCGAACTGGAGTACCGCAAGGGCGACTTCGACGCCGCCTTCGCCGCCCTGGAACACTCCATCGAACTGGACGACAACCTCCCCTACGACGAACCGTGGGGCTGGATGCAGCCCACCCGGCACGCCTACGGCGCCCTCCTCCTCGAACAGGGGCGTGTCGAGGAGGCCGAGGCGGTCTACCGGGCCGACCTCGGCCTCGACGGCACGCTCCCTCGCGCCTTGCAGCATCCCGGCAACGTCTGGTCCCTGCACGGCCTGTACGAGTGCCTGATGCGCCTGGGCAGGACCGCGCAGGCACAGATGGTGGCCCAGCAGCTGCGTCTGGCGGCCGCGATGGCGGACGTACCGATCGAGGCGTCCTGCTTCTGCCGGCTCGACACCACCGGCCGAGACGCCGTCGAGGACGGCTGCTGCGCTGACTGAAGGCCCCCTGCGGGCGGCGGCCGCCCGCCGCCGCCCGGACCCGTCCCCGACTCAGGACAACTCGGCCCGCGCGGGGTCGTCGTCGAGGAAGCCGCCCGACTGGTGCTCCCAGAGCTTGGCGTAGGCGCCCTGCGCCGCGAGCAGTTCATGGTGGCTGCCCTGCTCGACGATCCGCCCGCGGTCGAGGACGACGAGTCGGTCCATGGTGGCGACCGTGCTCAGCCGGTGCGCCACCACGAGCGCCGTCCGCCCGTCCATCAGCCGCCACAGCGCCTCCTGGACGAGGATCTCGCTCTCGGAGTCCAGGGCGCTGGTCGCCTCGTCGAGCAGCAGGATCGGCGCGTCGCGCAGGATCGCCCGGGCGAGGGCGACCCGCTGGCGCTGACCGCCGGACAGCTTGATGCCACGCTCGCCCACCATGGTGTCGAAGCCGTTCGGCAGCGCGTCGACGAACTCCGTGACGTGCGCCGCCTCTGCCGCGCGGCGGATCTCGGCGTCCGTGGCGTCCGGCCGGGCGAACGCGATGTTCTCCCGCAGTGTGCGGTGGAACATCGCCGGGTCCTGGGGCACATAGGCGATCAGACCGCGCAGGTCGGCCTGACGCATCCGGCTGATGTCCTGACCGCCGATCAGGATCCGGCCGCCGTCGATGTCCGTCATCCGCAACAGCAGCCGGGTGAGCGTGGTCTTGCCGCCGCCGGAGCGGCCCACGAGGCCGACCTTCGCCCCGGCGGGCACGGTCAGGTCGAGGCCCTCGAACAGTGACCGACCGCCGGAGTGCGCGAAGGTCACCTTCTCGAAGCGGACGTCGGCGGCCCCGGACAGCACCGGCTCGGGCGACGGCGGATCGAGCACGGTCGGCGGTGTCAGCAGCAGTTCGGTGAACTGCGCGGCCTCCGTCATCGAGCTCTCCAGCCGCCGGTAGATCTGATTGAACTCGAACATGATGCGCGTTGCGTTGCTGTAGTAGGTGAAGGTGACCACCACCGCCTCCACCCCGTGCGCGCCCCCACCGAGCGTGACCGCGAGCAGCAGGCCCAGCGCGTTGGTCAGCACCGACATCGGTGCGACCAGCGTGTCGATGCGCAGATTGCCGTAGTCCCACGACCGCAGGGTGAGCGCCCGCGACACCGCCACCCGCGAGCGGTGCTCGGCGGCCTCGCGCCCCTCGGCGGCGAACGCCCGCACCGTGTCCATGTTCATCAGGCTGTCGGCGACATGGCCCGAGACCCGGGCGATCGCCTCCTCACGCTCGTCGACCAGCGCCTGACGGCGCCGGATGAGGGGCACCACACACAGCGCCGTCACCGCGATCATCGCCAACAGCCCTACGACGAGCAGCGGTTCGTAGCGCCACAGCACCACCGCCCCGAACGCCAGCGGCACGAAACTGCCCACGATCTGGAACGTCAGCGTGTCGACGAACTGCTCGAAACGGGAGGCGAAGCTCAGCACCCGCTTGGTCAGCGACCCGGCGAAGTTGTCGTGGAAGAACGCGGCGTCCTTGGCGAACAGCTCGTCCATCCCGATCACGTACAAATGCTCGATGCCCAGGGCGTCCAGACGGTTCAGACAGTGCAGAGCGATGCGCCACAACGTCTCGGCGAACAGCAGCACACCGACGAAGCCGAGGACGTACGGCAGCGTCGAGCCGAGGGTGACCTCCGTGTCGCCCGCGATGTCGCCGACGAGCTTGGCGACGATCAGCGGCGCGATGTAGTTGATCCCGATGTTGCCGAGCGCCGACAGCAGCATCGCCGGGGCCGTCAGCCACCGTAGACGGGCCAACTCCCGTCCGTAGTAACGAAGTGCGAGAAGCACCGAGCGTTTGCCCGGCAGGACCCTGCGCGATTCAGGCGTACCCATCCCACCCCTGTGATTACGTGGAGTCATGGTGTGAGTACGCAGTGTCCCGCGACGGCGACCGCATAGTCCAAGCGTTTTCCGGCTGGGCGGTGATGAGTGCGGCTCAGGGGCCGCGACTTCCCCGTACCACAAGTAACATGATCAACTTCTCTGTCGGGTGCGCGGCACGGTCCGTTCGGCACCGCCCCGCCACCTCCACCCCCCACCGACGTCGATTCCGAGGACCTCGATGCCGTCTCAAGGCGATGCCCTGCAGCAGACCCGTACCGACTACGAACACCACATGCAGACCTGCCGGCAGTGCCATGCCGACGCCGCGCCGTGCGCGGTCGCGAAGCATCTGCTGCGCCTGTACAACAACGCCCGCAGGAACAGCGCCCGGCAGGGCGTCAGGGCCCGCTGACCGCACGGTCCCGGCCGGTCTCGGTGTTCTGCGCGCCGGGGCCGGCGCGGTATGCAGGGGGGCCTCAGGTTCAACTCCCCTGATCCGCGGAGGACTTCGTGCGACTCCTGCCCCGCTCCCCGTCCGGCTGGACCATGGCCGTGTTCGGCGTCCTCGCCGCCCTCATGGGCGTGCTCGGCCTCATCGCCCCGGACGCCCTGCTCACCGTCCTGGGCTTCGCCCCCGCACCGGGCTCCCGGCGCGCGGAAGGGGACCACACGCCGGCCTTTCTGACCGCGTCCTCCATGGCGGCGCTCAACATGGGCGTGTACTACGTGCTGGCCGCACTCGCCGACTGCAAGCCCTTCTTCCGCTGGACCGTCCCCTTCCGCCTGCTGACCTGCACGGTCTTCACGCTCGCCGTGATCAGCGGGCGCGCCCCGTCCGCGTTCCTCGGCGTGGGCCTGTGGGAGGGGCTGGGCGCGCTGGTCACGGGTGCGGCCCTGCGCCGTGAGGGGCGGGCCCGCCGGCGGCGTTCGCGGGGGTGACCGCGCAGACGGTCACTTCAGGACCGCCTCCCAGGTGTCCACGGCGTAATGGACGGCCATCCCATGGCGGGCGTACAGAGCGGGAGCCCCCGTCGCGTTGGCGGTGTCCACGCCGAGCCCCACCGTCTCGCGCCCGCGCCCGGCGAACGCGGCGAACGCGTTCCGCAGCATCAGGCCACCCAGACCCAGACCACGCGCTTCTCGCACCACACCGATGCTCCGGATCCAGCCCATCGCCTCCCGGTCGTCGCGGGCGAGCAGGAACCCGGCGTCCCCCAGCTCCTCGGTACCGACGATCCACACCAGGGACCAGTCGAGCACATCGGCGTCGACGTCTCCCAGCCACTGATCGTAGGTACGCGGCTGGAAGTCGAAGTGCTCGGCGAAGCTCGACTGATACAGCGCATGGACCCGCGCACGGTCCGCCTCGTCGGCGCACGACCGCAGCCGTACGCCGGACGGCACCTCCGGCACGAGGTCCGCGGCCGCGTCCAGCGACCGCTGCAGCACGTGATAGCGCCGGACGACGTACCAGCCCCGCTCCTCGATCAGCCTCGTGTCGAGCGTGGGCTCCGTGTTGAGGTGCAGATGGACCACCGCCCTGTCCGCACCGTTCTCGCGTGCCTTGGCCAGGGCCCGGGCCTGCATCGGGTCCAGGATCAGTTCCCCCGCGCGCTGGTGGTCGGGCAGCACGTAGTGGTCGATGTCGACGCGCTCGCTCCCCGAGTCGTCCCACAGCAGGCCGTACGCCACCAGCCGGTCATCGTGGAAGGCCAGCCAGGAGTCGCGCTCCAGATGGATGTCGGGGCGCTTCAGATCGGCCTCGACGGCATGGAGATCGGTCTCGGGCCGGCCTATCTCGATCCGGTCGACCTCGTTGAGCAGTTCGGTGATGGCGGTCGCGTCGGTGAGGCCGGCGGGCCGCAGAAGGTAGGACATGGGCTCAGGGTCCGGGGGAGGGGAGCGCGGCCGCAACGCATTTTCGGCGGCGCACCCTCTTCCCTGCCGCGCGGCAACCGACGAAGCCACAGGATCGTCTTTCGGATCATGGTCACCACAAGCATCACAGGCCCGCTGGCCGCGTCGTTGCGCCAGCTGCTCGACTTCGCATGGATACAGACACGGTCCTGCGCCTTCGCCATCGCCCTGATGTCCGGCGTGGCGGCATCGACCCTGCTGCCCGGCCTCCCCGTGGCCCGCTACGACCTGCTCGTCGTCTACGGGGTGCTGCTGACGCTGCTGTTCTGGCTGCGCGGCTGGGAGCACGGCCGGGACGTCGCCGTCATCGCCGTCTGCCACGTCATCGGCCTGGCCTTCGAGGTGGTGAAGGTGTCCCTCGGCTCGTGGAGCTATCCGGAACCGGCCGTACTGAAGTTCGCGGGCGTGCCGCTGTACGGCGGTTTCCTCTACGCCGCTGTCGGCAGCTACGTCTGCCGCGCCTGGCGCCTGTTCGACCTGGAGCTGGTCCGCTACCGCCCGCGCTCGACGGCCGTCGTCGCCGCGGCCATCTACGTCAACTTCTTCAGCCACCACTGGCTCCCCGACGCGCGCTGGCTCCTGGCCGCCCTGCTTCTGGCCGTCACGGCGGGCACCTCCGTGCGCTACACGGTGCGCGGGGTACGCCGACGGATGCCGCTCGCGCTGTCGTTCGTCCTGATCGGCTTCTTCCTCTGGGTCGCCGAGAACCTCGCCACCTACCTGGGCGCCTGGCGCTACCCCTACCAACTGGATGGCTGGCAGCCCGTCGGGGTGGAGAAGTTCGGCGCCTGGTCCCTGCTGATCAGCGTCACCTTCGTCCTGGCGGCCATGGTCGCCCGAGCGCACTCCAGGCCCGGGAGCACCGGCACGCCGCCGAGGTCATGAAGCCCGGGCCCGCACCAGCTTGCGCGTGAAGCGGTGCATATGGGGATCCATCGAGTCGAGCGCCTCGGCGAGCACCTGATCGGGAGTCAGCCATCGGATCGCCGAGAACTCCGCGCCGTCCCAGGCGACGACGCTTTCCGCGTCCGCGCTGATCACGTACCAGAGCGAGACATCCGTGTGTTCCCCCTGCCCCCGAGTCCGGGTGACGGTGAGGAACAGGGGGCGTTCGCCCGTGAACTGCGCAGCGACGGCCGGGATACCCAGCTCCTCCCGGCACTCCCGCGCGACCGCGGCCCACGGTTCCTCGCCCGGCTCCACGTGCCCACCCGGGGGCAGCCACAGACCGGCTTTCCGGTGCGCCACGAGCAGCAGTTCCCCGCGCTTGTCGTCCAGGACGACGAAGTAGCTCACGAGGTGCGTCTCCGGAATGTCAGGCTTACGGACCCTGTACACCGGCGCACCGCTGCAGAGCCACTCACCGGCCGTACGCAAGTGGGCCCGCTCCAGGTCGTCCCAAGGGTCGATGTCCTCGACCAGGGTCATCAGCTGGGCCCGAAGACATCCGTCAGGGGAAACGGGGAGGCTGGGAGAGGACGACATCCCCGCATTCTGGCACCGGGTCGGCCTCCAGCCGCGGCACCGATCCGGCCGGCCTTCACCGGTCCGCCGACCGCGGAATCGGGGGGACCGTTCACGGTGCGGTCTGCGTGACCGCTTCGCGAACGGCCCCCCCTTGCGCCGCTACTCGCTCTTCGGCCCCGCCTGCTGTACGACCTCGAAGGACCACAAGGTGGAGCCGCTGGCCGCCGGCTTGGGGCGTTCGCCGCCCTCCGTGCCGCCGCCCTGGTGGGCCGACTTCATGGGGCCCTCCATCCAGGCCTGGAAGGACTCCTCGTCACGCCAGCGCGTGTACACGAGGTAGGTATCGGTGCCCTCGACCGGTCGCAGGAGTTCGAACCACTCGAACCCGTCGGAGCTCTCCACGGCGTGCGCACGGGAGGCGAAGCGCTTCTCCAGCGTCTCGCGCTGCTCGGCGGGAACGGTCAGTACGTTGATCTTGACTACGCTCATGGTGCTCATCCTGCCGCACGGCCGCGGCCGGACGCGCAGCGGCTCGTGTCTCACCGCCGACCGGCGCGAAGTTCACGTCGCCGCGCGTGTCGCCGTACAACCCTCCAGGCAGCTGACTGGTCTCAACCACCGTACGAACCAATCCGACCTTCCAGCACATCTCGTTCCAACGGGGGAACACATGAGCCTGGTCCGTAATCAGCACCGCAACCGCGCTCGTCGCGCTCTGACCGCAGTCGCCACTGTCCTGACGG
Organism: Streptomyces sp. NPDC093591; assembly: GCF_044764885.1. NCBI lineage: Bacteria > Bacillati > Actinomycetota > Actinomycetes > Kitasatosporales > Streptomycetaceae > Streptomyces > Streptomyces sp. NPDC093591. The sequence goes on from NZ_JBIWIY010000021.1 coordinate 163,382, forward strand.
CGGCCGTCATCGGGGCGGCGGACGCGGGAGCGGCCGGCGCCGGCGCCGCGGCGCCGCAGACGCGGCAGATCGCCTCGTCCGTCCTCGGCGGCGACTACAAGATCACGCTGACCGCCCTGCGGTCGACGCAGGACGAGTACGCCGCCTCGGTGCGGCTGCAGGTCTACACACAGAGCGGTGGCGCGTGGAAGGAGTCCGACCGGGTCACCGTGGGAGACGTCGACGGGTGGTTCTGGTACCCGCTGACGGGCAGTGGCGCCGTCTGCGAGTTCTCCACCGCGAGCACGGACCCCGCTCCGCTCACCGTGAGCCTGCTGATCACGCCTTCCATCGGCTGCTCGGAGCCCACGCACTACGAGGTCAGGGAAGGCAGGGTGTTCGCCGGCTGACCCGCGATCCGGTCGGCACAGCAGGCTCTGCCGTCGCTTTCGTCCGTGATGCCCCACCGCTTCGACCAATTCAGGACGAGTACTCGCGCCCTGGCTGGGAACCAGCGGGGTGGAAGCAGCACGACGAGTCACCGCGGCCGACGGGCGAACGGGCCGAAGAAGGTGTGATGGCTACCGAATCGCGTGGGGGCGGCAAACCGTCCTCCGAAGAGATCGAGGACTGGGAGGTCGGGTTTGACGGGGGATTCGGTGATGTGACGAGAGCCCGCCAGTGCGCGGAGGAGTTCCTGACCAGGCTGGCGCGGTCCTCACCGCCGGCGGCGCCCGAGTACCCGGACGACATCCTGCTGGTCGTCAGCGAGCTCGCCGCCAACGCCATCCAGTACGCCCCGGGGCCGTTCCGGCTGACGCTGCGCAGGGCGTTCGACGGTGTCCACGTGACGCTCGGCGACACGAGCACCACGCCACCGGCGCCGCGTCCCTTCCAGCCCGGCAAGGGCGGTGGCGGCGGTATCGGCTGGTACCTGATCCACACACTGTGCGATCAGGTCAGCGTGGTGGTCCGCGCGGACGGCAAGGACGTACACGCGTTCCTGCCCTGGTGACACGCGTTCCCGCCCTGGTGAGTGGCGCGCAGCACGACGAGCGGACCCGCACGCGAGCGGACTCTCACGTCACACGCGTGCGGGCCCTCACGTCAGCGGCACCAGCACGCCGACCGTCTTGCCGCCCTCCCGGCGGTGCTCGATGAGGATCTCCCGGGAGAGGCGGATGATCAGCGGCCATCCGTATCCGCTGCCCTCGTGCGATCGGGGCAAGGTGCCCGGCCCGTAGGCGGCGGAGGGGACGGCGTCGCTGTAGTCGTGCACGCTCAGCCTCACCCCCTCGGGAAGCAGGGCCACGTCGAACCCCGCGAGGCCGCCGCCGTGCCGGATGGCGTTGGTGACCAGTTCCGACACGACGAGCAGGAGGTCCATGACGGCCCTCTCGCTGGCCCGCCCGGACGGCGCACGCCAGTGCTCGTCCACGACCGACCGCACATACCTGCGTGCCGTCGCCGCGCTCGTGATCGGGACCGGCCGGCCGCGCGTCGTCCCGCTGTCCCCGGCCGGGCGGCGCTCCGCCGGCTTCACGGTCGCTCGTTCGTTGCCCGCGGGATGCTCGTCCTGTCCCGAGCATCGCGGGCGCACACCAAGAGGGCTGCGGCTTGTGTCACTTCACTCCTCGCACGCTGTCGTCTCCGCTCCTCGTCGTCCGTCCACGTAGTCGTCCATCCACGTCCATGTGGCTCGGCTACCCGCTCGCGCCCGAAGCATGGGGCAGAGCGGCGTAGTACGCACCGACGGCGGACAAGTACGCGGGATCGAGGGTCTCGCGGTCGGTCTCGAAGCGGGGAGCCGCCTTGGCCTCCGCCCGCGTGCACCCCACGGTGACCACCCGGGTCTTCATGTCGACGCCGGTGACCATGCCCGCGGGTATCAGCAGACTTCTGCCGAACACCCACGCGCCCGTGTCGACGACCAAGTGCCGCAGGGGTGTGTCATCCGCCTGACGGTCCACATGTCCGACCATCCCGTCGGTCGCCTCGACCGTGAACCCCGTGAGCGTCCGCCCCTCCTGGTGGCCGCTGCCGGGAGGATACGACCAGATTCTGTCGGTGCTCACATCGCTTCCTCCTCCGTGTCGTCGCCGCCTCCTTCGTCATGGGGGCCCGCCGCCTCAGCGCTCCGGCTGCGACCCCGGGGCGAGAGCCTCGTCCCGCACCCGCGCGCAGCACCGGCTGATGATGCGGGAGACATGCATCTGGGAGATGCCCAGGCGCTCGGCGATGCGGCTTTGCGTCATGTCCTCGAAGAAGCGCATGTACAAGATGGCGCGCTCGCGCTCGGGCAGCCGCCGTAGCCCCTCCTTCGCCGCCTCCCGGTCCACGACGACGTCGTACGCCTCGTCGCAGGCACCGATCGTGTCGGCGAGGCTGAACCCGTCGTCGCTCGAGGACATCTCGGCGTCGAGGGACAGCGTGCTGAAGCTCTCCAGAGCCTCCAGCCCCGCGTTGACCTCCTCCTCGGTGAGCCCCGCGTGGGCGGCGATCTCGGCGACCGACGGCGTGGAGCCGCTCGCGGTCTCGGCGAGGTCGCGGCGCGCGAACCGCACCTTGTTGCGCAGCTCCTGGACCCGGCGGGGAACCCGCAGGGCCCACATCCGGTCGCGGAAGTGCCGCTTGATCTCTCCGGTGATGGTGGGCACGGCATAGCTCTCGAAGGCCCCCCGGCCGGGCTCGAACCGGTCGATCGCCTTGACCAGTCCGAGGGCCGCGACCTGGCGCAGGTCCTCCAGCGACTCCCCGCGGTTGCGGAATCGGCCGGCGATGCGGTGGGCCATGGGCAGCCACGCCTTGGTGAGTTCGTCGCGTACCGCGTCCCGCTCGGGCCCTTCGGGCAGAGCGGCCAGGCGGGCGAAGTCGGCAGCGGTGTCGGGGGCGTCGTCGTGGACGCGTCCACCGGCGGACACCCGGGGACGGGCGGCAGCGAGGTCGGAACCATGAGCGGACGTCTCAACCAGCATGGGGAACAGCTCCTGAACGGCGTTCTCAGGGAATCTCCGTGGGAAACGGTGCACGGGGCACGAAAGCCCCGGAGCGGTCACACCTCTAGCACCGGCGCGCCTCTGGTCCGAAGCACGAAGTCCCGCATGCCCCACGACCGACCACGCAAACTGCCCCGGACCCACGAGGATCGGCAAAGGGGCCGGACCCGGCCGCGGGCTTTTGCGGACGGCGTGTCCGGAATCGACCGCGTCCAGGGGCGACTTCACGCCAGAAGTCGCCACCGGGCCGTGTTTCGGGCGACCGAAGGGGAGTGAGTCGCGCAAGCAAGGGCACGCGGGGAAAGGCAACTGGTTCCGGCGATCGGGAGGGCGGCATGGCAGCCGTGACGGTGGCGCAGGCAACGGCCACGGCACAGGAGACGGTCACGACGGACGGGGCGGCGCTGCCGCTGATCGAGGATCCGACGAGGGTGAGGCCGCAGGACGCACGCGAGTTGTCGCGTCAGTTCTTCGACCGCCTGGCCATGCTGGAAGAGGGCACGCACGAACATCAGTACGTACGCAACACGTTGATCGAGATCAACCTGTCGCTCGTGCGGTACGCCGCGTCCCGCTTCCGCGCCCGCGGGGACTCCCTGGAGGACGTCGTCCAGGTCGGGACCATCGGGCTGATCAAGGCCATCGACCGCTTCGAGGTGTCCCGGGAGGTCGAGTTCACGACATTCGCCGTCCCGTACATCGTCGGCGAGATCAAGCGCTTCTTCCGCGACACGAGCTGGGCGGTCCATGTGCCGCGCCGCCTGCAGGAGGCGCGCGTGGAGCTGACCAGGGCGACGGAGGAACTCCGCTCCCGGCTGGGCCGCACGCCGACCACCCCCGAGCTCGCACAGCTGATGTCGCTGTCCGAGGAAGAGGTGATCGAGGCCCGCAAGGCCGCCAACGGCTACCAGTCCGCCTCCCTCGACGCGGCCGTCACCTCCGACGCCGAGAACGGCGAGTCCGTCCTGGCCGACCTCATCGGCGAGGAGGACCCGTCGCTGGAACTCGTCGAGGACTTCCACTCGTTGGCGCCCCTGATCGCCGGTCTGGACGAGCGTGAGCGCCGGATCATCCATCTGCGCTTCGTCGAGGAGCTCACCCAGGCACAGATCGCCGACCGCATCGGCGTCTCCCAGATGCACGTCTCGCGGCTCATCAGCCGCATCATCAAGCAGCTGCGCGCCGGTCTGTTGGAGCCCGGGGTCGCCTGAGCGGTTTTGGCCGAGGCGCCCTCAGCCCACCTCGACTCGACCCGGCCGTCCGACCGGCACCCGGTCAGCCCCCTCCGACCGGGTGCCGGCACTGTGCCGACAGCGGAATCACGGCGGTGACGCACTTGCCGCCGGCCGGAAGATCCGACACCAGCACATTCCGGGACAGCCTGCACACGATCGGCCAGCCGCGGCCCCCACAGCGGTGCCGTCCCTGACGGTCGACCGGGTCCACCGTGACCGGGCGGCGCCGCTCCCGGTCACTGACGGACAGGTACAGGTTCTGGCCGACGACCTCGGCGTCGAAGCCGGTGACGCCGCCGCCGTGCAGCATCGCGTTGGTCGTCAGTTCCGACGCCACCAGCAACGCGTCCGAGAGTACGTCCGGCCCGCACGTGGTGCCGCGCGTACGTGCCTGTTCGGACAGGACCCGCCGCACGGCTCCGCGTGCCTCGGCCGGACTCAGCGGTCCGTGGCGCGTACGGCCCGCGTCCGCCGGGCTCCTGGTGGCGCCGATCCGGTACTTCTCACTCATCCTTCCGCTCCCTGACCGAGGCGAGCAGTTCCCTTATTCGCGTGACCAGTCCACTGGCCGCCAAACCGCTCTTCGGGCAGTGTGCCGGGGAGATTCGGGGGTAGGTGGGCGAACGCATCGACGGCCCGTCGACAACGCGCCGAATCGGCAGGACACACGTGCCGATCCGTGATGCATCAAATCCGTTCGCCGGGGCACCCGTCCCGATCGTCAACGCCTATGGGAGGTACTTGTGTCCGTTGCCCAGAATCCCTTGTCGATCAAGGTGGAAGTGCCCCGTGAAGATGCCGTGCTGCTCACGGTCGAGGGTGACCTGGACATGGATACAGCGACCGAGTTGCAGCACCACCTCGCCAACCAACTCCACCACGGCCGACGTCACTTCCTGCTCGACATCGCCGACGTTCCCTTCATGGACTCCTCCGGCATGAACATCATCCTGCGGGCCTATCAGGAGGCGCGGGAGCTTCCGGGCGGTGTGTACGTCATCTCCCCGGCACCAGCCGTCCGGCGGATCCTGGATCTCACCGGTGTCAGCATCACCGTCCCCATCGTGGGCAGCGCCGAGGAGGCGCTCGCCGCCGCGGACGCCGGACCGGCGGACCCCGAGCCGCCGGCCCCGGAGGAGGGGTGAAAACGGCTTCCAGGGAAGGCAGTTCATCGATCGCGAGCCGCGACCACGGCGCCGGCAGTTGTCGTTTGACAACGGTGACTGTGAGGCAACAGAGTGAGCGAGTCCAGCGCGGGAGGGGTGTGGAACGTGGCCGTCAGCAACGACGACTGCCCGCGTCGCCCGTGGGATTCAGGCGCTCCTGACACCGGAGGCTTCGTCGCCCTCGTGGATCTCCGCGGACGCCGCGGCGCAGAACGCCTCCAGCCCCTCCAGCAGAGCGGTCCGCTTCGCGACCGGCATCTGCTCCAGCACGGACCACAGAGCGGCTTCGCGGCGTCCGCGCAGCCCCGCCAGGAACGACCGTCCACGACGGCTCAGCCGCAGTCGCAGCTCGCGGCGGCTGGAGGCGCTGGGCCCGCGTTCGACGAAGCCGACCGCCTGGAGGCGGTCGCACAGCCGGCTGGTCGACGGCGGCGTCGAACCGAGGGCCTCGGCGAGCATGCGCAGGTTGATGCCGTCGGTGTGTTCCAGGACGAACAGCACGCGGATCTGGGAGGCGGACACCGGTGCTGTCGAAGCCCGGCCCCACAGGACCTCCAGCAACTCGGCGGCCTCGGAGGCCCTGTGCGCCACCTCGTCCGGCCGCGGATGCGAGTAGGAGGAAGTCACGCCTCCACTCTTTCAGTCTTCCCGGGCACTGTCAGCCCGCCGGTGCGGACGATACGCATAGAGCGCTAGATACGGACAACAAGGACCGATGGACGGCCTCCCCGACAGCGCGGCTCCGGTGCCGTCACCGTGACGAGAATGGCGTATCCGACATCGTGAGCAGATTCGTGGCAGCCGCCGTTGAACTCGAGGCACGACTCCCGTCGGCCAGGTTCGAGAGGACGGCACGGCGCACGCACGCCGGCCCGGGCCCTCGTGTCCAGCAGCCTGCCGCCCTCGGCCGATGTGCCCGGCGCCGCCCCGAGAGAACCGATCCGGTCACTGCGGCAGGCGCCTTGACCTGTCGTCCGGCGCTCCCCGCAGGATCGGGGCGGCGCACACCGTATGAGGAGGGAAGTACGTGCCGGAGCAGCGAGCGGCAGACGATCAGACCAACCCCGCGGAGGAGGTCGGGGCCTTCCTGAGGGAGCGCCGGGAGCAGATCGCCCAGCGCTGGGCCGACGCGGCGCTGCTGCGCACCGTGTTCACCGCCTCCCGGGACGAGGCGGTGGAGGCCGGCCGGACCGTCGTGGAGGCGCTGGCCGCGGTGGCCGCCTCGGGACGCGTCGAGGACGCGGAGGCGGACGGATTCGCGGTCGTCCGCGAGCAGTTGGTGCGTACGGCACAGTCCCGGGCCCGCGCCGGCGCCGGCATCGCGCAGATCTCGGCGGAGATGGACGCCTTGCGCCCGGCCGTCACCGAGCTCCTGCTCGAGGAGCTCTCCGAGGCGCCCGCCGAGCACCTGCGCAAGTGCGCGACGGCGCTGACCGTGCTGATGGGCACCCTCCGCCTGGTCATGCTGGAGGCGACGATGAACGCCGGGGAGGACCTCATCAACCGGCAGCGGCTCGAACTGCTCGAAATCGCCACGCCGGTGATCAAACTGTGGGAAGGCATCGTCGCCGTACCCCTGATCGGCACACTCGACAGCGCCCGCAGCCAGGTGGTGATGGAGACGCTCCTGGACGCCGTCGTCGAACAGCACGCCCGCTTCGCGATCCTCGACATCACCGGAGTGCCGACCGTCGACTCCCTGGTGGCCCAGCACCTGATGAAGACCGTGGCGGCAGCGCGGCTGATGGGAGCGGAGTGCATAGTGTCCGGGATCCGGCCGGCCATCGCGCAGACCATCGTCCACCTCGGCATCGACCTGAGCTCGGTACTCACCCGCGCCAGTCTCGCGGACGCCCTGGCCTACGCCCTGCAGGAGCAGGGCGCGCACATCGTGCCCAACCCCGCCTCGGACGTGGAGCCCCGGTGACCGGCGCGTCCACCTTCCCGAACGAAGGACACGTGCCCGTACTCAGGCTCGGCGGGGTCCTCCTCGTCACCCTCCAGGGCGACCTGTACGACAGCACGGCGGAACAACTCCGGCAGGACATCGGCGAGACCGTCTCCGACAGCGCGGTCACCGGTGTGGTCATCGACCTCTCCGGCGTCGAGATCGTCGACTCCTTCATGGGCCGCGTGCTCAGTGACGTCGCGGCCATGACCCGGCTGCTGGCCGCCCAGACCGTGGTGGCGGGGATGCGCCCGGCGGTGGCCATCACCCTCGTGGAACTCGGCCTGACCCTGCCGGGACTGTGCACGGCCCTCAACACCGAGGACGCACTGCGCCTGCTGGGGGCCGAGGTGTCGGCCCTGCCGCGCGCCGGGCGCCCACGCCGGGAGCGCCCGTGACCCACAGCCCCGGCAGTGTCTCCGCCTGCCTGCCGATCCACTCGGACCTCGATCTGGTACGGGTACGGCAGCATGTGCGGCAGATGACCGCCCACCTCGGGTTCGGTCTGGTCGAGCAGACCAAACTCGTCACCGCGGCCAGCGAGCTGGCCCGCAACGCCCTCGTCCACGGCGGCGGGGGCCAGATGGAGTGCAGCCCGGTGACCCGCGGCGGGACCCAGGGCCTGCGTCTCGTCTTCAGCGACCAGGGCCCCGGCATCGCGGACCTGGACCAGGCCCTGTCCGACGGCTACACCTCCGGCGAGGGGCTGGGGATGGGCCTGGGCGGCGCCCGGCGCCTGGTCCACGAGTTCTCCGTCGACAGCCGCCGCGGCGCCGGCACCACGGTGACGGTGACGTCCTGGATCGCCGGGCCGCCCCGGCCGCGCGAGGCGCGCTGATGCCGCGCGTCTGGGAGGTGCCGGTGCACGACTCCACCCGCGTACGCGACGCCCGCGTGGCGGCCGGGGCCGCCGCCCGCCGTGCCGGGCTCGCCGAGGACAGGACCGCCGCCGCCGAACTCGTGGCCACCGAACTCGCCACCAACCTCCTCAAGCACGCCGGCGGCGGACGGATACTCCTCGAACTCGTGGGACCGCCCGTCCCGGCCTACGGCGACGAGAGGAACGCCAGGGTGCAGATCATGGCCGTCGACCACGGGCCCGGCATACGCGACACCACCGCGGCGCTGCGCGACGGCTACTCGACCACCGCCTCCCTCGGCGCGGGCCTCGGCACCTGCCTGCGCACGGCCGACGACTTCGGCCTGCACAGCACACCCGGACGGGGCACGGTCGTCCTGGCCAGGATCGCTCCGCGCCCGAAGCGCGACACCACCGGCCCGCGTCCCGCCCCGCTCCCGGTGTGCGCCGGCGGGATCAACATCCCCCTCGCGGGCGCGGAGTTCTCCGGCGACGCCTGGGCCTGCGTCCGGACGGCCGACCGCGTGACGCTGATGCTCGCCGACGGCCTCGGCCACGGCCCCCTGGCGGCCCGTGCCTCCTCCGCCGCCGTGGAGACGGTGCGCTGCGCGCCGCACCTGCCACCGCCGGACCTGCTGCGGCGGATCCACGGCGCCCTGCGCGACACCAGGGGAGCGGCCGTCGCCGTGGCCCAACTCGACGTCACGGCCGGGAAGTTGTACTTCACCGGTGTGGGCAACGCAGGGGCCCGGCTGCGCCGCGGCGACAGCTGGCAGGGGATGGTCTCGCACCCCGGCATAGTCGGCGCCCACCTCCCCACGCACCTGCCGCAACAGCGGCTGACCTGGACGGACGACTGCCTCCTGGTCCTGCACAGCGACGGCCTGCCGAGCCGCTGGAGCCCCGGCCCGGCCGCTCATGACCGGTCGCCCGTCGACCCCGCCGTGATCGCCGCTGCGATCGTGCGGGACGCCGGCAGCCCCGCCCGGCCGGTACGCGACGACACCGCCGTCGCAGTGCTGAGCCCCTGCCCCTCGGACGCCTCCTCATGACCCGCACCTGGCACGTCCGCACCATCACCGACGCCGCGCAGGCCCGCATCGCCACGGCGCGGCTGGCCGCAGCGTGCGGAGTGACCACCGTCGAGCGCACCCGTCTGGTGGCCGCCCTCACCGCACAGCTACGGCAGTGCCTCACCAAGGGAGGCGAATGGCGGGTCGGCGTGGCAGCGACCCTGGCACCCGGCGGGGGAGACTTCAGCGTCGAGGTGGCCGCGGTCAAGCGCCGCCCGGACGACCGGCAGCCCCCGTGGCGCGCTTCGGTCCCCTGCGCCGAGGACGCCGACGTCTCCGTCGCCGAACATGCCGCCGACGACCCGGCGACACTGGCAGAAGCCCTCTTCGGCGCCGACGAGGACGCGGCCCTGCTCCTGGAGCGGCTCGACGAGCAGGAGGGTCTGGTCGCCTTCCACCGTGAGGAACTCCACCAGACCAACCAGGGCGTACTGGCGCTCCACGCCGAGCTGGACGCCGCCGGCCGGGCCCAGCGCGAGCTCTTCGACGCCGAGCAGAAGGCCCGCAAGGAGGCGGAGAACGCCCGCGGCCGGCTCACCTTCCTGGCCGATGCCAGCGCAGCCCTGACGGCCTCCCTCAACCACGAGGCCATCGTGCGGCTGCTGCCCGCCCTGCTGGTGCCGCGGTACGCGCGCACCGTCGACGTCTGGGTGTTCGACGACGTCGACGACGCGCTGCGCGGCGGCCCCCACCCGGCCGCCGCCGTCCTCGCGGCCCGCCGCGGCCGACCGCAGTACGCCGCCGACCACCCCGGCAATCTGCCCGGCGTCGACGACCAGCCCCCCTCGGCCCTCGACCCCGGCAGACCCCTGCTGTGCATCCCCCTGCTCACCCGCCGGGCATCGCAGGGCGTCCTCACCCTGTCGCCGCCCGACGAGCGCTGGGACGCGGACGACGCCGTCATGCTGATCGAGCTCACCCGGCGGGCCAGCATCGCCCTGGAGAACGCCCGGCGCTTCGAGCACAACCGCGACATCGCCGAGACCCTGCAACGCGCCCTGCTCACCGAACTGCCCACGACCCCCGGCCTGAGCCTGGCCGCACGCTATCTCCCGGCCACCCGCGGCCTGAACATCGGCGGCGACTGGTACGACGCCTTCCGCCAACCCGACGGCAGCCTGCTCACCGTCATCGGCGACGTCACCGGACACGGCCTGCACGCCGCCGTGATGATGAGCCAGCTGCGCACCGCCCTGCGCGCCTACGCCGTCGACGGCAGCAGCCCCGGCCAACTCCTGACCCGGCTGCACGTGTTCCTGCACCGCCTGCGCCTCGACCTCTACGCCACCGCGGTCATCGCCCGCTTCCACCCCGACGACCCCACGCTCACCTGGGCCGCCGCCGGCCATCCGCCACCGGTGCTGCGCACCCCGGACGGCCAGGTGCACACCCTGGACGCCAAACCCGGTGCCATGCTGGGCATCCCGCTGAAACAGCAGATCCACGACCACACGGTGCCGCTGCCGCCCGGGTCCACGCTGGCCCTGTACACCGACGGCCTGGTGGAACGCCGCTCCCGCGGGATCGACCCCGGTATCCAGCGCCTCGCCGAGGAACTGGGCGGCTTCAGCCCGGCCGAACTCGCGCAGGACCTGGAGGCGTCGGCCGACCGGCTCCTGCACCCCCTGCTGCACGACTCCGAACACGACGACGACGTATGCCTGTTGCTGTGCCACGTCCACGATCACGAGCGCCGGCGGCGGGCACCGGAGTCCTGACCCGACCGGGGGTCCACGTGGATCTTCGGGCCGGGCCCGGCGCCCCGCGGCCGTTCACCCGCGAGTACCGCGCCGACCTCGTCGAGGCCCACCGTGGCGGCGACGAGGGGCCTGGGGTCGACCGCTCCGGACGCGTACGCCCGGATGGTGGCCTCCAGGCCGGGAGAGGCGGACAGGATGCCCACCGCGGTCACGTCCCTCAGCACGAGGGCTCGGGTGTCGACCCTGCTCGGCTCGCCTGCCAGCCCGATGTACACGACGCGTCCGGACGGTTCGACCAACTCCAGTGCCCTCCCCGGCAGATGGGCGGCGTTCGAGGCGTCGACGACCGCGTCGAAGGGCAGGTCCGGGAGGGAGCGCTCGTCCCACACGTGCTCGAAGCCCAACGCGTGGGCGAACGCGGGCGAGTTGCCGGCACGGTCCAGCAGGTGGACCTCCGCCCCCGACGCCCGCAGGAACATCGCGACCAGCAGGCCGATGGTCCCGGGCCCCAGCACGAGAGCACGGTCCCCGGCGCGCAGGTCCGCCGCCCGCGCCGCGCGCAGGGCATTGCCGCCCGGCTCCACGAGCGCACCGAGCACGGCGTCGACCGAGTCGGGAAGGGCGTGCAACGACGACGCCGGTACGGCGAGTTGTTCCGCGAGGGCGCCGGCCCGCGCTCCGCGGATACCGACCTCCTCGCGCTTGTCGCACACATGCTGACGGCCCCGCAGACAGCGGCGGCAACCGCCGCAGCCGAGCATCGTGTCCCCCATCACGCGGCGGCCGACCCAGCCCCCGTCGACGCCCTCTCCGACCGCCGCCACGCGCCCGGCCCACTCGTGTCCGAGCTGTATCGGGTAGGAGGAGTGTCCTTGGTGGAGATAGGCCATGGCGCCGGTGAAGAACTCCATGTCGGTGCCGCACACGCCGACCCGCTCGACGTCGACGACGACTTCACCGGGTGCCGCCACCGGCGCCGGGAGGTCCTGGACCTCGTACGCGCCGGGCGCGGTCAGGACGAAGGCACGCATGAGACGGCGGCTCCCGAGCGGGTGGTGAGGGCGGGGCACGTCAGGAGTGGGGCTCGACGCGGGCTGTCGATCCGCCGTACGTCTGCGTATGCTCCATGGCGTTCCAGACTGTAGGCCTCCGTACCGACTGCCGGAAGAGGTCCCGTGGTGAGGCTGCGCAGCGCACAGTGGTACGAGGGACAGGACCGCAACGCCTACATCCACCGGGCGTGGATGCGCAGAGGCGTACCGGGCGACGCCTTCACCGGCCGACCGCAGATCGCCATCGCCAACACCGCCTCGGACCTGACCCCGTGCAACGCCCATCTCGACGAGGTCGCCTCCTCGGTGCGCGACGGCGTGTACGAGGCGGGCGGCATCCCGCTGGACCTGCCCGTCGTGTCGCTCGGCGAGACGAACGTACGGCCCACCGCCATGCTCTGGCGCAACATGGCCGCGATGGCCACGGAGGAGATGCTGCGGGCCAACCCCATCGACGGCGTCGTCCTGCTGGGCGGCTGCGACAAGACGATCCCGTCGCTGCTCATGGCCGCCGCGTCGGTGGACCTGCCCGCCGTCGTCGTCCCCGGCGGCCCGATGCTCACCGGCACCTTCCGAGGTACCCCGCTGGGCTGCGGCACCGATGTGTGGCGGCTGTCGGAGGAGGTCCGGGCCGGCACGCTCTCGCAGGAGCAGTTCACCCGCTCCGAGTCCGCGATGATCCGCAGCCGCGGCCACTGCAACACCATGGGCACCGCCTCCACGATGGCCCTGGTCGCCGAGGCCCTGGGCACGGTCGTCCCCGGCGTGGCCGGAACCCCCGCCCCCGACAGCCGACTGCTCCAGGCCGCGCACCACACCGGCCGACTGGCGGTGGACATGATCAGCGCCGACCGCCGCCCGGCCTCGATCCTCACCAGGGCGTCCTTCCACAACGCGATCGTCGCGCTCGCCGCCATCGGCGGCTCGACCAACGCCGTCGTCCACCTCCTGGCCATCGCGGGCCGCCTCGGCATCGACCTGACCCTCGACGACTTCGACCGCATCGGCTCCCGCGTGCCGGTCCTGGTGGACCTCCAGCCGGCCGGCCGCTTCCTCATGGAGGACTTCCACCGCGCCGGAGGCCTGCTCGCCGTCCTGCGCGAGGTCCGCGACCTGCTGGACCCCGACGCCCTCACCGTCACCGGCAAACCCTTGGTCGACGCACTCGACGACGCCCCGATCTGGGACACCGAGGTCATCCGTACCCGCGCCGAACCACTCGTCGCCGAGGGCGGCATCGCCGTCCTGCGCGGCAACCTCGCACCCGACGGCGCGCTCATCAAACCGGCCGCGGCCTCCCCGCATCTGCTGCGCCACCGCGGCCGGGCCGTCGTCTTCGACTCCATCGAGGACTTCCACGCCCGTATCGACGACCCGGACCTGGACGTCGACGCCGACTCGGTCCTCGTGCTGCGCGGCTGCGGCCCCAAGGGCTATCCGGGCATGCCCGAGGTCTCCAACATGCCTCTGCCGAAAAAGCTTCTGGAACAGGGCGTCCGCGACATGGTCCGCGTCTGCGACGGCCGGATGAGCGGCACGGCGTACGGCACGGTCGTCCTGCACGTCGCCCCCGAGGCCGCGGCCGGCGGCGCCCTCGCACGGGTGCGGACGGGGGACTTCATCACCCTGGACGTCGAGGCCCGCCGCATCGACGTCGACGTACCCCCCGACGAACTCGCCCGCAGAACCCCCGACAAGGCGACCGTCGACGGCTTCGCCGACCCCCGGCGCGGCTGGGAACGCCTCTACGTCGACCACGTCCTCCAGGCCGACACCGGGGCCGACCTCGACTTCCTCGTGGGCTCCAGCGGCTCGGAGGTGAGCCGCGAATCACACTGACCGCGGCGGCGACGGGGCAGGTCCGTCAGGACCTGCCCCCGCGCAAGGCCGTCAGGCGACGATGCCGCAGTCGTCGACGACGATCTTCTTGGCCGTCGCGCCCGAGCGGCTGCCGAGGGCCTCGATCGCCTTGACGACGTCCTCGCCCTCGACGACCTCACCGAAGACGACGTGCTTGCCGTCCAGCCAGGGCGTCACCACGGTGGTGACGAAGAACTGCGAGCCGTTGGTGCCCGGGCCCGCGTTGGCCATGCTCAGCAGGAACGGCCTGTCGTGCTTGAGCTGGAAGTTCTCGTCCGCGAACTTCTCGCCGTAGATGCTCTTGCCGCCGGTGCCGTTGCCGTTGGTGAAGTCACCGCCCTGCAGCATGAACTCCGGGATGACCCGGTGGAAGGGCGAACCCTTGTAGCCGAACCCGTGCTGGCCCGTCGCCAGCTCACGGAAGTTGCGCGCGGTCTTGGGCACCACGTCGTCGAACAGTCGGAACACGATGCGGCCGAGGTCCTCGCCGCCGGCCGAAACCTTGAAAAACACGTTCTCGCTCATGGCCATGATTCTCCACAACAGACGGGCAGAGATCGAATCGGCCGCGCGCGGCGGCACCCGACCGCGTCTCGGCGGGGCCGAGCGGCTGCGCGACGGCGCCCGTGACGGTGATCCGACGCATACGCAGGGTGACGGCCGAGACGCGCCCGAGCCGGGCCGAGTGAAATGCGCGCAGCTGGGGACTTGGCGGTCAGGCCGGGCTCAGCGGCGATCCCCTTGGGGGCTGGTCCGGCCAGGCTCCTCTGGTTCAGACCACGAGCCGGGGGAGCCGCCCGGCGTGATCACGACAGCGTGCCGCGCTCGCAGAGCAGGCGCGCGACCTCGCGCAGTTTGACGTTGTTCTCCTGCGAGTAGCGGCGCAGCACGTCGAAGGCCTGCTCTTCGGTGAGGCCGTGGCCGCCCATGAGGAGGCCCATGGCCTCGCCGATCATGTGACGGGTGGCGACGGCGTGTTCCATCTGGGCGTGCGCGCGGGCGCTGGAGAAGGCGACAGCGGCGTGGGAGGCCAGCAGCCAGCCGGCCAGCTCGCCGGCCTCGGTGAAGGCGCCGGGCTTGCGGGCGTAGAGGTTCAACGCGCCCAGTTCCTCGTCCTCGGTGTACAGCAGGAAGCCCATCATGCTGCCCACGCCGAGTTCGCGGGCCCTGGGGGCGAAGGCGGGCCAGCGCGGCTGCTCCTGGGTGAAGTCCTTGATACGGAACACCCGCTCACCCTCCGCGGTACGGGCGGCATCGAAGCACGGCCCCTCGCGCAGCCGCTCCTGCAGCCGGTCGCTGTCGACGACCAGTTCCTCGGTGGGCGCCAGCGACTGCACCTTCTTGCCGTGCACCACGAGAATGCCGGCCGCGTCGCAGCCTTCCACCAGGTCGACGGCCGAGCCGGTGATCCGCTCCAGGGTGTCGTCGACCGACTCCTGCGCCAGCAGATCCCGCGCCATCGACGCCATCTGCTGCGCGAACCGAGCCCAGTCCATCACCCTCGCCACCTCTCGGTTCGCCTCGGTAGGTGTCTACCCAGCATTCCACGCGGGACTGGGGTACCCCGCCCCTGGGGCGGCCGGGTGGCCGGGCCACGGAACGCAGAGGGTGCCGGGGCGCGGAGCCGGGGATGAGCAGAGCAGGGCGACGACGGCGCTGTCCCGCATCGCCGGCGCCGCCTGCGGCAACTGCGCGCGGCGGGGCTGACCCCGACGCAGTTCTCGTGGACCCGGCAGGCCGCCCGCAGCGGGATGCGGCGGCTGAACGGTGCCGAGCCGCCGTACGCGGCCCACGCGATGTCGGCCAGGGCCAGCGCCCCTCGCCTCGGCACGCCGCCGTCACCTGTGCGGCGAGCAACCGGGCGAAGGCCGCGTAGAAGCCGTCGGTCGCGCGCGGTCGCGATCCGCAGCGGCCGCGAGCAGCCCGTGCACGCCGTACCGAGGACGGCGCGCAGCGCGGTGCGGTCGCCGGGGCAGGTCATGGGGTACGCCCTCGCGGACAGGACACCCCATGCTCGGCACGAGGGAGCACCACCCTGACCCGCAGGCCGTGCGGCTCGGCCGCGCGAGCTCGACGCCTCCGCCCCGGCCGGTCACCGGCTGCTCGGCGGTCGCCGGACCGAGGCCGCTGCCGCGTACCTCCCGGTGCCGCTCCGAGCGCCGGATGCGGATGCCGGCCCGGGGGAGTGCGCCGGTGGCGAGGCCCGGCCCGTCGTCCCGTACCTCGAACACCGCGTCCCGGCCCTCGGCGAAGCAGCGCATCTCGACGCGGGCGCCGCTTCCGGCGCCGCTGCTCCCGTCGTTCCGGAGCGAGCGGCCAGGCCCTGCCGCCCGGCCGGGCGCGAACGTGGCTGCGTCCGGGAGGCGTGTCAGGCTTCGATGCGTTCCGTGTACGCCTCGGTCGGCGGCGCCGGTGCAGGACTCGTCATGCCCGCCGACCAGAACCCCGCGGTACCGGGAATCGACGTCACGTCGTTGAGGTACGGCGCCGGCACCGTACCGGCCGGGCCTCGGACGACGGTCCAGGTGTCACTGTCCCGGCGGAGGTACGTACTGCGGCTCTGGTCCTGGTAGTTCCAGCCCGATATCCACGCGGCGCGCCCGTGCGCATCGCCGGCGATCCCACTCAACGACCCGATGGTGAAGCCCGCTTCCACTCGCGTCCAGGCTGTGCCGTCCCAGTGGCTCAGGGCGGGGTTGCCGGGACGGCCGGGCGGCCCGCCGACGCCGGCCTCGGTGCCCACCGCCCACACGTCGTCGGGACCTGCCGAGTGGACATCGGCGATCCCCAGACGCAGACCCGCGACCGGGGGCAGGACCGTCCACGCTCCGTCCCAGCGGGCCACGAGCCCGGACCATCCTCCGCCGTTCGACTGGTCGCCGCTCACCCAGACCTCGCCCGGCGAGCGCAGGACGACCCGGTACAGATTCGCGCTCGCGACGGGCAGCGGATCCAGCCACTGCCATCGTTGCCCATCCCCATGCAGGAGACGGGCGGCGCCACCTCGGCTGCCGCAGATCCACACCCGCCGGTCGTGGCCGACCGCCACCGCATGCAACCGAACGTCCGGCTCACCCTTGCCCGGGAAGGCGGCTTCCCGCCAGGTGGTCCCGTCCCAGCGCAGCAGCGGGCTGCCGCTCCCGGCAGGCTGGCCCACACTCCACGCCGCGGTGGAGCAGACACCGGCGACGTCGCTCAACCGTGTGTGGGCCAGGTGCGACAGGTCGGTCTTGGTCCAGGCGGCGCCGTTCCACAGCATGGCCAGTGCCCGACCCTGCGTCGACCCGGCGCGGCCCTCCTCGCCGACCGCCCAGGCCAGTTGGGATCCGGCTGCGGCGATACGGCGCAGCTGCGCGGCCGGAGTGCTGCCGGGCGCCGGCACGGCCTGCCAGCCTTGTGTACGGGGCGTCGGCGCGTCGGCCCGGGCCGGAGCCGGGCCGAGCGCGGTCCCCGAGAACGTGCCGATCGCCCCTGCGACAAATCGCCTTCGTCTCACTGCTGGATCCCCCCAGGTGGATAGGGCCGGACAACGCCGGACAGGCCGGACAACGCCGGGCTAGGAGGGACCACCGTGAACCAGCGAACCGCGGAGTTCTAGACACTCACGTGACAAAGCCTCGTTCCGTCATGGCTTCGAAGGTCCAGCGGTGGAGAGCTGGACGGGGATGCGGGGGAGTGAGCCATAGCGGCGACTGCGGCGGGCGTACTGTTCGATCGCCTGCCACAGGTCGCGGCGGTCCACCTCGGGCCAAGGGGTGTCCAGGAACAGCAGTTCGGCGTAAGTGGCCTGCCAGGGAAGGAAGTTGGAGGTCCGCTGGTCGCCGCCGGTGCGCAGCAACAGGTCCACGTCGGGCAGTTCGGGGACGTGCAGGTATCGGGCGAAGGCATGCTCGGAGACGGAGCCGGGGTCGATCCTGCGGGCGACCGCTTCCTGGGCGAGCTTGGCCGCGGCCGCCGTGATCTCGGAGCGGCCGCCGTAGTTCACACACATGGTCAGAGTCAGCCCGGTGTGGTGGCGGGTGGTCCGCTCGGCCTCGACGAGGGTCTCGACGACGTCGGCCGGCAGGCGGGAGCGTACTCCCGCCCAGCGCACGCGGACGTCCAGTGCCGTGTCGTCGTCCGCCAGGCGGCGCAGGCACTCGGGGATCTCGTACATCAGCGCGTGCAGTTCGTGGGCAGGGCGTTTCCAGTTCTCGGTGGAGAACGCGTACACGGTCAGGTGTTCCAGGCCGATCTCCAGGGCACCGTGGACGACGTCGATCAGCGCGTCGGCGCCCGCCCGGTGGCCGTCGCTGCGCGGCAGGCCGCGGGCGACGGCCCAGCGGCCGTTGCCGTCCATCACGATCGCGACGTGGCGGGGCATCGCCTCGGCGGGCAGCTGGGGCGGGCGGGCGCCGGACGGGTGCGGGGTCGGAGGGACCACCGGACGCCGCCGGGCGGCAACCGAGCGCATCTCCTCGATCCGGCCGGCCGCTTCGGTCGCGTCTGCCGACGCGAGGTCCGGCGGGCAGGTCCGGATGGGGAAGGGGAACAGCCCCCAGGCCAGCGCGGCCTTCGCCCGGGCAGGCAGCAACAGGCGCAGCCGGGCGCCCCGCGGCAAGGCCGGGCGACGGTGCAGCAGCGCGGCGGGCGCGTCGGCCGCGGTCTTCAGGCGCAGCCGGTACAGGTCGGTGTAGGCGCCGAGCGCGACGCCGACCGCCGGGTGCAGCACCGGTGACAGCGGGGTGCGGTCCAGCCATGCGCGGGCCCGGTCGGCCAGGCGGCGCACCAGTTCCTCGAACGCCGGGGTGGCGCGCCTGGCCAGCAGGTCCGCCCGGGACACGCCGACGTCGTCCAGGGCTTCCTGCGGCAGTGGCACATGGCCGCGGCCCAGGTCCTCGGAGAGGTCGACGAGGGCGTCGGTGAGGTAGAGGCCGTCGACGGCGGTCTGCCATGCCACGGCCGCGTCGGGCACGCCCGTGGCGATCGCCTCCGGCTCGGCGGGCAGTCCCGCGACCCGCAGCAGCAGTGAGCCCGCGCGCAGCCAGAACGGGGTGTTGACCAGGCTGCTGTAGTGCCGCCACTCCTGCCATGTGGCGAACTGCCGCCCGTGGACGTCCTGGCGCAGCTCCTCGAACACCGTGTGCAGGAATCCCGGCGGCAGGTTCCAGGTCAGCATGGTGTGGATCAGCGCCTGCCGGACCGGGTCGCTGCTGCGACCGTCGCGCAGGTCCGCGTCGAACGCCGAGATCCACGCCTCCAGCCGCCCGGCCCGCCCCGGATCCGTCCCGTCGCCGCCGGTTCCGCTCCGGCTGCCATGGGCTTGTGTGCTGTCGGCCGAATCGGCTGCGTCGGCCAGATCGTCGACGGCCCGTACGGCGCCGTACAGAGCCCAGGTGGCGGTCCGCAACGGCGGCGGCAGCAGCAGTGAGACGGCGTACTCGATCTCGCCCGTCGCTCGGGTGGCGCGGCGGCACGCCTCGTAGCCGCGGCGCAGGGCCGCGTCGTGGATGCCGCTGCGCCCGTAGACCCGGGCGGTGGACACAGCCGGAGGCCTCATGTCACGCCTCCACTTCAGCGGTCGCGGCCGGCTGGGGGACCCAGGCCAGGGCCAGGGCACTGCCGACGGCGGTGAGCAGGAACCCCAACAGCAGGCCGCCGAGGTTGGCGGCTACCAGACTGACCAGGGACAGCACCGCGGCCAGGGCGCCGGAGAAGTAGCGCAGGGCCGGGGTGTGCCACGTCGTCACACCGGCGACGACGAACAGCACGCCGAGGGCCCATGAGGCGGCGCCGGCGGTGCCGGTGAACCGCAGGAAGCCCAGCCCCACCCAGGAGACGCAGATCAACTCCAGCCCGCCGAGGCCCAACAGCAGCCCCGCCGTGAACGGGCGGCTCCGTCGCCATCCCCGCCGGCCGAACCGCCGGTCAGGCCGCATCACCGTACTCATCGGGCCGCTCCCGCCGCGCAGCCGCTCGCACCCCGGCGTACATCGATGGAGACGCCCCGGGACGTGATCGTCCCGGCGGTGAAGGCATGCGGCTGCGTGGTCACCGTGCTGCCCCTGACCTTCTGCGCGCCGACGGTGAACAGGCCGGTGTGTTCCCGCAGGGACAGCCGCGGGGTGCTGAACCTCGCGCCGGAGAGCTTCACCGACCGGGCCGTGGCCTTGCCCGCCTCAACCGTCAGGCCGGTGGCGGAGGCCTGCTCGATACGTACGACGGCCGTGACCGCTCCGACGACGGGCAGGTGGGTGGTGGAGGTGACGCAGGCATCCTCCACCGTGGCCTGCTCCGCGCGTGTCGCCAGCGCCGGCAACACCCCGCCGCGGCCGGCGGCGGCCGGTGAGGCCGACACACCCGACGCGGACACGCGCGCGGCATGCACGGTGACCGGAACCTCCCCCGCGAACGCCACGGACACGGCCCCTGCCGCGCTCCCGGCCAACAGGACGGAGGCACCCACGAGCAGGGGAGCGAGCGCCAGAGCGAACCGGCGGTGGCTTGTCCGCCCGCCGCCGGTCATCACGGGGAAGTCGTTGTCGATCACGACCGACCCAACGACCGTCCCGGACCGAAGTACCGGCAAACCCACGATCGGCTGATACGACTCCGGATCCGCGGCCGGTCGCCGCGTGGCGGGAGCAGGCGAAGGTGAAGGCCTCCGGTCGCCGTCGTGCCACGCGCTCAGTACGTACCCTGCTCGCGGACCTCCCCCGTGCCCAGGGTGATCACGGCCCGGGGCAGCATGGGCTCGTCGCCCCGGCGGGAGAGCAGAACCACCTCCTCGACCGACGCCGACAGCGTCCCGAGCCGGACGGCACACTCGGTCGCCAGGGTCTTCGGGTCCTGGCTGCGGCCGAGGGACAGATGCGGGGTGAAGCGGCCGCCGCGCCCCTGGCAGAGCGGGAACCGCAGCCGCAGCTCTCGGTGGAGGCGGGCCCATGGCGCCTTGTCCGCCGCGGCCGGATCGAGCCAGACCGTCGCGTAGTGCCGGTGCCGGAAGTACCGCACACCGGCCAGGCGCGCCGTGAACGGCGTGCTCTGCGCCGCGACGGTGGAGAGCAGCGGCACGGCCCGGTCGAACTCCTCCTCCGGCACGAAGCCGAACAGCAGATTCACATGCGGCGGCCAGCGCCGTACCTGCGGATCGTGCTCCCAGCGGATGTCCTGAATGGCCGGCCACAATTCCCGTGGCGGCAGCCACGCCACCGCGGTCCGGGCGGTCGGCGCCACCTCGAGCGCGTCCATCGGCTCGGTCCCGCCGAAAGCCGGATTTCCGTCCACCTGATCATGGTCCCAAATCGGGCTTCCGGGCAGTGCGCGGACTCGCCGACGGAACCAGGGCGATCCCAACTGAAGCCGCTGGCAATAAAATTGACCGTTCATCAGTTCTGGAATCAAGTACAACTTTGCCAGTTCTTGGTGTAGCTCAGCCGTCGATTACGTGAGCCTCATGGGCACCAACCCCCCCACGTACGGTAAGAGACAACAAAGATGACGATGAACCGCACACTGCGCTACGGCGCCCGCACGCTGGCATTGACGGCGACCACCCTCGGCGTGATCGCGGCGGCCGTGCCCGCTGGGGCAGAGGAGCAGCCCAGCGCGGAGCAGATCATGGCCGACTGCGCTTCCGGAGAAGGCAAGTGCAGCTTCAACTCCCCGGAGATCGGGGAAGCTTACGTCGGTAAGCCCCGCCAGGTATCCGAACTGCTCTACAACTGCACCGCCTCGCCCGCCTCCCAGTCGATGTCGTGGGCGGACACCGTGGGCTCCTCCCACTCGGTGGGAGGCTCGGTCACCGTCGGCGGAGGCATCGAGGGCATCATCACCGCCAGTGTGACCGCGACGTACAACTACACCTGGCAGAGCTCGCACACGGAGACGAGTTCCTTCACCGTCACCGTGCGGCCCGGAGAAGTCGGCTGGATCTCCCGCGCCCAGGTGATGCAGCGGATATCAGGCACCTGGCAGACCCACTACGACGACCCCAAGTGGGGCCACTACTACTGGTTCGTACCCGATGTGATCACCGGCCCCGCCCCGAACGGCACGGACGGCAAGCACAGCGCGGTCGTGGTCGAATCGCGCAAGATGACCGCAGCCGAGAAGAAGCTCTGCTCCACCGGCGCCACCCAGGACAAGGTCTTCACCCGCGGCCGCTGATCCGGCCCCCGTCCACGAGGCGGACGCATGCGAGGGCAGCCGGCGCGTAGGAGCGGTGCGAGCACACGCTCGAAACAACGCCCGGCTGCCTCGAACCAGGCCGAGCACACGGTGGCGGCATCCGACGCCGCACAGTGACCGTACGTCTCTCACGCACGGTCACGCCCGCAGACCCTCGTCGTTGCCGCCGCCGCTGCCGTTCAGAAGTCCGTGGGCAGCCCGCTCACCTCGGCGATGCCCCGCAGCTCCTCCGTCTGCCTGTGCCGTTCCCTGATGTATGCGGCGATCTCGCCGAGGCGAACGGGATCGGAAGCGGTGGTCGCGTCCGTGACGATCCTGACCGGGCCGGTCTCGTCCACATCGATCTCGATCACCTCGTTGTCCAGGCGGCCCGTGACGGCGGTGGCGATGACGAGCGCGGCCTCCTCACGGACCTCCTGGGGCAGCTCGTCGCCGTCCCCCGTGTCGAGCGCGAGGTCGAGACTGGAGAGGCGCTCCTCCTCGATCGCCTGGAGTGCTGGTTCCACCACGCGCAGCAGAAGGCGGTAGTCGTCCGTGTCCATCCGGATACGCAGGAGGTCCAGGTAGACGTCCACGGGCCGGCCGTCGCCATGCGGAATCTCGGATTCACTCATCCGCTTCGTGTTCCCCGTAGGACGCCGCTCAGACCCGCCGCCAGCGGGCCATGGCGAAGGAGAACACACCGAACAGCACCAGCCCGGCCGCGACGCAGACCAGCAGCCAGGGGCCGAGCGGGGTCTCGGCGAAGGTGCGCAGGGTGTCGTCCAGTCCCTTGGCCTGTTCGGGTTCGTAGTCGATGGCCGCGCGGACGGCGAAGACGCCGGCCAGGGCGAACACCAGCCCGCGGGCGGCGCCGCCGGCCACCCCGGTGACGTCCACGAGCTGCCGCGTCCGGTGGCTCATCCGCCCGAGCCTGAGCTTGTCGCGGTACTTGCGCAGGACCGCCCGTACGCCGATCCAGCCGCCGGCCACGACGACGGCGGCACCGGCCGCGCCCACCAGCCACTGACCGGCGGGAATCTCCAGTGCCCGGGCGGTGGCATCGCGGGACTGCTGGTCGCTTGATCCGCCGCCGTGGTTCCGGCTCGCCGCGAAAGACAGCACGGAGTAGGCGACGAAGACGTAGAACGCGAAACGAACGGCCGCCAGCAGCCGCTTGCGCGCGCTGCGACCGTCCTGCCCGACGGAGCCGAAGAGCGCCTCGGACAACCGCCACAAGGCCATACCGACGAGTCCGATGCCCAGCGCCCACAGCAGCACCGCGCCGAACGGCTTCTGCGCCAGCGCCGCCAAGGCGCCTCCGCGGTCGGCCTGCGCGTTCGTGTCGCCGAAGGCGATCTGCAGCGCCAGCGCACCGACGAGCAGATAGATCACACCCCGGGCGGCGAGCCCCGCCCGAGCCGCCCCCTCGGTCACCGAACCCCTCGCCACCCGCCGGGCCCGAAACCGCCCCGTCCATGCCGACGCACTCGTATCCATGTAGACCTCCCGGCAGTCCGAATGCCCCGGCACGACCGCCACACACGCGGCTGTGCCGCCCGCCAGGCGGTACGACACGGGGAGGACGGCGACGATGGCAGCCGCGGCGCCGGTCGGCGGGCCCGTGGCAGGCGGGCGTGTTCGGGAGGCGTAAAAGGGCTGGAACGCGGTCAACCCGTCCTGTGGAGCGGGATACTGGTGCCTTCTCACACCGTGGCGATCAGGGGAGCGGCTGGGTGAACTCTGCCGAAGGAAAGGGCGGTTGGGACGTGGGCGAGGGCTGGGGCGGTCGGCACGCGGTAGTGGTGGGCGGGAGCCTCGCGGGGATGCTCGCGGCGCACGTCCTGGCGCGGCACGCCGACCGGGTGACCGTCGTGGAGCGCGACCGCTTCCCGGAGGGGACGAAACCGCGCCCCGGCGTACCGCAGGGCCGGCATCCACATGTCCTGCTGGAGGGCGGACAGGTGGCCCTGGAGTCGCTGCTGCCGGGCTTCCTGGCGGAGTTACGGGCGGCGGGGGCGCCGCGGGTGGGCATGCCGTCGGACATGGTGCTGTGGCAGAACGGCCGCTGGTACCGCCGGCTGCCCGCGACGACGCACATCTACACCGGTTCCCGCGCACAGCTCGAGGAACTGGTACGACGGCGGGTTCTGGCCAACCCGGTGATCAGCGCGGTGGACGGGACCGATGTCGTAGGGCTCCTCGGCGACGCCTCGCGCGTGCGGGGCGTGCTGCTGCGGGACCGCTCCGGTGACGCCCGCGGGGACCAGCGGGCTCTTGAGGCCGACCTGGTCGTCGACGCCTCCGGCAGCGGCACGAAGGCCCCGCAGTGGCTCACGGCGATCGGGGCCGAGGCGCCGCACGAGGAGACCATCGACACGGGGCTCGCGTACGCCTCACGCGTCTACCGCGGCAGGAGCGGCGTCCTCGACGGACACACCGTCGGCTACTACGTCTACCCGAGCCCCGACCAGGTCCACGCCGGCGGCGCGTTGCCGCTGGAGGACGGCAGCCATCTCGTCATCGTCTCGGGGCTGCGCGGTGACGAACCGCCCACGGACGACGACGAGTTCGTGACGTACACCAAGAGGCTGCCGCATCCGCTCCTGCACCGGTGGCTGGACGAGGCCGAACCGCTCTCGCCGGCCTTCGGCTACCGACGCACCGCCAATGTCCGCCGCCGCTACGACGTGCCCGGCAACGGCCCGGCGGGATTCGTCGCCACCGGCGACGCCCTGTGCACCTTCAACCCGATCTACGGACAGGGCATGGCCGTCGCCGCGATGAGCGCGGTCGCTCTGCGCGACGCACTCGCCGATCCCCAGCGGACCCCCACGACGCGGCGCGTGCAGCGGGCCCTCCTCGCGGCATCCCGGCCGGCATGGGACATCTCCGCGGGAGCGGACCGCAAGATGCCGGGGGCGACCGGCAACGCGGTGGCCGGCGGACCCGCGGACCGCGCTGCCGACTGGTACCTGCAGCGCGTCCAGGAGCGCGCCCCCGGCGACCCCGTCGTAGGACGCGCCTTCCGCTCCGTACTGACCCTCTCCGCACCCGTCACCGACCTGTTCGCCCCGCCCGTAGCCCGAGCCGTCCTCTTCCACCCGCCGACAACGACTCCTGCCGAGCCGCCGACGACACCGGAGGGACCGGGAGTCTGAGCGAAGCCGACACCAAGGGCCCGCATGATCGCCGGAGTTCAAGCGGGGCGGTGAAGGTTGGAGTGCCGCAGGCCGTGGCTGGGCACGACACGGCCTGCGGCACAGGTCGGTCCGCCGCGGACTCGGCCTCTGGCAGCGCCGGACAGTCAGGCGGACAGAGCCCGGCAGCGAGGCCGTACCCCACATCGCCTCCGTGCGGCAGTTGCGCGTGGTCGTCGGCAAGCTCCAGGAGTCGTACTGCGACGACGAGTTGGATGGTCGGCGAGCAGCGGCCTTTCCCGTTCAGTACAACCGAAGACGTGTCTGGCGTGTCTCAGATCCCGCAACGCGCGTAAACGCCACACATGGGCACAGGGGGGAACCGAGTTGAGGAACATGACACGAGTCGCGATGGCCTGTCTGATCGGCGCCGGGATGGTCGCCGCAGGCGGGGTCGCTCAGACCGCTGCAGCGGCCGAGGGCGGATCCAAGCCGGTCAAGACGATCGAGAAGGGCCACGCCCTGTCCTGCACCGGGCAATCCGGAGGCATCGCCGTCGCGGTGGAGCTGTACCAGAACTCCGCGTTCGGCTCGCACGCCAGCCTGTCGGTCGAGACGCCGGACGGGGAGTACGGCGGTGGGTACGGACCGGAGGACACCACGCTGTTCACCGACGGAACGATCGCGGCCGACATCCCGGTCAGGAAACTGGACGACACGGCCGAGCCGGTGGGCGACGCCGTCGTCAGCGGCACCTACGCGGCCGCGGGACGGCCGAAGCCCGTGCACGAGGTCATCGAGGACCCCGCAGGCCACTACGTGATCACCAAGGGCACCAACACACCGCTCCGAACCGTGGCCACGGTGGACGTGCTCGGCGAGAGGGTTCCGCTGT
Source organism: Streptomyces sp. NPDC093591 (assembly GCF_044764885.1). Lineage (NCBI taxonomy): Bacteria > Bacillati > Actinomycetota > Actinomycetes > Kitasatosporales > Streptomycetaceae > Streptomyces > Streptomyces sp. NPDC093591. Next base: position 189,433 of record NZ_JBIWIY010000021.1, read on the forward strand.
CCTGCTCCACCGCCTTCGCATTCGACCTCACGGTGTGGCGGCTGACTGCCGGCCAGGGCTGAGAAGCGGTTGTGCATGACCGGCCGCCGGTGCGTCGGCGGCCGGTCATCGAGGTTCGGCTTCCGAGGCCCAGGATGAGCAGGCGCGAACCGGGTACCCGCGTATGTTGTCTGGAGGACCTGGGCTGTGGAACTCACCGACTGGCTGCTGACCCCGGACGAACGCGGCAACAGCGCCACACGTCTGGACAGCCGCCGATCGGATCGAGCGGCTTGGTCGCACGGAAACCTGGTGCGGCCCCTCATCCATGGCGGGACGTACTTCCCAGAACTCCTCGGAGCCGTTCGAGCGCAGCGCGCAGGAGACCTGCTCCTGTTCACCGACTGGCGGGGCGACCCCGACGAGCGCCTCGACGGACCCGGCAGCGAGATCGGCGTCGTCCTGGGCGAGGCGGCCGGGCGCGGAGTGATCGTCAAAGGGCTGCTGTGGCGCTCCCACCTGGACCGCTTCCAGTTCAGTGAGGCGGAGAACCGCCACCTGGGCGAGGAGGTCGAAGCGGCGGGCGGCGAGTGCCTGCTGGACATGCGGGTACGACCCGGCGGCTCGCACCACCAGAAACTCGTCGTGCTCCGGCATCCCGACCGCCCCGAGCTCGACATCGCGTTCGTCGGCGGTATCGACCTGTGCCACAACCGCCATGACGACGCGACGCACCGCGGCGATCCGCAGTCACTGCCCCTCGCCGCCGCGTACGGACCGCACCCACCGTGGCACGACATCCAGCTCGCGATACGCGGGCCGGCCGTCGGCGACATCGAGACCGTCTTCCGCGAGCGCTGGGACGACCCCGCGCCGCTCACCCGCAGCCCGCTCGTCCGCCTGCGGGAACTGGCTCACGGCGAGGACACCGATGCCGACGCGTTGCCACCCCAGGCACCCGACCCCGCACCCCGCGGCACACACACCCTCCAGGTCCTGCGCACCTACCCCAACCGTCTCCTGCGCGGCTACGACTTCGCCCCTGACGGCGAGCGCAGCATCGCGCGCGGCTACCGCAAGGCGCTGCGGCGGGCACGGGCCCTGATCTACCTGGAGGACCAGTACCTGTGGTCCCCGCACGTGGTGGAATCCTTCGCCGAGGCACTGACCGCCAACCGCGGCCTGCGCCTGATCGCGGTCATCCCCTCCGTCCCCGAACAGGACGGCCGACTCACCCGGCCGATCAACCTGATCGGCCGGATCACAGCCCTGGACAGGCTGCGCCGCGCCGGCGGTGGGCGCGTCGCGGTGTACGGGCTGGAGAACCACGCCGGGACACCGGTGTACGTCCACGCCAAGGTGTGCGTGATCGACGACGTGTGGGTCTCGGTCGGCTCGGACAACATCAACCTCCGCTCCTGGACCCACGACTCCGAACTCAGCTGTGCCGTCCTGGACGAGACCACGGATCCCCGCGACCCGCGCGACCCCGGTGGCCTCGGGGACGGCGCACGCCGCTTCGCCAGAAATCTGCGTCTGGAACTCGCGCGCGAGCACCTGGACCTGGAAGCACCGCGCACCCCACTCGCGCCGGACCCCCTCTGCGATCCCGTGCATTCCTTCGAGGCCTTCGCGGCGAGCGCTGCCGCACTGGACCACTGGCACGACAACGGCCGCCGCGGCGCCCGGCCCCCCGGGCGCCTGCGCACCTATCGTCCGCCGAGCCTTTCGCGTACGGCCAGGACGGTCTGCACGCCCTTGCATCGCCTGCTCGTCGATCCGGATGGCAGGCCCTTCGGGCTACGGCGTCGCAACGACTACTGAGGGCTGCGGCGGGATGATCGTTTGCTGACGAGTCGGATGTCTACCGTCCGTCGTGGTGTGCGGAGGCTTCCGCGACCTTCTTGAGTGCCGACGTCGTGGCGGGGTCACCGACCTTGGCGGGTTGATCGTGCCTGCCGTGTTCAGGGTGGTCGTGCTGGAAGTGGGAGGGGGCCAGCCTGTCGCCGGGGCCTCGGGACTCCGACCGGGCGTCGCCGGCCCCGACCGCAGTGGGCCGTTGCCCGCTGTCCCGCGCCATGTCGCCTTGGGCCGTCTGTCCTGGTGCGTCCTGGCCGGGGCGCGGCTGGGTCAGCCAGGCGACGGCCGCGCCGGTGAGGGCCAGGGGCCATTCCACCACGCCGGCCACGCCGAGGACCCCGGCTCCGGTGTAGACCGCGATCCGCCGTCCGCGCGGCGAGACCGTTCCGATCCGATCCAGCGCACCGTCGGCGACCCTGCTCACCTGCCCCGCCCCGGGCAGGCGGCGAAGCCCGGAGCCAATGATCCGCAACGGCTGAGGAAGATCCGAGGAGTTCGTCCTGTCCTGACTCATTGCGCACTCCCTCCGCGCGTCATCAATGGTCCTCGGTCCGAGTTTCCCCTTGTCACACGAGGTATGCGGTGGGATCGACATCAGTCGGCGGGATCGAATCCAGCCGACCCATGCGGCCGGGCGCCCATGCCCCATGGCCGTGAACGACGAAGCCGCCCGCCGGTTTCCATGGCGGGCGGCTCGTGCCGTAGGTGTTCAGAGATCGAGGTCGGCGGCGGCGCACTGAAGGCGTCCTGGGCCGCTGGACGACACCGGCATGGCGCCGGCGACGGGATTCGAACCCGCGTCACCCGCTTGAGAGGCGAAGTAGCCGCAGCCTGCGCACCTGAACATTGATCACCGTAGTCGAGGCGTACGGCGGCAGGCACCTGTATTTCGGGGCGGGCGGGGGAGCGGTGAGTCGACAGGCCGACGCGCCGCCCGGAGGCGCCACGGGCGGTGCGCGACTGATCCGTGCTCGCCGCGCAGGCTTGAGGACGTCCGCCGGGTCGAGAGCGGCTTGGCGGCGGTGAGCGCGGCGGCGAAGGGGCAGGGGAGCCGGCGGTCGTAGCAGGGCCGGTGATCGCGGAGCCGACAGCTCCGAGGACGGCCTGTACCTCGCCTGCGCCCCACCATGTCGGCGCCCTCCTTGGTGGACTCGGTGGCGCGAGCCTCCTCATGGCCCTTGGCAGCGGCTGACCTGGGCACGCCGTCGTCGCCCCTCGCACGAGGCCAACCGCCCCGCCGACAGGACGAGTGATGAGCAGCCCGTGACGCCGTTGCGACTCGTGCCTGTCCGGCGGACCAGGCCCTAGCGAGCCAGCGCGTCCGCCCCCGCCTGCGCGTACTTCTCGTCCAGCGCGCCGGACGGGGCGCCCGCGACGCCGATGCCGGCGATCGGCGCCCTGTCGGCGGTGACGGGGACGCCGCCCGCCAGGAACAGGGTCCCAGGGATGTCCTTGAGGTTGGGCGCCTGCTCCAGGCGCTCGGCCAGCTGGGAGGTGGGGGCGTTCCAGGCGACCGCGGTGAACGCCTTGCGCTCGGCCGACTCGTAGGACTGCGGGCCGGCGCCGTCGCCGCGCAGGGTGACGATCGTGTTGCCGTTGCGGTCGACGACGGCGACCGTGACGCGCTGGTTCTCCTTCTCGGCGGCGTCGAGCGCGGCCTGCGCGGTCTTGGCGGCGGCGTCGGTCGTCAGATGGGTGGAGGTGGTGGTGGCCCGGGCCGGGGCGACGACCGAGCCGGCGGCGGACGCCGTGGCGGGCGCCGAGGCATTCGCGGACACCGCACCGAAGCCCGCCAGGGCGACGACAGCGAGTACGGCGCCGCCCGTGGCGACGCGGGCACGGCGGGAGAAGTTCTTGTGCACTCGGTTCATGGGTCGGTCGACTCCTTCGGTGGGCGGGCGGCCCGTTGCCGCCCCGCTTCGTCCGCTCTCCACCCTCGATGCGGAAGCAGGCCGCGACGGTCGACGTTCCGTCTGCCTCCCGGCCGCTAGACGGACGACACCGGTGTCATCCGATCGGTTGACCTGCCCGGCCCGTGCACCAGGCCACAATGGAGGTGTTTGCCCAGTTCAGCGCCTAGGAGCGGAAGGGATGCGACCCACATGGGGGACCGGCCTGACGAACCGGACACCGTGGACACCCGGTGGCTCGGCGCCGTGATGCACGCGGCGTTCTTCCTGCTGCTCGGCGGAGCGCTCACCCGCTTCCTGCTGCGCCACCCCGGCGAACCGCGTACGCCGTGGATCATCGCGCTGTGCGTCGTGCTCACCGTGCTGCATCTGCTGGACCCCAAGACCGGCGACCCGGGCCCACGGCCCACGCGGCGGCGTACGGCATGGCTGGCGCTGGTCGTCGTGGTGTGGATGATCCTCGTCGTGCTCGCCCCCAGCTTCGCCTGGTGCGCGGTGCCCCTGTTCTACACCGGCCTGCGCACACTGCCACCGCGCGCGGCCCTCGCACTCGTGGCGCTCCTGACCGTGTTCGTCGTCGCCGCGCAGGTGCAGCTCGCGGGCCGCTTCGACCCCAACCTGGTCCTCGCCCCGCCCGCCGTCGCCGCCCTGGCCACCGCCGTGTTCCTCCAGATGGAACGGCACACCGCACGCCAGCGCACCCTGATCGACGACCTGATCCGCACCCGCCACGAACTCGCCGCCGCCGAACGCCGCGAGGGCACCCTCGCCGAACGCCAGCGGCTGTCCATGGAGATCCACGACACGCTCGCCCAGGGCCTGTCCAGCCAGCGGATGCTGCTCCAGGCGGCGGACCGGGTGTGGGACGCCGAACCGGACAAGGCCCGCGCCCACGTCCGCACCGCCGCGTCCGTCGCCGAGCACAACCTCACCGAGGCCCGGCGCTTCGTGCACGACCTGGCCCCCGCCGACCTCGCCCGCGGCGGCGGCCTCGCTCAGGCGCTGCGCTCCCTGGCCGCACGCGAGGCCGGTTCCGCTTCCGGGGCACGCCTCGCCGTACGCGTCCACGTCGACGACGACGGCCGCCTCCCCGAGCTGCCCGACCGGGTCCAGTCCGCCCTGCTGCGCATCGCGCAGGGCGCCTTGGCCAACGTCCGTGAACACGCCGCCGCCGACAACGCCGCCGTCACCCTCACCCTCCTCGACGACGCGGTCGTCCTGGACGTCACCGACGACGGCCACGGCTTCGACCCCACCGCACTGCCCGCCTCCGCAGACGCGCGACGTGGCCACGGACTGCCCGCGATGCGAGCCCGGCTACATGCCCTCGGCGGCACCCTGACCGTCGAATCCGCTCCCGGCGAGGGCACCGTCCTGTCCGCCGCCGTCCCCCTGGAGGCGCCCCGATGACCCCCGACCGCGCTCCCGTGCGCATCCTGGTCTGCGACGACCACGCCGTCGTACGGGCCGGGCTGCTCGCCCTGCTCGACAGCGCACCGGACATCGAGGTCGTCGGCGAGGCCGGCACCGGCGAGGAGGCGCTCGCGCTGACCGCGAAGCTCACCCCGGACGTGGTGCTGATGGATCTGCAGCTCGGCGAGGGCATCGACGGCGTGGAGACCACCCGCCGCCTCACCTCCACCCCCGGCTCCTCGGCCCATGTGCTGGTCCTGACCACCTACGACACCGACGCCGACATCACCCGCGCCATCGAGGCGGGCGCCACCGGCTACCTGCTCAAGGCCGAACGCCCCGACGAGCTCTTCGCCGCGATCCACGCCGCCGCCGAGGGACGTCCGGCCCTGTCGGCACCGGTCGCCGGCCGCGTGATGGCCAACCTGCGCCGCCCCCGCCCCACCCTCACCGACCGCGAACGCGACATCCTCGCCCAGCTCGCCCGAGGCATCGGCAACCGCGACATCGCCCGCGCCCTGTACATCAGCGAGGCCACGGTCAAGACCCACCTGCGGCGCATCTACGACAAGCTCGGCGTCGACACGCGCGCGGGCGCGGTGGCGGTCGCGAAGGAGCGACGTCTGCTGCCGTGAACTGCGATACGCGTGCAGTGCGCATACGGAAGGGGCGGGCCGCCCGCCAGTGTGCGCCCCGCCCCGTCGATGTGCGGCCTTACCTCTGCCGTGATGACTCAGAAGGCGAATGCCGCAGCGCCCTGAGTTTCCTTGATGCAAGGATTGGCGAAGGTGTGCTCATAGTTTATGCGTGTACCACGCCATACGCCCTCAACGGTGACGACAATGGGGCGGTATTCCCTGGTGCAGGGTTGTCCCGCCGCATTCCCGCGCAGGGTGGCCAAGCGGTCGAGGTCCCCGTTCACCCGGTCCAGATCCGCGCAGGCCTGTCGCGGATCGGGGTGAGTTCCCGACGTGGTGTACGCACAGTTCACCGTCACGGCGCGCTCCGGTGCTGTGGTGGCGGCCTTCTCCCCGTGGCCGGTGGTCATGACCAGCGCCGAAGGGGCGTACAGCGAGGCGGGCGCCGAGGCGGGCGCGCTGTGGGCAGGCATGCTCAGGGGACCGGCAAGGGCCGTGGTGAGCAGGACTCCCGTCATTGTCCAGCGTGTCATTGGTCGCATGGTGCAACTCCCTTCTGTTTGCGGTGTTCGATGCCTCGAAGTACCCGCCTTGTCGCTGTCGTCTCAGGACGCTAAAGCCCAATTCTGTCCCGCTGTTGAAATCCGGACCCAATTGTCATTTCAATCAGTGGCGTGAATGGCCAACGGGTCCTCATGGTCGAGGAGGTGAGAGGTCGTTCATTCCGTTCGCCGGTCGGTGGTGTGGCCGATGTGCCTGGGGTATGAAATGGCCTGAAATCTGTGAGTGTGTTTTCACTCGCCTCGGTCTGACCGCACTCACCGACCGGTGCCGCGCCGACCGAGAGCCCCGGCGCGGCGCCCTTCAGTCGGGGGGCGGCATGTCCGTGGGGCTGGAGTCGAGTCCGGGTCGTTTGCCGGCCCAGGCTCCGCGGGTGAAGTCCGGGATCTCGACCGGGCGTCCCTGCCTCGCCAGGGACGCGGCGCTCAGGGGGACCGCCGCGCACCAGGCAGCCGAGTCGTACACGTCGATGTCGGGCACCAGCCCGGTACGCATCAGCTGGACGGTACGCCACTGCAGGACGTAGTCCATGCCGCCGTGACCGCCGTTGTTCGCGGCGTCGTCGCCGACCTTGCGCCACAGCCAGTGGTCGAACTCCTTGCGGTAGTCGGCGAAGTCGCGCCAGGTGTGGCCGCCGTGGTCCGGTTCGAGATACACGCGCGCGCCGGTCGGGACGGGCCCGGCGTAGTCCTCGACGATCCCGCGGCTGCCGGCGAGGGTGTTGATCCTGCTGTACGGCCGCGGTGAACTCACGTCGTGCTCGGCCCGGATGACCCTGCCCCGCTCCGTCTCGATGAGGCAGGTGACCAGGTCGCCGTTGATGTACGTCTCCTTCCAGGACGGGTGGTCCCGGGGGATGAAGCGTTCGCGGTAGTCGGCCAGTCCTCTCGGGGCGGTCGCGGTGGCGCGCAGGGTGGTCATCCGGTCGCCGCGATTGATGTCCATGGCCGCCGCGATCGGGGCCAGCCCGTGCATGGGGTACAGGGACGCGGTGCTGCGGGTGTGCCACAGCCGTCGCCAGGAGTCGGTGTAGTACGTGTCGGAGAAGAGGAGTTCACGCAGGTCGTGGCAGTAGCCGCCATGGCCGTTGGTGATGTCGCCGAACAGGCCGGCGTGCGCCATCCGCAGCATGGCCAGCTCGTTGCGGCCATAGCTGCAGTTCTCGGCGAGGAGCAGGTGCTTGCGGGTGCGCTCGGAGGTGTCGACGAGGTCCCAGAGCTGACGGAGTTCGGTCGCGACGGGAAGCTCCACCACGGCGTGTCTGCCGCTCAGCAGCGCGGCCCTGCCGTGCTCGTAGTGGAACTCCCACGGCGTGGCGACGTACACCAGGTCGATGTCGTCACGCTGGAGCATCCGGGCGTAGGAGTCGGCTGATCCGCCGTATTCGGCGGGGCGGGGCTCACCCTTGCTCACCAGCCGGTCCGCGGCGCGCCGCGCGCGGTCGGCGCGGATGTCGCAGACCGCGGTCACGGTGCAGCCGGGTACGGCCGCCCAGCCCGTGATCATGCCTCCGCCGCGGTTGCCCAGGCCGATGACGCCGACGCGGACGGTTCTGTGGACCTCGAACGGCACGCCGATCATCGACTTCTGCCCGGGGCGGCGGCTGGGCGCCTGTCCGGTCGCGGCGAAGGCGTCCGGTGCCGCGGCGGTCATCCCTGCCGCGAGCGCGCCGGTGGCGACGGCTCCGCCCAGGAGCAGTCGGCGTGAGACAGCGGGTGTTTCGGACATGACGGCAACACTCCTCGATGGGGGGCTTGCATCACTGTCGGGGCACTGTCGGGACTGTCGGGGCATGACTCTGCGGGCTTGGAGAGTGCGTGTCAATATGTGCTCGATAGAAAGCAGTTCCGAGCAGGATCGAGCATCAGCGGCCTGCTGGCAGCTTGTCGGACCGGTCCGGGGGCGAGTCGGCGCCCTGCCAATCCGTACGGTCAACGTCGGCTCGACGAAGGCGGGTTGGGGCCCGGTGTCCTCGTTCGCGCTGTGCCGAAGCGGGCGGGCGGCCGCAGGCGAAGACGCCGAGCAAAGGGATGAGTTGGGGGACCGCCCTCCTGGTTGCCGTTGTGCGGAGGAACCTGGTCACATGGCGCTGCTTCGTGGAGCACTCGAGCCCGGGGCGGAGTAGCGGAGCAGCCGTGTGTACGAAGCGCGGGGCGCGCTGTACCGCGCCCCGCGCCGCGGCGGGTCAGATGCCGAACGGTGCGGCGTAGCGGACGGTTCCGCTGGGCAGCGGGTGCTCGGCGTCCAGGGTGAGGGCCATGAGGGCCTCGTCGGGTACGTCGATGGTGAGGCCGATGCCGTGGGCGGAGGCACGGGTGAAGCCGAACCGGGGGTAGTAGGTCGGGTGCCCCAGGACGACGACGTGGCGCTCGCCCATGCCCTTGGCCGCTGAGAGGGCGGCGCGGACGGCCGCGGAGCCGGCGCCGCTGTTCTGCTGCTCGGGCCGGACGGCGCACGGGCCCAGGCACAGGGCCGGTGCGTCGCCGATGTGACAGCGGGTCAGCAGCGCGTAGCCGACGGGGCGGCCGTTCTCGTCCGTGGAGACGAGGGACAGGCCCTCGATCCAGGAGGGGTCGGCCCTCAGCGCGTCGACGAGGTCGGCCTCCAAGGAGGTGTCGAACGCGGCCAGGACGATGTCACGGATGGCGGGGATGTCGGCGCTGGTCTCAGCACGCGTGATCCAGTTGCGCATGATGGATGAGGATCCGTTCCGGAGTGGTGTTCGTGTGGACGCCCCGCGAGCTCACGCTCCCGGCGAGGGCGGACGGGATGAGTCAGGCCACGGCCCGGGACGTGAGGGAGACCCGGACACTGTGCACGGCGGCCTTGAGCGCGGTCATCAACCTCACCTCCCTGTTCTCTGCACTTCCGTCGACACGAACAGGGAAGGAGCATACACAGGGTTCCCGCATACCTCCCGCGCGGCCGCCGCCCCCACCCCCGGACGCCGAATCACTCCTCGCGGCACACCGTGTCCGGATCGGCGCCCTCACGGCCCGGCGGCGCGGAGAGCGGTTCGTCGCTGCCGGCCGGCCGCCCGCACACGGTGACCGAGCGCACCTTGTGGCCGCGGTAGGTCACCCGCACGATCTTGTAGGCGTGTCCCCGCTGGTCGGCGTAGGGCTGGCTGCCGGCGAAACTGACCGTGCCGACCGGCAGGTTCGGGTTGGGGCGCCAGCGCAGGTCGGCCCAGGTCTCCGGGGCGGTCTGCGGGGCGTCGCCGTTCTTCGACGCCCGGTACAGCACCGCGGTCGCGCTGTAGGCCAGTACCGTCTGGCCGCTGGAGAACAGTGCGTCCTCCCAGGGCCGGGCGGGCTCGGCGAGCGCGGTCGCCTTGCCCGCAGGGAGCAGGTCGCCGAGCACGTCGTGGGCGTCCTCGTAGAAGCCGGCCGCGCCGACGAGGTCCATCGGTGCCAGCGCGAAGTGGTAGAGGGTGACCTCCGGAGGGATGCGCAGACTCTCGCCCTCGTCGTAATTGCTCTTGGCCAGGTCGTCGCCGGTGAACACGGTGATGGGCCGGCCGGAACAGCCGGGCGTGGAGCCCAGTTGGGACATCAGGTTGGGCACGTCCTCCACCCGGCCCGCGAAGTACAGCGCTCTCGGCACCGGGTCACTCGCGCAGATGTCCTCGACCGGGTCGGTGAGTTCCGGTTCGCCGTTGGGGCTCAGCCCGTAGGAGCGGGAGGGCAGCGGCTTGAAGCCGGCCCGGTCCAGCATCTGCTTGCCCACTCTGGCCTGTTCGGTCGTGTAGAAGTCCTTCTCGCTGCCGACCTTGCGGGCCAGCACCACGGCCCGGGCGCCCTCCGCGCGCCGGGCGAGTTGCCTGGCGACGACGAGCAGCGCGTCAGCCTCCTCCTCGTCGGTGGCGGCCAGACCGAACCAGTTCGACAGCTCCCGCGCCAGATGGCTGCCGGAGTTGGTGGTGCTCACCACGGGCAGGCCCGCACCCTTGAGGATCTCCACGGCGTCGTCGCTCTCCGTCGTGTCGCGCCCCAGGCCGACGACACCGACGACCGACCGATCGCGCCGGGCCAGCTCCGCTATGTGCCGGGCCATGGGCAGCACCTGGAGCATGTTCTCGCCGGCGTTGGCGAGCAGGACCCTTATCTTGGTCGGCTGGTGGGTGCTGACATTGGCGTAGTGCTGGTAGAGGTAGACACCCGTGATCTCCTCGAGCCCCTTGCGAGTGTCGGCCTCGTCCGCCGCGGTGACCGGACCGGCGTAGACGATCGTCACGTACTTGTCCTCGGCGCCGATCTTCGCGTTCTCCGCCCTGATCGCCTGCTCGACGGCGTCGAAGGTGACGCCCTTGCCGGCCCCGTACAGTTCCAGCCCGTTGCCCGCGGCCAGCCGTACGTCCCCGGTCGCGACCCCCACACACTCACCGCCCACGAGAACGGAGTCCGTGTTGGACCCGATCAGCCGACCCTCGCAGTAGCGCTGGGCCATCCACCGGTTGCCCAGGAAACCCAGGGCCAGGGCGATGGCGAGGACCACCGCCAGGCAGGGCCTGGACCACAGCAGCCAGGCAGCCGTACGACGGATCCGGGTGGTGGAGTGCTGCGCGGAGTGCCGGCGCCGCAACTCCTCGGCGGACAGCGGTATCCACAGGATCCACGGCAGCGCGGCCGAACGCCCGGGGGACTGGCCGACGTTGAGACCGGTCACCCACTCCTGGTACCTGGCGTCCGCCGCGAAGGCATGCTCCGGATCGTCCGGCGCAGGCCCGTCGGTGCGCGGTGCGACGGGCAGCCCGGGTTCCGCGGACCCCGGCGGCCGCAGCCGCTCCGTCGCCGGGATCGCGGCCAGCACCAGCAGCGGGTCCACCTCGCTGCGACGGGTGCGCACGTTGCTGATCGCCCGCAGCAACAGCAGGCCACCGTCGTCCTCGGTGGCGCAGGGCAGATACACCACCGGCGGAACCGTACGCTTGCGGCGGCGCAGGTCCAGCGTCCGGGGCCGGAAGTTGTCGCGGAGGTCCTCGAGCAACGCCAGCACCCGCAGCTCCAAGTGGAACTGACGGGCCGTCGCATCACCGGCCTGGGCGGCCACCACCTGCTGGGCGACGGCGAAGGCCCGGCCACGGATCGTCTCCCAGGACTTCGTCGGCCGCCACCGGGACCACTCGGCCGCCGCCGGCCGGTCACTCGAAGGCGCCAGGAACGTGGTGGTCGCGAACCACCTGCTGGCCCGGCGCAGCCACAGCAGCGGCGGCGCGCTGCGCGCCAGCAGGTGCACCACACCGAACGCCGCCAGCGCCAGGGCCCCACCCCACAAAGCCGTCTGCCACCCGCCCTCGCCGAGCAGCACGCTCAGGCACGCGATGAACATCGCGCCCACGAAACCGGACGGGTTCACCACCGCACCGACCGTGTCCGCGACCGCCGAGACGCGCCTCTCCTCATCAGTGCCGTCCGGATCACGCCCCGGCCGCCAGCGCAGCTCGGCCAGCCGCCGCATCAGCCGCTCGCGGCGCTGGGCGGCGGACCACACCGTGCTCACGTCCCCGCCGACCTCCGGCGCGGCTTGCTCGATGGCACGCAACAGCCGCGAGCGCGGAAAGCCGAACGCCTTGTACTGCGACTGGTTCTGGTTGTCCCAGGGGTGCTCACACAGCTGGCGCACCAGGTCGATCGCCGAGGAGTACGCGTCCGCGCCGCCTCCGCCGTCCAGCCGTGCGGCGATCAGCCCCCGCGGCTGATGGCCCTGACGGACGAACTCCACGACCTGCGCGACCCGACGGTCCAGGGTGCCGGTTTCGTCCTCCTCACCGGCCTGAAGGACCACCAGCGGCGTCACCGGCGGGTTGTCCCGGAAGTTGTCGATGAGCCGTCTCATCAACTCGAACACCGCGTCGGCCGCCTCTATCCCGGCACTGCCACTCCATACCTCTCTGGCCACTCGCTCCGCCCCCGTCGCATCCGCCCGCCCCGGCACTCCCGGATCCGATGCTGATACCCACACGGAAACGCCCTGCACCGTCCGGACGTTGGGATTCTTACGGCCGGTCAGAACGCCGGGGCGTTGCGGATGGATCGTCCGGAGAGCGCAGAGGCCCTCGGCACGCGCGGCGACCATGAGCAGGACGACAACGCCTCCGCGGCCGCACCCCCACGGGCCGCACCCCGTCGCCCATTTCTGGGCAAGTCCCCTTCGACCAGTGGCTTGCCCAGCCAGGCCTCGGACAGGAAGAGGTGTGCGATGCGATCCTTCGAGCCCGGCGACACGGTCGTACGGCGCGATGTGCACCGCAGTGGCCGCGTGTGGAGCGAACAGGCCCTGCGCGTCATCGCCGAACACCGGCGAGGCCCTGGTGGCCGCCTGCGCTCCCGGCGCCGAAGCCCGCTGGCCCGCTGGCCCGCACTGTACGCCAAGGCCCGCGCCGACGACGACCGGTCGGTGCGCACCGAGGCGTTCGACGCGATGGCCACGGGGGAGTGGGAGCTGGCGCCCGCCGTGTGGCAGGAGACCGAACTGCTGCTGTGGAAGCCGCCGACAGTGTGGTTCAGCGTCAACGCCTTCTACACGAGCGCCGGGCTGCGAAACTGGTACGTGAACTTCGAGCACCCCACCCGCCGCACGCCGGCCGGGTTCGACACCTTCGACCTCACCGTGGACCTGGTCGTCGACCCCGACCTGAGCGGGATCAGGTGGAAGGACGAGGACGAGTACGCCCACGTGCGACGGCTCGGCATCGTCACCGATACCGAGCATCGTGCCGTGGACGCCGCCCGTGCCCAGGTCCTCGCGATGCTCGAAGAGCGCTCCGGCCCGTTCGCCGATGCCACCTGGGCGTCCTGGCAGTGGGAGCCGTCCTGGCCCCCGCCGCGCCTGCCGCGGACCGCCCCGGCCACCACGGGGGTTGCATCGGCAGAGGGCTGAACCGTGGCTGGACGGTTGACGGTTGCCTCCAGGGGGACCGAAGGCTGCACCGTAGCTGAGCCCGCAACCCGACACCGTCGTTCCCGCCGATCAGCCTCCCACGGGTCAGGCCGAGGCGGGCTGCAGGGCGGCGAGCGGGGGAGTGCCGCCCCAGGGAGGAGGTGCGGATGCGCCGAAGTTCGGCCGAATCCGGGCAACGTCCACGGCCTGGTGGCCGTCCGTGGCAGTCTCCCGCCAGAACGGCGCCGAACCGAGGAAGTCATGCGACTGCGATTACTGACGTGGATGTTTCTCCTGGCCGTTGCCGGTCTTCTGCTGACCTCCTGCGGCACGGGTAGCAAGGAGTACGACGCTCAGGTCTGGAAAGCTCGCAAAGCACTGGTGGATGGTCAGATCAGCTACGCCCCGCTGCAGGGGATGGAGGTTGGCGAGACGGAGTTCTTCACCGCCTACGTCGGCGGCGTCGAGCGGGCCCGATCCACGAACGACAAGCAGCACACGAAGCACACGAAGCACACGAAGGTGCCGGTCAACGCCGACATCGGCGTAACTCTGACCTGCAGCGGAAACGTCACCTGTCAACGCAATGGAGCGACCCGCCAAGTCGTACTCGCCGGTGACACCAGGGAATGGAGCTGGTCGGTCCGCCCGACCGGAAGCGGGAAACTGACCCTCGTGGTGACGGTGACGGCCTACCTCAACGACACGAACACCGTGGTGGACGCGGTTCATCTGCCTCCGCTGAGCATGGACATCCCCCCGTCGCCCACCGAGTGGTTGAAGAGCGTGCTCAGCGTGTGGGTCATCGGGATCGTGGGGGGCCTGTGCCTCATGTTCGCCGCTCTATGGCCGGTCTACCGGGACATCACTGACCGGCGTGCCACCCGCCGACGCCAAAGAGAACCTGAGCCCGCCTCCGCCGCCCGGGCCGATCACTCCGACGACGGCCCACCTGCGGCCTCACCAGTTCACCCCGACTCCGGCGCGACGCCAGAGGCTGAGCGGAGTCCTGACTCCTGAATCGGAACAACTCCACCGTCTTCCCCCGCCTGCGCGCCGCACCCCCGCGCGTCCGTCGACCGGTCATGCGATTGACTGGGCGCCGGCACTGACCGATCGGCACGGAACTCATGGGGACGACGCAGTGAAGAGCACCGACACACCGCTGATACCGGACGCCGCCTGGTTGGAGGAACGGCTGGGTGAAGGCTCGCTCTGGCGACCGGACGAGACCGCTCTCCCGGTCGAGCTCACCCATGCCGGCTCGAAGGAGTTCCTGCTCACGGCCGGCTTTCCCGCGGTCCATCTCGACGTCGTGGGGATCGACACGCGGCACGTGCGGGACGCGGACGGGCTGGAGCCGCTTGACGCCGATGAGATATACGGAAACCGGTATCCGGACGACGACTCGCCGCCCGAGAACTTCGCCCTCGCCGTGGCCATCGCGGGCGACCAGCACCTGATGCTCGACGCGGCGGACGGCGGCATTACCCACTACGACCCCAACGGATGGGATCACGGCGCCGGTTGGAAGGGGATCGCCGCCGATTCCCTGCCCGACTTGGCCGTGCTCCTCGCGCTGATCGCCGAGTCGAGTGCCGCCCTGGACTCGGATGACGACGCCGTACGCGCGGCCGCCGTCATCGATCTGCGCCACCGCATGATCGAGCACGACTCGTACGTCGAAGACTCCGAGTTCTGGAATGAGATCTTCGAGCTGTTCGACTGAGAACGGGGCCGGCGAGGACAGACGCCGCCTGCACCTCGTCCGGCCGTTCACCGAGCCTCGGATCGAGTGCGCCGCGACGACGTTCCCAGTCCAGGTCAGGGTGGACCACCCCGACAGGACGAAGACGCGGCACCCGGCACCGCACCCGCGCCGCCATGGGCCCGCCGGCGGCCGGAACTCGGCGTCGGTGGCGACACACTCCGCGAGACGTCGGTTCCGTGCGGCGCCTGCGAGGGACAGCCGCGACTCATCCGCCCCACCTGAGGCGATCGCCTCAGGGACTTGACGCGGAGTGAGGTACCACCGCGATGGGCGTGCCGTCACGACCGAGTCAGTCGAGGCACCACGGGTGCTTCGCCGTCTGGTGAGGGGCGCGGTGTGCTCGGTTTGCGAGTGCGGGACACGACACTTATCGAGCCCGGCCCGCGCTCGATAACCGATCGTGACGGCGAGTGCGTCTGCTTGGACGTCCGGTCGAGTTGGGACAACACGCGTCGCAACCGGGCCTCGGGCCAAGGAGATCGCGGCCCGCATCCCGTCACCGGACTGATGCCGTGCTCCGCGGCGCGACCGGCGCGATCGGACCATTCCTTTCGCGGCCGCAAAGTTCTGGACGTCTCATCGAACGGCCCGTTCGGGGATCGTCGGAAGAAGCTTCTCCGCGATGCTGAGGAGAACGCTGTCATCCGGAAGGACTCCGGACGTGCTCCACACAGTAATGTCGTAGTAGCCTCCCCGGTCCCTACGGTCGAGCGCCACGGTCAGCGTCCTGGCCAGGGGGCCTTGTTCGACCGGTCCGCCGGACGCGCTACCTCCGAGGTTTATCTCGATTTTCATGGTGTGGTCCGAGGAGAAGACCGCGGGCCGGCCGAGAACCGTGAGCGTCTTGACGTCCTGCTCATCCCCGTACTTCATCAGCTTCACGTACTGGTCAGTCGACAGCTCGTTGTAAGTGGCCGCGACATTCACGGTGTAGGTGCCGAATTCGACCTTGGCCTCTGGCTGGGCGACCTTCCCGTCAGTCAGGGGAGCGGTGTTGCTGCTGCCGGAAGCGGTGGTCGCGGTCTCTTCCGGCGTTCCAAGGAGCTTGGCCAGGTCTGGCCGGTTGAGCGCCTCGCACAGCTCTTCACCGGTCACAGGCCGGGGCGTTTCCTTGTAGGCCTTCGGCAGTTCCTCGTCTTCCCCGGCCGAACACGAGGCGGGCTGCGGGGTGCTGTCTTCGGACGGCATCACGCGTGGGCCCACCCACAGCGCGGCCGCGAGTGCCCCGAACACGGCCACGGCCGCGATGGCCTGGCCCCACGCGTTGGGCTCCTTCTCCGGAGTGTTCGCGCGGGGACGCGCCTCAGCTCCGGCCGGGACCTGGGCCGGGACCTGGGCCTGGGCCGGGACCTCGGCGGCAGCATCGGCGGCCTCCCCGTCTGCGGAGGCCGCCGGGCTCGGCTTCCGGCGCGCGCGCAAAGCCCGGACCACCGCGTAGACGCGTGTTGCGGTGAGCAGGAGGAACACCACGCCGAGACCGGCCGCGACCCGGTCGTGATCGCGGACGGCGAGATACATGATGCGTACGCCGAGAACGGATCCGACCGCGATGAGCAGGGGCTCGCGGACCCAGAAAGGCAGGAGACGGAGGAGGAAACCGAGCATCCGGTGATCTCATCAGGACGAGACCGAATGTGCCGTGGTGGAAGCCACAGTTCCGGGCGTGTGCAGGGCCTGTCGAGGCCAAACTCGCTGCCGGAGGCCCGATGTGATCGTTGATCAGCATGTTCATCACCGACGGTGCCAACCAGCAGGGCCTTGGGCGGTATACGTCCTGCGGCCGCATGGCGCCCGACGCCGCGTCCTGGCCGGGGCTGCCCGCGGCCGTACCGTGGCGCTCACGCCCGGACGAGCCCAGGCAGTGCTGGGGCCCGGCGCGCACGGGCAGGGAAGCCTCCCAGGTCGCCCGCGGAACTCGGCGCGGTCCTCCAGGAGTGGCTTGCCGATCGCACCGTGCGCAGACCGCGATGGACGGTGTCGGCGAGCTCATCTACAGCTCTGAGGGTTCACACACCATCCCTGCTTCCACCGCGGCAGGCTTGCGACGCCGCGAGCGGATGCTGACAGCATCCGCACTGCCAGACATGGGCCAGACACGGCATTGCGCTGTCGCGGAAGTCTCGGCTCGTTGCCGGTCGGGATGTCGTAGGGGTGGCGGATGCCGTCGATGCGGGCGGTTCTGGAAGCCCGGTGGAAGGCTGCGGCGGTGCGGGTGGAGAAGCTTGATGCCGAACTGGGGCGGGTGCGGAGGGACTTGGCGGACGCGAAAGAGGTAATCAGGCGGCGGGTGATCGGTCTCGAGCAGTATCTGGAGGCGCTGGCCGAGGAGAACGCGTCCGCCTGGTGGCCGTGGGGTCGGCGCGGTGAAGCCGCTCCGACCGCGACGCGCGGTGTCTCAGCGGGAGAACGCGGCGGGGCCGAGGACCTGTCGGTGGATCACCAGGCGGTCATGGCTGCCGTGACGGAGGCGGAAGCCGACGGACCGGATGCCCGACGGACGGCCGTGGAGCTCGGCTGGGACAGCGCGTTCGCCTCCCCGCGTCGAGGGGGGCGAGAGCACGTCTGAAAAGGCTGGTGGAGCAGGGCTGGCTGGTGGAGGGGAAGCCGGGAAGGTTCACGCTGCCGGCCTCGCAGCATGCCCCAGTCAATACCGCCAGCGGACGGCCAGTACGGCCTCGTACAGCTCGGCACGAGCGCCTCCCGCAGCAAGCCGAGACGGCAGGCCGGCTCGGCGAGGTCGAAGGTCTCCAGATCAGCCTGGCTGGTACCGAGGAGAGGCTCCGCCGCCTCGATCGGGGCCACGGGCAGCAGACGGCCGTGGACCTTGGCACTCCCACCACGCGTGGTGATCGATGTACCCACGAAAGTGGTGATCGATGAACCCACGAAGGCGGGATGCCGCATGCCCCTCCACCAAGATCGATAACACGTTCAAAGAAGCGTGCGTCAAACGCCTGTCAGAACACGATCAAGTGCCGCCCGGCCTGCAGGCCCCCAGTTTGGCTTGCCGCCGGGAAGGCCCCGATCCCCGTTCTGCCCCATGAGCATCAGGAAGAGGCTCTTCATAGCGGCCAGCCCGCGGGCACGCCGGATCGCTGCCTCATCGGCATACGCGTACATGTCGAAGAAGCGTGAGGCCGTGCCCGCGGGTAGCAGCACCCATGCGGCGGCGAGGTCCCACGCCGGATCGCCGGCGAACATGGCACCGAAGTCGACGATGCCCGAGAGCGTTCCGTCCGAGACGACGACGTTCGCGGGATGGAGGTCACCGTGCACCCACACCCGCGGGCCCTCCCACGCGTGGGCTGCAACGGCATCGTCCCAGACGGCCCGGACATCGGCAGCGATGTCGTCGGGGGCGACGGCCTGGAAGAAGTTCTCGAAGCCGTCCGTGCAGTTCTTGGGATGGGCGCCGCGGTCCGTAGCGATCGGCGCCTCGGCGGGCGCCTCCACATGGAGTGCCCGGAGGAAGCCCGCCAGCGTGTCGGCTGCGTGGTTGCCGCGGCTGATCGAGCCGTGGTCCAGCGGCTCGCCGGGAACCCACGTCATCACGGTCCAGTGCTTGGGGAAGCGCTCGGACGGTTCACCGAACCGTACTGGGGTCGGGACCGGGAGCGGCAGACGCGGGGCCAGCACAGGTAGCCAACGCCGCTCCTTGAGCTGGAGCTCCGGGGTGGGGTCCATGCGCTGCATGCGCACTGCCAACTCGTCCCCGAGACGCCACATTTGGTTGCCCCAGCCGCCCGCCACCTCGCGGATGGCCAGCCCTGCAAGGTCTGGATGTTGCTCCTCCAGCAGGTCGCGGACCAGGTCTGCGGTGGTCTCGATCTCAGTGTCGGTCATGCGAAGTCACAGTACTGAGACGTCGCTTTTTGTGGTGTGACAGTTCGTTGATCCATGCATGACGGATCTCGTTGGGCGTCTGGTGCCGGACGAACTGTGGGTGCTGTGCAGACGGGTGGTGCCGCCGACGGAAGTGATACGTCCGCAGGGTGGGGGCCGCCGCCGGGGAGGGAGGCCGCTGACGGGATCGAATCCGACCGACCGCGGCAAGTTGGGATCGATGATCCACCTGATCACCGACAGGAACGGTCTGCCGCTTTCCCTCGGCATCTCCGGCGCGAACATGCACGACAGCCAGGGCCTTGAGCCGCTCGTGCGCGGCAACCCGCCCACCCGGTCCCGCCGCGGGTCGCGACGCCGACGGCCTGCGAAGGTGCACGCCAACAAGAGGTACGACTACGGCCACCTACGGCGATGGCTTCGCGGGCGCGGTATTCGCCACCGCATCGCCCCCAAGGGCCGCGAGCCCTCCCGGCGGCAGGGGCAGCATCGGTGGGTGGTGGAGAGAGCGGTGTCCTGGCTGGCCGGCTGCCGACGTCTGCACCGCCGCTATGAACGCAAGGCCGAGCCCTTCCTCGCGTTCGTGGCCATCTCCGCAGCTCTCATCGCATATCGCCGTCTGAGCAGGTGAGCCCGGCCGACCGCGCAGATGCTGTCCACATACGCATTGTCAGTGGCAGCCCATAAGGTGCGCCCAACATCTCGAAGGAGGAGCTGCCGTGGGTTTCTCCGGTCACCTGGTCTTTGCCCGCACGGACCGCCCTCTGCTGGAAGCTCCCGTGTTCGACAGCCTGGGAGAACAACTCAAGGCAACCGTGCACCCATGGGACTCACGGTCGGGCGGCTGGCAGACGCTCCAGATTGATTCCGGGATATGGGACGACGCCGACCTGCCCGCCCTGGTTGACTGGAGCAGGGCACCGGCCTGTGTCGCCGACATCTCCGACAGTTCCCTCGCTCTCGTGACCGGGCTGGATACCACCGGACAGCGCTGGCAGGCATGGCTCAACCTGACAACGCCGCCCGGCTTCTGGCCGAGGAGCCCGAAGACCTCGAAGATCAACTCCTGTGGCTGGCGGTCCGCGCTGGTCGGCGCGTCCGGGCGGAGCCGGTTGCTGACGTCGACCGCCAGGACCAGACGCCCGTCGACGGCCCGAGGCATCGGCAGGCCGGCCAGCACCTGCCGCAGCCAGGGCACGTCCACGCTCCCGCGGTTCAACGCCTCGTACATCGCGCCGTGCCCGCGCCGGTGCTCGGCCACCGGCGTCAGGTCTGCCGGCGAGGTCACCGACCCGTCCGCACACAGCAACGCGTCGACGAGCTCGAACAGTTCGTCCCCGCGCGCGGTCAGGCAGTCGAATAAGTCCTCCCGGAAGCGAGACGCTTGCGCGAACGCCTCCCCGGGACCAGTGTCAGGCAGCAGGCTCACCCTCGCGACCTTCGTCTTGATCGGTGCACCTTGGTCGGAGCACATGATCAGGCGAGGGCCGCCCCCAGCGTCCGGCTGCATGCCCAGGTGAACGTCCAAGTTCGAAGCACATTTCGAAACGCCCCTCACGCGGTCGACCTGGCGATACCGTGATCGATATGGCAGCTGAGGGTGAAGCCACAGATGACGAAGCACTGGTCGGCGGCATGGTGAACGCGGGCGCAGTCGTCCGGCGTGGCACCCTGGTGGAACGCCCGGCCCCGCGCACCGCGCGCACCCTCCACCCCTACCTCCTCGCGCTCAAAGAGCACGGCTTCGACGCGGCTCCCACGCCGGTCGGTCTCACCGCGGACGGTCGCGAACGGCTGACCTTCATCCCCGGCGACGTCGCCCTGCCCCCGTTTCCGCGCTGGGCGATGACGCAGACCTCGCTGAGATCGGTGGGAAGCCTGCTGCGGCGCCTGCACGAGGCCAGCGCGACCATCCCGGTCGATACAGATGTCGAGTGGCCCCGGGACCTGGCCGACCCCGAGGGCGGAACGATGCTGTGCCACAACGACGTGTGTCTGGAGAACGTCGTGTTCCGCGACGGTCGTGCGGTGGGCCTGATCGATTTCGACCTGGCGGCCCCCGGCCGACCGCTGTGGGATGTCGCCATGACCGCCCGGTACTGGGTTCCCATGAACGATCCCGAATCCGCGACGGCTCTCTATCCCGCGGGGCTGGACGCCCCGACGCGATTGCGGATCCTCGCCGACGGCTACGGGCTCTCCCGGCAGGACCGCGCTGAACTGCCCGACGTCATCGAACAGGCCACCGCGTCCTGCCGGGCCTTCGTCGCCGACCGCGTGGCCGGCGGGGACCCCATCTACACCCAGGCTCTGGCCGAGCGCGGTGGCTGGCAACGCTGGGACCGCATGCAGGAATGGCTGGTGACGCACCACGAGAGGTTCACGACAGTGCTGCTGGAGTGACGGACAGAGGTTAAAAGACAAGGTGAGTGCCTGTTTCGAATGACGACGTGTCGTTTTGGGACGTCTGGGTGTGGTGCTTCAGGACGTTGGTTCCGCGGCATCCTCCAAGGTGAGCTGCTGCGGGATCGTGTCGAGCGGCTTCGGTGGCTGGTCGAACACGATGCGGTAGTCGCTGCCAGAGGTCCGGCTGATGGGTGGCCGGCCTCCGAGCGCGGAGTGCGGGCGCTCGTGGTTGTAGTAGTTGAGGAGTCCGCGAGCGTGGCCCTGCGTTCCTGCTCGGAGGCGTAGTCGCGCACGTAGGCCCACTCGCGGGCCAGCGTCCCGTTGAACCTCTCCACCTTTCCGTTCGTCCGCGGCGTGTACGGCCTGGTGCGCTTGTGCTTCGTTCCCGTCACGACCAGGGCAGCGGTCCAGGCGCGGGAGCGGTAGCAGGAGCCGTTGTCGGTGAGGACGCGGCGGATCGGCGTGATCTCGTGGGCGGCGAAGAACGCGACGGAACGATGCCAGAACGCGGCTGTGGGCACGGCCTTCTCGTCGTCCATAGCCTCGGTGCAGGCGAGCCGGGAGTGGTCGTCGATCGCCGTGTGCAGGTACGTGTAGCCGACCTTCCCGGTGCCGGGACCGGTGCGCTTGGAGGCCCGTGCGGCTTCGGTGCCGCGGTCGTGCATCCGCCGGCCACCACCGGCGGGGATGCGACCGAGCTTCTTGACGTCGACGTGGGCCAGGTCGCCGACGCGGTCGTGCTCGTAGCGGAAGACTTCGCGCAGTTGCTCGCCGGTGGGCGGATCGAGGTCGCGCAAACGGCTGAGCCCTCGCCGGACGAGGACTCGGTGCACGGTGGCCGGCGCCGGGGTGATGTCGTGCAGCCTCTCCAGGTCGGCGGCAAGCCATCGCCCCGCAGGCACAAGCGCAGACGTCCTTCGGGGGGCAGCGGTGCGTTCCGATGTCCCCTGCTGGTGGCGCTCCTGGATTGGGCGGCCGCCTTCACCGGGAGCCCTGGGATCTCGGGGCTCCCGCGTGAGCGGCTGTGCGTGGTGTCAGCGTGCGAACTTTTCGATGGCCTCCGGGGTGACGGGAGTGAAGAAGTTGACGAGGTTGCCGTCGGGGTCGCGGAACAACAGCGAGCGGTTCCCCCAGGGCATCGTGGTGGGCTCGTTGACGAAGTCGGTGACGAAGCCGGTCAGGTTCTGGTGAACGCGGTCCACGTCGTCGACGAGGAACTCGGTGATCACGCTGTGGTTGGCCGCCGGGCGGGCAGAGCCCGGGGCGAACAGCGGGACGGTGCGGGTGCCAGCGATCGCGAGGGTTGCGCCCGCGGTCTTGAGTTCGGCGAAGTCCTCGGTGGCCCGTATCGCCTGCATCCCTGTAGCTCGCTCGTAGAACTCGACGAGGCGTGCGACGTCGCTGGTGATGATGCGGATCGAGACGAAGTCCATGGGAATCTCCTTGGCTGTGCTGGAGGCGTGCACGTCGCAGGCTAGGAGAAATAGTGGACAGAATCGGTCCTGTATTCGCGTTAGGCTGCGAACATGCCACGACCCACCGGCCGCGTGCTGACACTCCTGGAGCTGCTGCAGTCGGGCGGCACCCGGACTGTGGCCGAGCTCGCCGACCGCCTCGGCGTCGAAGGGCGCACTGTGCGGCGGTATGTGGACCAGCTGATCGACCTGGACGTGCCCGTGGAATCGGTGCGCGGCCGCTACGGCGGGTACCGGCTGGCTCCCGGGTACCGCTTGCCTCCGCTCATGCTCAGCGACGACGAGGCGCTGGCCGTGCTGCTCGGCCTGGTCGCCGGCCGCCGGGCAGGGCTGACGACGACGGAGCGCACCGCAAACGAGACGGCGTCAGCGAAGATCCGGCGGGTGCTGCCCAAGCACATCGCCCGCCGGTTCGACACACTCCTGGAAGCTCTCGCCTTCACGGATCAGCCCGGCGAGTTGGACCAGCCGGACGCCGGGCTCCTGCTCACCATCGCCGATGCGGTGCGCCACCGCCGACCGGTCTCGATCCGCTACACCGACCGCGACGGACGGCGCAGGGAACGCACGCTGCACGCGTACGGGATCGTCGCCCATGCGGGCCGGTGGTACGTGACGGGCAAGGACGCCCAGGTCGGCGAGGACCGAACCTTCCGGCTCGATCGCATCGCCGCCGCGAGGGCCCTGCCCGGCTCATTCGAAGCGCCCGCGGGGCCCGGTCCGGCACAGCGCGTGTTGTCAGGATTCGCCACGGCCGAGTACCGGCATGAGGTGACCTTGCGGATCCACGGGACAGTTGAGCAGATCCGCGCGCACCTCCCCGCCAGCGTCGCGAGCCTGGAGGGGCACGAGCCCGCGGCCGGCCAGGACCCGGCGGCCGAGCACTGGCAGCGCGTCGAGGTACGGGCGCAGCAGCTCGACTGGTTGCCTCGGGTGCTCGCCTCACTCGACCGGCCGTTCGTCATCGAGCGCCCCGATGAACTACGCGACCTCGTCATCGCGCTCGCCGATCGCCTCACGTCCTACGCCCGCCGAGCCTGACAGCGAGGAACCAATGTCATGAGACGGCACACCTGGGCGGTTTCGTTTGGATCAGTCGGTCGTTGGTCCGGGTGTCACGTTGACTGACGCGCAGTGGGCGCGGATTGAACCCTTGCTCCCGGACCTCATCCGAAGCGGGGTGGCCGCTGGCGGGACCATCGTGAGGTAATCGACGCGATCGCCTACAAGTTGGGTGTCTACAACCGGCTGCGGATGCAGGGCGTCGACGGCACCTGGGAGCGGGTCTGAGGCCGCTGAGGCGCGGGGACGGCCCGTTACGGCGGGTGGGGTTGGATGTGATGGTCCCGATGCGGAAGCGGCGGTCGCTTGACCACCCGGTGAGGGCCTACCCGCATTGCGCCGAAAGCGTCGCTTCGGTACACGCTGCCCGTCGCCGACTGCGTCTGTATCCCCTGGTCCTGCGCACAGAATCAGCACGGAGGGCGCCGTGCGTGGTCCGGCTCCGCGCCCTCCGCTGTCCGTCGTCGGTCTTTGCGCTATGACCAGGGCAGGACCAGGGCACCCCAGGCGACGACGGGGCCGAGGGCGACGATTCCGCCGGTGTAGCCGATGACTTGGCGGTAGAAGCGGCGGGTGTCCACCCCGCGGGCGTTGCTGAGGACGAGTGCTCCGTTGGTCGAGAAGGGGGAGGTGTCGACGATCGTCGTGGAGACGGCGAGCGCGGCGATCAGTCCGGCGGCGCTGAGGTGGCTGGAGAGCAGCAGCGGTACGGCGATGGGGATGATCGCGGTGAGGATCGCGGTGGAGGAGGCGAAGGCGGAGGTGATGGCCACGGTGAAGCACAGCAGCAGGGCGACGACGACAGGGGCGCCCAGGTTGGCGGCATGTTCGGAGATCTCCTCGATGATGCCGGCCTTCTCCAGCATCGCGATGTACGTCATCATGCCCGCGACCAGAAGCAGGGTGGACCAGCTGACACCGTCCACGGCCTTCTCCTGCCGCTTCATGTCCACCAGGGCCAGCAGGGCGCCGGCAGCCAGCGCGAGGAAGCCGATCTCCAGGTGGAAGCCGAGCGCGCCGACGACGAGGGCCACCAGGCAGGCGAGGGTAAGCCACTGGCGCCGGTCGGGCCTGCCGGAGACGGCGAGGTCCTCGTCGTCGGCCGCCTCCGCGGCGCCCTCGACCAGCGGGGCGGGACGCTTGGCGAGCAGGGCGTAGGTGAGGATCGAGAGCACCAGGTTGATCACGAAGCTGGCGCTGAACAGCGCCACGGCGGAGATCTGCAGATCGGTCTTGTCGACGAGGCCGAGCACCAGCGCACCGGAGACGGCCAGCGGGGAGAACGCGCCCGCGTGCCCGCCGCTGATCACCATCATGCCGACGACCAGCGGGTTGAGCTTGTAGCGGTAGGCGAAGTTCATGCCGATCGGCGCGAGGATCGCGACCGCGGCCGGGGTGAACGTACCGAACGCCGTCAGCAGGGCGGCCACCAGGAACAGCACCCAGGGGATGAGCTCGACTTTGCCGCGTACCAGCCGCACCCCGGCCGCGACGAGCCAGTCGATGGTGCCGTTGCGGCGGGCGACGGAGAACAGGTAGGTGACTCCGACGATGGTGACGAAGAGCTTGGCCGGGAACCCCTCGAAGATCTCGTCCTCGGTGAGGCCGAGCGAGGCGGTCCCGACCGCGAAGGTGGCGACGAAGGCGAGGATGCCCAGGTTGATCGGCAGCACGGTGCCGACCACGAACATCACCAGCAGAGCGCCTATGGAGATCACTTCAGCAGACATCTTTGTCGTTGGTGCGGTGGGGACGGGGTGGCGCGCCCCGAGGGCGCGAGGTTATCCCGGTGTGGACGGCTGGGAGCCGGCCTGACCGAGGTGACGTTCGTCGCGGCTCAGGCGGCTTGCGAGCTGACCGCTTCCGGTACGTAGATTCGGGCGTCGGCGAGCAGACGGGCCGCGCGCTGCACGGTGACCCGGTGCGGCAGGCCGTCCCTCACATCGATGCAGCGGACCGCGACGACGCCGGCGGGCGTGCCGAGGCGCAACCACTCGTCGGTCGGGCCGCCGGTGGCCCGGGAGACCACGGACCCCTCCAGCAGCCCGGCCGCTGCGACGGCGACGGCAGAGGTCAGGCCGATCGCAGGGTGCGGGGCGTTCATGCTGAGCACGCGCACCGACACGTCGTAGTCCTCGGCGGCGACCGAGTCACCGAGGGTGGTGGTGTACGGGACCGGCGGGCCGACCAGGCCCACCTATGGCACCGCATCACCCGGTTCCTCGCCCGGCTGGAGCAGCCCCATCAGGGGCGCGGCGGTATGACGGACGGTGCGCAGCCACGGGACGTCCGCGCTCATCCGCTCCAGTGACTCGGCACCGGTACGCCCGGCACTGGCGGCGTCGACAAGGACGACCGGAGCTCCCGCGGTCACCATGCTCACGCGTACCGGCTCGGCGGCGCCGACCCGCAGGTCCTGGGCGGTTTGGCCGGTGGGGAGGGGCAGGGCAGCCCCTCATCGAGCGGCTGCCCCGCGGTATCCGCCCCACCCCGGCGGGTGCCGCGCTGGCCGAACGCGGTCAGGCCATCCGCCGGGAACTCCGTGCCGCACAGGCCGACTTGGATTCCTTCACCGCCCTCGACCAGGGCACCTTGCGGCTCGGTTCCTTCCCCACGGCGAGCGCGTCCCTGCTGCCGCTGGCGCTCACACGTTTCCGACGGCGTCACGCCGGCATCCGCATCGAGGTACGCGCCGGAGTCCTCGCACAACTCAGGGAGATGCTGCACACCGGCGAGGTGGAGCAGGGGCTGCTCTGGGACTACGAATGGAACCGCCTCGACGATCCGGCGCTCGCGCTCACCCACCTGCTGGACGACCCCACCGTGCTGGTCGTCCCTGCCGACTCGCCCCTGCGCACCCATCCCTCCGTGCGCCTCGGCGACCTCGGCGAACAGGAGTGGATCATCCGCGCCGACAACCACCCCGTCGCCGACGTCCTGCGCCGAAGCTGCCGCCAGGCGGGATTCGAACCGCGCATCGCCTACTCATCGCACGACTACCAGGAGGCGCAGGCCATGGTCGCCGCCGGTCTCGGCATCGCGCTCGCACCCCGCCTGGCCCTCACCAGCCGACGCAGCGACGTACGCCTCCTGCCGTTCGCCTCCGACGTCCAGGCTCCACCCGCCGCATCCTCCTCGCCCGCGCCGCGGCACGCCCGCCACCCCACCCGCCCAGGCGATGGCCCGCGTCCTGCGCACGGTGGCGCAGCGATTCACGGTCTCAGACCTGCACCGGGCCCAGCTCGGGGCGGTCCGGCGGGGCTGACGGTGCGGCCACGAGCTGCCTCCCCAAGCAGCGGTTCCCACTGGTCGTCGAGGAACATCCGGCGGGCCTATGCGGTCCGGATCCCACGCCACCCAGAGCAAGTGGATGGCCGCCGTCGGCCAGTCGACGATTGTCGACGTCGACCAGGGCGCAGCAAGCGGTCCTCCGCCCGGGCTGGTCATTCCCGGCCGGGAGACGGCCGTTCTGAGAGATCAGGTCCGCACGATCGACACGCGGTTCATGTGCGGGGATCCGGTTGATCACTTGACCGGGAAGGACATGGCCGAGGTTGAGTCCGAGCTCGGCATGCTGTTGAGGCTTCGCATCAATCTCGACTACCAGGGCGCCTCTTTCAGATCATGCTTGGACGGCGTCGTCCTCTGTCTGCAACCAGCGGAGTTGGCGCCGCTGAGCGGGGGATCGAAACCTGCCGGGAACGTCAGCATGAGTGGCGCACATGTCCCCCTCACGATCGCCTCGGAGGCCGCTCCATTGGCCCTCCCGAGCGGACGGCCGGTGGCAGAACGGGCACTTACCAGCGCGCCCGATGCCGCGGGTGCGGGTGGCCTCGCTGAGTGGGGTGGCGCGGCTCGTCTGGTCCTCGCCAACATCGAGCTGTCGAAGTGCCTGTTCACCAAAACCGTGCACCCGGACCAATTGCGCGTCGAAGCCACCTGCACCTTCGACGAGGTCCCGCCCGGCCCACACTGGCTGCGCTGGTGGCGCCCGGTGCGGTTCACCCAGCGCCGCACCCTCGCCGAGGAACACCACGGGCGCGCGAGCCGGCTGACCGCCGTCGCGGGCTGGAACGTTGCGGTGCTCGGTGCTGGACACACCGGGCCGGCACAGTTGACGCCGGTGTACCGGTCATCGTCGCCTACGCCGAGGCCTGGACCCTTGCTTTCGCCAGGTGGCGAGACCGGCGAGGAAGACGAAGCCGCCTCCGGTCGCGGTGGAGGAAGGAGGAGAGCTGGACGAAGCGGTGCTTGCGCCATGCGATTTTGCTCATGCTGACGAGCTGGTGTGAGAGCACGGACAGGATGTCTCGCTGCTGCAAGGCGGTTTCGAGGTCGTCCGGTTTCCAGAACTGTAGGTGCCCGAAGTAGACATCTGGTTGGTCGCCTGCTCGAGGGCGGAGCGGAGGCAGGCGGGGCGCCACAACGAGGTTGGCCAGGACGGCACCGGCGAGGATTTGTACTGCCCGGGTCCGCAGCAGCGTTCGGGTCCCCAGCCGTGGAGGCCGCCGAACAGGCGGCCTTCGTTGGACAGAACGACGCCGCCCGCGAGGAGCGCCGACTCCATGGTCGGTGCGAAGGACGCCTTCGCGTCCACTCGAGCGGTCCACTCAGCCGATGCAGCACTCCAGAGCTCGATTGCCCGGAGAGAACCACCGGCCCGCCGGGTGCTCCATGTCCCACCGTTCCTCCTGATGGGGCGCCGCGCCCTGGCCTCCGCCAGGCACGAGGTCGCAGAGCGAGCGTGATCGTACACGCTGAAGAGCTAAAAAGTTACGTTCAAAGTTACATTCAGAGTGGTTTTCAATGTGGCGTTCAGTAGGGTGGGTGCAGGAGGTCGCCGTATGCCCACGGAAGAGGAACTGATCGCGCGGGCCGCAGAGCTGCTGGCCCGCGGCCCGCTGCTGCCGCCGCCGGTTGAGCGGAAGCGGCTGCGCGAAGCGGCAGGTCTGACTCAGGAGGATGTGGCGATCGCGCTGCAGACGAAACGGGAGACCGTCAACGGCTGGGAGACCGGTCGCACCATGCCCCGCCCACCGCGTCTCGCCGCGTACAAGCATCTGCTGGACGGATGGGCGAAGCTGTACCCGGCTCCCACGGCCAACGCCGATGCCTCCTCCGCGGATACGGCCGCTACAGTCGCGGCCCCGGAGAGGTGCACGGGCACGGCCGGCCCGGAGCCGGAAGCACGGACTGTGTCCACAGGCCCGGCGTCCGAGGCTGCGGCCATGGCCGTTTCCGAGAACACCCAGCCCTGTCCTGTCCCCAACTCTGCTGCTCCGGCCGCCGCGTCGCGTCCGGCACGCCCTGCCAGGCCGTCGTCGACGTCGCGCCGTGCGGTAGCGAGGAAGGCGCCCCCGGCGAACACCCCGGCCGGCGCCGACCCGCGCTTCGTCAACGGTCCGCTGGCGGTCGTCGACGTCGATGACGACGGTCAGGTCCTGGCGTATTGCGTGGGCGGCCTGGTCCTGGACGTGCCCGCCAAGTCCCTGCCGTCCCTGGTCGACTGGACGCTGAAGGAGGCCGCTCTCGGGCAGCCGAAGCTGTCCGGCCCGGGCAAGGACGCCGACCCGCTGCTCGTCCTCACCGAGTCCGCCCTGAAGCGCTACGGACTCCCCGGCGCCCTCACCGAGGAGGAGCGCCTCGCCGGGCGGATCCCGGAGGGCCACAAGGTCATCAAGCAGCTGGCGCGCGCGGAGTGGAAGCTCACGAAGAGGGGCCTTGGGCCGTGGGCGCGGATCTACCGTCCGGCGCAGGGCTCGGAGCGGGCCTGCGTGCAGCTGTGCATCCCGTCGTGGCACGCGCTCGACTCCCGGCACTGGGGCGAGGCGGCCCAGCTTCCGCCGGCGGAACTCGCCCGGCTCCTGGGCGTGTACGCGTCGAGGGTGATGACGCCGCGCGGTTCCACCGCCGTGACCGGCCTGGAGCTGATGACGGCGCTGCACCCGCCGACCCGCGCCTCCGAGCCCGGCGCCGATGGCAAGCGGCACTCCGAGCACAACCCCGGCTCGCTGGGCAAGGACCCGGTGGACTGCGCCCCGTGCGAGGCCCCCGACGGGCACCCGCTGCTCAAGGACCTGCCGCGCTTCCACGTCCGCGGACCGGCGGAGAAGCTGTTCGAGGAAGCCTTCGACTGGGCGCGGCCGATGACGGACGCCGAGTGCACCGTGCGGCACCTGGTCGGCATCGACGTGAACATGGCCTTCGCCGCCGGAGCGAACGGCCTGGTCGTCGGCCTCGGTGCGCCCACGCACGTCAAGGCGCCGGTGTTCGACCCGAAGCTGCCCGGCTCATGGCTGGTCGACCTGTCCCACGTCGACCTGTCGAGGGTGAAGGCCGGCAAGGACAAGTGGGCGGACCTGGACGCGAGTCTGCTGCCCAGCCCGTTCACACCGAAGGGCGAGCGGCCCGAGGGCCCGGCCTGGTACGCCACGCCCACCGTGGCCTACGCGGTGGAGCTCGGCTACGACGTCGCGCCGATCGAGGCGTACGTCCGGTACGAGAACGGCCGCTACCTGGACGGCTGGTACAACCGGCTGCGCGACGCCTACCTCGCCACGATGGCCGACCTCGGCGTGCACGCCGACATGGCGCCGGCCGACTTCCTCGCGGCGATGGACGGCTGGCGCGGGCGTGACCCGCAGCTGGGCATTGTCGTGGACGCCATCAAGGCGACGGTCAAGGGCGGCCTGGGCAAGCTGCGCGAGCGGCCCCGGGGCGAGGGCTGGCGGCCGGGCGAGCCATGGCGGGCGCTGTCGCGTCCGACGTGGCGGCCGGACATCCGCGCGGCGGTCATCTCCCGCACCCGGATCAACCTCCACCGGAAGATCGTCAAGCACGCGGCGTTCACCGGCCAGTACCCGATCGCGATCCTGTCCGACTGCGCCGTCTACGCCGTGGACGGCACCAGCCCGCTGGACTTCCTGCCCTACCGGGACGGCAAGCCGCTGCCCGGCGGCTTCAAACTCGGCATCAACCCCGGTCTGGTCAAGCACGAGGGCACCCAGGAAGTGCTGTGGGGCGAAGAGGTCCGCGAGCGGTTCAACGCCCCAGACCTCAACCTCGCCCGCTACATCAAGGACGGCACCGTCACCAACGTCGACAACGGAGAGTAGGAGAGGGCGATGAGCGTGTTCGGGGACGGCCTGGACGCTGCGGTGCAGAAGGCGTTCACCCGCCCGGCGCCCAAGAGCGCGCCCGCGCAGATGCGCTACCTGGTCAAGCAACTCAAGACCACCAAGGCGGTCGCCCAGATGCTGCGGATCTCCCAGCGCACCGTGGAGCGGTACGTGAAGGACCAGATCAAAAAGCCCCGCCCGGACCTCGCCGCGCGCCTGGAGCGAGAGGTGAAGGCCCGCTGGCAACCGCAGATCCGGGCGAAGGCGCGCGAGAAGGCGGCGACGACCGGCGGCATCGTCATCGACACCCGGGCCCGGCTCGGCTACACCGCGCCGGTCGGGTCGACGGACCAGGACCGCATCCGGCACCTGACCGTCGCCCTGCCGCCCCGCTACGCCGCCCGCCTCTTCGACGCCCAGGCGGCCGGCGCCACCGAGCAGCAGCTCAAGGAGATCGCGGCCGAAGCGCTCAAGGAGGTGTACTTCCAGGACGGCGGCCGCCGCGCCGGCCAGCTGGAGGAGGTCCGCTTCACGGACATCGAGCATCTTGAGTTCGATCTGTAGCTCCTCCCCGAACAGCAGTGAGGAGGCCGTCGTGTGACAGAGCACGCCAGTTGGCCACTGTGTATCCCAGTTGGCCGCTTCGGTGCTCAGCTCGGTGATCAGAGTGAGCCGGTGTGACGGAGCAATGTTCGTGGAGAGTCCTGGTCTTTCAGCGCGCCGTCGCATACTGATCGAGGCGGTCGTCGTCGCATCGCCTGCTTCGACTCAGGTGGCTTGGCTGGACAAGTATGACGTGCCGCCAGACGAGATCGCCCTGGGCTTCGATGATGCCTTCCTTCTCGCGGGGCGACTGGTCGATGAGAGGCAGCTCAGTTGTGATGTGTTGCCCTTGCTGCAGACGATCGATGAGGTGTTCAGCGAGATGTCCCAGGACGCGGAAGTGGATCGGTGGACGAGGGAGGCGTTGTCCACGGTCACGTCCGCCGAAGTGGTGTATTGACGGCCACTCGGTGATCTCGTTTTGAGGCTATGCGGTGAGTTCGGTGGGCAGGGTGGTCTCGTCGGTT
>NZ_JBIWIY010000022.1:0-197200 GCF_044764885.1 Streptomyces sp. NPDC093591
AGTTCTCAAGGAACGGACGCTTCCTTTGTACTCACCCTCTCGGGCTTTCCTCCGGGCGCTTCCCTTCGGTCTTGCGTTTCCGACTCTATCAGATCTTTTCTCGATCCGATTTCCTCGGCGCTTTCCAGGTTTCCGCTTTCGCGTTTCCCTTTCCGGCGGTTCTGACTCTATCAGATCCTTTCGGGCCTGATTCCCGGTCAGCGGGGCTTGTCTTCGCGGCTGTTGGGCCGTTCCGACGTCTCAAACCTTAGCGGATCCTCTCGGCAGTTCCTAATCGAGCTGCCGAACCCAAATCGAATTGAATTCGGGCACGCCGAATTCAACCCCGTTGGGAGGTCGTGCTTGTGGTTTGGTTGCCGCTCTCGCGGCGGAAGGTGCTGTCGCAGAACCGTTACGGCTCCGCGGCAACCCGAAGAACTCTACGGATCGGGCAGAGGGCTGTCAAGCGTCCCCTGTCAAGATCTTTTGGTGGCAGTGGCGGCCACGCATCAGTCCAGGTCGGTGAGGCGTCCGCCGGCGTCCGGCTGGGCGTGTTCCACCCTGCGGAGCAGGCGGGTCAGGACTTCGCCGAGGGCGGTGCGTTCATCCGCGGAGAGGTCCTGGAGGAGGTCCTCCTCGAAGACAGAGGCCAGGCGCATCGCCTCGAGCCACTTCTCTCGGCCTTCCACGGTCAGCTCCACGATCACCCGGACGCGGTTGGACTCGTCGCGCTCCCTGGTGACCAGGCCCTCGGTGACCATGCGGTCGATTCGGTGCGTCATGGCGGCCGGGGTGAGGCCGAGGCGCTTGGCCAGGTCGCTGGGGCCCATGCGGTAGGGGGCGCCGGAGAGGACGAGGGCCTTCAGGACCTCCCACTCGGCGTTGCTGATGCCGAGGGCGGCGGTCTGGCGGCCGTAGGCGACATTCATGCGGCGGTTCAGGCGGGACAGCGCGGAGACGATCTTCTCGACCTGGGGGTCGAGCCCCTGAAACTCCCGCTGGTAGGCGGCGATCTGTTCTTCGAGTGTCGGTTCGCTGATGTCCGGGGTGTCGCCCATGGGCCGAGTATCGCATGGGCTTGCTTGGCGTCGAAGTCCTTCGGTGTGTACTCTTTAGCTTCGAAGTTTAGCTTTGAAGTCTTCAGGTCTACATACGAGAGAGGTGAACGTGACCAGGGCGATGGGCGCAGCGATGCGCCGGATCCACGTGGGCAACGCACTCAGCGCGTTCGGGCTCGGTTTCACCGTCCCCTACCTGTACGTCTACGTGGCGCAGGTGCGGGGGCTGGGTTCCATGACGGCGGGGCTCGTCCTCGCCGTCTTCGCCGTGGCCGCGCTTGTCGTGCTGCCGTTCGCCGGGCGGGCGATCGTCCGGCGTGGCCCGCTGCCGGTGCTGCTCGCCGCCCTGGTCACTGCCGCGTTCGGGTCGCTGAGCCTGGGGCTCGCCGGGAGTGCGGCGGCCGTACTGCTGTCGGCGGCCGCGCTCGGGGCGGGGCAGGCCGTGATGCAGCCGGCGCTCGCGACGATGATCGTGGACTGCTCCTCTGCGGAGACTCGGTCGCGGGCGTTCGCGACGCAGTTCTTTCTGCAGAACCTGGGGCTGGGGGTCGGCGGGCTGATCGGGGGGCATCTCGTCGACGCGTCGAGTGTCTCGTCGTTCACGCTGTTGTTCGCTGTCGAGGCGGCGATGTTCCTGGTGCTCGTCGTGGTGATGGCGACGGTGCGGATGCCTCGTGCGCCGTGGATCGAGGGGGCGCCGGGGGCTCGGTCGGCGAAGGGGAGCTGGAAGCAGTTGCTCGGGAATCGGGCGATGGTGCAGCTGTGTGTGCTGGGGTTCGTGCTGTTCTTCGCTTGTTACGGGCAGTTCGAGTCGGGGCTGAGTGCGTACGGGGTCGAGGCGGCCGGGGTTTCGACTTCTGCGCTGGGGACGGCGTTGGCGGCGAACACCGCGATGATCGTGGTGGCTCAGTTCGCCGTGCTGAAGTTCGTCGAGCGGCGAAGGCGGTCACGGGTGATCGCGGCTGTGGGGCTGATCTGGGCCGTGGCTTGGGTTGCGGCGGGGTATGCGGGGCTTGGGCACGGGAGTCAGGAGATGGCTACGGCTGCCTTCATCTCTACGTATGCGCTGTTCGGGCTGGGGGAGGCGATGTTGTCGCCGACTGTTGCTCCGTTGGTGGCGGACTTGGCGCCTGAGGGGATGGCTGGGCAGTACAACTCTGCGTTTGCCCTGGTGAAGCAGCTTGCGTTGGCGGTGGGGCCGGCGGTGGGTGGGCCCATGGGGGCGTCGTTGCATGGGCCGTATGTCGTGACGTTTCTGGTGTTCTCGTTGGGGATCACGTATCTCGCTGTGCGGCTGGGACGTCGGCTCAGTGCCGTGCAGGATCAGCCGTGGCTGGGGAAGAGTCGGGTGGTGGCGCAGGGGGCTGCGGCGCCTGCGGGGGCTCGTGCGGGTGCCTGAGTTTTTTCGCCCCCGCCGCCGCCCCTACCCGTCCCATCCCCCAGGGGCTGCCGCCCCTTCGACCCCGCCCCCCTGGGGGCCTGCGGCCCCCAGACCCCCGCTTCGGCCCTGAACGGGCCTCGTCCTCAAACGCCGGACAGGCTGAGAGATGCCGACCGGCGCCGAGAAGCGAGGTCAGCGCCGCAGGGCCAAGCCCCCTACGGGTGGGTGGGGGCTAGGAATGGCCGTGCTCGTCCCGAAAGTGGCGCGCGGTCTCGGCCGGGCCGTGGGCGAGCTGGGAGGTGCCGGTCGACGCTGGGCTGCGACGAGGTCAGGGTCTTGGAGGGGCGGTCGGGCGGTTCGGTAGGGCGAACTCGCACCACACGGCCTTTCCGCCGCCCGGTGTTCTCCGTGAGCCCCAGGCGGAGGCGACCGTGGCGACGATGGCGATGCCTCGGCCTGATTCGTCGCCCGGTTCGGCTCGGCGGCGGCGCGGGAGGTGGTCGTCGCCGTCGGTGACCTCGATGATCAGGCGGCGGTCGGTGCGGCGCAGGCGTAGGCGCATGGGTGGGGTGCCGTGTTGGAGGGAGTTGGCGACCAGTTCGCTGGCCGCGAGGACGCCCAGGTCGTGGAGGTCGGTCGGGAAGCGCCAGCTGGTGAGGACGCCGGAGGCGAAGGCACGCGCGCGTGGGGCCGCTTCGATGCCGCCGAGCAGTTCCAGGGCCGCGTTGCGGAAGAGGTCGCTGTCGGGGCCCGTGCGCGCCGGGTGCTGGAGGACGAGGACCGCTACGTCGTCGTCGTGGTCCGCCGTCACGCCTGCTGTGCGGACCAGGCGGTCGCAGATGACCTGGGGGGTGCCGGTCGCGCCGGCCAGGGCTCGTTCCAGGGAGGCGATTCCCTCGTCCAGGTCCTCGTCCCTGCGTTCCACCAGGCCGTCGGTGTAGAGGACGGCGGTGGAGCCGGGGCCCAGCGCGATCGAGCCGGAGGCGTGCATCCAGCCGCCTGTGCCGAGGGGCGGGCCGGTGGGTTCGTCCGCGCGTTGGACCGCGCCGCTCTCGTCGCGGACCAGGATCGGGAGGTGGCCGGCGGAGGCGTACACCAGGCGGCCCTCGTTCGGGTCGTGGACGGCGTAGACGCAGGTGGCGATCTGGTTGGCGTCGATTTCCGTCGCCAGGCCGTCCAGGAGTTGGAGGACCTCGTGCGGGGGGAGGTCCAGGCGGGCGTAGGCCCTCACTGCCGTGCG
The DNA here is from genome assembly GCF_044764885.1 of Streptomyces sp. NPDC093591. Lineage (NCBI taxonomy): Bacteria > Bacillati > Actinomycetota > Actinomycetes > Kitasatosporales > Streptomycetaceae > Streptomyces > Streptomyces sp. NPDC093591. The sequence goes on from NZ_JBIWIY010000022.1 coordinate 3,659, forward strand.
GAGTTGGCCCATGACCGCTGCTGCTCGTACGCCTCTGCCCATGACGTCGCCGATCACCAGGGCTGTGCGGCCGCCGCCGAGGGTGATCACGTCGTACCAGTCGCCGCCGACCGCGGCCTCCGTGCCGCCGGGGTGGTAGGTGGCGGCGATGCGCAGGTCGTCCGGTTCTTCGAGCTCCTGGGGGAGGAGGGAGCGTTGGAGGGTGACGGCCGTTTCGCGTTGGCGGCGTTCGCTGGCGCGCAGGCGCTCGGCGGCTTCCGCGTGGTCGGTGACGTCCGTGGCGAAGACGAGGACGCCGCCGTCGCCCTCGGTCACGGGGGTGCAGGTGAAGGTGTAGGAGCGGCCGTCGGGGGCCTTGCGGGACTTGAGGGTGCGGGGCTTGCCGCTGCGCAGGACCTGGTCGAGGAGGGGGAGCAGGCCCAGTTCGGCCAGTTCGGGGAGGGCCTCTCGGGCCGGTTCGCCCGGGGGGCGCGGGCCGAAGGCCGCCACGTAGGCGTCGTTGACGTAGGCCAGGCGGTGGTCGGAGCCGTGGACCAGGGCGACCAGGGCCGGGACTCGGTCCAGGACCTCGCGGACCGGAAGTTCGTCCACTGCGGGGATCGGCTTGGCCTCGTCGGTGAGTTGTTCGGCGCGGGCCGCGGGGACGGCGCCCGGGCTCTCTCCCAGGCGGTCGTGGGTGACCGCCGCGGGTTCGGTCCGCGCTGCGGCGCGGCGCTGCGTTCCGGGGAGCCGGGCGCTCCAGCGCGTGAAGTTCACGAATCCTTGCCTCGTGTCGTCGTCTGCGGCCAGCTCCGGACCCGGCCTGGGGTCTGAGGGGCATCAGCACCCCGGGGTTGCAGCACTGTGGGGAGAGCCTCGTGGTCGGGATCGGTTCGGGGATCAGTCTGGCAGTGCGGCCGACCTGGCCGACACCCGTCAGACGCCTGCCTCGTCGGTGGAGTTCCTGGGTCCGGTCAGGACGACCCCTTCGGGTCGCCTTCCGGGTTGTGAGGAGCCTTTCCACCGGCCGCGAGTTCGAACTCCGCTCGGGGATGTTCGAGCGAACCGAGGGAGACGACCTCCCTTTTGAAGAGCCCCGACAGGGTCCACTCGGCCAGGACGCGGGCCTTTCGGTTGAAGGTCGGCACCCTGCTGAGGTGGTAGACGCGGTGCATGAACCAGGCAGGGTAGCCCTTCAGCTTGCGTCCGTAGACGTGGGCGACGCCCTGGTGGAAGCCGAGGGAGGCGACCGAGCCCGCGTACTTGTGGGCGTACCTCTCCAGGGGCTCGCCGCGCAGGGTGTGGGCGATGTTGTCGCCCAGCACCTTGGCCTGGCGCAGGGCGTGCTGGGCGTTGGGCGCGCACTCCTTGCCTTCGCCTGCGGTGACGTCGGGGACTGCTGCGGCGTCTCCCGCGGCCCACGCGTGTGTGGTGCCCTCGATCGACAGCTCGGGGGTGCACTTCAGCCTGCCGCGCTCATTGAGTGGCAGGTCGGTCGCGGCGAGGATCGGGTGGGGTTTGACGCCGGCGGTCCAGACGACCGTACGGGTCGGGAAGCGGGCGCCGTCGCTGAGGACGGCGACGCGGTCCGCGCAGGATTCCAGGCGGGTGTGCAGGCGTACGTCGATGTTGCGGCGGCGCAGTTCGGTGACGGTGTAGCGGCCCATGTCCTCGCCGACCTCGGGCAGGATGCGGTCCGAGGCCTCGACGAGGATCCACTTCATGTCCTCGGGGCGGACGTTGTGGTAGTAGCGCGTGGCGTAGCGGGCCATGTCCTCGAGTTCGCCGAGGGCCTCCACGCCCGCGTAGCCGCCGCCGACGAAGACGAAGGTGAGGGCCGCGTCGCGGATCGCGGGGTCGCGGGTGGAGGAGGCGATGTCCATCTGCTCGATGACGTGGTTGCGCAGGCCGATGGCCTCTTCGACGGTCTTGAAGCCGATGCCGTGGTCGGCGAGGCCGGGGATGGGGAGGGTGCGCGAGATGGAGCCGGGGGCGAGGACCAGTTCGTCGTACGAGAGCTGTTCGCTGCCCGTGCCCTCCTCCTCCGAGGCGAGAGTGGTGAGCGTCGCCGTGCGCTTGGCGTGGTCGATGGCGGTGGCCTCGCCGATGATGATCCGGCACCGGGGCAGGACGCGGCGCAGTGGTACGACCACGTGGCGCGGGGAGATGGAGCCCGCGGCCGCTTCGGGGAGGAAAGGCTGATACGTCATGTACGGGTCGGGGGTGACGAGCGTGATCTCGGCCTCGCCCCGCCCCAGTTCCTGTTTCAGCCCCTGCTGGAGGCGCAGGGCCGTGTACATCCCGACGTAGCCGCCGCCGACAACGAGAATGCGCGCACGTTCCTTCACCATCCCATGACGCACCCCGCGCTTGCGTTTGTCCACAGGCTCGGCAATTTGTGTGACCGGAGATCGGCGACGCCGCGATTTGGCCGAATTGCCGGAGTGTGAGGAAGTTCCGCAGGTCAACGGGCGTGCGCCGGGGGATCGCAGGGGGTGAAATCTGGACGTAAACGACCCGTACTCCGATCGAGGGGCGCTCCGTGCGGAACCTGCCCCTTCTGAATTGACCCTCGCTCAACTATGTTCGTGTGTCGACGGGGTGTAGGGGGATGCGCTCTTCGGGTCCGCGACTGGCACAGGGCGGGCTCGTGGTCCGGGCTTGTTCCGCGACGCTCCGGCTTTGCAATGACGGGGAGTGTCTCCGGGGGGAGACGTCATTACCGGGGGATCGCTTATGCATGTTCAGGATTCTCGTTGGTCTTCCGCGTCCGCCATCGCATCGGGCGGCGGAGCGGTGGGCGGCACGATGAGCGCGGCTGCGGGCAGTATGCGCGGGGACAGCTCGCGTACGACGCCGCTGCGCGTGGACGCACAGCGCAATCTGGAGCACGTGCTGCGTGCGGCGCGTGAGGTCTTCGGCGAGCTGGGGTACGGCGCGCCGATGGAGGATGTGGCGCGCCGCGCGCGGGTCGGCGTCGGGACGGTGTACCGGCGCTTCCCGAGCAAGGACGTCCTGGTGCGGCGGATAGCCGAGGAGGAGACCTCCCGGCTGACCGACCAGGCGCGTGCGGCGCTCGGCCAGGAGGACGAGCCGTGGTCGGCGCTGTCGCGCTTCCTGCGCACGTCGGTGGCCTCGGGCGCCGGGCGGCTGCTGCCGCCGCAGGTGCTGCGGGTCGGGGTCGCCGAGGACGGCACCGTGCTCGAGGAGGCCCGGGTGCCGCAGCAGCGGACGCAGCCGGGCGCGGGTGAGCTGCGGTTGGTGCCGGAGCAGCCTGCGGCGGTGCCGGCGAACGCGGTGGACGACGCCGGGGCGGCGGCTCTGCTCGACGTGGTGGGCCAGCTCGTGGAGCGGGCGCGCGCGGCGGGCGAGCTGCGGGCCGACGTGTCGGTGTCGGACGTCCTGCTGGTGATCGCGACGGCGGCGCCCTCGCTGCCGGATGCGGCGCAGCAGGCGGCGGCCTCGGCGCGGTTGCTGGACATCCTGCTGGAGGGGTTGCGGTCGCGGCCTCAGGCGTGAGCCGGCCGAAGCGGCGGCGGTTGCTTCGAAGGGGTGACCAGGAGGCGGGGTGCCGCGCTGTCCCCGTTTCGGACACCACCGTGGGACATGCTGCCCATTTCGGGCCTCGCGCTCAACTCCCGTATGGCTGCCGCAGTTTGAGCCTTCCTTGTACGGGTGAGGGCTAGTACGGCGGTGCGGGATGTGCCCACGGACGAGTGGATGGTCCGTACGGGTGGGTCCTGACCGAAAGCCAATATGGCACCCTGACCCGGTGTCCGGGACGGGTAGAGCTGGCGGCGGGGGCATTCCGCGATGAGTGTTGACGGTCGGGACGAGTCACTCGGCGACGGTGACTCGTCGACTCCGCAGGTGCCGAGTCAGGGCGGACGGGCGGACCTGCCGCCGGGTGGCAGGCCCGCGGGAGGCCGCCCTCAGGGGCGCGCGGAGGGCAGCGTCCCGGCCCAGCGCGACCGGCGCGAGGACAGCACGCTGCCGCCGCCGCGCGACATGCCGCCGTCGGACGCCGACCTGATCGGGCGGATGCGCTCCGGCGACGACACCGCCTACGAGGAGCTGTACCGGCGCCACGCGGGAGCGGTGCGCCGGTACGCGCGCACCTGCTGCCGTGACGCCCACACCGCGGACGACCTCACGGCCGAGGTGTTCGCCCGCATGCTCCAGGCGGTACGCGGCGGCTCCGGCCCCGAGCACGCCGTACGCGCGTATCTGCTCACCTCGATCCGGCGGGCCGCCGCGGACTGGACGAGATCGGCGCGGCGGGAGCAACTGGTCGACGACTTCGCGGTGTTCGCCGCGCAGTCCGCACGCGTGGCCGAGGTGTCCGACGACGACACCCTTGATCTCGGCGCGGACGTACGGGCGTTGCACGAGGCCGAGCAGTCCCTGGCCATGCAGGCCTTCCGGTCGCTGCCGGAGCGCTGGCAGGCGGTGCTGTGGCACACCGAGGTCGAGGACGAGTCGCCGAGCGAGGTCGCCACGCTCTTCGGGCTCGACGCCAACGGCACGCGTGTGCTCGCCAGCCGCGCCCGCGAGGGGCTCAAGCAGGCCTACCTCCAGGCCCACGTCAGCGCCAGCCTCGTGGGCGACGAGGAGTGCGCCCGCTACGCCGACCGGCTCGGCGCGTACGCCCGCGGCAGCCTGCGCACCCGTGCCGAACGCGGTCTGCGCAAGCACCTGGACGAGTGCGCCAAGTGCCGGCTGGCCGCGGGCCAGATCAAGGAAGTCGCCAGCGGTATCCCCGCCGTCGTGCCGGTCGCGGTCATCGGCTGGTTCGGCGCCGCCGGGTACGCCAAGGCTGCCGGGCTCATCGCCGGCGGTGCCGGGGCGGGCGCGGCCGGGGCAGCGGGGGCGGCCGCCGCGGCGGGCGGCGGTTCGTCGAGCGGCGCCGCGGGTGGGGCCGGGGCGGCGGGCGGCAGTTCCGGCGGGGCGAGCGGCGGGGGCGGCGCGGCCGCTTCCGAAGGGCTCGGCGCGCCGTTGAAGGCCGGGATCGCGGCCGGTGTGGTCGCCGTGGGCGTGGCGGCGGCGATCGTGCTCGCGCTGGCCGGCAACGACCGGCCGGCCGACAAGACGGACGCCAAGCAGCCCCCGGTCCCCTCCCCCATCGTCGAGGAGACGCCGACGCCCGAGCCGTCGAAGGGGGAGCCGGCCGCGGAGCCGCCGGCCCAGGAGCCGCCGGCGATCGTCCCGGCCGCGCAGCCGAAGCCCGACCCGACTCCGACTCCGACACCCACGCCTACGCCGTCGCCCACGCCCAGTCCGACGCCCAAGCCTTCCCCGACGCCGACCCCTGCCCCCACGCCGACGCCCACGCCGCCTCCGCCGCCTCCGCCGCCTCCGCCCGCCCCGGCCGTCTACCAGTGGAGCGAGCTGTCGTACGACCTCGCCGGCGACGGCACCGAGCCCGAGATGCGGCTCGGCGAGAGCAGCTGGGTGTGGCAGCGGTACGGCGTGTCGATCGCCGACGAGCGGTACGCGCACGGCGTCACCGTGCACGGCCGGTCCTCCGTCACCATCGACCTCAACCGGGAGTGCTCCGCCTACGACGCGATGGTCGGCGTCGACGACACCAACCTGGGGCTCGGCGAGTTCTCCTTCTCGGTCTACGCCGACGGCGTCCGGCTGTGGCGGTCCGCGGTGCTCAAGGGCGGGGACGCGGCGGTGCCGGTCCATGTGAACCTCACCGGGCGCCGGACCGTACGGCTGGTGGTCGAGCCGCACAGCACCTTCGACACCCTGCTGCTGGCGGACTGGGCGGAGTCGAAATTCAGCTGCGGGTAGGGCCGCAGAGAACGCGCACGGCCGCGGCGAGGTCACGCAGGACGTCGTCCCGGGTCAGGACGGTGCCTCGGGTGTGCTCCTCGGTGAACCGCTCGGCGCCCAGCGCGGTGCGGGCGGCGGCCTCGGCCCGTTCGGCGTGTGCGCGCTCCGGCAGCGGGCGTGGATGGCCCCGGCGCCAGTGCTCCGAGGCGGCGAGCAGACGGACCGCGCACGGGTGGTCGCCGAGGCGGGTCAGCAGGTCCGCCGCGGCGTCCGTGAGGGTCGCCGTGATCACGTCGGCACACCGGTTCTCCACGGCCACGCGCAGCGTGTCGGCCAGAAGGGGAAGTCCGTGCTCCGGGCCCGACTCGGCCGTCACGACGAGGGCGTCGACCGCGTTCAGCATCGCGATGAACTGGGGCGGTGGCGTGCCGCGAGCCATCTCCGCGCGGGCCCCCTCGCACATCTCACGCGCGCGGTCGGTCTCCTTGTCGTCCAGCGCGATCTGGGCCCGCAGCAGCAGGACGAACGCCCTTGAGTCCGCCACGCCGTAACGGTCGGCCACCGCGCTCGCCTCGTCCAGCGCGGCCCGCGCGGCCGTACGGTCGCCCGAGCGGTAGGCGATCTCGGCGAGCCGGGCGACGAGGAACGGGGTCTCGGCGTACGCGCCCACCTCGTCGGCGAGCCGCAGCGCCTCCTCGTACTCGCCCTTGGCCTCCTCGAAGCGGCTGCGCGACATGGCCGTCTCGCCGGCCGCGCTGCACACCTGGGCCCACATCCAGCGGTCGCCGACGCGGCGGCTGAGGATGCGCAGCTCCGCGAGGTCGTCGTCGATGCCCTCCAGGTCGCCGGGTGAGTCGACAGCCATGTGCGTACGGAACATCAGCGAGACACCGACCTCCCAGTCGCCGCCGTGGGCACGGCAGTTGGCGACCGCGACGTCCATGGCGGCCCGGATGTCCCGCGAGTCGCTCAGGAAGAAGGCGATCAACGGCCAGACCAGCCCCGGCAGCCGCGCCGACTGCGGGCCTCCCCGTTCGAAGAACTCCCGCATCCGGATCATGTAGCGCCGCATCCGCTCGTCCAGCAGCGCGTCGAGCGGTTCGGTCTCGGACTTGAGGAAGAGATGGAGCAGGCGGAGGTTCATTCGGGGGAGGTGGAGCGGGTGGCGCGGGGGGTGGTGCAGCGGGTGGTGGGTCTCCTCTTCGGGGGTGGCGAGGAAGGCGTCGATCGGGTCGAGGGCGGTGGCCCGGGAGTTGATGGAGGTGACCGAGGGGTCAGCGTCGAGGGTGTCCAGGGCCGCCCCCAGTCGCAGCGTCCGGTCGATCCACGCCGTGCCCTCCTGGCGGTAGTTGCGCAGCCACCAGAACCAGCCCATGTCGAGGGCGATGGAGGTGGCAGCCGGTTCGTCGCCCGCCGTGAGGGCGCGGTCGAGGGCCGCCCTGATGTTGTCCAGCTCCGTCTCCAGGCGGGAGATCCACGGGAGTTGGTCGGCGGAACGCAGCAGTGGTTCGGCCCGCTCGACGAGCGCGCGCACCCATGCGCCGTGCCTGCGCTCGGCCGCGAGGCGCAGCTCGGGAACCTCGGCGGCGCGCTCGACGCCGTACTCGTGGATGGTCTCCAGCAGGCGGTACCGCATGCCGTCGGAGCCGTCCCGCTCACACGGGGTGGCCACGATCAGGGACTTGTCGACCAGCGCGCCCATGAGGTCCGCGACCGGCCCGGTGCACACGGCCTCCGCCGCCGCGAGGTCCCAGCCTCCCGCGAAGACGGACACCTCGCGCAGTACCGTGCGCTCCCGTTCGTCGAGCAGTTCCCACGACCAGTCGACGACGGCGCGCAGGGTCTGCTGGCGGGGCAGGACCGTACGGCTTCCGGAGGTCAGGAGGCGGAAGCGGTCGTCCAGGCGGTCGGCGATCTGCCGCGGGGTGAGCAGCCGTAGCCGGGCCGCCGCCAGCTCGATGGCGAGCGGCAGGCCGTCGAGGCGGCGGCAGATCTCGGCGACGGCCCCCTGCTCGCGCTCCTCGCGCAGCACGGCGTCGGCGTCGGGGCGGACGGCCGCCGCGCGCTCCGCGAAGAGGCGGTGTGCCTGGTCGGGGAGCAGGGGCTCGACCGGGCGCACCGACTCGCCGGGGACGCCCAGGGGTTCACGGCTGGTGGCGAGGATCGTGAGCCCTGGGCAGCGGGTGAGCAGGGTTTCGGCGAGGGTGGCGGCCGCGTCGATGACATGTTCGCAGTTGTCAAGGATCAGGAGTCGGCTGCGCGGGGCGCAGTACTCGATCAGCAGGGCGACCGGGTCGTCCTGCTGGGCCGTCAGCTCGTTGGTCATGAGCACGGTCTTGCGCAGACCGAGTGCGTTGACCACCGCGCCCGGCACCGCCTCCGGCTGGTCGAGCGGGGCGAGCTCGATCAGCCACGCCTGGGGGAGCTCGGCGGCGGCTTCCTCGGCGAGGCGGGTCTTTCCAGAGCCGCCCGGTCCGGTGAGCGTGACCAGTCGGGCCCTGTGCAATTCGGAACGGATGGCGTCGAGTTCGAGTTCCCTGCCCACGAAAGAGGTAAGGCGGGGACGTAGATTGCCGGTGCGCTCGGGGGGTTGGGGGGCCTGCGGGCTTGGAGGGCTTGGCAGGGTGGGCTGCCAGGGTTGCGGTTGCGGCTGAGGTTCCGTCTCCGAGGGCGGCTGTGTCAGCAACTGTGTGTGCAGGGCGCGGAGTTCGGGGCCCGGGTCGGTACCGAGGCCTTCGGCCAGGGCCTGGCGGGTGGTTTCGTACACCGTGAGGGCGTCGGCGGCTCGGCCCGTGTCGCGCAGGGCGCGGATGAGGAGGGCGTGCAGCGGTTCGTCGTACGGGTGCGCCTCGGTCAGTTCCCTCAGTTCCGGTAGGACGTCCTGGGCGCGGCCGAGACGCAGGTCCGCCTCGATGCGGGCCCGGGTCGCCTCCAGGCGCAGGGTCTCCGGGCGGGTCGCGGCGGTGGTGCGGGCGGGGAGGTCGGCCAGGGCGGGGCCGCGCCACAGGGCCAGGGCGGTGGTGAGGTCGTGGGCGGCGGTGGCGGGGGCGCCGCTGTGGAGGGCGGAGATGCCCTGGCGTACGAGGCGTTCGAAGACGTGGAGGTCTACGTCGTTCTTCGTTGCCGTGAGGCGGTAGCCGCCGGGGGCGGAGGTGATGGCGTCCTTGCCGAGTGTGCGGCGCAGGCGGCCGATCAGGGCCTGGAGGGCGGCGGGGGCGTCCTGGGGTGGGGCGTCGGGCCAGATCTCGTCGATCAGGGTGGCGGGGGTGGTGAGGTGGCCGGGGCGTAGGGCGAGGGCCGTGAGCAGGGCGCGTAGGCGGGGGCCGGCGATGGGTACGACGGTGCCCTGGTCGTCCTCTGCCTGGGTTACGCCCAGGATTCTGTACCGCACCGGGTCATTGTGGCGGGGGTGGCTGTGGGTGGCACGGGTTTTGGTGGGCGGGAGGTTTTCGCCCCCGCCGCCCCTACCCGTCCCATCCCCAGGGGCTCCGCCCCTTCGACCCCGCCAGGGGGCTGCCGCCCCCCGGACCCCCGCTTCGGCCCTGAACGGGCCTCGTCCTCAAACGCCGGACGGGCTGGGATGCCTGGACCGGCGTCGAGAAGTCCCCCTGCGGTCGTTGGAGAGGACCTGCAGTCGCTCAAAGCCCCCTGCGCCCAAGCACCCACCTACCCCCGCCCCGCCGCCCCCGCCCCCAGCGCCCCCCGCTGCGGCCTGATCCCCTCCGGTACTGCTCGCTGTCGGGCCGGGGTGCCTGTCCAGCAGGTGCCTCGGCGGGACAGTAGGCGGCGTAGCCACAGTTCCAGGGAGACCAGGTCGGCCAGGCCGTCGAGAGGGAGGGGTTCGCCCTCGGCTGCTGCGCGGAGGGCCTTGCGGACCACGCGGGCCTCCACCAAGCCCGCTTGGGCGAGGAGGGGGGTGCCGAAGAGGGACATCAGGGAGTCCGCGGCCGCTCTCAGGCCCGTTCGGGCCGCGACCGCCGTCGGTGCGTGGGACGGGGCGCCCCAGCCCGGGGGGAGGTCGGCGACTCCGGCGCCTTCCAGGACCGTACGGAGGATCGCGGCGCGGGCGCCGGGCTGGACGCGGAGGGCTTCGGGGAGGGACCGGCAGGCGCGGACGACCTGGTTGTCGAGGAACGGGGTGTGGAGGCGCTGGAAGCGGATCTCGGCGGCTTGTTCCAGGACGCGGATGTCGGAGGCGTGGCGGGCCAGTGCCGCACGCGCGCGGTAGTCGCCGGGGCGTTGGCCGGGGCCCACGCCGCTGCGGCTCGTCGCCGCTTGCAGGCGAACCGATACTTCAGCCAGCGCCTCGCCGGTCAGCCAGCGGGCCGCCGGGCCCGGTCTGGCCCAGGTGAGCGCGGCGAGCGACGCCCCCACGGCGCCTCCGGGTTCGTCGAAGCGGCGGTGGAGGAGGCGGTCCGCCAGGGATTCCAGGCCCGTTCGGTAGGGGGTGCGGGACAGTTTGCGTGCCGCGCCGTACACGCGCGCGGGGACCAGGACCGAGCCGTCCGCCTTCGCCAGGGCCGCGACCGGGCGGACCAGGTGGCGGCGTTTGCGGTCCATCAGGAGGTCGGCCAAGCGGGCGGGGTGGGCGTCCAGGACCTGGCGGGCGCCGTAACCCGTGAAGTGGTCCGCGCTGCCGGACGCCAGGCGTGCGCGGTGCCTTGCCGCCGTCACCAGGCTCGGGCCCGGCTCGTCCGTCAGGGGGCCCTCGAGTTCGGCGTACGGCAGTGTCTCCTCGCCGCCCGTCACCACCACGTGGTGCAGGCGCGGGTTGGCCGCCAAGGTGCCGGCGCGTTCCAGCTCGGCCTCGCGGCCGCCGACCGCCAGGTCGTTGAACGTCACCGCCAGCAGCCGCTCCCCCGCGCCCGTGCCGTGGCCCAGCACCGTGCCCGGCATCCCCGGGAGGCCGGCGGCCAGGAGGGCGAGGGTTCCTGAGGCCGGGCCTCCGGACAGGTCCGCGCCGATGCCCGGAACCGGCATCCCGCGCGCGGCCCGCCGTTCGGCGGGGCCCATGCCCGGGACCGGCCCCGGGTCTATGTCGGCGCCGGGAACATGGCGAGGTGCGGACAGACGCGCGCGTACCGCCTCCACCAGGGCGTCCCGTACGGCGTCCACCGCGCTGTCCGGGTCCGCCGTCGGTGCCGCCACCGCCAGCGAGGCGACCGGTTCGTACCCGGCGATCTCGCGTGCCCCGGCGCGCAGGATCAGCGCATGTCCCGGCGGAATGCGCCGTACGCCGTCGTACGGGGTGGAGTCGTGCAGGGCCGCCGGTACGTCGGGGGCGGCGAGCAGTGCGGCGAGGTGGCCGAAGTCGAGGTTGGCCTCGATGAGGTCGGCGAGGGGGAGGGCGGCGGTCGCGTAGGCCGTGCCGCCGGCCCACGGGGTGTAGAACACCGGCCGTGCGCCGGCCAGATCGCCGCACACGGTGACCCTGCGGCCGACCTGGACGACGGCCGTGTAGCTGCCGGACCACGCCGTCAGGTGCCGAAGCGCCCCTCCGCGCGCGGCGAACAGACCGACCCGCAGTTGCTCGTCGCTCGCCCCGCAGGTGCCGAGTACCGCGATCCGGGTCTGCTCGTCGGCCTTGACCACGCGCACCTCGTCCGGGCGCCAGTCGCCGACCGCCCACAGCGGATCCGGGTCGCCCCACAGGAGTTGGGACCCCACCGGGTGCACGGTCTCGCCGTCGCTTCCGGTCGCCCCCGCGGAGCCGATCGCGGCGGCCACCGCGGCGGTGCTGCTCCATCCCACCAACCACCGCATCGACGCCTCCACAGCCTGTGGACAACCAGTGCACCGTACGAACTGGCTCACCATGCTGCCATGAAGGAGGCGCGGTGGAGGGGCGGCGGAGCCGCTCGAGATCCCGGGATCGCGCCCGCGCGGGGACCCTCGCGCGGTCCGAACGCCCGCGCGGGGCAAGGGGATCGCTCGACGCCTGCGACGCGAATGCGCCCCCGATACGCTCCCCAAAAACGCCCCCTGCGCCCTCAAGTTCCGTGGTGGGAGCGGTAATTACCCGGAAGAAGCAGGGTCGATTTTCGGCCAAATCGGCGCTGCAGGGACAGGCTCACGCACGCTCCGTGCAAGTCCTGCGCACTACTCGCCGTACTCGACGTGCGCGCAGTCCGGGGAACGCCGTACGCCCCCCGGACCGTTCCGCCGCCCGCGGGGATGTAGGCGGCGGAATCCCCCAGCCCACTGGATCCAGTACAGCGGGCCGACCCACGCAGAAGCCATGGAACCGCTCCCCCGGTGGCTGGAGAAGAGCGCACGGACAGGCGCACAGCCACACAACGGGAGCACGCCACAACTGTGCGTAGGGGGTGCGCACTTGAGTGCGGACCACAATCCCGCCATCCGGAACAATGCCCCTTAACGCTTGGGATGCGGCGAACTACGCTGGGTTTACGAATGCCGCGTGGTTATGCCAGCGCGGCAGCCGTCTGTGTCGAGGGGTGGCGCATGTCCAGGGAGCAACGCGGGCCGAACGAAAAGCTCGGCGCCGTTCTCGCCCTCGCGGGAATCAGCAACGCAGGACTCGCCCGACGCGTCAACGATCTTGGCGCTCAGCGGGGCCTGACTCTTCGCTACGACAAGACGTCGGTGGCGCGCTGGGTGTCGAAGGGCATGGTGCCGCAGGGCGCCGCGCCGCACCTCATCGCGGCCGCCATCGGCCAGAAGCTGGGCCGTCCGGTGCCGCTCCACGAGATCGGCCTGGCGGACGCGGACCCCGCCCCCGAAGTGGGCCTCGCCTTCCCCCGGGACGTCGGACAGGCGGTGAAGTCGGCGACGGAGCTGTACCGTCTCGACCTCGCCGGCCGCCGTGCCGGCTCCGGCGGCATCTGGCAGTCGCTGGCCGGATCGTTCGCAGTAAGCGCATACGCAACGCCTGCCTCACGGTGGCTGATAACCCCGGCCGACAGCTCGGTGGCGCGCGAGGTGAGCCCCTCCGAGGGCTCCGGCGCACCGCTCAAAGTCGGCCACAGCGATGTGCAGAAGCTGCGCGAGGCCGCCGAGGACGCCAGGCGCTGGGACTCCAAGTACGGAGGCGGCGACTGGCGTTCGTCCATGGTGCCCGAGTGCTTACGAGTGGAGGCGGCGCCGCTGCTGCTCGGCTCGTACTCCGACGAGGTGGGCCGGGCCCTGTTCGGGGCGAGTGCCGAACTCACGCGTCTCGCCGGCTGGATGGCCTTCGACACCGGGCAGCAGGAGGCCGCCCAGCGGTACTACATCCAGGCACTGCGCCTCGCGCGCGCGGCCGCCGACGTGCCCCTCGGCGGGTACGTCCTGGCCACGATGTCGCTCCAGGCGACCTACCGGGGCTTCGGCGACGAGGGCGTCGACCTCGCCCAGGCCGCCCTGGAGCGCAACCGGGGGCTCGCCACGGCCCGCACCATGAGCTTCTTCCGGCTCGTCGAGGCACGCGCGCACGCGCGCACCGGTGACGCGCAGGCGGCCGGCGCGGCGTTGAAGGCGGCGGAGGGGTGGCTGGAGCGGTCCCGGGAGGGGGACAACGATCCGTCCTGGCTCGGGTTCTACTCCTACGACCGGTTCGCCGCGGACGCCGCCGAGTGCTACCGGGACCTGAAGGCGCCGCGACAGGTGCGGCGGTTCACGGAGCAGGCGCTGTCGAAGCCGACGGAGGAGTTCGTACGCTCGCACGGGCTGCGGCTCGTCGTTTCGGCGGTGGCCGAGCTCGAGTCGGGCAATCTCGATGCGGCGTGCGAGCAGGGGGTGCGGGCGGTGGAGGTCGCGGGGCGCATATCGTCGGCCCGCACCACGGAGTACGTGAAGGATCTCCTGCACCGTTTGGAGCCCTACGGGGACGAGCCGCGGGTCGTGGAGCTGAGGGAGCGGGCACGGCCGTTGTTGATGGCCCCCGCCTGAGCCGGAACAGGGGCGGGGACCGGAACGGAGGGACCCGTCCCTCCTGCGTTTGAACGCGTTGTCAGTGGCGCAGTGCACTATCGGATGCAGGAGGTGGTGCAGGTGCGGCCGGGGATCGTCTACGACTGTGACGTGCTCGTGATCGGTGGGGGGATCGTCGGGCTGTCCACCGCGTACGCGATCACGCGGGCCGCACCGGGCACGCGGGTGACCGTGCTGGAGAAGGAGCCGGGTCCCGCCCGGCATCAGACGGGGCGCAACAGCGGGGTCATCCACAGCGGGATCTACTACCGGCCGGGGTCGCTGAAGGCGCGGTACGCGGTGCGGGGCGCCGCCGAGATGGTCAAGTTCTGCGCGGAGTACGGCATCGCGCACGCCGTCACCGGCAAGCTGATCGTCGCGACCGAGCGGGAGGAGCTGCCGCGGCTGCACGCCCTGGTGCAGCGCGGGCGGGAGAACGGGATTCCGGTCCGGGAGCTGGGCGCCACGCAGATCGCGGAGTACGAGCCCGAGGTGCGGGGCCTCGCCGCGATACACGTCGGGACGACGGGCGTGTGCGACTTCGTCGGGGTCGCCCGCCAGCTGGCCGAGGCGTCGGGGGCGGAGATCCGGTACGGCGCGCAGGTCGAGCACGTCGACCGGCGGGCCGAGCTGGGGGTCGCCGTACGGACCACGCGCGGGGACGTGGTGCGGGGACGGGTTCTGGTGAACTGTGCCGGGCTGTACTGCGACGAGGTGGCCCGCATGACGGGGGACGAGCCGGAGGTGCGGATCGTGCCGTTCCGGGGCGAGTACTACTCGCTGGCGCGGCCCGAGCTGGTGCGGGGGCTGGTGTATCCGGTGCCGGATCCGGCGTTCCCGTTCCTCGGAGTGCACCTCACGCGCGGGATCGACGGCGATGTGCACATCGGGCCCAACGCGGTGCCGGCGCTGGCCCGGGAGGGGTACAGCTGGGGCGTCGTACGGCCGCGGGAGGCCGGGGGGACGGTGGCGTGGCCCGGGGTGTGGCGGATGGCGCGGCGGCACTGGCGGTACGGGGCCGGGGAGCTTCGGCGGTCGGTGTCCAAGGCGGCGTTCGGCGTGGCGGTGCGCAGGCTGCTGCCGGCGGTGACGGCGGACGATCTGGTGCCCGCGGCGGCCGGGGTGCGGGCGCAGGCGGTGTTGCGGGACGGGACGCTGGTGGACGACTTCCTGATCCGGGAGGGACCGCGGGCGGTGCATGTGCTGAACGCACCGAGCCCCGCGGCGACGGCTTCCCTGCCGATCGGGCGGGAGGTGGCCCGCAGAGCGTTGGCGGTGCTCGGGGAGGCTTGAGCGGCCGAGGGGGAAGCAAGGGCGTCGGCCGTGCCGGTCAAGGCGGCCGTGCCGGTCACGGCCCGGAGGGTGACCGTGCGGAGCACGTAAAATCGACCCCACTGTGTCTGACTCCCTCAACGCCCCCGAAGTCCCCCAGCCCGGCGCCTCCGGTCAGCCCGGCATTCCCGGCGCCCCGGACGCTTCCGGCATTCCCGGCGAGGACCACCCCGGCCACGTCCCCGGTGTCTCGGTTCGGCACACCCGGGCCAAGGGTGAGCCCCGGTTCCCGGACGGGCCCAAGGCCGACCCCGCCGGGTCGCACTTCGAGCGGCGGATCCGCAGCTTCCAGCCGCGGCGGAGCCGGGTGACCGCGGGGCAGGCGGACGCGTTGCAGCGGCTCTGGCCCAAGTGGGGGCTCGACATCGACGGGCAGCGCGTCGTCGACTTCGCCGAGCTGTTCGGGAACGACAACCCCGTCGTGCTGGAGATCGGCTTCGGGATGGGGGAGGCCACGGCCCAGATGGCCGCCGCCGACCCCGGTACCAACATCCTCGCCGTCGACGTCCACACCCCCGGGCAGGGAAACCTGCTCAATCTCGCCGACCAGAACGGGCTGCCCAACATCCGGGTCGGCAACGGGGACGCCATCATCCTGCTGCGCGAGATGCTCACCCCCGACTCGCTCGACGGGCTGCGCGTCTACTTCCCCGACCCCTGGCCCAAGAAGCGGCACCACAAGCGGCGGCTCATCCAGCCCGAGTTCCTCAGCCTCGCCGCGACCCGGCTGAGGCCCGGCGCCCTCCTGCACTGCGCCACCGACTGGGAGCCGTACGCCGAACAGATGCTCGAAGTGCTGACCGCGCACCCCGACTTCGAGAACACACAGGAAGACGGCGGTTTCGCGCCCCGTCCCCCGTTCCGGCCGCTGACCCGTTTCGAGGGGCAGGGACTGGACAAGGGTCATGTGGTGAACGACCTGCTCTTCCGGCGCGTACAGCGGTAGGAGCAGCGGAAGAACATCCGGCGGACGACTGGATGGGACGAACATTCGGCCGCCAACGGATGGCACGAACCTCCGGCGGACCACCGGATGGGAAGAGCATCCGGCCGACGACCGGGCGAACAGTACCGACAAGAGCGTCTACAGCAGCACCGAAGCAACCCCCCACCGGCGCCAGAGCCCCTCGCGCTGCTGCGGGCGGCGCCCCTGCCTCGTTAGGGTCAATGCCGTGGCCACCTGTCCCCCGTACCCGACGCCCCCCACCGGCCCCGCCAGCGGCGCACGGCGGCACGCGCACTGGTGGCAGCAGCGGTGGGTGCGTTACGGCGCGCTCAGCACCCTGCTCGCGCTCTCCGGGCTGGTCATCCTCGCCCTGGTACGTGAGCAGACCGGCACCGAAGGGTTCCTGGTCGGGCTCGGGCTCGCCGTCCTGCCCGTGCCACTGCTCGTCGCCTCCTTCCGGTGGCTGGACCGGGTCGAGCCGGGGCCCTGGCGCAATCTGCTGTTCTCGTTCGCCTGGGGCGCCTGCGCGGCGGCGCTGATAGCGATCGTCGCCAACAGTTTCGCGACCAGATGGATAGCGACCGCGACGGCCGATCCGTCGCACGCGGACACTCTCGGCGCGACGGTCATAGCGCCCGTCGTGGAGGAGACGGCGAAGGCCGCGGCCGTGCTGCTCGTCTTTCTCTTCCGCCGACGGGACTTCACCGGGATAGTCGACGGCGTGGTGATAGCGGGGGTCACCGCCACCGGCTTCGCCTTCACCGAGAACATCCTCTACCTCGGCACCGCCTTCGGTACCGACCAGCTCTCCGGCGACAGCGGTATCGCCTCCGTGACCGCGGCGACCTTCTTCGTCCGCGTGATCATGTCGCCCTTCGCGCACCCGCTCTTCACGGTCCTCACCGGTATCGGTTTCGGCATCGCCGCGCTGTCGGGCGACCGGCAGCATGTGCGGCGCGTCCTCCTTCCCTTCTCCGGGCTGCTGCTCGCCATGGGCATGCACGCGCTGTGGAACGGCTCGTCGTCCTTCGGGGAGTTCGGTTTCTTCGCGGTGTACGCGGCCTTCATGGTGCCCGCGTTCGGGCTGCTGACGTGGCTGGTGATCTGGACCCGGCAGCGCGAGCTGCGGACCGTGCGCGAGGAGTTGCCCGCCTATGTCGTCGCCGGGTGGCTGACGCCGGGCGAGCCCTTCGTGCTCGGCTCGATGCGGGCCAGGCGGACGGCACGGCAGTATGCGCGGCGGCGTGGGGGGCGGGCTGCGGCTCGGGGGGTGGCGCAGTACGAGGCGTACGCCACGTCGTTGGCGTTTCTACGGCATCGGGGGCGGCGTGGGCGGGCCGGCGCCGACTTCGTCGTACGGGAGCGGGAGTTGCTGCACGAGTTGTGGCGGCGTCGGGAGGTGGCGCGGCCGGCGCTGGAGCATGCGGGGGCCGCGCAGGCTTGGTCGGCGTACGGGTATGGGGCGCCGGTGCCGGTTTACTGGCCGTCGTATGGGCAGCCGTACGGGGACCGGTACGGGGCGGCGCCGTATCCCGCGTACAACCCGTATCGGACGTGAGCGGCGGGGTTGGAGCGGCTCGGGGTGTCGACCTCGTTGCCTCGCCCCCGCCGCCCCTACCCGTCCCATCCCCCAGGGGCTGCCGCCCCTTCGACCCCGCGCTTCCTGGGGGCTGCCGCCCCCAGACCCCCGCATCGGCCCTGAACGGGCCTCGTCCTCAAACGCCGGACGGGCTGAAATGCACGGGCCGGCGCCGAGAAGCGAGGTCAGCGCCGCAGGGCCAAGCCCCCTACGGGTGGGTGGGGGCTAGGAATGGCAGTGCCTCAGGCGGACGCCTCCGTCAGGTTCGCCAGTTCCTCGTCCGTCAGGGTCAGCTCGGCCACTCCCAGCAGCGCCGGCAGTTGTTCGAGTGTCCGGGCCGAGGCGATGGGGGCCGCTACCGTCGGCTGGGTCGCGAGCCAGGACAGGGCCACCGTGGCCACGGGGGCCGCGTGGGCCTGGGCGACCTCGTCGAGCGCGGCCAGCACCCGTTGGCCCCGCTCCGTCTCCAGGTACTTGCCGGCGCCCTGGGCGCGCGGGCTCTGTACCGCCGTATCGGCGCGGTACTTGCCCGTGAGGAAGCCGGACGCGAGGGCGTAGTACGGGACCGCCGCGAGGCCTTCGCGTTCGGCGAGGTTCTGGAGCTCGCCCTCGTAGGTGTCGCGGGAGACCAGGTTGTAGTGGGGCTGAAGAGCCACATACCGGGCCAGGCCCTCGCGGTCGGAGAAGGCGAGGGAGGCCGCCAGCCGTTCCGCCGAGATGTTGGACGCGGCGATGTGCCGGACCTTGCCCGCCTTCACCAGCTCGTCCAGGGCGCCGATGATCTCCTCGACCGGCACTTCCGGCTTGTCGAAGTGGGTGTAGTAGAGGTCGATGTGATCCGTGCCGAGGCGGCGCAGGGAGGCGTCGGCGGCGGCCTTGATGTTGGCCGCGGTCAGGCCCTGGAAGTCGGGGTGCTGGCTGGCCTTCGTGGCGATCACGACGTCGTCCCGGTTGCCGCGCGCCTTGACCCACTTGCCGATGATGGTCTCGGACTCACCGCCCACGTTGCCCTCGACCCACGCCGAGTACGAGTCGGCCGTGTCGATGAAGTTGCCGCCCGCCGCCGCGTAGGCGTCGAGGACGGCGAAGGACTGGGTCTCGTCGGCGGTCCAGCCGAAGACGTTGCCGCCGAGGGAGAGCGGGAAGACCTCGAGGTCGGAGGAGCCGAGCTTGCGCAGGGAAGCAGTCATGCTCCCTGCCAACGCTCTTGGCAGAGGCCGTTCTTCCGGGTCCGCCGCAAAGTTCCCGTAAACAAGCGGCCCCGGCGCTCCGGAAAACCGGCAGCCCTGACGTCGGGGGGTTGCCGTCAGGACCGCCGGGGATCAGAAGTGGGGGAACCTCAGGGCGTGAGCCCCTTGCCGCGCAGCCACGCCAGCGGGTCGATGCCGCTCGTGCTGCCGTCGGGGTGTACCTCGAGGTGCAGGTGTGCGCCGGTCACGTTGCCCGTGGCGCCCACGCGGCCGATGACGTCGCCCGTGCTGACCTTCTGGCCGACGCTCACGCTGATCGAGGACTGGTGCGCGTACCAGAGCTCGGTGCCGTCGTCGAGGGTGAGCACCGTCTTGTAGCCGTAGGACCCGTCCCAGCCGGCGAAGGTGATCGTGCCGGAGTGAACCGCCTTGATCAGCGTGCCGGTGGGGGCGGCGAAGTCGAGACCCGTGTGGTAGCCGGAGGACCAGTAGGCGCCGGCCTGACCGAAGGTCGAGGTGATGGTGTACGAGGAGGTCGGCAGCGTGAACTGCTTGGCCAGCTCGGCGAGGCGCTCGGCCTCGGCCTTCTTGCGGGCCTCCTCCTCGGCCTTGGCCTTCGCGGCGGCGGCCTTGGCCTCGGCCTCCTTCTCCGCCTTGGCGGCCGCGGCGGCGGCCTCCTTCTCTGCAGCGGCGACGGCGGCCGCGGCGGCCTTGTTGTCGATCTGGTCCTGCTGCAGCTCGGCCTGCGCGATGATCCGGCTGCGCAGCGCCTCACCGGCGTCGGTGGTGCCCTGCGTGGTCTCCTCGGTCGCCGCGCCCATGCTGCTCAGCGCGGTCGCGGTGTCCTCGGCGGCCGCGGAGGAGTCGTCGTCGGAGATGAGGGGCAGGTCCGGCATGGTGATGGCGACCGGCGGCTTGCCGCTGTTCGCGCTGGCCATGCCGCCCGCGCCGACGGCGGCTATGACACCGACGCCGAGAACCGTGGAGCTGCGGGCGAGTCCCCCGCCGCGCTGCTTGGAGACGCGATGCCTGCCGCGAACGGGACGAATGGACTCCGCGGTGGGGTTCCACTCCTCCAACGGGCCCTCGTCGGTGCGGTAGCGGTCGTAGCCGAAGGTGTCGGTACCGCGTTGGCTCGGCACGAACGGGGCTTGCTGGGCAGGCCTGTTGGACGCCACGTGGGCGTGCTCCTTTCCTTCCTTCTCGCCTACCGGGTTAGCTGACGGGTTCGGAGCAGGAAGGTCTCCTACGCGCGTATACCGGCCGTGAGTTCACGGCGGCATCCATGCGATTCACCCCAAGGTGGTGGTTCCCCGGTTCCCTTGCGGGATTCGGCGCGTGCGCACGGAGCCGCCTCTTGTGACGGCTGGGACGACCGCGCTGCGTTATCGAACGTTAATAGACGCGGGGTGTGGATTCCAAGCTGTTCCGCTTGATCATTAACGATTCTCGCCTGGACTTACGGGTCATGAGCGGCCTAAATCGGGCGAGTTGGCCAGGACTCAGGGACCACACAGGTATTGACGGTATGTCAGTTGTTATGCGGAGGGCGGTCGCCCGGTCACGTCCGGTGACAACGATCAAGGTCGGTGTACGGCCATGAGAGCCAGGTCGTCCGCCATGCCGCCCCCGGAGTGCCTGCGCGCCTCCGCCGCGAGCACGTCGAGCAGCGCGGCCGGCTTGCGGCAGGCGTTGTCCCGTCCCGCGAGCCGCGCCTCGGGGTCGTAGAACCGGTCCCTGTCGTCCCGCGCCTCGGACAGACCGTCGGTGTACAGCAGCAGCGTGGCACCGCTCGGGAAGCCGGCCTCCTGGGCCCGGTCGGGCCAGGCGCCGAGCTCACCCATGCCGAGCGGCAGCGCGGGCTCGGGGGCGTGCAGCGGGCGCACGGCGCCGTCGGCGTACAGCAGCAGGGGCGGTGGATGCCCTCGGTTGACGAGGCGCACGGTCCCGTCGCCGTGCGGCAGCTCGGCGAGGACGACGGTGGTGAAGCCCTCGGAGGACTCGATCCCCTCGCGCCGCGTGCGTTCACGCGCCGGCGCCCGCTCCAGCCGCTGCGCCACCGCCTCCAGCGTGACCTCCTGCTCGGCGGCCTCCCGGAAGGCCCCGATGACGACGGCGACCGCCGCGACCGCGCCCATGCCCTTGCCCTTGCCCTTGCCGCGCACGTCCCCCACGACGAGCCGGACGCCGTGCGGAGTGTCCTCCACGGCGTACAGGTCGCCGCCGATGGAGGCGCCCTCCTGCGCGGCCTCTACCGTGCCGCGATCTGGACACCGCCGATCCGCTCGGCGGGCTCGGGCAGTACGGCGCGCTGGGCGGCCTCGGCGATCTCCCGGGCGGAGGCGAGGCGCTCGCCGCTGCGCCGGACGAGGACGTTGACGAGGACGGCGAGCACGGCGACGGTGACCACGGTGACCAGCTCGGTGATCACCTCCGCCCGGGAGATGCCGCCGAGGATGAGGCGGAGCGTGAGCAGTACGGCGAAGGCGGCGAGGCCTGTGAGCACCGTGCCGCGCAGCGAGGAGAGCGGGGCGGCCACCAGGGGCGCGGCGGTGAAGAAGGGAGCGCCGGTGAAGTCGGTGGGCGTGTGTAGTCGTACGCGCCCCCGGCCGCGATCAGCAGGGCGGGGAGCAGCCGGACGAACCGGCGTGCGTACGAGATCCGCCGTTCCTCCACCTCACCAGGGTTGCCGAACCGGGGGCGGCGAGCGAGTCGGAAAATCTTCGCGCATCATCGCGGAAAACACTCAGGGCCGGAACCAATTGGTTCCGGCCCTGAGTTTCAGTAGCGGGGACAGGATTTGAACCTGCGACCTCTGGGTTATGAGCCCAGCGAGCTACCGAGCTGCTCCACCCCGCGGCGATGACTCAATAGTACGCCATCCGCAGGACAGAAAGCACACGCCTTTCCCGGCGTCACGGCAGCAGGTGGGTATTCGGGGCTTTTGCCCGTTCCTCGTACTCCGGCAGGACCAGGACATCCACCCCCTCCCCCGCCAGCAACCCGCTCCCGTCGGCGCCCACCACGAACGTGTCCGGCTCCCGCCAGGCCGTCACCACCCGCCGCACCCCCGCCTCCAGGATCAGCCGCGCGCAGGGCGCCGGACGGGAGGCCCGGCGGGTGCACGGCTCCAGGCTGCTGTACACCGTCGCCGATGCCAGCCTCGGATCACCGGCCGCGATCTTGGCCAGCGCCGCCTCCTCCGCGTGCACCACGGGATCGTCGCCCTCCCTGGAGTGCCCCCGCGCCAGCTCCGTGCCGTCGGCCGCCACGACCACCGCCCCGACGCTGAAGGCGGTCGCCGAGGGCGGGCACTGCGCGGCCAGGTCACACGCCAGTGCCAGCCAGTGCCGGTCCGCGGCGGAGGGAAGGGCGCCGACGCCGGGCGCCGTCGGCTCGTAGCGCATCAGGACGACGTCCTCGATCCGCCGCGTCTCCAGCAGCCGCAGCCGCCCGCCCTGATACCCGCCCGGCCCGAACAGCCGCGGCGCGTCCGGATCCCCCACGAACAGGGGCGCCAGCACCAGCTGCACCTCGTCCGCGAGGCCCTGCCGCAGCAACTGCGTATGGATCGTGCCGCCACCCTCGACCATCAGCCGCTCGACGCCGCGCACCTCGCGCAGATGCGCCAGCAGCCCGCGCCAGTCCAGGTCCGCGCCCAGTGCGACCACGTCCGCCGCGACCGGCGTCCGCCGCAGCCGCTCCGCGCCCTTCTCCGTCGTATAGACGATCTTCGCGCCGCCCGTGTGCCAGAAGTTCGCCGCCGGATCCAGCTCGCCGGACGCGCTGACCGTGACCTTGAGCGGATACTCCGGCTTGCCCGCCGCCACCCGCGCGGCCCGCCGCTCGGCCGAGTTCACCAGCAGCCGGGGATTGTCCGCCCGGATCGTGCCGGCGCCGATGAGGATCGCGTCGACGGAGGCCCGTACCTCGTCGACGCGGTCGAAGTCGGCCGGGCTGGACAGGAGCAGGCGCTCGGGGGTGGTGTCGTCGAGGTAGCCGTCCAGCGAGACCGCGGCGGACAGCAGGACGTAGGGGTACGACGGCATCGGCGCGCTCTCCGGCTCGGTCGGGGAAAACTCGGGCTTGGTTCAAGTTTGAAACAAACCTACACTGGGGGCATGACGACTCGCTGGCTCACTCCCGAGGAGCAGCGCGCCTGGCGCGCCTACATCGCCTCCGCCGCCCTCGTGGAGGACGCGCTGGACCGGCAGCTCCAGCAGGAAGCCGGCATGCCCCATCTGTATTACTCCATCCTCGCCACCCTGTCCGAGACTCCGGAGCGCCGGTTGCGCATGACCGATCTCGCGGAAGGACTGAAGATCACCCGCAGCCGGCTGACGTACGCCGTGACGCGCCTGGAGAAGGACGGGCTGGTGCGGCGCGAGGACTGCCGCTGGGACAAGCGCGGCAGCATCGCGGCACTCACCGAGGAAGGGATGCGCGTCCTGGAGCGCACGGCTCCGGGGCACGTGGAGACGGTACGGGCGCTGCTCTTCGACCGGCTGACCCCGGAGCAGGTCGGGCAGCTGGAGGAGATCTTCACCGCGGTCGCCGGGGGCTTCCAGGGCGAGGACGCGCACGCCACGGCGGACGACGTGCCCTGGCGGCGGCGCTCCGGCAAGTCCTGTTCGTGAGGCAGGAGCGGGGAGGCACGAGCAGTGAGGCGCCCGTCCGGGCCGTGCTGCGGCTCTGTGACGTGGGCGACAAACTTGTTGCTTCAAATTTAAAGCATGAGGTAGGGTCCTGGACCGAGGACCTGCTTCAAATCTGAAGCAGCTGGCCCACGTACGGAACCCGGAGATCCCGCATGCCCGACTTCACCGCCGCCGCCACCCAGCGCGCCCGCGTCCGGGTCCCGCTGCGCTTCCACGACGGTTACTCCGTGGACGCCGAGCTGGTCACCTTCCACGGCCTGACCGACGGCCAGGAGCACGTGGCCGTCGTCCTCGGCGACCCGGCCCCCGGCACCACCCCGCTGGTCCGGCTGCACTCCGAGTGCCTGACCGGCGACGTCTTCGGCTCGGCCCGCTGCGACTGCGGCCCCCAGCTGCGCGAGGCCGTCGAGCGCATCGCCGAGCGCGGCGGCGTGCTGCTGTACCTGCGCCAGGAGGGCCGCGGCATCGGCCTCTACAACAAGCTGGACGCGTACGCCCTCCAGGACCAGGGCCTCGACACCTACGCCGCGAACGCCGCCCTCGGCCTGCCGGAGGACGCCCGCGACTACACGGCGGCCGCCCAGATGCTCACCGCCCTCGGCATCGGCGAACTGGACCTGCTCTCCAACAACCCCGACAAGGCCGACCAGTTGCGCGCCCTCGGCATCGAGGTCCAGGGCCGCGTCCCCACCGGCGTCTTCGCCACCCCGGACAACGTCCGCTACCTGCGCGCGAAGGTCCTGCAGACCCAGCACACGCTGCCACTGGGAGATCTCGCGGGGCTGAACGTGGGCTGAGCGACGGCAAGACGAAGGGGCGGGCGTCCGATACCGGACACCCGCCCCTCAGTCGTACGTCGACTACAGCCTTACGGCGGCTACGGCGTGACCTTCTCGATCGTCACCCCGCCGACACCCGCGGTCGTCCCGCGCGTGTTCACCAGCCGTACCTCACCGAAGAGCTGCCGGCCCTCGGGCACCGCCCGCGCGGCAGTGACCTCCGCCGCCACCTTCGCCGAGTCGCCCGTGCCGAGCTTCACCGGCGCCGACTCGTCGACGGTGACCGATCCGAGCGCGGAGGAGAAGAACGCGTCCCGGTAGTCGAACGCGGTGGAGCCGGACGGCACCTCGAAGCCGACGACCTCGACGGTGTACTTGCCGGCCGCCGGGTTGGCGATGGAGACGGCCTCCTCGGAGTCGCCGTCCGCGGACTGGCCGACGAGCTTGCCCTCGGCGTCGTACACGTTCAGGTCGAGGTCGGAGCCCAGGTCGGAGACCTTGCCGATGGCGACGTCCAGCGACGTGGTGCCCTCGGGCACCTCGACGGTGCTGGTCTGCGTCTCACCGTTCTTGATGGTCGGCCGGGCGGTCTTCGACGAGCCGAGCGCGCCGCCCTTGAGGTTGCCCTCCACGGCCTCCAGCTTGTTGGTCACCGTCCAGGAGGCGGCGACCGGCGTGCCGACCTTGGCCTCCGGCACGTGCACGGACGCCGGGTCGAAGGAGGCGCCGTACACGGTGGCGTTCAGCTTGTACGGGTTGTCCAGCAGGGCCGACGTACGGCGCGAGTCGACCTCGATCTCCCAGACGCCGGGCAGCGGGTCCTCGTAGGAGGCGATGTCCGTCGTGTTCGGGTCGGTGTCGGCGACCGGGGTGCCGTACGGGCTGATGGCGCTGAACATCGTCCGGCTGCCCTCCGCCAGGCCGCCCAGCGTGACCTGGAGCGACTTCGTGCCCTCGGGGACGGTGACGAAGTACGACTTGACGTTGTTGCGCTGTACCGAGCCCGAGGCGGTGAAGGTGTGCTGGACCGGCGTGGACACCACGACGGTCGTCAGGATCTGCTTGTCGACGCCCACCGTCCTCGGGTCGTCGGCGACCAGGATCGCGCTCTTGATGCCCGCGTGCTTCGGGGCGGCCTGGACCTTGACGGTCACCGCCTTGTTCAGCGGCAGGTCGACGACCTTCGGGCCGACGACCGAGAAGGTGCGGGCCTTGTTGTTCGCCAGGCGCAGGGTGTGCGGGAGCGAGCCGGCGGGGCCGGACGTACGGGTGATGGTGACGTCGTACGTCTTCTTCTGGCCGGCCTTCAGGCCGCCCTCGCGGTCGTAGAGGCCCGTGCCGAAGCCCGGCGTCTTCAGTGCCTGGTCGAGCGCGGTGTCGACCGGGGCCTTGACGGCGTAGTCGTGGGCGGTGGCGCCCGCCTTGACCGCCTTCCAGGCGTCGACGACGTCGATGAGGCCTGCACCCTCCTCGTACGCCTGGAGTCCCTCGATGTGGTGAGCGGTCGAGGTCAGGGCGGTGCGCAGCTTCTCGGGCGTCAGCTTGATGCCCTTCTGCTTCGCGGCACTCAGCAGCAGCGCGCTCGCGCCCGCCGCCTGCGGGGACGCCATCGAGGTGCCGTTGTACATGGCGTAGCCGGCCGGCAGCTTCCAGCCCGCCTCGGCGATCGGCGCGCCGGGCATCCAGGCCGGGATCGGGCTGACCGCGGAGCCGGGGGCGACGACGGTCGGGGTGAAGCCACCGTCCTCACGCGGGCCGCGCGAGGAGAAGTTGAACAGCTGGTACTCGTTCTCCACGCCGGTGCCGTAGTTGGCGGCGAAGGTCTCCTTGGAGACGCCGGCGCCGACCGAGATGACCTTGTCGGCCAGGCCCGGGTCGCCGATGGTGTTGGCGCCGGGGCCGGAGTTGCCGCCGGAGATGACCAGCTGGACGCCGTACGTGTCGATGAGCCGCGTGTAGAGCTCGGCACGCGCGTTGTTGCCGTCGTTCAGGGGCGGCAGGCCTCCGATGGACATGTTGACGACGTCGACGCCACGGTTGACGACGAGGTCGATCATGCCCTCGGTGAGGGCGACGTTGGAGCAGCCAGGGCCGAAGATGCAGGCCCGCGAGGAGACGATCTTCGCGCCGGGGGCGGCGCCGTTCATCTTGCCGCCGAACATGCCGTTGGCCGCGGTGATGCCGGCCACGTGGCTGCCGTGCGCGCCGGCGGTGAGGCCGATGTTGACGAAGTCGGCCTTCTTGCCGACCCAGTCGCCGCCCAGCGGATCCATCGGGACGTCCTTGCGGACCTCCACGACGAAGTCCTGGCTCTCCGGGATGTCCGTGGCCGGGTTGTCCGTGCCGAAGTGGCCGACCTGGTGGCCGTCCTTGTACGGCTTCATCGGGGTGTCGTCGGTGAAGTCGCCGTTGTCGTCGACGTCGACGGTGACCGTGCCGGCCTTGGCGTCGTACAGCACGCCCCAGTCGTCGGTCGTGTCGCCGTCGCGGTTGACGTCACCGTCGGCGTCGCCGTCCGTGACCTTGCCCTGGTTGGTGACGGCCTCACGGAAGGTGCTGATCTGGAACGAGCCCGCGGGGGCCTTCCAGGTCTTCCCGCCATAGGTGAAGGAGGGACCGGAGACCGAGGTGGTCATCGCCCGCCAGGTGCCGTCGCCGTCGACCAGCGGGTCGGTGGCGGTCACCCAGTCGACGATCTTCCGCTCACCGGTGGTCGTCTTCTGCAGGGCGGGGCTGGCGAGGTCGACACCGGTGTCGAGGACACCGATGGTGACTCCGCGCCCGTCGGCCTTCGGGTTCTTCTTCACGAAGTCGACGGCGCCCGTCTCGAAGGACGGG
The DNA here is from genome assembly GCF_044764885.1 of Streptomyces sp. NPDC093591. NCBI lineage: Bacteria > Bacillati > Actinomycetota > Actinomycetes > Kitasatosporales > Streptomycetaceae > Streptomyces > Streptomyces sp. NPDC093591. Next base: position 30,652 of record NZ_JBIWIY010000022.1, read on the forward strand.
TTGTACGGGTTCTTCGCGGGGGTGTTCTTGTCCGGGCCGGGGTAAGTGGCCGCGGAGGCGCTCGACTTGCCGCCGCTTTCGAGGCTCGGCTCCTCCAGGGGTATTTCGTCCCGCAGGTCGATGGCCTGCACGGAGGAGAGTTTGGCGGCGGCCGCGATGGCCGACTCGGCCTTGGCGGTCGGCACCGTGGCCCGTACGTAGCCGAGCTTGTCGTACGTACGGCCCACGGAGCCGCCCTTGACCGCGTCCAGCTCCTCGGCGACCTTCTCGGTCTGCCCGGGTGCCGTGGCGATCATCATCGTGACGGTCTTGTCGCGCTGTGCCTTGGCCTCCGCGAGGAGGTCGGCGTCGTCCGAACCGAGCTTGTCGTGCGCGGACTTGACGCCGGGGTCGGCCGCGGTGGCGGAGGAGCCGTCCGCGGCGAGGGCGAGGGGTATGGGCCCGGCCGCGGAGAGCGCGGCGACGAGGCCTGCGGCCACGGCGATACGGGCAGCGCGTTTCGCGCCCGGTATCGAGGCCGGGTGGGGGGTGGTGGGCATGGTGATCCCTGGTGCTGAAGGAACGTAGACGTCGGCGGCCGTATCGAGCACCTTCGACCGCCGCGGTCCGGAATGTGATCCCGGATGATCGCCCAGCTTTCCTCAAGGGACCGATTTCTGTTGATAGTTCAGGCACCGGAGATCGCCGACTGGCACAAACTCGCCATGCGTCACGGAGGACTTATCGGACCAGGCTGTGACATTCCTGTGAGGCCGTGAGGGGGTGAAGGCAGCAAGCCGGTGAAGGCGACCCCCTGGGCGCCGGTCAGCCCAGCTGAACCCGGTCGATGAGCCCCGCCCCGGTGAACGCGGCCGCCAGCTCGTCGCGCCCCTCGGTGAAGTGGGCCCAACCCTCGAAGTGGACGGGGACGATCCGGCGCGCCCCGAGGATCCGGGCGGCCTCCACGGCCCGGGCGCTGTCGAGGGTGAGCAACCGGCGGTCGAGTACGGCCCCGCGGGCGGCACCGGCGAAGAGGACGGCCGTGTCCACCGGCCCGAACCGCTCGGCGATCTCCTCGACAGGCCCGAGCTGGGCGTTGTCGCCGCTGACGTACACCGTGGGCAGACCGTCGCCGGTCAGCACGAAGCCGACGACCTGCCCGATGACCGCTTCGAGTTCCTCGCGCTCCCCCGGGCCGTGCAGGGCGGGCACCCCGGTCACGGTGATGGCGCCCCCGCCGGGCCGGTCCACCGTCACGGACTCCCAGTCGGCGAGCCCCCGGGCGGCGCCGCCCAGCCGCCCCGCGCCGCTCGGCGTGGTCAGGGTCAACGGCACCTCGGCGAGCAGCGCACGGCCGGAGTTGTCGAGGTTGTCGGGGTGCTCGTCGTGCGAGAGCAGGACCACGTCGATCCGCCCGAGCTCGGCGGGCGAGACGGAGGCGGCGGCGGTCTTGGTCAGGGCGCGGCCACCTCCCAGCGGGTAGTCGCCGGGGGCGTCGAAGGTCGGGTCGGTGAGCAGGCGCAGGCCGCCGTACTCGATGAGGGCGGTCGGGCCGCCGAAGGCGCGGACGGGGACTTGCTCGCCGGTGACGGGAAGGGCAGCCATCATCAGACCTCACGGTTGAGAGCGAATGTATCCGTGAGGCACAGCTAACCGCTTCTCACGGAAAGACGCAACCCAAACCGTGAGATGTCGAAGTCCTCCCGGGACTGCGGACATTGAGGCTCCGTCACAGCCGATTGACCCTCAGGACCCCCATATGGCAGTCCCGATGAGCGCGGCGGGAGATATCGGATTAGCCTCCGAAATGAGCGCAAAGTGGATCTATCAATCGTGCGCTCTACTCGACCCAAGGAGGAGCAATGCGCAAGCTTCAGAAGGCCGCTGTCGCGGCCGCGATCCTGGGGAGCTTCAGCTTCATAGCCACCGGCACGGCCAACGCATACGGCGGGCACGACCACGGAGGATGCAAGTCGCACGACCAAAACATCGACATCCTCGGCCAGGTCGGCGTGCTCAACGGTCTGCTGGGCAACGCACTCAACGGTGAAGGCAGCGCGGGCGGGCAAATCAACCACACCGGCTCAAGTTGTCACCACTAGTTGTCCAGTTCACCGCACCAAGCCTCGGCGCCGGGCCCACCAGCCCGGCGCCGAGCGCCGAGCGTCCCCAGCCGGGACCCCGACCCGGCTGGGGACGCTCTTTTGTCTGCCGCAGGAAAGTGCCGGGCCCGTGCAGGAAGCTGACATGAGCAACAGGCCTGGCGCTGCTGTTCCGATGGCATTGTTTCCTCGTCCGAACGACCGTCAGGTCGAGAGGGAAGCAAGCGAACGCGCAGTCCGGACCTCACTCGGTTCGCGCGGCGGCCGCCGTCACGGCGACACGGACGGCCTCCGCCGAGACGCCCGCTGATCGTCCGGACGGGACGTACTACACGAACGGGGGTCAACTGTGGCGATGGTCGGACTGTTCTGGATCACCGCGGACGCTGTGCACGTGGGGGCCCCGCCGGGCACCGAGGGCCGCGGAGTCCGGCTGACCGAGAAGGGCGTGGAGGCCGGCGCGGCCGGTGGCCACCGGGTGTGGACATGGGAGGAACTGCGCTCCGCGACCGTCGAGGGCGCCCCGGTACGCAGCGCTTCCCGTCGGCGGCTGGCGCTGGCCGTGGAGATCGTGCTCACGGCGGCACTGGGCGGCACCGGCGAACCGCCGGAGATGCTGCTGCGGCTCGAAACCGCGTCCGGTACCGAGGAGTTGGCCGTCCACGCGGCCGCCGCCGGTGCGTACGACGAGGAGGAGTTCGCCCTCTCCCAGGATCTGCTCGCCCGGTTCGTCGACGGCGGCGCGTCTCCCCGGACGCTCACGGCGTGGGGCGGGATCGCCGACGGTACGACCCCGAAGTCGCCCGAGCGTCAGGCGCTGCTGCGGAAGTGGACCGCCGGATGAGGCGGTTCCTGCGCCCCGCCCCGACGTGCGCGATCCCCGGCACCGGCCCCGTACGGGCCGAGCACGGCCACGACCCGGACGCGTACGTGGAGATCGGCTCCCTCACCAAGGCGCTCACCGGAACCCTGCTGGCACGGCCGGCCGACGCCGGGCGGCTCGCCCCCGACGACCGGCTGACCGTATGGCTTCCGGCCGTTCCCGCCGGATCGGAGATCACGCTGCGGGCGGGGGCCGGTCCGGATGCGCCGCGCGCGGCCGTGACCGGGGCACTGCGGCACCGCGCGCCGCGCGGCTGCTCCCTGCCCGACGCTCACAGGTGAGGGGTCAGATCCAGCCGCGCTCGCGAGCCAGCAGAGCGGCCTGCGGCCGCCCCGCCGCGCCGAGCAGCTGCATCAGGTCGGCCACGTGACGCCGGTAGGTGCGGACGGAGATACCGAGTTCGCGGGCGCCGATCTCGTCCTTGCTGACCCGGCACATCGATTCCAGGACGCGCTGTTCCAGCTCGGTCGGCCGGTCACGGCCGTCGCCGTCCTCGTCGTACGCCGGAAGGGGCTCCGCCTCGCTCCAGATCCTCTCGAACAGGGCGAGCACATTGGCGACGAGACCGTCCTCACGCACGAGCAGTGCGCCGCGCGCGGTGTCGCCGGGGTCCACGGGCACCAGGGCGATGCCGCGGTCGTAGACGAGGATGCGCTCGGTGACGGTCTGCGCGACCCGGATCTGCGCGCCCTGCGAGGCGAGTTCGCGCAGGTAGCCGACGGTGGGCGGATGGTCGAGCGCCATGCGCGGCACGACGCTGCGGATCCGCACGCCGCGCCGCAGGCAGCGCTGGTCGAGGGGACGGGCGTGGGCGATGTTCTCGGGCGTCAGCTCGCCGTACGGCTCGACCGAGAGGATCTCCTCGCGCGCGAAGAAAGCCAGGTCGTCGATCCGGGCGCGGATGCGCTCGACGTCCGCCAGCCGTTCGACGCGCGGAGCGGAAACGGCCTCCCGGGGCTGCTCCTGGCGCAGCTCGGCGACCAGGTGCCGGGCTTGCGTGACCCGGGCAAGCTCCCTGTGGAGCTCCCGCAGACACAGGTCGGTGAGGCGCTCCACGGTGGTCTCCGGGTCCGCGGCCGCGAGCGCGCCCGGTCCGGTGCGGTTCAGCACCCCCAGCGCGCACAGGCGGCGCACGCTCGCGCCCGCCTCGCGCCGATCCAGCCCCAGCAGTGTGTGGATCTCCTCGTCGGAGGTGTCCGGGTTCCTCAGGAAGTGCCGGTACACGGCCTCTTCAGGAGCGGAGAGCCCGAGCCCGGACATGTCTGATCCCATTGCGTCGCCCCCGTTCGTACGCCGCCCCGACCGACGCTGCGCACAGCGGACGGGGATGGTCGGTCCCGCCCCGGCGCGAGGCCGTTCCGTGATCTGGAGTCTAAACCGCGCGGACGCCGGGCGAGTTCGGCGTCGGGTGGGCTGACCTGGGGTTCGTCGTCCCCTGCACAGAGGAAGGCGGCGGCATCCACAGGCCACGGGCCCATCCGCTCACGCACGGCCCCGAAAACGAGTCAGCGCCGGAGCCGGCCGAAGCCGACCCGAGCGCTGCACAGCAGGTCAGAGGGGTTACCCCCGCCACCCGCACCGTAGGCCCTGTGGGACTCGAACCCACAACCAATGGATTAAAAGTCCACTGCTCTGCCAATTGAGCTAAGGGCCCAGGCGATGTTGCCACCCCGAGCATAGCCGCCCGTGGCCGTGTCGCCGATCGGGTATCGGGGACACGGCCGCGTCGCGGGTGCGGACGGTGCCGGAATGAGCCCTCGCGTGCCTTTGCGCCACGGGTTCGCAGGGCCTCAGCCCTACGGATCCACCGCTTCGGGCGCCCCCGCCCGAGCCGCCTCGCGGGCGAGCGTGCGCTCGTGGTCGGGGTTGAGGAACCAGTGCCGGGCCGAGGCCAGCCACCAGGTCGTCGCGAAGCCGAGGACGACAAGCACGGCGATGGGTGCGTAGTTGAAGGTCTCCCAGGTCACCGGGGACACCTGCGGCAGCATGAACAGCAGGGTGATCACGCCGACCCATGCCACCGCCACCACACCCACGGCCCCCGACCAGCGGCCCAGATGCCACGGCCCCCGCTCGAAGGCCTCCCCTTTGCGCAGCCGCAGCAGCGTCGGGATGACGTACGCGATGTACAGGCCGATCACCGCGATCGAGGTCACCGCCGCATAGGCCGTGACGTTGATCAGGTACGGCAGGCCGAGGAGCAGCGCCCCGCCCGCCGCCAGCCACACCGCCGCGACCGGCGTGCGCGTGCGCGGGCTGACCGTGTGCCAGATGTGGGAGAAGGGCAGCGCGCCGTCGCGTGAAAAGGCGTAGATCATGCGGCTGTTGGCCGTCACGGACGCCATGCCGCAGAACAACTGCGCCCCGATGACGACGAGCAGGAGCAGCTTGCCCGCCGTCGCGCCGAGCGCGTCCAGCAGGATCTGCGCGGGCGGTGCGCCCGTCGGGGACGTGAGCGCGCCCTCGTAGGACTGGATGGCGAAGGTGAAGCCCAGGAGCAGGACGAACCCCGCGATCCACGACGTCCAGATCGACCGCACGATGCCTTTCGGGCCCGCCGTCGACGCGTCGTGCGTCTCCTCCGTCATATGGGCCGAGGCGTCGTACCCGGTGAAGGTGTACTGGGCCATCAGCAGCCCCAGCAGCACCACGTACACCCCGCTCCCCCAGCCCGTGTTGTTCACGAACTCGCCGAACACGAAGGAAGCGGACTGGTGCCTGTCCGGTACGAAGGTCAGCGCGCCGACGATCACCGCGACACCCAGCACGTGCCACCACACGCTGATGCTGTTGAGGAGGGCCACGATGCGCACGCCGAAGGTGTTCAGCAGGCCGTGCAGCACCAGGATCCCCGCGAAGAGCAGGATCGTCCGGCCCGGCGTCACCTCGAAGCCGAACTGCAGGTTCAGATACGCGCCCAGGAAGGACGCGGCCCCGAAGTCGATGCCGGCCGTCACCGCCACCTGGCCCAGCACGTTGAACCAGCCCGTGAACCACGCCCAGACGGCGGCCGTACGCGGCGGCGCCAGCCGGTGCGCCCAGAAGTACAGGCCCGCCGACGTCGGGTAGGCCGAGCAGATCTCGGCCATCGACAGGCCGACGAAGAGGGTCATCAGGCCTACGGCGACCCAGCCCCACATGATCACGGCGGGGCCGCCGGTGTTCATGCCGAAGAGGTAGAGGGTCAGGCAGCCCGACAGGACGGAGATGATCGTGAAGGAGACGGCGTAGTTGGAGAACGCCGACATACGGCGGGCAAGGACCTGGGTGTAACCGAGCTGGGCGAGCCGTTCCTCGTCCGACAGCCCACTCGCTATCGCGTCATCTGTCATGTCCCCAGCGATTCCCGCCCGGGCGGTGTGACATGCGTCACAGGTGACTGAAAGGGGCCCGTACGACGAAGTCGTACGGGCCCTCGCAGCTAGCTCACTCGGCGTCAGCCGTTGCGCTTCCAGCGCGGCTTGTCCTCGCGGCGCCCGAAGGAGCCGGAGGTGCCGGAGGTGCCGCCACGGTGGTCGTCACGACGGCCGTAGGGGCGGTCGTGGCCGGGCCGGTCGTGGCCGCCGGAGCGGAAGCCCGGGCGGTCGTCGCGGCGGTCACGGTTGAAGGGGCGGTCGCTGCCGCGGTGCCCACCGCGCTCGTCCCGACGCTCGAAGGAGCGCCCGGCCGGCCGGTCGTCCCGACGGAACCCACCACGGTCGTCGCGGCGCTCGAAGGAACGGCCACCACGGTCGCGGTCGAACGAGCGGCCACCGCGGTCGTCGCGGCGGTCGTCCCGGCGGAAGCCGCCACGGTCGTTGTCACGGCGCTCGAAACCACGCTCGCCACGGTCACGGTTGAACCCACCGCGGTCGCCGTCCCGACGCTCGAAAGAACGCCCACCACGGTCGTCCCGACGGTCATCACGGCGGTCGTCCCGGCGGAAGCCGCCACGGTCGTTGTCCCGACGCTCGAAACCACGCTCGCCACGGTCACGGTTGAACCCACCGCGGTCGCCGTCCCGACGCTCGAAGGAACGCCCACCACGGTCGTCCCGACGGTCATCACGGCGGTCGTCCCGGCGGAAGCCGCCACGGTCGTTGTCCCGACGCTCACGACGCTCGTACGCCGGAGCCTGCGACCTGTCGACGTCCTGCGCCGCCGGCTGCTCGGGCACGGCCACCTCGACGGCCTCGACCGTCGCCGAAGCCTGCGCGGCCTGCGCCTCGGCGACCGCGGCCTCGGGGTCCTCGCCCCGCTCGCGCGCGACCCGGGCGACGAGCCGGTCGGCCTCCTCACGCAGCTCCGCGGCGCGCCGCTGCGCCCGCTCCAGCTGCTTGGTGAGCTGAGCCACCTCACGCTCGGCCTGCTGCGCGGCGTTGCCCGCCGACTCGGCCTGCACCTCGGTCATCGAACGGGCGCCGGTGATCTCGGCGACCTCCGGGTCGAAGGCGGCACCGCCCTGGATGATGTGGCGCGAGGCGTCGACGCCCGCGTCCTCCATCAGCCGGAAGATCTGGCGGCGCTGGTGCGGCAGGGAGAGGGACACGACCGTGCCCGTACGCCCCGCACGCGCCGTACGGCCGGCCCGGTGCAGGTAGTCCTTGTGGTCACCGGCGGGGTCGACGTTCAGCACGAGGTCGATGCCGTCGACGTGGATACCGCGCGCGGCCACGTCGGTCGCGACGAGGACGTTCACGTACCCGTCCTTGAAGTCCGCGAGGGTCCGGGTCCTGGCCCCCTGCGTCATGCCGCCGTGCAGCGCGTCCGCCTTCACACCGGAGTCGCGCAGCTGCTCGGCGACACGGTCGGCGCCCAGCTGGGTGCGGACGAAGATGATCGTGCGGCCCTTGCGGGAGGCGATCGCGGCGGTGACCGGCGCCTTGTCCTTGGGCTTCACGATGAGGATGTGGTGCGACATGGTCGTCACCGCGCCCTGCGCCGCGTCGACCTCGTGCGTGGCCGGGTTGGTGAGGTACCGGTCGACGAGGGTCTTGATCTCGTTCTCCATGGTCGCGGAGAAGAGCATGCGCTGACCGCCGGCCGGGACCTGGTCGAGCAGTTCGGTGACCTCGGGCAGGAAGCCCAGGTCGGACATCTGGTCGGCCTCGTCGAGGACGGTGATCTTCACGTCCTCCAGGGAGCAGGCGCCGCGGTTGATGATGTCGCGCAGGCGGCCCGGGGTGGCGACGAGGATGTCGACGCCGCGCTCCAGGGCGTAGATCTGGTTGCCCATGGACGTACCGCCGCAGACGACCTTCATCTTCAGGCCGAGGACGTCGCCGTAGGGCTGGAGGGCGTCGGCGACCTGCATGGCCAGCTCACGGGTCGGGGTGAGGATGACCGCGCGCGGCTTGTGCTTCTCGGTGCGGCCGCCGGCCAGCGTGGCCAGGGTGGGCAGACCGAAGGAGAGGGTCTTGCCGGAGCCGGTGCGGCCACGGCCGAGGATGTCCTTGCCGGCCAGGGCGTCCGGGATGGTCGCGGCCTGGATCGGGAAGGGGGTGGTCACGCCGTTCTGGGCGAGCTTGCGGACGACGCCCTCGGGGAGACCGAGGTCCGCGAAGGTCACCTCGGGAGCGTCCTCGACGGACGCGTTCTCCGCGTCCTCGGGCACGACGACGTGATCAGTACTGGAAATGGACATGCGTATGCGAAACCTTCCGGAGTCTCGTCGGCACGCGCCCGTCAACTCCGTGATTCGCAATACGACCGCCTCAATGCGGTCAGCCACGGCAAGGGAGAGTACGCGCCACACGGCGCGCTCTGCAGTGGCGCCGGGCAAATGGGATCAAACGATCTACCACCATACGCACCCCAGGCCCCCCAAGGCAAACCGGCCGCCGCCCGTGTAGGCAACGTCACTTGCCCCACCCCTCTCGACCCCGCCGCCCCCGGGGCCGGACAGGCGCCCCCCTAGGTCACGTAGGTCACGCGGGCGCCCCCGCGGTCGGCGCCGGCTCCCGCTGGGCCAGCTGCGGCCCCGTCTCCTCGTGCGCGGACGACGACGGCTCGGCCTCCGTGGGGGTCGGCAGGGCGGACGTCGGCTCCTGGCTCGGCGTCGGCTCCGGATCCGGCGTCCGGGTGGGCGTCGGCTCCGCCGTACGGGTGGGACCCGGCTTCTCGGTCTGCCCCGGCTTGGCCGGCGGCTTGCCCGCCGCCGGAGCGGACGCGCTCACATCGGCGGACGGCGAGGCCGAGGGGGACGCCGACTCCTTCGCCCCCTTGTCGCCCTTCTTCTTGCGCTTCTCCTTCTCCCGCTTGCGGTCGTCCACATGCGCCCCGTAGCCGGTCCCGCCACCCGACACGGCCGACCCCCCGTCGGGCGCCTCACCACCGCGCTGCCCCGCGGAGTGCGACGGCTTCGCGCTCCCGCCTCCGCCGTCGTCACCCACGCTCATACAGCCGGATGCGGCGGCGACGGCCAGCACCGTGGCAGCCAGACGGACAGGTACGTACAAGGGGCGCACGGGAGCCACCTCCAGGGGCGGGCGAAGAAGTCAACCTGCCCAACTCCCGCCGCCCACAAGAGGACACGCGCCCCGCATTCACAGGTTCACAGGCCCTTCCACACCCCGCTCACCCGTACCCGAGCGCGTGCAACCGCGCGTCGTCGATCCCGAAGTGATGCGCGATCTCGTGCACCACCGTCACCTCGGTCTCCTCGACGACCTCCTCCCGCGACTCGCACATCCGCAGCGTCGGCCCCCGGTAGATCGTGATCCGGTCCGGCAGCACCCCGGCGTACCACTCCCCGCGTTCGGTCAGCGGAGTCCCCTCGTACAACCCGAGCAGCTCGGGATCGTCCGTCGGCGGTTCGTCCTCGACGAACACCGCGACGTTGTCCATCAGCCGCGTCAACTCCGGCGGAATCCGGTCCAGCGCCTCGGCGACCAGTTCCTCGAACTCCTCGCGCGTCATCTCCAGCACAGGCCCATTGTCGGGTACGAACCCCGGGCACGAACCCGCCGTGAAGGAGCCGCCAACGGCCCCGCATACCCGCCCCCGCACTTGGGCATACGGGACCAATGGCCCGCGTCCCCGCCGCAGTCCGGAAGGTCCTCGCCCCTCTCCCCAGGGCCCCACGCGCCCTCGCCCGCCGTTACGCCACCCGCCGCCCGCACCCCACCCTGGAACTCGTAGCCCAGCCCCACCCCTGGGCCCGCCCGTCGCCCACCGCCGCCCTACTCGATGGCGCTCCGCGCCAGCCCCTCAAATCTGCCCTCGGCCTGGTCACGGTCGTCCTCCTCGGTGCCTGGCTCGGCCTGCTGATCGTCGGCAACGTACGCGTCCCGGTCGGCCCCATGAACACGACGATGACCCTGCGCCCGTCCGCCACCGGCGGCACGAAGATCAACGTCTCCCCGCTCGGCGCCCTCCAACTGGACAGCCACATCGCCCCCGTCCGCCTGGACGTCAACGTCGACCAACTCGACCCCGCCCGCTCCCAGGCCCTCGTCGACCACCCCGAACGGCTCTCCGGCCTCCAGGACGAGGTGGCCCACGACGTCGCCGACGGCACCCGCGACCTGGCCCTGCGCTCCTGCGTGGCCGTCGTCTCCGGCGCCACCGCCCTCGGCCTCGCCGTCTACCGGCGCCCCCGCCGCGCCCTGGCGGCCGGCGGCCTCGCCCTCACCCTCCTGGCGGCCTCGGGCGGCACGGCGTACGCCACCTGGAACCCCGAATCCGTCCTGGAACCGAAGTTCTCGGGCCTGCTCTCGTCCGCCCCGTCCCTGGTCGGCAACGCGCGCAGCATCGTCACCGAATTCGACGTCTACCAAAAGGAGTTGGCCCGCCTGGTCACCAACGTGACCAAGCTCTACGACGCCACCTCCACGCTCCCCGCCTACGCGCCCGACCCGTCGACGATCCGAGTCCTGCACGTCTCGGACATCCACCTCAACCCGGCGAGCTGGAAGATCATCGCCTCGCTGGTCGACCAGTACAAGGTCAACGTGATCGTCGACTCCGGCGACACCATGGACCACGGCACCGCCGCCGAGAACGGCTTCCTCGACCCCATCGAGGACCTCGGCGCCCCCTACGTCTGGGTCCGCGGCAACCACGACTCCCAGGTGACCCAGCGCTACCTGGAGAACCTGAAGAACGTCCACGTCCTGGACGACGGCAAGGCACAGACCGTCGCGGGCCTGCGCTTCTCCGGCATCGGCGACCCCCAGTTCACCCCCGACCGCTCGAAGGTCCCCGGCGGCGACGCGGCCAACGAACTGGCCGGCGCCCGCCTGGCCACCTCCCTGCGCGACCAGAAGACCGCCGGCACCCCCGTGGACGTCGCCATCGCCCACGAACCGGTCGCCGCCCGCCAGACCGACGGCGAGGTCCCCCTGGTCCTGGCCGGCCACATCCACCAGCAGGAGATGGAGCTCCTGCCCTACGGCACCCGCCTGCGCGTCGAGGGCTCCACCGGCGGCAGCGGCCTGCGCGCGATCGAGGGCAAACACCCCGACCCCATCCAGACCTCGATCCTCTACTTCGACCGCGACACCCGCCGCCTCCAGGCCTGGGACGAGATCGAACTGGGCGGCCTGGGCCTGACGACGGCAGAGGTACGCCGCCACCTGGTGGAGGAGAACCAACCGGGCGCGACCGACTCGCCGACCGACTCGCCGACCGGCTCCACCGGCTCCCCGACCCCGCCCTCCAGCCCCAGCCCGTAAACCGTTTTGGCGATACCTCCCGCCATCCCATATGCTTCTCACGTCCCCGACGCGCTGAGAAGCGCCCAGGCGGGCCGATAGCCCTCATCGTCTAGCGGCCTAGGACGCCGCCCTTTCAAGGCGGTAGCACGGGTTCGAATCCCGTTGGGGGCACGCAGTACGGTGTGCGACACTGTCGTACGCATCGCTTGGTCCTGTGGAGCAGTTTGGAGTGCTCGCCACCCTGTCAAGGTGGAGGCCGCGGGTTCAAATCCCGTCAGGACCGCTGAGGCTTCTCGTAGGCCTCGCGGCTGGGTAGCTCAGTTGGTACGAGCGATCGCCTGAAAAGCGATAGGTCGCCGGTTCGACCCCGGCCCCAGCCACAATCAAGGCCCCGATCTTCGGATCGGGGCCTCGTTGTGTCTCTGCCGGCCGTCGCAGCCAAAAGCGTTCGCCACGAATTTCCCCGGGATGAGATCCTGGATCGCGTATGTCTACGCACCCTGCCCCCGCCCTCGGCGCCCTCGCCCCCCGCCTGACCGAGCTCTCCCTGCGCGACGCGCAGCGGCTGGGTCGGCGGCTCGAAGGTGCGCGCAAGATCCGTAAGCCGGAGGCGCGCGCCGCCGTGCTCGCCGAGATCGAGGCGGAGATCGCCAGGGGCGAGGAGCGTATCGCCACCCGGCGCAGCCGTGTGCCGGCCGTCACGTACCCCGAGCAGCTGCCGGTCAGCCAGAAGAAGAGCGACATCGCGGCCGCCATCCGCGACCACCAGGTCGTGATCGTCGCCGGTGAGACCGGGTCCGGCAAGACCACGCAGATCCCGAAGATCTGTCTCGAACTCGGCCGTGGCGTGCGCGGCATGATCGGGCACACACAGCCCCGCCGTATCGCGGCCCGCACGGTCGCCGAGCGGGTCGCGGAGGAGCTGGACACGCCGCTCGGCGAGTCCGTCGGCTGGAAGGTCCGCTTCACCGACCAGGTGAACCCGGACGCCACCTTCATCAAGCTCATGACCGACGGCATCCTGCTCGCCGAGATCCAGACCGACCGCGAGCTGCGCGCCTACGACACGATCATCATCGACGAGGCCCACGAGCGGTCCCTCAACATCGACTTCCTGCTCGGCTACCTGGCACAGCTGCTGCCGAAGCGGCCGGATCTGAAAGTCGTCATCACCTCCGCCACCATCGACCCCGAGCGGTTCTCCCGGCACTTCGGCGACGCTCCGATCATCGAGGTCAGCGGCCGGACATATCCCGTGGAGGTGCGCTACCGGCCCCTCCTCGAAGAGGACTCCGACGACGCCGACCGCGACCAGATCACCGCGATCTGCGACGCCGTCGAGGAGCTCCAGGCGGAGGGCAAGGGCGACATCCTCGTCTTCCTCTCCGGCGAGCGGGAGATCCGGGACACCGCGGACGCGCTCGTCAAGAAGAACTACCGGTTCACGGAGGTTTTGCCCCTCTACGCCCGCCTCTCCCACGCCGAGCAGCATCGCGTCTTCCAGCCGCACACCGGCCGCAGGATCGTTCTGGCGACCAACGTCGCCGAGACCTCCCTCACCGTCCCGGGCATCAAGTACGTCATCGACCCCGGCTTCGCCCGGATCAGCCGGTACAGCCATCGCACCAAGGTCCAGCGGCTCCCCATCGAGCCGATCTCGCAGGCGAGCGCCAACCAGCGCAAGGGCCGCTGCGGCCGGACCAGCGACGGTATCTGCATCCGCCTCTACGCCGAGGACGACTTCCTCGCCCGCCCCGAGTTCACGGACGCGGAGATCCTCCGTACGAATCTCGCCTCCGTCATCCTGCAGATGACCGCGGCCGGCCTCGGCGACATCGAGAAGTTCCCCTTCATCGACCCGCCGGACCACCGCAACATCCGCGACGGCGTCCAGCTCCTGCAGGAGCTCGGCGCGCTGGACCCGACGCAGAAGGACGTACGCAAGCGGCTCACGGACAGCGGCCGCAAGCTCGCCCAGCTCCCCGTCGACCCGCGCCTGGCCCGCATGGTCCTGGAGGCCGACAAGAACGGCTGTGTCCGCGAGGTCATGGTCATAGCCGCCGCGCTCTCCATCCAGGATCCGCGCGAGCGTCCGGCCGACAAGCAGACCCAGGCCGACCAGCAGCACGCCCGCTTCAAGGACGAGACGAGCGATTTCCTCGCCTACCTCAACCTGTGGCGCTACATCCGTGAGCAGCAGAAGGAGCGGGGATCGAGCTCCTTCCGGCGCATGTGCAAGCAGGAGTACCTGAACTTCCTGCGCATCCGCGAGTGGCAGGACATCTACACGCAGCTGCGCACGGTCGCCAAGCAGATGGGCATCCACCTCAACGAGGACGACGCCCCCGCCGACCGCGTCCACGTCTCCCTCCTCGCCGGCCTGCTCTCGCACATCGGCATGAAGGACGTGAAGGACGGCGCGAAGAACGAGTACCTCGGTGCCCGCAGCGCCAAGTTCGCGATCTTCCCGGGCTCGGCCCTCTTCAAGAAGCCCCCGCGCTTCGTGATGTCCGCCGAACTCGTCGAGACCTCCCGCCTCTGGGCCCGCGTCAACGCGAAGATCGAGCCCGAGTGGATCGAGCCGCTCGCCGAGCACCTGCTGAAGCGGACGTACAGCGAACCGCACTGGGAGAAGGACCAGGCGGCCGTGATGGCGTACGAGAAGGTCACGCTGTACGGCGTCCCGATCATCGCCCAGCGCAAGGTGAACTACGGCCGGATCGACCCGGAGGTCAGCCGCGAGCTGTTCATCCGCAACGCCCTCGTCGAGGGCGACTGGCGCACCCACCACAAGTTCTTCGCCGACAACCGCAAACTCCTCAGCGAGGTCGAGGAGTTGGAGCACCGCGCGCGGCGCCGGGACATCGTCGTCGACGACGAGACGCTGTTCGACTTCTACGACGAAAAGGTCCCGGAACACGTGGTCTCCGGGGCCCACTTCGACTCCTGGTGGAAGCGCAAGCGGCACGAGCAGCCGGACTTCCTGGACTTCGAGCGCGAGATGCTCATCCGGGAGTCGGCCGAGGCGGTCACCAAGGCGGACTATCCGGACACCTGGCGGCAGGGAGCGCTGAAGTTCCGGGTGACGTACCAGTTCGAGCCGGGCGCGGACGCGGACGGCGTGACGGTCCACATCCCGCTCCAGGTCCTCAACCAGGTCACGGACGAGGGCTTCGACTGGCAGATCCCGGGCCTGCGCGAGGAGTTGGTGACGGAGCTGATCCGCTCGCTCCCCAAGCCGATCCGCCGCAACTACGTGCCGGCGCCGAACTTCGCGAAGCGGTTCCTGGACACGGCGGTGCCGCTGCAGGAGCCGCTGACCGTGACCATGGCGCGCGAGCTGAAGCGCATGGTCGGAGTCCCCTTCACCGCCGACGACTTCGACTGGCCGAAGGTCCCGGACCACCTGCGCATCACCTTCCGGATCGTCGACGAACGGCGCCGCAAGCTGGCGGAGGACAAGGACCTGGAGGCGCTGAAGCTCCGTCTGAAGCCGAAGGCGCGCAAGGCCCTCTCCCAGGCCGCGGCGGCCACGGCGTCCCGTCAGGGCGGCGAGTCGCTGGAACGCCAGGGCCTGACGGACTGGTCCATCGGCGCACTCACCCGCGTCTTCGAGACCCGCCGCGCCGGCCAGCCGGTCAAGGCGTACCCGGCGCTGGTGGACGACGGCGACCTGGTCTCCGTACGCCTCTTCGACACGGAGGCGGAGCAGCAGCAGGCGATGTGGAAGGGCACGCGCCGGCTCATCCTCCGCAACATCCCGGTGAACCCGGCGAAGTTCGCCAGCGACCACCTGACGAACGCGCAGAAGCTGGCGCTGTCGGCGAACCCGCACGGCTCGATCCAGGCCCTCTTCGACGACTGCGCGATGGCGGCGGCGGACAAGCTGATCGGCGACTTCGGCGGCCCGGCGTGGGACGAGGAGTCGCACCGCAAGCTGTACGACAAGGTGCGCGCCGAGATCGTCGACACGACGGTACGCACGGTCGCCCAGGTGCAGCAGGTCCTCGCCGCCTGGCAGGCCGCTGAGCGCCGCCTGAAGGCCGTACGGAGCCCTGCCCTGCTGGCCAACCTCACGGACGTCCGCAAGCAGCTGGACGCCCTTGTGAAGCCCGGCTTCGTGACGGAGGCGGGGCTGCGGCGGATGCCGGATCTCGTGCGGTACCTGATCGCGGTGGACCGTCGGCTGCAGCAGATGCCGACGAACGTCCAGCGCGACACGACGCGCATGGAGAAGGTCCACGAGATGCAGGACGAGTACGCCTGGCTTCTGGAGCAGATGCCGCAGGGGCGCCCGGTCCCGCAGCAGGTGCTGGACGTCCGCTGGATGCTGGAGGAGCTCCGCGTCAGCTATTTCGCCCACGCGCTCGGTACGGCGTATCCGATCTCCGACAAGCGGATCGTGAAGACGATCGACACGCTGGCACCGTGACGGGGCGTGCACGTTGGGTGAGTTCGACCAGGGGGCTCGCCCTCCTGTAGAGTCTCTTCTCGCAGCGCAACGCACGAATGGCGCAGCAAAACCTGGTCCTGTGGAGCAGTTTGGAGTGCTCGCCACCCTGTCAAGGTGGAGGCCGCGGGTTCAAATCCCGTCAGGACCGCAGCGAAGTCGAGGCCCGCATCCCGCAAGGGACGCGGGCCTCACGCATTCCACACCCCACCCGCCCGCCACCCTGTCAAGGTGGAGGCCGCGCCCGCGGCGCAGCCGCAATCGGGTACAGCAAATCCCGTCAGGACCACAGCGAAGACGAGGCCCGCATCCCGCAAGGGACGCGGGCCTCACACATGCCCAGGCCCGCATCCTGACAAGGGACGCGGGCTTCACTCATCTCCGCAGGCAATCCCTCTCGACTCGACGCCGGCC
The DNA here is from genome assembly GCF_044764885.1 of Streptomyces sp. NPDC093591. Lineage (NCBI taxonomy): Bacteria > Bacillati > Actinomycetota > Actinomycetes > Kitasatosporales > Streptomycetaceae > Streptomyces > Streptomyces sp. NPDC093591. The sequence goes on from NZ_JBIWIY010000022.1 coordinate 47,116, forward strand.
CAGGCACTCCAGCCCGTCCGGCGTTTGAGGACGAGGCCCGTTCAGGGCCGAAGCGGGGGTCTGGGGGCGGCAGCCCCCAGGGCGACGGCAACCACAGCGCCGGGCGCACACAACCCGGCGCACCCCCAGCGGAGCGCCGGGCGGAGCGCCGGGCGGAGCGCCCGGCCACCTTGACGGAGTCACATTCGCTCGGTACCCAGAAGTCAGGGCACTTTCCCCGTGTGGCCCCTGGAGGTGGCGTATGCCGGCATCGGCTAGGCACGAAACGCGGGCGCTGCTCCGCGCGCACCTGTCGGCCGCCTCCTCCTACCGGCATCTCACCCGCCACTGCCCGATCTGCCACCGCCTGCTGCGGCTGGCGATGGACTCCGCCCCGCGCACCCCCCAGGCGGCTGCGCGCGAGGTCAGCGAGGACGAAACCGCTTCCACCGCGTGACCCGTCCCGGACGTCAACTCCCGCGCTGCCGTGGGGTGCTGGAGCATGCAGCTCCCTTTAGCGCACATAGCCCAGAGGCAACAAGCACCCCGGCATGTGACGGGTGTCACCGCATGAGTTTCCGGAAGTGCGGTACTTACACCTCACCTACAACAGGTCAATTTAATATGTGCAATTGCACCAGCTTCCGGGGAACGTCCCGCACACTCCGAGCGACCCCCCAGGGCGAGTCCACAGGAGATCCGACACCCCTCCCCAGACTCCGACAAGCCCACCCACAGGACCACCGTCGGCACACGCTCCGCACACAAAAAAGATCGCGCTGGACCCGGCGGAGTCCAGCGCGATCTACGACGCACCCTTGTTACGTGCCCGCGAAGCTCTGATCGGCTTGGGCGTGGGCTCTGTTGGGGCAGAACCCGCGTCGCTTGGAGCTAGAGTTCGGGCGCCGCGGCAAGTTGGGGGAACCGCCGTTTTGCCCGTTTATGCAGTTGTTCAGGCCTCGCTGCGCTGCTGCGGGATACCCGCGAGCAGAGCGCGGACCTCAGCCTCGCGGTAACGGCGGTGTCCGCCGAGCGTGCGGATGGACGTAAGCTTCCCGGCCTTCGCCCACCGCGTGACCGTCTTGGGGTCCACGCGGAACATCGTGGCGACCTCAGCCGGGGTCAGCAGCGGCTCGGCATCAGGGGTGCGAGCGGTCATGAGCGGCCTCCTCGGGAGAACCGAACCTTCTCGGTTCTTTCCTCTAAATTCTGCACCTTGACCCGCGTTGCCCGAAATGGCGGACGCGAGTCGAGTCGGTTATAGGACGAACGGCTTGTCCTCGGCACTACAACTACACCATCTGTCCAGCCGCGTCGGCCAAACCGATGGAATTGCCCTCCCAGGTGTTCATCAGCGACGGATGCCGATGGACCATGCCATAGCGGACAGTCACGCCACTGTGACGATCAGTCACAGTGGCGTGCAGGAGTCCCAAGACCCCCCAAAGCGTGCAATGTCGAGAGAGAGTCCTCCCCGGACTCCTTGTCCTATTTTGGCACGAGGAGGGGTTAGGGATGCAAGGGCCGCGTACGTGCGGTCCGTCACGCTTGCGTGCGTTGACACACCCTTGATGCATACGCCCGGATCGGGACCTACGTCCGATGTTGACGAGGCATCAAGAACCCAGAGCGAGCACGAAACCCCAAATCGGGCGCCCCGTCAAACGCCAGTTCGTTATCTGGCCGAGCGGGACACCGAGTGGGGTCGAGTGGGGCAGATCACATCCGACCGCTCAGTTGGCCGACCGCCGGTCGCGAACCGTCCGCCACCGCTCCACGAGCCGCCCGTAGGCCTCCCCCGCGGCGCCCCCGTCGCCCTGCCGCAGCGCCTCGATGCCGTCGGCCACATCGGCCGCCGAGTGGTCGTCCTCCAGCTCGCCGGCCGGCAGGGTGTGCACCAGGCCGCCGTAGTCCAGCTCGACCAGCGAGCGCGGGTGGAACTCCTCCAGCCAGCGCCCGACGTCCACCAGGCCGTCGATGAGCGGGCCCTCGTCGATGGTGTCCTTGAGCGTCCTCAGGGCCCGCGCCACGCGCCGCCGCGCCTGCACCATGGGCGTGCGGTAGCGCAGCATCGGCGGGATCTCGCCCGAGCCCTTGTCGAAGCGCCGCTCCTCGTCCGACACCAGCACGAACCAGTGCAGCGGCACCTGCCAGGTCGAGGTGCGGATCCACGGCCGGGCGTCCGGGTTGCGGGCCAGCCAGCGCTCGTAGTCCTGGGCCGTCTGGCGGCGCACGACCTCCGGCAGCGCCGCGTCCAGGACCGGCTTCGGCAGCTCCTCGGCCAGCTCCCCGAGCGCCTGCCACCCGCGCAGCCGGGTGCGCCACGGGCACACGCACACCACCCCGTCGACCTCGAGCACGAAGGCGTCACTGCTCTCGTGCACCGGCACGGGCATCGGCGGGGTGGGCAGCAAGTCGGCCAGGGAGCGGCGTAGTTCGTCCTGGTACGACGGCCGGTCGGGGCGGCGGGCGTAACGGTCCCAGTGGCCGCGCTCCGGCTCCGGGAAGGCGGCCAGCGGCTCGTAGACGCGCAGATAGGTCGCGTACGGGACGATCACCGAGGACACCTTGGGCACGCCTGCTCTCTCCCCCGCGGTCTGCCTGGAAAACCTGCGAAACCCGCTCACAAACGCGCGGGAAAACTATGCAAATCGTCGCACGGCTGTACTCCGCGAGTAGGTGATCCTGAGCACTGCGGGATGGACGGGTGCCAACGGGGCTAATCTCATGCTCACAGCCCCCGCCACCCGTACGGGAGCTCGCTCCAATCGCCGCCAGTACTCAGGAGTCACCACAGTGACCGACGTAACACACGGCGTCCTGCACACCCTGTTCCACTCGGATCAGGGGGGTCATGAGCAAGTAGTGCTCTGCCAGGACCGCGCCAGCGGCCTCAAGGCCGTCATCGCCATCCACTCCACCGCTCTGGGCCCCGCCCTCGGCGGTACGCGCTTCTATCCGTACGCGACCGAGGAAGAGGCCGTCGCCGACGCGCTGAACCTCGCGCGTGGGATGTCGTACAAGAACGCCATGGCCGGTCTCGACCACGGCGGCGGCAAGGCCGTGATCATCGGCGACCCGGACCGGATCAAGAGCGAAGAGCTGTTGCTGGCCTACGGCCGGTTCGTGGCTTCGCTGGGCGGCCGGTACGTGACCGCGTGCGACGTCGGTACGTACGTCGCCGACATGGACGTCGTGGCGCGCGAGTGCCGCTGGACCACCGGACGCTCCCCGGAGAACGGCGGCGCGGGCGACTCCTCCGTGCTCACCGCCTTCGGCGTCTACCAGGGCATGCGGGCCTCCGCCCAGCACCTGTGGGGCGACCCCTCCCTGCGCGGCCGCAAGGTCGGCATCGCAGGCGTCGGCAAGGTCGGCCACCACCTGGTGGAGCACCTGCGGGCGGAGGGCGCCGAGGTCGTCATCACGGATGTCCGCGAGGAGGCCGTCGGGCGGATCCTCGCGGCGCACCCGACGGGCGTGACGGCCGTCGCCGACACCGCGACCCTGATCCGCGTGGAGGGCCTCGACATCTACGCCCCCTGCGCGCTCGGCGGAGCCCTGAACGACGACACCGTGCCCGCGCTGACCGCGAAGATCGTCTGCGGTGCCGCCAACAACCAGCTCGAGCACCCGGGCGTCGAGAAGGACCTCGCCGACCGCGGGATCCTCTACGCGCCCGACTACGTGGTGAACGCCGGCGGTGTCATCCAGGTCGCCGACGAGCTGCACGGCTTCGACTTCGAGCGGTGCAAGGCGAAGGCGGCGAAGATCTACGACACCACGCTGGCCATATTCGCACGTGCGAAGACGGACGGGATTCCGCCGGCCGCCGCGGCCGACCGGATCGCCGAGCAGCGGATGGCGGAGGCACGCGGAGCGCACTGAGCCGTCGGCAGGCCCGGCCGAAGCTGTTGACACGGGTTTGCCCGGTACCCGCCGGTGGGCAGTTGGAGAGAACTCTCACTCTTACCGGCGGGTCGACCGCCAATAAGTGGTTAAAATCGCGGTTGACCAGCGAGGACAGGGCGCCTCGAAGGTCCTGTGCACACGCCTGTGCTGCGGGCGACGTACCGTATGGGCGCGGGCTCAGGTACCGTGGAAGCCCTACGGACCGGCCTCTCCACGGAGAGTCCGTTCCGGATCATGAACGCGTGTCAGACTCTGGGGCCGTCGAGCCCCGTCGTTGAGGGGGTCGAGCCATGGGGCGCGGCCGGGCCAAGGCCAAGCAGACGAAGGTCGCCCGCCAGCTGAAGTACAACAGCGGTGGGACAGACCTCTCACGCCTGGCCGAGGAGCTGGGCGCATCGACGTCGAATCAATCGCCGAACGGCGATCGTTTCGAGGACGATGAGCAGGACGACGACGACCTGTACTCGAAGTACGCCGACCTCTATGAGGACGACGACGACGATCAGGACGAGGACCCCTCGGAGCAGCGTCGCGGCGCTTGACTTTGCATTGAGCACTCACCCGGTCGGTGACCTCGGTCACCGACCGGGTTCTGTGCTGCCTGCAAGGCTTCAGCCGGCGGCGTGGTTAGTTTGAATACGTACCGATCAGGGCGGCGCCCGTCTCGTGGTCGCCCCTGTCCGTGATCTCGCCCGCGACCCAGGCGTCCACGCCTCGGTCGGCCAGCGTCGCCAGGGCCACGTCCGCGGACTCCTCCGGCACGATCGCGATCATGCCGACGCCCATGTTCAGGGTCTTCTCCAGCTCCAGGCGCTCGACCTGACCCGTCTTGCCGACGAGGTCGAAGATCGGGGCCGGGGTCCAGGTGGTGCGGTCGACGATCGCGTGCAGGGTGTCCGGGATCACCCGGGCCAGGTTGGCGGCCAGACCGCCTCCCGTGACGTGGCTGAAGGCGTGCACGTCGGCGGTGCGGGTGAGGGCCAGGCAGTCCAGCGAGTAGATCTTCGTCGGCTCCAGCAGCTCCTCGCCGAGGGTGCGGCCGAGCTCGTCGATCTGTGCGTCCAGGGCCAGCCCGGCCTGGTTCAGCAGGACGTGCCGGACCAGCGAGTACCCGTTCGAGTGAAGACCGGACGCCGCCATGGCGATCACCGCGTCACCCTTACGGATGCGATCCGGGCCCAGCAGCCGGTCGGCCTCCACGACGCCCGTACCGGCGCCGGCCACGTCGAAGTCGTCCTCGCCCAGCAGACCCGGGTGCTCGGCCGTCTCGCCGCCGACCAGGGCGCAGCCGGCGAGCACGCAGCCCTCGGCGATGCCCTTGACGATGGCGGCGACGCGCTCGGGGTGGACCTTGCCGACGCAGATGTAGTCGGTCATGAACAGCGGCTCGGCGCCGCACACCACGATGTCGTCCATGACCATGGCGACGAGGTCGTGGCCGATGGTGTCGTAGACGCCCATCTGGCGGGCGACGTCGACCTTGGTGCCGACGCCGTCGGTGGCGGAGGCGAGCAGGGGCCGCTCGTAGCGCTTGAGGGCGGAGGCGTCGAAGAGGCCGGCGAAACCGCCGAGGCCGCCGAGGACCTCGGGGCGCTGGGTCTTCTTCACCCACTCCTTCATCAGCTCGACGGCGCGGTCGCCCGCCTCGATGTCGACGCCCGCGGCTGCGTAGCTGGCACCAGTTGTCTCAGACATGGCAGTAGAGAACCTTCGTGTCGTACGGCAGGTATTACGGGGCCGGCTACGGGCGGCGGATCGCGTCGGCGGCGGCCGTGGCGGCCGGGCCGGCGGCCAGCTCCGTCTCCAGGAGCTGCTTGCCGAGCAGCTCGGGGTCCGGGAGCTCCATCGGGTACTCGCCGTCGAAGCAGGCGCGGCACAGGTTCGGCTTGGCGATGGTGGTCGCCTCGATCATGCCGTCGATGGAGATGTACGACAGCGAGTCGGCGCCGAGCGAGGTGCCGATCTCCTCGATGGTCATGCCGTTGGCGATGAGTTCGGCGCGGGTGGCGAAGTCGATGCCGAAGAAGCAGGGCCACTTCACGGGGGGCGAGGAGATCCGGATGTGGACCTCGGCGGCGCCCGCCTCGCGGAGCATGCGGACCAGGGCGCGCTGGGTGTTGCCGCGCACGATCGAGTCGTCGACGACGACCAGACGCTTGCCCTTGATGACTTCCTTCAGCGGGTTCAGCTTCAGGCGGATGCCGAGCTGGCGGATGGTCTGCGAGGGCTGGATGAACGTACGGCCGACGTACGCGTTCTTCACCAGGCCGGCGCCGAACGGGATGCCGCTCGCCTCCGCGTAACCGATCGCGGCCGGGGTGCCGGACTCAGGGGTCGCTATGACCAGGTCGGCCTCGACCGGGGCTTCCTTGGCGAGCTTGCGGCCCATCTCCACGCGGGAGAGGTAGACGTTCCGGCCGGCGATGTCGGTGTCCGGGCGGGCCAGGTACACGTACTCGAAGACGCAGCCCTTGGGCTTCGCTTCCGCGAATCGGGAGGTGCGCAGGCCGTTCTCGTCGATGGCGACGAACTCGCCCGGCTCGATCTCGCGGACGTAGCTGGCGCCGACGATGTCGAGGGCGGCGGACTCGGACGCGGCGACCCAGCCGCGCTCCAGGCGGCCGAGGACCAGCGGGCGGATGCCCTGCGGGTCACGGGCGGCGTAGAGGGTGTGCTCGTCCATGAAGACGAGCGAGAAGGCGCCCTTGACCTGCGGGAGGACCTGGTGGGCGGCCTCCTCGATGGTCAGCGGCTTGCCGTCCTCGTCGACCTGGGCCGCGAGCAGCGCGGTGAGCAGGTCGGTGTCGTTGGTGGCAGCGACGCGCGGAGTGCGGCCGCCTTCCTGCTTGGGCAGGTCGGCGACCATCTCCGCGAGCTGGGCGGTGTTGACCAGGTTGCCGTTGTGGCCGAGCGCGATGGAGCCGTGCGCGGTGGCGCGGAACGTCGGCTGGGCGTTCTCCCACACGGAGGCGCCGGTGGTCGAGTAGCGGGCGTGTCCGACCGCGATGTGACCCTGGAGGGAACCGAGCGAGGTCTCGTCGAAGACCTGGGAAACGAGGCCCATGTCCTTGAAGACGAGGATCTGGGAGCCGTTGCTGACCGCGATTCCCGCGGATTCCTGGCCCCGATGCTGGAGGGCGTAGAGCCCGAAGTACGTGAGCTTTGCGACCTCTTCGCCCGGAGCCCAGACACCGAAGACGCCACACGCGTCCTGGGGGCCTTTCTCGCCGGGAAGTAGATCGTGATTGAGTCGACCGTCACCACGTGGCACGCCACCGAGTGTAGGCGAGATCGACCACTGGTCCGAATTGGGGATACGCGGCTGTAAAGGATCACTCGGCCACGGCCGCGTTGACGTGTTCGCCGTTTTCGCTGGTCAGGGTGAGGTTGCGGTGATCGAGTTCGTACTTCACCGTGCTGTCGAAGAGCGCGAGGAGGGTCTTCTCGGTTTTCATGAGTGAGGTGTCGCACATCATTCGGGTGGTGGACGCGGTGCCCAGCGTGATACGGCCGTCGCTGACCGTCGCCGTCGCCCTCACCTTGTTGCAGCCGAGGCTGCCGCTGACCTGTCCGGTTTTCGCGTCGAAGGTGAGGTGGGCCTTGCCGTCGGCGTCCGGGCTGGTGATGGTCCACTTCGTGCCCTTGAGCGGGGCGGCCTCCTGCTTGGTGAGGGCGACGCGGTCGCCGTCCGCGGTGGTGAGGGTGAGCTTGTCGCCGTCGGCCTCGGCGGTGAGGTCGCCGTCGGAGAGGGTGCGGGCGAGGGTCTGCTCGAAGTCGGCGGGGACGTCCTCGCAGGCCATCTCGGTCGACTCCAGCTTGTCGAGGGTGACGTGGTCGTCGGTGAAGGCGGCGTCGGCGCCGAAGTTGTTGCAGCCGAGGTTGCCCTTGACCTCGCCGCCGTCGGCGATGCGCAGGTAGGCGTTGCTCGGGGCGGCGCTCTTCTTGCCGTCGACGGTCACGGCGTCGACGGCCCAGTAGGCGCCGGTGACGGAGGCCGAGGCGCCGGCGCCGACCGAGTCACTGCCCGCGTCCTCGCTGCCGCAGGCGGCGGCGAGCGGGAGGAGGGCCAGCGCGGTGAGGGCGGCGGCCAGTCGCTGCTTGTCCATGCCAAGGGTGCCGAGTGTCTTCATGCCGGTGGGACGGGTGGGACACGGGACTGGTTCCGCGCGATTCCGCTTGGCCGGGGCGGACTCCGGTCAGCTCAGGAGCGGCAGCAGCCCGCCCAGGTCGGCCCGCTCCCCACTCGCGCTCACCTTCGCCTCCGCCACCGCGTCCTGCCACGCCACCCGCCCGGTCGCGAGCCGGATCCAGGTCAGCGGGTCGGTCTCGACGACGTTGGGCGGGGTGCCCCGGGTGTGCCTCGGCCCCTCGACGCACTGCACCACGGCGTACGGCGGGATCCGCACCTCGGTCGAGCCGCCGGGCGCCCGCGCGGCGAGGGCGTCGGCGAGGAGGCGGGTGCAGGCGGCGAGGGCCTGGCGGTCGTACGGGATGTCGAGGCCGGGGACGGCGGCGTTCAGGTCGTCGGTGTGGACGACGAGTTCGACGGTACGGGTCACCAGGTAGTCGGCGAGGGTCATCGCGCCGGTACGGGCGGCGAGGAGCCGGTCGCCGGGTGCGTCCGCCAGCCTCCGCGTGAGGCGTTCCTCGGTGCGGGCGTACAGGGCGTCGAGGTCCGGGTTGGCGGCGGCGAGCTCGCGGGTGCCGTCGGCGATGTCGCCGGCCCGGGCGGCGGTGGCGAAGGGCCAGTCCAGGAGGGTGAGTTCCGCCTTCGCCGGTTCGTCACGGTCGAGGTTGCGGCTGACGGTCTCCACGGCCATGGTCACGTGGGCTGCCAGGTCCCGTACGGTCCAGTCGCCCAGCCGGGTGGGCCGCGCGAGTTGCTCGGGGGTCAGGGTACGTACGGCCTGACGTACGTACCCGAACTGGGCGAGGATCGCGGTGCGGATCTTGGCGGGGTCGTAGGTGCGGGTGCGCTTCTTGGCCGGGGACATGGAGGGGAGCCTATGGGGGCGATCAGCGGACAGTGATCGTATAGAGGTAGTAGGTCGGATTGTCCGTGTCGTCCGGGGTGGCCGTGTCGGCTGCCGTCGCGAACGGTACGGGTGACGCGGTGCCCCCGGGCGACAGGCTCGCCGTGCCGTCGGCCGCGCTGTGGCACAGCCCGTGCGGGCAGTACAGCAGCTTCACCGTGGTCCTGCCGGGTGCCACCGCGGTGAAATCGAAGTGCTGGGTGCCGTCGCCGCCGCCGGCGACGCCCTCGGGGCTGCCCTCGATGTCCTCGCCCTTGCCTTCGTAGCGCAGGACGGCCGAGTCCGGCCGCGGCTTCGCGAGGTACCAGTTCTCGCCGAGTGCGGGGCTGGCCGGCACCTCCAGGGTGAACTCCTCGCCGACCTCGGCGGTCACCGTGCGCTCGTCGGTGCCGTACTCGGCAGGTCCGGTCAGCCCACAGCCGGCGAGGCCCGCGAGGGGAAGCGCCAGGGGCAGTGCCCCGAGGGTGGTGCGTATGCGCACGGTGCTCATCTCCGGTCGATGTGGACGTCGATGATCATCATGCCGACCTATGCGGGCTGCGACTGCGCCGTGGGCACCTCAAAGGCCTCGTTGTTGCGCGGGACGCCGATGCCGCGCCAGGTGAAGGGGATGCCGCGGGCGCTGTCCGGGTCGGGGCCGTCCATCAACTGGAAGTGGAGGTGGGGCTCGGTGGAGTTGCCCGAGTTGCCGCAGTGGGCGAGCGGCTGCCCGACGGTCACGCGGTCGCCCTCGCGGACGGTGAGCGAGCCGCGCCGCAGGTGGGCGTAGAGCGCGTAGGTGCCGTCGCCGAGGTCGAGGATGACGTGGTTGCCGACGATCCGCTTGGCTCCGAGCAGGTCGCGCACGGATGCCTCCACGAGCATCAGGTACAGCAGGGCGGGCAGCGAGGTGCGGCTCAGGTGGTCGCGCTGCCCGTCCGAGGCCCGTACGACGGTGGCGTCGGCGACCGCGAGGAGCGGGGCGCCGAAGGCGGGGAAGGCGCTGTTGCGGCGGGCGAGCGGCCAGAGCGGGCGGAAACCGGGGCGGGCGCCGGGCTCGGGCTCGGCGACGACGTCGATGGCGAACGTCTGGCCGTACGCGTGCGTGCCGTGGCTCGGCGTGCGGTCGGCCGGGCTGTTCAGCGCGGTCCAGCGGCCGGTGACGGGCGGGGCCACCTCGACGGGTTCGCGGGCCGCGCGCGGGCTGTCCGGGGTGCCGCCCCACCGGTTGACCACGATGACGAGGGCGTAGGCCAGGACGATCGGCAGGAAGTTCCACCACCACGGATACCGGAGATCCAGTGAGAAGTGGGCGATCACCAGGCCGAGGAAGGTCAGTTGCAGCCCTCGGTAGGTGAGGGTGGCCAGTTTGCGTGCGGACATCGTTCCCCCTTGCTATGTCTTCTTCGCGTCACGGCCGGGCCGTCGACAGCGCCACCAGCAGCGGTACGACCCGCCCCGGCGGCACCTCGTAACGTCCCCGTCCGGTCGTGTGGAGCCAGCCCGCGCCGGTCAGTTGGCGCAGGTGGTGGTAGATCTGGCCGGTCGTGCCGACCTCGTCCAGCTCGGCGAGTTCGGCCGCGGTGCGCCGGCCGCCGATGACCTCGCGCAGCAGCCGCAGCCGGACCGGGTGGCCGAGAGCCGCGAACGACTCGGCGGCCTCGGTCCAGTCGTCGTCCAGCAGCCCTTCGGTCAGCGCCCCGTGCTGCCACTCGTACTGCTCTCCGGTCGGCAGCCGCACGGCGCCCGTGAACAGCACCCCGCCATCGGCCGCTCTCAGTTGGGCCAACTGCTCCTTGAAGCCCTGCAGGGCCCAGAAGTCGCCCTCACCGAGGCGGGGAGCGGTGGGCTGCGCGTTCTCCAGGGCTGCCAGCCGTCGCTCCAGGTCGGCGACGCGTTGCTCAAGTTCCACGCCCCGATATTACGGAACTACGTAATTACGTGCAAGCAGAAGTCGGGGCGCGCGGGCCGGCGCACGACGAAGCCCCCGCCCGGCGGACCGGACGGGGGCTTCGGGGGTACGGAAAACTCAGGCGAGCAGCGCCGGAATGGTCTCCTCGTGGGCCTTCCGCAGCTCCTCCAGGGTGAGCGCGAACTCGCCCTGGATGTCGACGGAGTCGCCGTCCACGACACCGATGCGGGTGGCCGGCAGACCCCGCGCACCGCACATGTCGTTGAAGCGGACCTCCTCGGAGCGCGGCACGGCGACGACCGCGCGCCCCGCCGACTCGGAGAAGAGGAAGGTGAAGGCGTCGAGCCCGTCCGGTACGACCAGACGCGCGCCCTTGCCGCCGAGCAGCGCCGACTCGACGACCGCCTGGATCAGACCGCCGTCGGACAGGTCGTGCGCGGAGTCGATCATGCCGTCGCGGGAGGCGGAGATCAGGATCTCGGCGAGCAGGCGCTCGCGCTCCAGGTCCACCTGCGGGGGCAGACCACCCAGGTGGTCGTGGATCACCTGCGACCAGGCCGAGCCGCTGAACTCCTCACGCGTGTCGCCGAGGAGGTACAGCAGCTGGCCCTCCTCCTGGAAGGCGACCGGCGTGCGCCGGGCGACGTCATCGATGACGCCGAGGACCGCGACCACCGGGGTGGGGTGGATGGCCACCTCGCCGGTCTGGTTGTAGAGGGAGACGTTGCCGCCGGTCACCGGGGTGCCGAGCTGCTGGCAGGCGTCCGCCAGTCCGCGCACCGCCTCCGCGAACTGCCACATCACCGCCGGGTCCTCGGGCGAACCGAAGTTCAGGCAGTCGGAGACGGCGAGCGGCTTGGCGCCGGTCGTGGCGACGTTGCGGTACGCCTCCGCGAGGGCCAGCTGGGCGCCGTGGTACGGGTCCAGCTTCGCGTACCGGCCGTTGCCGTCCGTCGCGATGGCGACGCCGAGGCCGGTCTCCTCGTCGATGCGGATCATGCCGGAGTCCTCCGGCTGGGCGAGGACGGTGTTGCCCTGCACGAAGTGGTCGTACTGGGACGTGACCCACTTCTTGGAGGCCTGGTTCGGGGAGGCGACCAGCTTCAGGACCTGGTCCTTCAGCTCCGCCGAACTCGCGGGCCGCGCAAGCTTGTTGGCGTCGTCCGCCTGAAGGGCGTCCTGCCACTCCGGGCGGGCGTACGGGCGCTCGTAGACCGGACCCTCGTGCGCCACCGTGCGCGGGTCGACGTCGACGATCTTGCCGCCGTGCCAGTAGATCTCCAGGCGGTCGCCGTCGGTCACCTCACCGATGACGGTCGCGATGACGTCCCACTTCTCGCAGATCTCCAGGAAGCGGTCGACCTTGCCCGGCTCCACGACCGCGCACATGCGCTCCTGCGACTCGCTCATGAGGATTTCCTCGGGCGAGAGCGTGGAGTCGCGCAGCGGTACGTCGTCCAGCGTCACGCGCATGCCGCCGGAGCCGTTGGAGGCGAGCTCGGAGGTGGCACAGGAAAGACCGGCCGCACCCAGGTCCTGGATTCCGACGACCAGCTTCTCCTTGAAGGCCTCCAGGGTGCACTCGATGAGGAGCTTCTCCTGGAAGGGGTCGCCGACCTGGACGGCCGGGCGCTTGGAGGGCTTGGCGTCGTCGAAGGTCTCGGAGGCAAGGATGGACGCACCACCGATGCCGTCACCACCCGTGCGGGCCCCGTACAGGATGACCTTGTTCCCCGCGCCGGACGCCTTCGCCAGGTGGATGTCCTCGTGCCGCATCACACCGATGGCACCGGCGTTGACCAGCGGGTTCCCCTGGTAGCAGGCGTCGAAGACGACCTCGCCGCCGATGTTCGGCAGGCCCAGGCAGTTGCCGTAGCCGCCGATGCCGGCGACGACACCCGGCAGCACGCGCTTGGTGTCGGGGTGGTCGGCCGCACCGAACCGCAGCGGGTCGACCACGGCCACCGGCCGCGCACCCATCGCGATGATGTCGCGCACGATGCCGCCGACACCCGTGGCCGCGCCCTGGTAGGGCTCCACGTACGACGGGTGGTTGTGCGACTCGACCTTGAAGGTCACGGCGTAGCCCTGACCGACGTCGACGACACCGGCGTTCTCACCGATGCCGACGAGCAGCGCGTCGCTCTGCGGGGCCTTCTCGCCGAACTGGCGCAGGTGCACCTTCGACGACTTGTACGAGCAGTGCTCGGACCACATGACGGAGTACATGGCGAGCTCGGCACCGGTGGGCCGACGGCCGAGGATCTCCACGACCCTCTCGTACTCGTCCTTCTTCAGACCGAGTTCGGCCCAGGGCAGCTCGACGTCGGGGGTCGCGGCCGCGTGCTCGACCGTGTCCAGAGGCGTCCGGCTCATGCGTTGACCAGCTTCTTGAGGATCGAGGTGAAGAAGGGGAGGCCGTCGGTGCGGCCGGTGCCGATGAGCGGCTCCACGGCGTGCTCCGGGTGCGGCATCAGGCCCACGACGTTGCCGGCCTCGTTGGTGATGCCGGCGATGTCGTTGAGCGAGCCGTTCGGATTGAAGTCCAGGTAGCGGAACGCCACCCGGCCCTCGGCCTCCAGCTTGTCCAGCGTGTACTGGTCGGCCACATAGCGGCCGTCCATGTTCTTCAGCGGGATGTGGATCTCCTGGCCGGCCGTGTAGTCGGTCGTCCAGGCGGTGTCCGCGTTCTCCACCCGCAGCTTCTGGTCACGGCAGATGAAGTGCAGGTGGTCGTTGCCGAGCATCCCGCCCGGGAGGAGGTGGGCCTCGGTGAGGATCTGGAAGCCGTTGCAGATGCCGAGGACCGGCAGACCGGCCTTCGCCTGCTCGATGACCGTGTCCATCACCGGCGAGAAGCGGGCGATGGCCCCGGCGCGCAGATAGTCGCCGTAGGAGAAGCCGCCGCACAGAACCACCGCGTCGACCTGCTTGAGGTCCTTGTCCTTGTGCCACAGGGCGACCGGCTCGGCACCCGCGAGCCGGATCGCACGTTGCGTGTCCCGGTCGTCGAGAGAGCCCGGGAAAGTGACGACGCCAATACGAGCGGTCACTTCACGGCCTCCGCGACTTCCTCGACCCGGACGGTGAAGTCCTCGATGACGGTGTTGGCGAGGAAGGATTCCGCAAGATCGTGGATGCGGGCGAGGGCGGCCTCGTCGACCGGCCCGTCAACTTCCAGTTCGAAACGCTTTCCCTGACGTACGTCGGAGATGCCTTCGAAACCCAGCCGCGGCAGTGCGCGCTGCACCGCCTGGCCCTGGGGGTCGAGGATCTCCGGCTTGAGCATGACGTCGACTACGACGCGTGCCACGTGCACTCCCGGTGGTGTGGTGCTGATGCAGGTTCCTGCAGTGGTTTCAGACTACCTGCACAAAATTTCTACGCGCGTCGACTTGTAGGAAGCTACGTGATGCCAGTCACGATCCGGAGCAAGTGCCTCCATCGACGAAAAGTTCCGGAAAAGATCCCGGATCGACACCCGATACCTATTGCGCCCGCCCGTCTCCCGCCACCACCCTTCAATCGAAGTCGCTTCGCTCCCCCTTGATTTTTGACACGCGGGAGGATTTAGTCGAACTTCACAATGCATTGTCGGGCACGGTACAAATGAATTGTCAACGTGCCGTACGAAGGGACCGATATTCGTGGCGCAGAAGGTCGTGGTCACTCTCTTTGACGACATCGACGGCTCAGAAGCGGCGGAAACGATCGCCTTCGGACTCGACGGCAAGTCGTACGAGATCGACCTGAATGAAGCCAATGCCAAGAAACTGCGTAAGGCGCTCGCGCCGTACGTGGAGGCCGGCCGCAAGCGGTCGAAGTCAGGCAAGACGTACAAGCAGACCGAGGTCGCCCCGGACCCGGCGGCCGTCCGGGCCTGGGCCCAGGCCAACAAGATGGAGGTGCCGGCCCGCGGCCGCATCCCCAAGAAGGTCTACGAGGCGTTCGCCTCGGCGCGCTGAGGCGGCCCGAGGGCTGCCCTCAGGGTCCGTCAGCGGGCCTTGGGGGCGGCCGACTTGGGCCGGTGCGACAACCGACTTGCGCTACCCCCCTGCCGATCAGCTAATGTCTGGAGCACGCCGCCGGGCGGGGCAGAAAAGCCCAGCTCGCCGAGCATGCGGGTGTAGTTCAGTAGCAGAACATCCCCCTTCCAGGGGGAAGGCGCAGTGTGCAATTCCTGTCACCCGCTCTGCACCGCCGGTCCGACCACTGTTGTGGATCAGGTAGGCTGGTGCTCGCACCGATCGGTGAGAGCCGGTCGGGGGCAATGCGGACGTAGCTCAGTTGGTAGAGCGCAACCTTGCCAAGGTTGAGGTCGCGAGTTCGAGCCTCGTCGTCCGCTCGGGAATGAGACCCCGGTCCAATGGACCGGGGTCTTTCTTGTATCCGCGCGACCGGTCCGCCTGACATTTGTCATGCGGAGTGGTGACAGCGCGCACTGCTGCCGGGCTCCCGCCGCCGGGACGCTGATGTCATGAACATCGACGGACACGAACACGTGATTGAGGTCACTGACCTGCGGCGTGTGTACGGGGGCGGGTTCGAGGCGGTGCGCGGAATCTCGTTCTCCGTGGCCCGCGGCGAGGTCTTCGCACTACTGGGCACCAACGGTGCGGGCAAGACGTCGACCGTGGAACTGCTGGAAGGGCTCGCCCGGCCGGCCGGGGGACGGGTGCGGGTGCTCGGGCACGATCCCCGCACCGAGCGAGCCGTCGTACGGCCGCGGACCGGGGTGATGCTGCAGGAGGGCGGGTTTCCGTCCGAGCTGACCGTCGCCGAGACCGCGCGGATGTGGGCGGGGTGTGTGAGCGGGGCCCGGCCCGAGGGTGAGGTGCTGGAGCTCGTCGGACTCGCGGGAAAGGCCGGCGTACGCGTCAAGCAGTTGTCCGGGGGTGAGCGGCGGCGCCTGGATCTGGCGCTCGCGCTGCTCGGGGATCCCGAGGTGCTCTTCCTGGACGAGCCGACGACCGGCCTCGACGCCGAAGGGCGCCGGGACACCTGGGAGTTGGTGCGCGGGCTGCGCGACGCCGGTACGACCGTGCTGCTGACCACGCACTACCTGGAGGAGGCCGAGGGCCTCGCCGACCGGCTGGCGATACTGCACGAGGGGCGCATCGCGGCCGCGGGGACACCGGCCGAGGTGACGGCGACCCAGCCGTCACGGATCACCTTCGAGCTGCCCGAGGGCTACTTCCTGGGCGACCTGCCGCCTCTCGGCGAGCTGGGGGTGAGCGGGCACGAGACCGACGGGCGGGTCGTACGGCTGCGGACCCATCAGCTGCAGCGGGCGGCGACCCGGCTGCTGGTGTGGGCCGAGGGGGCCGGGGTGGAGCTGCGCGGCCTGGACGTGCGGTCGGCCTCGCTGGAGGAGGCGTTCCTGAGGATCGCGCGGGATGCGTCCGGCGCGGCGGAGAAGACGGCGAAGGAGTACGCGGCATGAGCGGTACGGTCACCACTCCGGCGGGCCGGATGACGGCACTGGCCCGCGCCGAGCTGACGCTGCTCGGGCGCAGCAGGGGGACGCTCGTCGCCGCCCTGTTCGTGCCGCTGGTCCTGCCGTTCAGCGTGTGGTCCGCGACCAAGGACATGGACCTCGAGGAGGCCGGGCTCACCCCCGGCACCGTCGTCCTGCCGGCCGCGGTCGGGTTCTCGCTGCTCTTCGCGGTGTACGGGGCGCTCGTCGGCGTCTTCACCGCCCGGCGCGAGGAACTCGTCCTCAAGCGGCTGCGCACCGGTGAGCTGCGGGACACCGAGATACTCGCCGGGTCCGCGCTGCCGTCCGTCGCCACGGGCCTCGTGCAGTCCCTCCTCCTGGCGGTCGGCTGCGCGGTCCTCCTCGACCTGCCCGCGCCCCCCGCCCCCTATCTCGCCGTGATCGCGCTGCCGTTGGGTCTCGTGCTGTGCGCCGCCCTCGCGGCGGTCACCTCGGCGTTCACCCGCACCACCGAGAGCGCCCAGGTCACCACGCTGCCCGTGATGATGGTCTCGATGCTCGGCTCCGGCATGGCCGTCCCGCTGGAGGTCCTGCCCGACCGGGTGGCCTCGGTGTGCGAACTGCTGCCGCTGACCCCGGTGATCACGCTCGTGCGGGGCGGCTGGACCGGGGAGCTGTCGGCGTACGAGGCGCTGGGCGCCGTACTCACGGCGCTGGCCTGGACGGTCCTGGGCGTGTTTGCTGTACGGCGGTGGTTCCGATGGGAACCCAGGCGCTGACATACGGGGAGCGGGGACATGCCCAAGGCGGGGGGATGGTGGCGGCGCAAGAGCACGCCGGAGAAGGTCGAGACGTACACCCGGGGGTCGTTCCACTCCTTCGCGGTGATCGAGGTTCTCGCGGTCGGACCGGCCATCACCGGCGCGGTCGGGTCCACGCTGGGCGGCTGGCTGCTGCTCATGGTGTGTGCGCACGCGGCGCTCTGCGCGCTGACCGTGTCGCGGGCCCTGGACTGGGTGCGGGGCCGCCGTGAGCAGCCCCTACGCCTGCTGTGGACGCTCGGCGCCGTCACCGCCGCGGTCGCCGTCACGGCCCTCGTCGTCTCCGAGTACGGTCCGCGCGGTGACGACGTCGACTCCGCCGCGGGCGGGCTCTTCGGCGTCGTACTGGTCTACGGGGCGGGCATCATCGCGCTCGGTATACGCAGTCGGCGGCGCGTCTACGCGACCGTCGGAGGCTTCGCGGCGGGCGCGGGGCTCGTGGGCTTCCCGCTGGGCGTGCCCGCCCCCGCCGCCCTGCTCAGCGTGCTGGCGGTGCTGGCCGGCGGCGGGTTCATGGCCTTCAGCGCCGTCTTCTCCGTCTGGCTCCTCAACGCCGTCTACGAACTCGACGAGGCCCGCGAGACCCGGACCCGGCTCGCCGTCGCCGAGGAGCGGCTGCGGTTCGGGCGGGATCTGCACGATGTGATGGGCCGGAATCTGGCGGTCATCGCGCTGAAGAGCGAGCTGGCCGTGCAGCTGGCGCGGCGCGGGCGGCCCGAGGCCGTGGAGCAGATGATCGAGGTGCAGCGGATCGCGCAGGAGTCGCAGCGCGAGGTGCGGGAGGTCGTACGGGGATACCGGGAGGCCGACCTAGGGGTCGAACTCGCCGGTGCTCAGGGCGTGTTGACGGCGGCCGGCATCGAGTGCGAGGTGACCGGGGAGGCGGCCGGGCTGCCCGCCGAGGTGCAGTCGGCGCTGGCGTGGGTGGTGCGGGAGGCGACCACCAATGTGCTGCGGCACGGGGATGCCGGGCGGTGCGCGGTGGGAGTGCGGGTGTCGGAGGGGCGCGTGGTGTTGACGGTGCAGAACGACGGGGCTGCCGAAGCCGCCGACGGGGGTGGCGGCTCCGGGCTGGCCGGGCTGCGGGAGCGGCTCGCCGCGGTGGACGGCACCTTGGCTGCCGGCCGCGTCGAGGAGGGGATGTTCCGGCTGGTCGCCGAGGTGCCGTTGGCGGGAGCGGGCGTGCGGGAGGCCGCCGTATGACCGGAGCCGTACGGCTGCTGCTCGCCGACGACGAGCATCTGATCCGGGGTGCGCTCGCCACGCTGCTCTCCCTGGAGGACGACCTCGTGATCGTCGCCGAGGCGGCGAGCGGGCCGGAGGCACTGGCGATGGCCCTCGCGCACGAACCCGATGTCGCCGTCCTCGATCTTCAGATGCCCGGCGCGGACGGTGTGAAGGTCGCCACATCCCTGCGCGCCGAACTGCCCGGCTGCAAGGTGTTGATCGTGACCAGTCACGGGCGGCCCGGGCATCTGAAGCGGGCCCTTGAGGCGGGTGTGCGGGGGTTCGTCCCGAAGACCTTCAGCGCTCAGCGGCTCGCGGAGATCATCCGTACCGTGCACGCCGGAAACCGTTACGTCGACCCCGAGTTGGCCGCCGACGCCATCGCCGCCGGGGACTCGCCGCTGACCGCACGGGAGGCCGAGGTGCTGGAACTCGCCGCCGATGGGGCGCCCGTCGCGGAGATCGCGGAGCGGGCCGCGCTGTCGCAGGGGACCGTGCGGAACTACCTGTCGTCGGCCGTCTCCAAGCTCGGGGCGGAGAACCGGCACGCGGCGGTACGTCTCGCGCGGGAGCGAGGTTGGGTATAGTTGCTCTCGCGCCACGGCGCAGTGCGGACGTAGCTCAGTTGGTAGAGCGCAACCTTGCCAAGGTTGAGGTCGCGAGTTCGAGCCTCGTCGTCCGCTCCAGATCAAGGCCCCGGTCATCGACCGGGGCCTTTGTCATGGGCGTCAGCTCCAGCTCATGCCCGTCAGGCGCTCGTACGCCTCCACGTACTTCGCCCGCGTCGCGTCCACGACCTCCTGGGGCAGCGGCGGCGGGGGCTGCTCGCTCTTCCTGTCCCAGCCGGAGGCCGGCGAGGTCAGCCAGTCGCGGACGAACTGCTTGTCGTACGACGGCTGCGCGCGGCCCGGCTCCCACTGGTCGGCCGGCCAGAAGCGGGACGAGTCCGGGGTGAGGACCTCGTCGGCGATGACCAGCGTCTCCCCCTCGAAGCCGAACTCGAACTTGGTGTCCGCGAGGATGATGCCGCGGTCCCGGGCGATGTCCCGGCCGCGGGAGTAGACGGCGAGGGTCGCCTGGCGCAGCTGGGCGGCGGTGTCGGCGCCGACCTGGCGGGCGACCTCCTCGTAGGAGACGTTCTCGTCGTGCTCGCCGACGGCCGCCTTGGTGGCCGGGGTGAAGATCGGGGCGGGGAGCTCGGAGCCGTCGGCGAGGCCTTCGGGGAGGGCGAGGCCGCAGACGGTACGGGACTCGTTGTACTCGACCAGGCCGGAGCCGGTGAGGTAGCCGCGGGCCACGGCCTCCACGGGGACCATCTGGAGCGACTTGCAGACGAGGGTGCGGCCCGCCCAGTCGGCGGGGGCGTCGGCCGGCACCTCGGTGCTGAGCACGTGGTTGGGGACCAGGTCGGCGAGCTGGTCGAACCACCACAGGGAGAGCTGGGTGAGGATGCGGCCCTTGTCGGGGATCTCGGTGGGAAGCACCCAGTCGTAGGCGGAGATGCGGTCGCTGGCGACCATCACGAGGTCGCCCGCCTCGTTCTGGTACAGCTCGCGCACCTTGCCGGTGTGCAGGTGTACCAAGCCCGGAACCTGGAGCGGCTCGGGCTTTTCTACGAATCCGGACACGGTTCCTCCCCGTGGTTGAAGACAAAGGGGCGCCCGCAGGGCTCGAACAGGGTGGTGGTGGGTGACGGGCGGGCCAATGGCTCGATTCTCCCGTATGCCGGGGATCGCCCTGGGAGTGGGGTGGGGTCGAAAGGGGCGGTGACGTGGGCGTACGTGAGCTCAGTCACGTTTGCAGATGCGGTCCAGGAGGTTGGCGGTGGCGCGCTGGACGCGGGCGTCGACGTGGCCCGGGCGGTCCAGTGCCGGGGACCAGGCGAAGGTTCCGGAGGCGAAGACCAGGGCGCCGGAGGGGGCTCGGTACAGGGACGTCTCCTGGTGGCGGAGGGCGCCCTCGCGGTCGGTGTACGGGGAGTGGGCGAGCAGGATGCGCTCGTCGTGGTCCGGGAGCGGGGTGCGCGGGAAGTAGCGGTCGGCCTCGCCGGCGACCAGGCCCGCGATCTCGTCGCCCTCGTGGGCGCCGGTCGCCTCCCACAGCCAGTGGTCGGCGTTGCGGACGATCAGGGGGTGCGGCTCGGGGACATGGCCCGCGTACTGGATGCCGATCACCTCCTGCTCGGGACGGTCGATTTCACGCCAGAGCACCGGACGGCCGGGGCCCTGGCGCTTGCGGCAGGTCATCAGGCGGTCGGGCACGCCGGACGGGGAGGGGCCCAACTCGACCTGCCAGTACATGGAGTTGGCGGAGAGGAAGACCAGGGACGTGCCGTTCTCGCGGGCGAGCTCGACCGTGCGGCGCATGTTCGTCGACCAGTACTCGTCGTGGCCGGGGAAGACCAGGCCGCGGTAGCGGGTGGGGTCGACATGGCCCGCGTGCAGGTCGCGGGCGTCGGCGTAGGCGAGGTCGTAGCCGTAGCGCTCGGCCCAGCGGATGAAGTCGTAGGCGTGGCCGACGTGCAGGGGCAGGCCCGCGCCCGCGTACGGGCGGTCGAAGGAGACGGTCGTGGCGGCGTCGGCCTCGCCGAGCAGGCGGCCGTCCTCGTCCCAGGCGTGGTAGAGGCTGGCGCCGATACGGCCGTCCTCGGGGTAGAGGTTGTAGGCCTGCCAGGTGACGTCGGGGAGGAGCAGGAGCAGGTCCGCGGGGTGCTTGTCGCGCACGGTGAAGGGGATGTGGGAGCGGTAGCCGTCGGCGGTGGTGAGAACGGCCACGTAGGCGCCGATGCTCCAGTACGAGGGGACCTGGAGGCGCCAGGACAGCCACCAGTGGTGGCAGGAGACCGTGCGGTCGGCGGTGAGCGGCGGGGGCTGCACGATGCCGGAGAGGCGCGGGCTGGTGGTGATCTTGGCGGCGCCGTCCCCGCTGTAGTGGCCGATGCGGTAGATGTCGACGGCGAATTCCTGGGGCGGGTCGACGGTGATGTGGAAGTCGACCGCCTCTCCGGGGGCGACCGCGCCGGTCGAGGTGAAGCCCTTGATCTGCCGGTGGACGTCGTCGGCGGAGCGCGGGCCGGCGCTGCGGGGGGCCGGGACCCTCGGGGTGTCCGCGGTCGGGGGGTGGGCCTGGCCGTCGACGTACCAGGGGACGACCTGGCCGGTGTCGTCGAAGTACGTCACGTTGCCGCGCAGCCAGGGGACGGGGCCCTGGCCGAAGGGGTCCGTCACGGCATGCGCGAGTGCCCCCGACTCCCAGCGGCGGATCTGCTCCGACCCCATGGCCATACCCCTCCCTCGTTCCCCCGTGGTCGTGCATCGAGCGTTTGTGTGTGGTGCGAGCGCCGTACGCGCTTGCATGTGCTTGCGCTGCACCTGCGGCGTGCTTGCGGTTTCTGTCATGTGACGCGGGCTTTCGTGCGACTGTCGTATGTCGCAAGCCCTTGCCATGTGCGCTATCGATCCCAGCACATCACATTCCGCACGCATGCTGTCACTATTCGTTGCGAATTGGCCGAAAGTGGAACCGGGGCTTCCGACCGCTTACGGCCTGAAACAGCCGTCAGACCAGACGTACCGGCTTCTCCGGGCGTATCCCCGACTCCACCAGCCAGGCGCGCAGCGGCACCGGGTCGCCGTCCTCGATGAGGCTGAGGACTCTGGGGGTCAGGTCGGCCGCTCTCTCGCCGTCGATGAGGAGCGTGGGGCCGTCGAGCCAGTCCAGACCTGGGGCGGCGCCCGCGGTGTCCATCGCGGCGCAGCACACCATCGCCGTGACGTGGTCGGTGAGCAACTCGCGGGCGGTGCGGGGCGGCTGGAGCGGGAAAAGGGGGAGCGCTCCGATGTCCAGAAGGGTGCTGCCGGGGTCGGGGGACGCCGTCTGCTCCGCGGGCGCGGCGGCCTCCTCGCGGGCCAGTTCGGCGGTCAGACCGGCGGCGAGAGCGGAGCTTCGCTCGGTTTCCTGGTCGTCGGGGGAGGCGTCCTCGGACATGGCTGCGTAGGGGGCCTTGGGCGGCTTCGGGGGGCGGGGCGGGGCGGAGGGGGTAGGGGCGGCATGGCGGTCGGCGGGCCGGGCGGTCCTGGCGTCCGGTGGGGCCGAGAGGTGGTCGGCCGCGAGGTGGTCCATGACGCGGGCCAGGGTCGGGCCGCTCGCCTCCGAGGGTGTGCCGTCGGTGGTGCGGCGGACGCCGAGGGCGTCGAGGACACGGTGGAGGCGGGCCGCGTCGGTGCGCCATTTACGGTCGACCACCTCCTCGGGGTACTCCTGCCAGTCCACCGGGGACCAGTCCGGTCCGGACTCGGCCGGGCCGCCGTGGAAGAGGCGGGCCGCGAGGAGTGAGGCCGCCTCGTCGACCACGCCGGGCTCCTCGAGCAGGTCGCACGCGGGCCGCTCGCCCAGCCGGGACGCGAAGCCCTCGGCCAGGCGGTCACGGCGGGACAGCTCGGTCAGGGCGGCGACGACGCCCGCGTCCAGCCGGGACGGCCAGCGGCCCATCCGCCAGGCGGGCAGCGCCACGCGCGTGAGCAGCCGGTCCCAGCCGGCGTACGCCAGCCCGACCTGTTCCTGGGCGACGATCCGCAGTCCGTAATCCACAGCCTGTGCACGCTCGGCGGCAGCGCTGGCCACCCCCCGCTCCATCTCGGTGGCGTGCTCCCGGCAACTGCGCAGCAGCAGCCGCGCGACCCAGCCGACGCCCGCGCACACCGCCCGCGACCCCGGGCAACGGCCGCGCGTCGAGGCGACGGCCACGGCGGCGTCCAGGCCCCGGACGAAGCGCCGGGCCTGGGCTATGTCCGGGTGCGCGGAAGGTCCCGTACCGGCGACGACCGGGGCGAGGACCGCGCGCAGCTCGCCGACGCGCATCCACCACAGGAACGGGGAGCCGATGACGAGGACGGGGGCGGCGGGCGTACGGCGGTGGACGGCGCGCGTGCTTCCGCCGCGCAGGCCGTTGACCTCGTGCTCGTCGCGGTCCTCGGCCGGGGGCGGGCCGTGGGACGGGTGGGTCCGGTCCTCCAGCCAGCTGTCGCAGTCCGGGGTGAGCGCTATCGCGGACGGGGCGGGGACGCCGAGGCGGTCGGCGAGGTCACGCACCATCCGGTACAGGTCCGGGGCCTGCTCCTCGGCTATCGGGACCGTGGGGCTGACGGCGGGGCGGGCGCGGGCGACGACCAGGGCGATACCGGCGGCGGCGAGCAGGACGAGGACGGCGAGGGGGGTCACCACCCAGCGGGCGGCGTGCCAGCCCGGGCCCACGAGGTGGCCGGTGGAGGCGCCGACGAGCAGCACCACGGCGACCGCCGCGGGAAGCAGGGCGACGGCGAGCGCGCGGCTGCGGATGCGCAGCACCGCGAGGGCCCGGGCGCGCGCGGACTGCGCACCCACCTCCACACCGATAACGGTCACGGCCGGACCTCACCCCCTCCCCACTGCCCTGGCTGTCCGAACTGTCCTGGCTTTGCTCACTCCCCCACTGTGGCACCCGCCACTGACATCGCAATGCCGGTGGGCCAAGTGCCGGAACGCTTGCGCCGCACCCTAGTTGGGGCTCCGGCCCACGTCAGCCGGATGGGGCAGCGGTCACTCGATGGAATGGCTTTGGGGAAAGGTGGATGACGGACAGCGAGGATCAGGCCCCTGATCCCGGCCCTGAGCCAGGTAGGGACAGGCCCCGAATCCTGAGACGGATTCGGGGCCTGAGGGGTTGTCTCGCGCGGGGCGGATTGTCCGGATGCGGTGGGCGCGCGGGCGCTTTCTACGCCTCCGCCGCCGCCTTCGCCGCGATGTCCGTGCGGTGCTGGGAGCCGTCGAGCTCGATGCGGGCCACGGCCTTGTAGGCGCGGTCGCGGGCCTGGGTGAGGTCCTTGCCGGTCGCCGTGACGGACAGGACGCGGCCGCCGGCGCTGACGACGGCGTCGCCGTCGCGCCTGGTGCCGGCGTGCAGGACGTAGGCGTGCGGGGCGTCCTCGGCGGCGACCTCGTCGAGGCCGGTGATCGGGTCGCCGGTGCGCGGGGTGCCGGGGTAGTTGTGCGAGGCGACCACCACGGTGACCGCGGCGTCGTCGCTCCAGCGCAGCGGCGCCAGGTCGGCGAGGTCGCCCTTGGCGGCGGCCAGCAGGACGCCGGCCAGCGGCGTCTTCAGGCGGGCCAGGACGACCTGGGTCTCCGGGTCGCCGAAGCGGGCGTTGAATTCGATGACGCGGACGCCGCGCGAGGTGATCGCGAGCCCGGCGTAGAGCAGGCCGGAGAACGGGGTGCCGCGGCGGCGCAGCTCGTCGACGGTCGGCTGCAGGACCGTCTCCATGACCTCCTCGACCAGCTTCGGGTCGGCCCACGGGAGCGGGGAGTACGCGCCCATGCCGCCGGTGTTCGGGCCCTCGTCGCCGTCCAGCGCCCGCTTGAAGTCCTGGGCGGGCTGCAGCGGGAGGACCGTCTCGCCGTCGGTGATGGCGAACAGGGAGACCTCGGGGCCGTCGAGGAACTCCTCGATGACGACGCGCTCGCACCCGGCGGCGTGCGCCTTGGCGGCCTCGATGTCACCGGTGACGACGACGCCCTTGCCGGCGGCGAGACCGTCGTCCTTGACGACGTACGGAGCGCCGAAGGCGTCGAGGGCGTCGGCGGCCTCGTCGGGCGTGGTGCAGACGTACGACCGTGCCGTGGGCACCCCGGCCGCCGCCATCACGTCCTTCGCGAACGCCTTGGAGCCCTCGAGCTGCGCCGCCTCCTTGGAGGGCCCGAAGACGGGGATGCCCGCCTCGCGTACGGCGTCGGCGACCCCGGCGACGAGTGGAGCCTCCGGCCCCACGACCACGAGGCCGGCGCCGAGCTCCGTGGCCAGCGCGGATACGGCCGCGCCGTCGAGGGCGTCGACCTGGTGCAGCTCGGCGACCTCGGCGATACCGGCGTTGCCGGGGGCGCAGTGCAGCGCGGTGACGTCGGGGTCGAGGGACAGGGAGCGGCACAGGGCGTGTTCGCGGGCGCCGTTACCGATGACGAGGACCTTCACGGGGGTCAGCCTAACGGGGTTTTTGTGCGGGGCGATGAGGGGCCGGGGGTTCGTGACCTGTACGTTCCTCCAAGTTCCCTGGAGGCATGGCGGCCGGAGTCCCCCTGGGGGCGGGGCCGGAGCCGCTGGCCCGCGGCAGCCCTCGGACCCTCGCTACTCGTTGGTGAACTCCTCCACCACCGTCGCCCCCAGCTCCCGCACGATCAGCTCGTAGCCGGACAGCGCCGACTCGTTGAGGTCGGGGTCGTCGTCCTCCGGGATGTCGTCCTCGATGGACACCGGGGGCCGCGGCTCCGGGGCGGAGGGAGGCTGGGGTGCCGAGGCGGGGGCGGCGTTCGGTGCCGCAGCCGCGGGGGCCGCCGGCGGCGGGGTGGGTGTCGAGGGCGTCGGCTGGGGCGGGGCCGGGCGCTGGGCGGTCGTACCGCCGCCGCCGTAGCCACTGTTGCCACCACCGCCGTATCCGCCGCTGCCGCCTGCGCCACCACCACCGCCGAAGCCGGACGAACCGCCCGGCGACGGGGGCGCCGAGCCTCCGCCCGACGGGTCGACGATCGCCTCGATCTTCCACTGGACGTTGAACTGCTCGCCCAGCGCCTGCCGCAGGACGTCCTCACTGCCGCTGCTCACAAAGTTGTCGCGTGCGCCCGCGTTGACGAAGCCGAGTTGGAGGGTGGTGCCGTCGAAGCCCGTCACCTGGGCGTTCTGACTGAGCAGGATCCAGGTGAAGCGGCGACGGTTCTTGACCGCCTCCAGGATGTTGGGCCAGAGCATGCGGGGGTCGACACCGCCGCTCGGGGGCGCGTAGGCCGGTGCTGCGCCTGCGCCGGGGGCGGGCGTGGGCGCCGCGGGCTGTGGAGCGGGCGGGGGCGTGGGGGGGCCGCTCGGTGCCGCCTGGGACTGGGCGGCGCCGCCCGCCGGGGTGGCCGTGGGCCAGCCGCCGGGGCGCCGGCCGCCACCTGCGGGGGCGGCGGTGGGCCATGCCCCGGGTGCGGAGGCCGCTGGCGGTGCGGCGGGTGCGGGCGCAGGCGCCGGAGCGGGCGGAGCCTGCGGTGGCTGAGGCTGCTGGCCGCTCTGCGCCGGCGGGCGGCCGGGGGCCGAGGGCGCGGACGGGGCCTGATCCGTGGGCGCGCCCTGACCCGCCGGAGCGGGAGCGGCCGTACCGCCCATGCCGGCCGTGGGCGCACCGGCTCCGGCAACGGGGGCTGGTGCGGCGGGGGCCGGTGCGGCGGGAGTCGGTGCGGCGGGGGCCGCCGGCGACCCCGAAGCCCGTACGGCTGCCCGGGCCGCGGCAGGACCGCCCCCCGGCGGAACCGGCGCGGCGGCCGCTCCCGCGTGGGCGTCGGGGCCGGGCACGTACCCCATCGCGGGCATGCCACCGCCCGCGGCCGGCGAGAAGTTCACGCCCCGCTCCAGCCGGTCGAGCCGGGCCATCACGGAACGCTCGTCCCCGTACGCCGCGGGCAGCATCACGCGCGCGCAGATCAGCTCGAGCTGGAGCCGGGGCGAGGTGGCCCCCCGCATCTCGGTCAGCCCCGCGTTGACGAGGTCGGCGGCACGGCTCAGTTCGGCGGCGCCGAAGGTGCCGGCCTGGGCCTGCATGCGCTCCAGGACATCGGCGGGGGCATCGATGAGCCCCTTCTCGACGGCATCCGGCACCGCGGCGAGGATGACGAGGTCCCGCAGCCGCTCCAGCAGGTCGGCGACGAACCGCCGGGGATCGTTGCCCCCCTCGATGACACGGTCCACGACCTCGAAGGCGGCGGCGCCGTCACCGGTCGCGAAGGCTTCCACGACGGAGTCGAGCAGCGACCCCTCGGTGTACCCGAGCAGAGAGGTGGCCATGGCATACGTGACACCCTCCTCCCTCGCTCCGGCGAGCAGCTGGTCCATGACGGACATGGAGTCACGCACGGAGCCCTGACCCGCGCGCACGACGAGCGGCAGCACACCCTCCTCGACCGGGATGTTCTCCCGGCCGCACACATCGGCGAGGTAGTCCCGCAGCGTGCCCGGCGGGACGAGCCGGAAGGGGTAGTGATGCGTCCGCGACCGGATGGTCCCGATGACCTTCTCGGGCTCGGTCGTGGCGAAGATGAACTTCAGATGCTCGGGCGGCTCCTCGACGACCTTCAGCAGCGCGTTGAAACCGGCCGACGTGACCATGTGGGCCTCGTCGATGATGTAGATCTTGTAGCGGCTGCTCGCGGGCCCGAAGAAGGCCTTCTCCCGCAGCTCGCGCGCGTCGTCCACACCACCGTGGGACGCCGCGTCGATCTCGATGACGTCGATGGAACCGGGCCCGTTGCGAGCCAGGTCCTGACAGGACTGGCACTGGCCGCACGGCGTCGGCGTAGGACCCTGCTCACAGTTCAGACACCGCGCGAGGATCCGCGCGCTGGTCGTCTTGCCGCAGCCCCGCGGCCCGCTGAACAGGTACGCGTGATTGACCCGGTTGTTCCGCAGCGCCTGCTGCAGCGGGTCAGTGACATGCTCCTGCCCGATGACCTCGGCGAACGACTCCGGGCGATAGCGGCGGTACAGCGCGAGAGACGACACGCATACGAGGTTATAGGCGCCCACTGACAACCCCACCCCCCAGCGGGAACGCAAGCGCCCCCCACGCACCCGCCAGAGCCGACCTACCCTTGCTGCCTTCCGGCCCTGGGGGAGTTCAGTCAGATAGCGCCGCGTGAGGGGCTTCCCGAAGAGTACCCGATGACGGCCTGGGGGAACGAGTTCGCGAGCACTCCTCTCGGTCATGTAATGTTTCCGGCGGAGGATTCGCCTAGAGGCCTAGGGCGCACGCTTGGAAAGCGTGTTGGGGGCAACCCCTCACGAGTTCGAATCTCGTATCCTCCGCCAGTGCCTCACCGGGCACGATGTCGAAGGGCCCCACCGTTCGCGGTGGGGCCCTTCGACGTTGTCCGTCTCAGTTTCCGTCGCAGTTCATCTCTGAGTCCGTTTACGGGAGCTCCCAGAGAGCGTCGCCGACTTGCTGCGCGACTGCGCGGAGCATGGTCCCCGTCACATGCATGTAGCGGGCGCGCATCCGGGCCGCTCCCCCAGGCTCCCAACCCATGATCGAGTCGATCACGAGGTCCGGGACGCCGAGGATCAGCAGGACGGTCGCGGCGGTGTGGCGAGCGTCATGGAGACGGCCGTCGCGGACCCTGCGTCCCTCAGCAGACGCTTCCAGATAGGGAAGTCGGTGTTCGGGCTGAGAGGACCGCCGGTCGGGGAAGCGAAGACGTACCCCTTGGCCTCCCAGTCGGGACCGGCCTCGATCCGCTCCTTCTCCTGTACCTCCTGGTGCTGCCGGAGCAGCTTGATCAGAGGATCGGGCAGACCGACCGTGCGACGCCCGGCGCGGGACTTGGTGGACTTGCGCTCGCGGCGGGTCTGCTGCTTCTGGGGGCAGTAGCCAGCCTTCCGGCCGCACGGGTTGTCTCCGCGCCGATGGGCGTACTTGGGCCGGAGCCGGTTCTTGCGGATGCGGACGTAGCCCGCGTCGGTTCGTCGGCCACAGCCCTGCCGCCCACGAACACGTCATAGCGCTCGCGGGCCGTCCGCTCGTCGGCCCTCAGCAGGGCATCCGCTCCATCGCGCCGACCCATCGCGACTGGCACGCGAGACAGGTGTTCCACGCAGCCCACGACCCGCCACAGTCACCTGACCGCCCACTCCGCTCCGTCCCTTGTCAGTGGTCATGCAATGAATTGGCTGACCGTCGACAGCCCTCTCCGGCCGAGCCCGGACCGGGGCGCCACGGGTCGGCCAGGTGCGCACGTCGCACGGCAGCCTGTCGCAGTGACAGCACAGTAAGGCATTCGGCACCTGGAGTATGGTGGTTTGTATGGCGACCAGGAAAGTGACAGTGACCATCCCTGAGGATCTCCTTGACGAGATCCGCGCGGAGGCAGCTGAGCGAGGCCTGTCGGCATACGTCGCCGAGGCACTGCGCTTCAAGCGTGACCGGGACCGGCTGCGGGAGTTCGTGGACTGGCTGCAGGAGGAACACGGTCCGGTCACCGATGACGAACACGCGGAGGCGTTGGAGGCGCTGGCGGACCTCGACGCCGAGCACGAGCGCCGCCACGCCACCGCCAAGCGCAATGCTGGAGAAGCCGCGTGAAGAAGCGGGCCGGTGAGCACGGGAAGCCGCGGCTGCGCGTCTTCGTACTCGACTGCGAGGCACTCTCCCTCGCCGTGCGCGGTGACCGGAGGATGATCGCGTGGCTGGACCTCGCAGCGCGGGGCGAAGCCGAGGTGGTCACCTCTCCAATGACGCTGGTCGAGGCATACGACGGCAGAACCACCGAGCAGCGCTGGGACTGGGTCCTCTCGCGCCTCAACGTTCCCGAGATCGGGAAGGACGAGGCGCGTCAGGCCCGTCGGCTCCTGGCCGACGCGAAGCTGCACGGACACAAGTACGCCATCGACGCGGTACTGGCCGTCATTGCCCGACGGCAGAAGGGGCAGGTCACCGCCTTCACCTCGGACGTGGACGATCTGGAGCGTCTGGTTCCGCAGTCGATCGTCGTCAGGAAGGTATGACCCGCGGCAGACGGTCGACGAGGTGGGTCGACGTCGCCGCGGCGTGCGTGCAGCACCCTTTCGTGTGACCTCATCGGCGTTGTCCGTCCGCCATCCTTGAAACCTGTGTGTGCCGGTTCCCTTGCGGACCCATCGTGCTCTTCGACGGCGAGGTGTTCCCCATAAGTACGCCCAGCGGATCAACACTGGCCGCCTGGCTGCGAAGCCTCGGCACGGCGCGGCTGGAGCGGGTCCTCATGACGAGACCCGATGCCGTGTCCCCTCCGGAGCCGAGGTCGGTCGGCGAACTGGCGGACCGCCTTCAGCGCCCGGGCGCCGTGGCACAGGTACTGCCCCGGCTGTCGCTCCCGCACCTGCAGGTGGCCGAGGCGCTCGCGGCGCTGGCGTCCCCCACCCGCAATGCCTTGGCGGAACTGCTGGGAAGGTTGGATGAGGAGCGAGTTCGCGGGCTGGATTCGGCCCTTCGGTCGCTGGCCGATCACGCGCTGGTCTGGCCGGACGATGAGGGACTGCTGCGCATGGTGGCACCGCTGCGGCAGGCTTGGGACGCTCCGCTGGGACTGGACCCGCCGCTGCGGCAGTTGCTGAAGGACACCACCTCCGACGAACTGCGCCGCATGCTGGGGGCGTTGGGGATCAAGTCCGGTGGCACCAAGCAGCAGCGGCTGGCGGACCTGGTGGAACATCACGGCGACCGGAGACGGATCGCTGAACTCGTGGCACGGGCTCCGGTGGCGACCCGCAAGCTGCTTGAGCGCCGGGCGAGGACCGCGTCGGAGCGGTCGGAGTTCATTGTGTTCGGGGCTCCGGGGATCGACTCGGAGCCGGGTGCGCGATGGGCGCTGGAGCGGGGACTGCTGGTTCAGGACCGTCGCGGGTACGGAACAGCTCGTATGCCGGCCGAGGTGGCGCTCGCACTGCGCGGGCCCGGCTGGCGCGCTCCGTTCGAGCCCGCCCCGCCCGACGTGCCGGTCATGCTCGTCACCCCGGCCGAGGTGGACCGCGAGGCGACGGCCGCGGCAATGGCGTTCGGCGCTCATGCCGCCTCGGTTCTCACGGTGTGCGCCGCCTCGCCGCCGACCCGGCTGAAGAGCGGCGGGATCGGATCACGAGAACTCTCCCGGATCAGCAAGGCAGCACGCTGTGGCGACGCCGTGGTGCGCATGGTGTTCGAAACAGCGTACGCGACGGGGCTGTTGGCACGGGATGGCGACAGGGTTTCGGCGGCAGAAGGCTACGACGCCTGG
This sequence comes from Streptomyces sp. NPDC093591, assembly GCF_044764885.1. Classification (NCBI taxonomy): domain Bacteria; kingdom Bacillati; phylum Actinomycetota; class Actinomycetes; order Kitasatosporales; family Streptomycetaceae; genus Streptomyces; species Streptomyces sp. NPDC093591. The sequence continues at coordinate 78,220 of NZ_JBIWIY010000022.1, forward strand.
GCGCAACAGGAACCGGCCGAACAGTTCGCGGTGCTTCTCCAGGCGTGGCGGACCCTGCAGCTCACCCCCGGTCAGGCCCGCGACGAGGACGGCAAGTTGCTGCCCGTGCTTGCCGGAACACCTCCCTGCGGCGGCTGTCTGCAGGCCCGGGAGGGTCTCCTCACCGCCGCGGCACGGCTCCCAGTGGGGCAGGGCGTGAAGAGTCATGTGGACCTGGGCCCACTTGTCGCCTGGCACCGTCCACTCGCCGATCCGCTGCCCCAGGACTCCACGCCGTTCGCCACCGTGATCCGCGAGGCGGAGTTGCTCGGCGTTCTCGCCCGGGGCACTCTGTCCCCCATCGGGACCGCCCTGTTGTCCGCCCGGCCGGACGATGACGCCGAGACACTGGCCGCTGCGTGCCGACGGCTGCTTCCCGCCGCCACCGCGTCCGCCCGCTTCGGCGCCGACCTCACGGCCGTCGTCACCGGCACGCCGGCCGCCCGCCTCGCCACGCTGCTGGACTCGGTCGCCGACCGCGAATCCGGCGGCACGGCGTGGGTGTGGCGGTTCAGCCCCGGCACCGTCCGCCGGGCGCTCGACGCCGGCCGCACCCCCGGTGCCATCGAAGCCGACCTGGCCGCCGTCGCCGTAGAGACTCTCCCCCAGCCGCTGGCCTACCTGATCCACGACACCGCGCGCGGTCACGGCCGGGTGCGCATCGCCCCCGCGGCCTGCGTGCTCCACAGCGAAGAGCCCGCACTCCTGACCGAGCTGGCCGCCCACCGGGGGCTCGCCCAACTCGGCCTGCGGCACCTGGCGCCGACTGTGCTGGTAAGCCGGACCTCGCTCGACAAAACCCTCGCCGCGCTCCGGGCCGCGGGCTATGCCCCAGTCGCCGAGACCGCCGACGGGGCGGTACGAATCGAGAAGGCGCAGGGCCACCGTGCCGTCGCTCCGGTCCCGTCCCCGCGCCTGTCCGGCGGCCTCTCCCGCCGCCGGAAGACCGACGGCCGGACGGCGGAGGCTCCGGCGACGGCCGACCTGCGTGCCTTGGCCACTCGGCTGAAGACGGCGCCACCGGACTCCCCGCAGCCCGACCCGTACAACGGCCTCCCCTTCGACAGCGACACCGAGGAAATCATCGCCGGGTACGCCCGTCAGCTATCCCTCAGCGACGTTCGTCAGCTGGCCCATGCTGTCAACGAAGGCCAGCCGGTCACCATCGAATACGTCGCCGCCTCGGGCAGCCGCACCGTACGGACCCTCAGCGAGCTCGATCTCGACCCGCCCTACCTGTACGCCTGGTGCCACCTGCGCAACGACGAGCGGGTCTTCACCCTCTCCCGCATTCACGACGTCATGCCCGGGTAGCCGCGTGGTCTCAGATTTGGTCTCATTCACTCTCGTCCGACGCCATCCGAAACCCTCGCCATCCCTCGCTCCACCGCAGGTCAGAACGCCTACGGCTCTCACGGAACCCCCAGACGAACATTTGGAAAGCGTGTTGGGGGCAGCCCCTCACGAGTTCGAATCTCGTATCCTCCGCAGCCGCCTGAACAGGCGAAACGAAGACCCCGGATGCTGTGGCAGCCGGGGTCTTCGGCATGCCCTGGTCTCAGTGTCGGTCCCATTTGCTTGCGACATTCTCGACATTAACCGCATGCGCCAGGGCGCCATTGGGAGCGGCGGAACGTCGAGAGTGACGAGGACACCAAGGAGTGCGCCAGAACTAGGAGTATGTTTTATGTAGGTGTACTTCTATATCTGGGGCCCTCGTGGACAAGCCTGCCGAGATGTTCGACCGGGACTACGAGTGGTCGGCGCTGAGCCGGTTCATCACCGATCCGCAGCCCGGCGCGACTCTGGGCGTGGTCTCCGGGCGCCGCCGCCAGGGCAAGACGTTCCTGCTGGACGCCGCCTGCCGTGCCGCCGGAGGGTTCTATTTCGGTGCGACCGAGGCCGCCGATGCCGAGTCGCTACGGCGGATCAGCACGGCGCTGACAGCCCACGTCCGGCCCGCCAGCCCGTTCCACTTCGCCGACTGGGCAGAGGCCGTCGACGCACTCCTCGCGCTCGGCGCCGAGCAGCCCGTCCCCGTGGTGATCGACGAGTTTCCGTACCTCGCCAAGGCCAACCCCGAGCTGCCCTCGATCATCCAAGAGGCGTTGCGTCCTCTGCGTGACCAGCGCACCGGCTCACGTACCCGGCTGCTGCTGTGCGGCTCGGCGCTGTCCTTCATGGGACGGCTGCTCTCAGGTAACGCCCCACTGCGCGGACGAGCCGGGCTGGAGCTGGTCGTCCGCCCCCTCGACCACCGCCTCGCCGCCGAATTCTGGGACATCACCGACCCTCACCTGGCCATGCAGGTGAACGCGATCGTGGGCGGCACCCCGGCCTATCGGCGCGAATTCGCACGCGGCGACACGCCAAAGGGGCCGGATGACTTCGACGACTGGGTCGTCCGCACCGTCCTCAACCCTGAAACCCCCCTCTTCCGCGAAGCCCGCTATCTGCTGGCCGAAGAGCCCGACCTTCGCGACACCGCCCTGTACCTGTCCGTTCTGGCCGCCGTCGCCGACGGCAACGCCACACGCGGGGGCATGGCCGCCTACCTGGAGCGCAAGGCCACCGACATCGCCCATCCCATCAACGTCCTCGAAGACGCAGGCCTCCTGCACCGGGACGCGGATGCCTTCCGTGACAACCGTCCCACTTACCGCATCGCCGAACCGCTGATCGGCTTCTACCACGCGATCATGCGACCGGTCTGGGACCAGCTCGAACGCCCGGGCAGCGCGGCACGGGTCTGGCACGCCAGCCGTCGCCGCTTCGTCAGCAACGTCCTCGGGCCCCACTTCGAGCAGGTCTGCCGGGACTGGGCTCTGCATCACGCCGACCCCGAGATTCTGGGCGGTCTGCCCGCCCGCGTAGGACACGGCGTCGTCCACGACCCCAAGGCCCGCACCGGCCATGAGGTCGACGTGGCGGTCATCGGAATCACGGACGGCGCCAAGCCTCCCCTTCTCGCCCTCGGAGAGGCCAAGTGGAACGACACCATGGGCGCCGCCCACATCGAACGCCTTCGGCACATCCGCGACCTCGTCGCTCAGGCAGGACGCTACGACACGACCCACACACAGCTCATCTGCTTCAGCGGCGCCGGATTCCACGACAAGGCGCAGGCAGCAGCGACGGCCCGCTCGGACATTCGGCTGATCGACCTGGCGACCCTCTACAACCAGGCCTGATGTACGCCCACGCATCCGTGACCGTCGAGAGGGCACTCTGGTGAGCGCCACCCTGCTCAGCGCCTGGCTCAGGGCATGATCAGAAACTGATTCCCGAGACGAACCGGGCCCGGCCGACCGGAGGCTGTGTGGGCGGCCACAGCGCGACGGCGGCTCGTGGGCCCATACTGGGGGCAATGACAAAGCCTCTTGTACCGAAGCGTCACTTGCCCACCAGCCCCTTCAAGGCCCCGGTCGCACCGGCTCCCAAGCACTTCGCCGTGGGTGACCAGGTCACGCATGACGTGCACGGCCTCGGCCGAGTGATCGGCATCGAGGACGGAATCGCAGCACTCGTGGATTTCGGCTCGGCGCAGATGCGGATCCTGAGCCCGTACGCCAAGATGACCAAGCTGTAGGACCGCTGTGCCCGGTCACGGCACGCCAGGCCCTCAGGGACCTGTAACGAAAGGCAGACCTCTCATCGACCTGACGTCGCTGTTCTCCGCTCCGGAAGGGCAACCCCGCCGTTCCGCCACGGCATCGCCGCCTCCGACGACAAGCCCCTTCCAGGCCCCTGACTTCGGGGAGGACGAGATCTTCCCGCTCGACGACGAACAGGAGCCGGCCCCGGGCCTGCGCCGCGGGCGGCCCAAGGCCGCTTAGCGCACCCTGACGCGGACGGCGTCAATCGCAGCGCTGTGCTTCCTCCCGGGTCGGCTGCGGCGGGACTCGCACCGTGAGCGGTGCGACCTGGCGCGAGGTGGCCCGAGTGCGCCCTTCGAAGCGGCTCGGGAACGGGTACTTGCGTTCCAGGAACGTGTGGATGGCGGCCTCGGCCGCCGCTCTGGCCGCCGGGGCGGTGTCCACGTCGTTGAGGCAGAAGAAGTCGATGTCCTCGCCGGCCGCGAGACGGGCCAGACGGCGGTGCATGTCCGGGGTGCCGAGCTGGACGTAGCGGAAGCGGTAGTCGGACGGGACGGCGCGGCCCGTCGCGATGGCCCAGTGGTGGTGGAGCGTGGACGCCGGAGCGATGTCGGTGGTGGAGCGGAAACGGGAGTAGGAAGTCTGCTTCAGCTCCTCGATTTCCAGGCTTTCCATTTCCCGCATGACCGACAGAAGTTGGGGGTGCGGGGTGTGCAGCGACTTGTGGGTGATGTGTCTGCCGTGGAAGTGCCGGATCACCTCGCGGGCGTTCTTGCCGGCGGAGTTCGGGGCCGGTTCCAGGGGATGCGGGGCGCCGAGTCCGAGCTTCAGGGGGGACAGGGGAATGCGGGCTATGCCGTTGCCGTGGAAGAAGTGCTCGGCTCCTACCGGGCGATTGATGAAGACGTCGTCGTTGAAATAGAGGTAGCGGTCGGACAGGCCCGGGATGTGGTGCAGGCGGCTCTCTATCGCGTGTGAGTTGAAGACGGGGAGCGCGTCGGGCGGGAGGATGTCCCGATGGTCCACCACCGTCAGGCCCGGCGCGTCCGGGTCCAGCCAGGCGGGGATCTGGGAGTCGGTCACCAGGTAGACGTGCCGGACGAAACCGGCGTACATCTCCAGGGAGCGCAGCGCGTACTTCAGTTCGTCGTGGCTGGTGTAGCGGGAGGCGCCGGTCTCGCGGGCGGCGATGACGTTCGAGGACAGGGCCTGATGGGCTCCGCGCTTCGCGGCCATCGCCGGGTCGTTCCCGTCGACCCAGGTGTACACGGCGTCCACCGGGAAGCGCACCTCGTCGATGCCCGGCTCGGCGAACGGGGCGAACGTCGGCACGCTGCGGCGGCGGCAGGCCACCGCGGCCGGCTGCTGCGCCGCCACCGGGAGCACTTCCGACACGGCGTTGCGGCGCGGGGCGACCAGCGCCGGACCGAAGACGTCCGGCAGGCGGCTGCCGGGGACGGTGAGCCAGGAGGGGTCCGTGCCCGGGGTGGTGCCGAGTTCCCGGCCGTGACGCCAGAACTCGATGTCGCACCCCGTCTCCAGGCCGGTGAGCACCTGCCCTTCCGGGCCCAGGCGCACCACGCCGGTACGGAGCACCGCGGCCCGTCCCAGCGCCCGCGGCAGCTTGCCGTCGGCCCACAGCGCCGCGGTCGTCACAGTGCCGTCCGGCCCCACGGCGCCGACGTACCCGACGGTGCCGGCGAAGCGCTGGGCGGCCCGGGAGAGAAGCGCGCCGCGGTGCCTCTCCTCGACGCCGATGACCTGCCGCGGCGCACCGTGTCCGTGGTCTGCGGGGACCAGGAAGTACGGGACTCCGAGCCCTTCCAGCAGGGTGCACACCCGCTCCAGATCGGCTTCGACGGCGTCCGCGGCGGTGTAGTCGGCGACCGTACGGCCGTAGAGCCGTATCGGTCCGAAGGTGACCCGGTGCAGTCCGGGTACGGCGGTTTGCAGGCGCCGTCGGGCTCGGGTCGCGCGCAGCGCCCAGAGCCGGGCCGTCAGCCAGAGCCGCAAGCGTAAAACAAGGTTCCTGGCCGCTCGGATGCCCCCCGGCAGTCCGAAGCGGTGACGGATGTCCGTGCCCCTCATGTCCATGCCCCCCATGTCCATGCCCCCCGGCCCCGTTACTTCTGCTTCTCGAAGGGGCTCGGGAAGGGGAAGTAGTCCTCCAGGAACTCGTCCATCCGGGCGCCGACTTGCTCCCGCTCCTCGGGTGGCACGTCGACGTCGTTGAGGCAGAAGAAGTCGAAGCGGCGGTTGCGGCGCAGGTCGGCCAGGCGCTTGTCGGCGTCCGGGCGGCTGATGTTCACGTACCGGAAGCTGTACTTCCCGGGCACTCCGCGGCCGGTCATCAGCGCGTACTGGTAGAGCAGCGGGGCCGTCATGGCGATGTCCTGCGGCGAGCGGAAGCGGGACGCCGTGGTGCGGCTGACGTCCGCCGGGAAGAGTTCCTCCAGGGCCCGCAGGGTTTCGCGCTGTTGCGGCAGAGGAGTGTGCATGAAGTTGTTGGTCGTCATCCGGCCGAACTTCTCCAGCAGCAGCCTGCGGACGTTCTTGCTCGCGGAGTTGGTGGCCGTCTCCTCGGCGTGCGGCTTGCCGACGCCTATCTTCAGCGGGGAGACCGGGATCTTCATCAGGCCGCTGCCGTGGAAGAAGTGCTCGGCGGTGACCCGGCGGCCGACGAACACGTCGTCGTTGAAGTAGAGGTAGTGGTCCGACAGGCCCGGGATGTGGTGCAGCCGGGTCTCGATCGCGTGGGAGTTGAAGACGGGGAGGACGTCGGGCGGGAAGATGTCGCGGTGGTCGACGACCGTGATGCCCGGGGCCGAGTCGTCCAGCCAGTGCGGCTTCTGACGGTCCGTCACTATGTAGATGTGCCGGACGAAGTCGGCGTACATCGCGAGTGAGCGCAGTGAGTACTTCAGCTCGTCATGGCTGGTGTAGCGGGAGGCGTTGGTCTCCTTGTCCAGGATCTCGGCGATGCCCTGGCCCTGGTACCGGGCCCGCTTGGCCCTCATCTCCGGCTGCTCGCCGTCCACCCAGGTGTAGACGACGTCGACGGGGAAGGTCACGTCGCTCACGGTCGGCACGGTGAGCGGGGCGAAGGTCGGCAGCTCCCGGTCGCCGATCCGGACCGTGGCCGGCTTCTGCTCGGAGGCCGGCAGTACGTCCGTGATGCCATTGTTGCGGGGCGCGACGAGGGACTCGGCGAAGATGTCCTCGGACGCCTGCGGCTGCACCTTGGCCAGGCGCCGGGGGCCGTCGTCGGAGGCGAGGAGCTGGGCGCCGTCCTCCCAGAACTCGACGTCGCAGGCGAGTTCCGGGCCGGCGAGCAGCTGGCCGGAGGGGCCGAGGTGGTTCTCCCCGATCCGCAGGACGGGGGCCGTGCGCAGCGGGGTCGGCAGTACGCCGTCCAGGAACAGTGCGGGGTTCTTGAGCTGTCCGCCGGGCAGCGGTCTGCCGATGAACACCGCCTTCCCCGCGTTCTGCGCCTCCAGGGTGGTGAGGAAACGCTCCCGGTCGACGGCGTTCACACCGACCGTGTGGCGCGTACGCGAGGTCGGCACCAGGAAGTGGGGGATGCCTTCCTGCTCCAGCGCGGCGACGACCAGGCCGAGGTTGGCGGCGGCCGCGTCGGCGGCGCTGAACCGGGTCACGATCCGGCCGTAGAGCCGCTGGCCGCGCACCGCGACCGGGCGGAGCGTCGGGTCCGTGACGGCTGCCGTGCGGCGGCGCCGCATGGTGCGCAGCTGCCACACCCTTTCGGCGGCCTTGCGCTCGACTCGCGGTCGCATCCGCCGGGTGAAGGAACGCACGGTCACGTTCTGAGCTCCTCTTCATGAACCCTCAGACATCCCTGTGTGTGAGAGCAGACCGACGCATGCGGCGGAAGGTTGTAGAAGAGTTCTCCGAGAATTAACAAGCAAAGGGTCGTGTGCACAACTGACCCTCAGCTGGGCGTGGTAGAGGGCTCGGGGCAGGCGAAAGGCCCCGGCCGTTCACGGTCGGGGCCTTCGTCGTGGTCCACCGGGCCAGGGGGCCGATCCGGGAGAGTGGATCAGACCCCTGGCCGGTTTCCGAGGTCGAGCACGACCGGTCGGACACCGGTGCACTGCCATCGGCGGAACATCCCAGGGACCGTCTGCGACGGCCCGTACTCCACCGGTAGGTCGCGCCATGGGGCACCGGTGTCCGTACCGGCCAGGGCATCCCGTCAGTCGGCCTCCGTCGACATGCGGACGACCAGCCGGCCGAGAGATGCCCTGCTCCGAACCACGGGCTAGAAGGCGCTGTTGTCGCAGCCCATGGACGAGCCGATGTGGGTGTCCTGCCCACCCGAGTTGCCCTCGCCGTTGAGCGCGTTGCCCAGCACGCCGTTGAGCACGCCGACCTGGCCGAGGACGTCGACGTTCAGGTCGTGCGACTTGCAGGAGGAGCTCTGCAGGACGCTGGTCTTGCCGCCGTGGCCGTCCATGCCCTGGGCGGTGGCGGTGCCGGCGCTCAGGATGCCGACGCTGCCGAGGGCGACGGCCACGACGGCAGCCTTGCGAAGGTTGTGCATGTCATCTCCGGTGAAGTGAGTTGATTGCGATCCGTGACAGATCGACTTCGTACAGTTATGGGAGGTTAATAGGAAAATGACCAATATGTCCCCGAGGCGCGCCGGGGTTCGTGATCTCGTTGTGGAACCACCCGGACAACCGCAACTTTTGCGGAGCGCGCGGCCGAGGGGCGTCGCGGCTGAGGGTGATCGCAGCTGAGGGGCGATCACAGCCGAGGGTCATGAGGGCTCACTCGGGACGAGTGGTCGCGCGGCAGGCTCAGCGCGGCGATCGTGTCGAGGATGCCGGTCCGAATCCGGCGGCACTACGCCCTCTGCCCCTCCCGGCTCACCGCCCCCTCACCTCGCCACCACCTCTCCATCACCCCTGTCACACCGCAAACCTGAGTTTTCGCCAACTCTCCATCGGCTGACCGAATCACGAAGGCGATGCGGCTCCTTGTTCGAGTGGTGTGGCTGACCTCACGCTCGTCCCCTCGGGGAAGGGCGTGGCAGCGGCGACCTGCGCCGGGTGGTGGTGGTCGGTGTACGGCACAGGGGCACGGCGGCAGGGCGACCAACCTGGCATTCCGCAACTACCGGCCAGTACCCCCGGTATGGCGCAATCCACTCGGCCCGGAAGTTTGCCCTGCCACCATCAACACCCATCGAAATCCCAGGCGTCCGGAATGCGGCGGGGGGCTGGCCATGGGGCTGCTCGGCAATGAGCGGGCGTTCGCGCACACGTTGACTCCCCAGGAGCACGAGAGCGTCATGGCCCTCGGCAACCGGAAGCACTACCCGGCCGACGCCCATCTCCTCACGGAGGGCGACCGGACCAGTCACGTCGTGATCATTCTTCAGGGGTGGGTGACCGTATCCGTGGCGACGGACCGTGGGGCCACCCGGCTGATACTCGGCCTGCGCGGCCCGGGCGAACTCCTCGGTGAGATGGCCGCGTTGGATCCGCATCCCCGAAGCGCCACCGTGCGTGCGCTGGGGCCCATAGAGGCCCAGGTCATATCCGGGGATGCGTTTCGTCGTTTCCTCGCCCTGCATCCCCGCGTCAGCGGCCTGGTGATACGTCAGCTGACCTCCCGGCTCCGCAGCGCCGACCAGGAACGGTCCGCGCTCGCCTCGCTCACCGTGCTGCAACGCCTGGCCAGCCGGCTCACCGAACTCTCGGGAGCCGAGCCCTCCGGCCCCTACACCCCCACCGCGGCGGGCCCCACACGCGCCGCCGCCACCGCCGGCCCCGTCGTCCAACTGGCCCAGGACGAACTGGCCGCCACGATAGGCGCCACCCGCGAAGCCGTCGCCAAGGCCCTACGGCTGCTGCGCACCCAGAACATCGTGCGCACCGGCAACCGGATGGTGGAGATCCTCGAACCCGGGCTGCTCGCCCTCCTCGCGGACGGTCATCAGGAGTAGGCCCACGCCCCGCCGTGTGTAAACGGCTACAGACGCCTCGCGCCCCGGGCCTGACCCTGAGGGACGGGCCACCTCCGCGGACCACGTCCCCGGCAGGACGAACCACCTCTTCGGCAGCACGAACCACCTCTTCGGCAAGCGGAAAGAACATGCAGGGGGCATGGTTGAACCACGACGCTCTGGAACTCACCGAAGCACACTACGAGTTGGTGATCAGCGTCGACGCCAGACGTTCCGGCGCGTACGACGACGTCGACAAGCCGCGCATGCGCGCCCGGATCTACCGGGTGCTGGAGACGGCCTTCAGCCACGCCAGGGTGGCATGGGAAGTCGTGCACACGGAGGACCGCGGCGACGGCGTGCTGCTGTCGGTGCCGGGGCGGATCGCGGCGAGCCGGCTGCTCGGCCTGTGGCTGATCGAGGTGCACGAGAAGCTGCGCGACGAGAACCGTGACCTGGCCGTCCCCCTCGGGCTGCGCATCGGCATGCACGTCGGCCCGGTCCGGCACGACGAGCGGGGCATCAGCGGACGGGCCGTCGACCTCGCCTGCCGCCTGGCCGACTCCCCCGTCGCCCGGCAACTCCTCGACGCCGAGAAGGCCGACCTCGTGCTGGTGACCTCCCAGTCGCTGTACGAGGACGTGGTCAGCGGCGGCGGCAAGTTCATCGAGCCCGCGCACTACTCCCCGGCCCGGCTGGAGCTCAAGGAGGGTCCGGTCACCGCCTGGTTCCACCTGCCGGGGCGGCCCGCTCCGGAGATCCCCGGGGCCGGGCCGGCGGCCGCGTCGCCGACGCCGTCGACGCCCTCGCCCGCCGGTGGTCCGCTGTCCGCCTTCGACGACGCGTTCGACGACCTCGACGACGGCGACGAGGACGAGTTCGCGGTCGTGGACACGTCCGGCCGTCGGCCCGGTGACGTCGGCATTCATCAAAACGTCAAGGGCGACGCCTTCCATAACGAGCACAACGTCTACCACGGGCCCGTGCAGATGGGCGGGTCCAACAACCGCGTGACCGAGCAGGGGAAGGACTGAGCCGGGTGAGCGACGACGAGCAGGCGGGCGGCGCTGCCGTCGACACCTCTGAGCAGCCCGGCGGGGGGCGGTCGTCCGACGACGGCAAGAAGGCCGGGGACGACAGGAAGCAGGACCGGGACGACGGCGCCCGTGGCGACGACGGCAGGTCCGACGACGACAAGTCCAAGTCCGCGGAGGACGAGGAGTCGGAGAAGGAGAAGGAGCGGGAGAAGGAACGGGAGCGCGCCGCGGGGCGGTTCAAGGAGCGCACCCGCGATCCCCTCGCGGACGACCAGGGCGAGGACGGGCCCACCGATCTCGCCGCCGCCGCGCGGACCCGCCTGGCCACCCGGCAGTTGTTCGACGTCCGCCGGGACCTGATCAGCTTCGCCCACTCACGGCTCCAGAGCGCCCACATCGGCGACAACTTCAACCTGCTGCTGGGCTCGCGCCCGCTCGGCCCCGGCATGCGCAGCGGCCCCGTGCCCGAGGAGGAGCTGCGCAGGCTCCGCCGGGACCATGTGGTGCCGCAGGGGTACATACGGCTGCGCGGCGCACTGCGCGCCCGGCGGCTGCTGGTGCTGGGAGCCGCGCCGGGCACGGGACGTACGAGTACGGCGCTGTCGCTCCTCGACGAGGTCACCCGGCGCGCGACGGACGACACCGGCGCCGAGCCCGCCGCCGGTCCCCGGGTGCTCCGGGTCGACCCGGAGGGCGGGCCACGGCAGCTGGCCCAGACGCTGGACGACGAGGGCGAGGAGGCGCGGCGCGGCACCGGCTATCTGCTGGAGCTGTCCCTCACCCGGCCCGACGCGCTGCCCCCGGACGAGATGGACCTCGACGAGCTCGCCGCGGCCCTGGCCCGCCGCGAGGCCTTCGCGGTGATCGTCGTCACCGTCGGGTCGGCGGCGAACGCGCTGCTGGCCGGGCGGTACGGCATGCTCTGCCCGCCCGCGCCCACCCAGGAGCTGCTCGCCACCCGGCTGCGCGAGCGGCTGGAGGAGCGGGCCGGCGAGCCCCGGGAGGGAGATCCCCCGCCGGCCGAGCTGCTGGCGCGGGCGGAGGACCTCTGGGCACGCGCCGAGGTCAAGGACGCCGTCGGGCTGAAGGATCTGCGCCCCGCCGAGGCCGAGTTGCTCGCCTCGCTGCTGGCCGGGCATGTACTGGGGACCACCTCGTACGAGGAGCTGCTGTCCGGCTGCCGCAGCATCGCCGCCGAGCAGGCCCAGGAGTGGTTCGCCGGGGTGGACCGGGCGCTCACCGCGCCCAGGGTCGACGCGGAGGGCAAGCCCCGCCGGCCGGACACGGCGACGCTGTTCCAGCCGGTGGCGTTCCGTATCGCGCTGGCCGTGCTGGGCGGGGCGTCGTACAGCGCCGTGGCCGCCGTCGCACACCTGCTGACCTGGGAACTGTCCGTCCAGAGCGACCCGGACAACACACCGGCCCGCCCCTTGTTCTGCGACGACCCGGAGGTCGACAAGGCCCTCTCGCGCGCCGAACTCACCGACGGCAAGGTCGAGGTGGCCGGGCACGACGTGCCGGCCCGGCTGATCTGGTACCGGGGTTCCGCCCTGCCGTCCGCGGTGCTGACCGAGCTGTGGGACCGGCACTTCCCGGTCCGGGCGCCGGTGGTGCGCTGGCTGCGGCTGCTCGCGGACGATCCGCGCTCCCAGGTGTGGATGCGCGCCGCGGTCGCCGCCGGTGAGCTGTGCGTACGGGACTTCGACCACGGCTACACCGAGCTGGTACGGCCGCTCGCCGAGGCCTCCACGCCCCGTCGGCGGATCTTCGCGGCCACCACCATGGACCAGGCCGCCGGTCACGACTCCCACCGCCGGACCGTGCACAGAATCATCGGGGACTGGAGCGGCAACGGCACCAAGTCGCTGCGCTGGACCGCCGCGATGGCACTGGGCTACGGCAACGCCGCCGCCACCACGGACGACACCCTGGACGCCCTGGCCCGGATCGGGATCCGGGACGAGGGCGAGCAGCTCGCTGTCAGCTCCTTCAACGTCGTACGGCTGCTGACGCTGCCCGATGCCCCCCAGGTGCTGAAGCGCGTGGCCGAGTGGACCCACCACAAGAAGGAGCCGTACCAGGACCTGGGCCTGGTGACCACCGTCCGGCTGGCGCTGACCAGGGTGGACGAGGTGCTGACGGACGACCCCGAGTCCTCCCCGCTGGGCGACCGGGGCGACTGGCCGCTGCCGCTGGCCCTCGCCGCCACCCGGCCCGAACTCGTCGTCCCCATGGCCGACTTGCTGTGGACCGCGCTCAACACGGCGCGCTCGAAGGACGTGGCGATGGACGCGCTGGAGGCGCTGCTGCGGTCGGCGGTGCGCAAGGACGGCACCGAGTGGACCCGGCCGGGGCTGGCGGCGCTGCTGCCCGCGCTGGCCACCGAGGCGAACGACCGGCGGCGGCTGGACTGGCTGTTGCGCCGAATGATGAACGACCCGGAGAAGCCGCTCCCCGAACCGAAGGCGCGCGACCTGTGGTGGCTCGCCGTCTCACCGGCGGAACGGACGGGCCAGGAGGAGAGGCATGGCTGACAACGACGACGCGAGGGCGAAGGCGAAGCAGCGGCTGCAGGCGAAGCGGGCCGCCGCCGACTCGACCCCCACGGGCCCGTTCCTGAAGGAGTACACGCCGACGGCCGGGCTGCCGCCGATCAGTGCCGAGAAGACCTCGGTGGTGTTCTACCGCAACGGCGGCTACAGCGTGGTCACCGCCTTCGGCGTCCGGCACGTCGACAAGCGGGCGCTCGCCCGGCCGTACACCGCGTGCGAGATCGCGGTCGGCACCTTCGTGACGCCCCTGCGGATGGAGCTCCCGGCCGCCGGCAGCACCGCCTTCTTCAAGGCCGAGGTGGACATCGAGTGGGAGGTGACCGACCCCCATCTGGTCGCCGTTCAGGCCGTGAAGGACGTCGCCAAGCGGCTCACCTCCCCCATCCTGGAACGGCTGCACGAGGTCACGCGGTCCTACCGGGTGACCGACGCCGAACAGGCCAACCGGGTCATCACGCGCGAGTGCGCCGGGGGCCGCTGGAGCGATCTGGGGGCCGAACTCGGCCTGCGGGTACGGCTGTACGTCCGCCTGGGGGTGGACGACGACGCCATCGAGCACGCGAAGAAGAAGCGGGACGTGGTCGCCGAGGCCGAGGTGACCCGGCAGCGTCAGGACGCGTTCCGGCGCATGCTGCAGGGCGGGGAGCTCGCGCAGCTCAGCTTCATGCTGGCCGCCGATCCCGAGGGGGCCAAGGACTTCCTGGAGAAGATCCGCCAGGAGGGCAGACAGGACGAGCGGGAGCGGATCGACCGGCTCTACACCATGGCGCTCAGCGGGGAGCTCGCCTCCACCGACGTGGAGACACAGGTCCTGAACCTCATCAACCCGGACCGGCGCCGCCCCATCCAGGGCCCCCTCGGAACGCTGCCGCCCCGCCGCGAGCCCCGGCAGCTGGAGCCGTCCACGGACGGGGAGTTCACCCCGGACTGGGTGTCGGACGAACCGCCCCGACGGCGCCCCCGCCGACCCGACCCCTCCCGGGACGAGCCCCGCCGACCGGGACCCGGCCGCAGGGAGCCGTACGCCGGCGAGGACAGCGACCCGCGACACCGGCCCCACCGGGACCCCTACGCGGCGGACGACGACGGATACGCCCCCGGCCCCCGGCGCCGGACGCACCGCCCGGACCCCTACTCCCCGGCAGCCGACGCCGACTACGACGACCCACAAGCCCGCGACCGCGACCGGCCCCACCGGCCGGAGCGCTACGACGAACGCGACGACCCCTACTACGACGACCCCGGTACCCGCGACCGCCACCGGACCCGCCGGTCCGAGCCCTATGGCGAGGGCGGCGGCAGCGACTACGACGACCCGCGCACCCGGGACCGCGACCGGCCCTACCGGCCCGACCCCCGTGCCCAGGACGACGACGCCCCCTACGACGACCGTCGTGCCGGAGTGCGCCGGCCCCCGCGCCGGCCGGAGCTCAGCTCCTCGGGACCGGTCCCCGACCACGACCCCGAGGATGAGTCGCGCTCCGGCGACCGGCCCCGGACCTACCGGCCGGAGCCCTACTACCCGGACGACGAGCGGGACTGGGAGCGGCCGCGGCGTCGCAGACGAGACGAGGACGACGGATGGGCCTGGGCGGAAGAGGACCGATGACCGCCGACGGGGCGGCACAGACCTCCCCCGCCTCGGTCGTGCCTGTGCCGGACGGGGGTCGGCACTGCAACGACCGGGCGGGGGAGCGGATCGCCGAACGGCTGCTGGTCACGGTCCGCGAGGACCTCGGCCGGGCCGACTCCAAGGCGGCCGTGCTGTTGTCGGGGACGCTCGCGCTGCCCGCGTTCCTCGTCGGCTGGCACGGCACGCCCGGGTGGGACGGGCTCGCCGACGTGACGCTGATCCTCTCCGGGGTGCTCTGGGCCGTCGCGGTGGCCGCGCTGGTCGCGGCGCTGCTGCCGCGCACCGGCACGGTCCGCGGCCGGGACGAGGTGACCTACTTCGGCGATCTGGTGGGCGCCCGCGACATCGCGAGGCTGTCCGCCCGGGTCACCGAGGCGGCGCGCGACCCCGCCGGGTGGCTGCTGGTCCAGGCCGTGGACGTCAGCTCGATCCTGTCCGCCAAGTACCGCGCCATCCGCTGGGGCGTGGCCTCGCTCGCCCCGTCGGCGGGCCTGGCCGTGGCCTGGGGTCTGACCGCGGGCTGATCCAGAGGGCGCACGCGACACCGGCGTACCACCGCACACACGCCAACGCACCACCGCACACGCCATCGGCGCGCACCAGGCACGAGGCACACGCGTCACCACGTACACGTCGCAAGACGCATCAAGAACCGCAAGCACGAACCGCAAGCACGAACCTCAAAGACCAAGGGGACGCCGTGGGAAGAGTCACGGGAAGACGGCAGACAGGAAGGGCCCGGGTGCGCCGCGCCGCGATCTCGGTGCTGGGCGGCACCGCGGTGTTCGTGTCCCTGCTGGCACCGGCCGGTCAGGATCCGGTGCCCGCGGCGGACTCCGAACCGGCGTTCCCGGCGGTCAACTACGCGGTGGCCGTGGACGAGTCGGCCAGCCTCGCAGCCGAGGACATGAAGGCCGAGAAGGCCGCCGCCAAGCGGATCGCGCTGGGCGACGTCTCGTCGTCCTCGCAGGTCACGGTGTTCGGTTTCGCCGCCGCCGAGAAGGCCGGCCAGCGCGCGGTGGACCCGGTGTGCCCGCGCACCACGCTGGACGCGGCGGGCCGCGAGGAGGTCGGCGGTTGCGTGGACAAGCTGCGCAAGCGCAAGAAGAGCGAGGGCACCGGCACCGATCTGCCGACCGCCATCCGGCAGGGCGTGGACGACCTGACCGACGGCTCCGACGCCTCGGTGCCCCGGGTGCTGTTCCTGCTGACCGACGGGAAGATGGACGTCGAGGACAGCTTCAAGTACGGCGATCCCTCGCACCGCGCGGCCGAGGGCGAACGGCAGCTGAAGCTGGCGCTGCGGGAAGCCGCCGCGCAGAACGTCCAGATCTGGCCGCTGGGCTTCGGTTCCGACCCGGACAAGAAGCAGCTCGACCAGATCGCCGCCGGCGGCTACCAGAAGGGCTGCGTCGCACTCCCCTCGGCGACTCCCAAGGCCCACAAGGTCGACGGGGCCAAGGACGTCGGCACCACACTGGAGAAGATCTTCGCCGCCGCCCACTGTCTGCGCCACGAGGAGGGCCCCGCCCCGCAGCGGCCGCCGTCCACCCAGGAGATCGGCATCTCGCCGCTGGCCACCGTCGGCAGCATCGTCGTCGACAAGGGCGACCCCGAGGTGAAGATCAGCTACATCGACCCGGCCGGCGACAAGGTCCCGACCACCTCCGGGACGTACAAGAACTCCCGCTTCGAGCTGGCGGGCGGCACCGGCACCGTCGAGGCGCTGAAGATCGTCGACCCGCTGCCCGGCACGTGGAAGGTGAAGGCCGAGGCCCCGGAGGGCCACCGCTCGCTGCCCGTCGCCGTCAGCGTGCTGTGGCAGGGCGAGCTGCGCGGCGCCATCACCATGGACCCGCCCTCACCGCAGGCCGGTGAGAAGGTCACGGTGACCATGCGGCTGCAGACCCGCGAGGGCTACGAGATCAAGGACCCGCGCGACTACGCGGGGCTGCGCGTGCGCAGCGAGCTGACCGGGGACGGCTTCTCCCCGCTCGCGCTCGACCTCGCCGACAACGGCAAGGGCTCCGATCCCGAGGCGAGCGACGGCTCCTTCACCGGCACCGTGACCATCCCCGAGGACGCCGACGGGGCGCTCACGGTGAGCGCCACGCTGACCGCCTCGGGCCTGAGCGCCGACACCCGCAGTGAGACCGGCGAGGTCGCGCCCGGCGAACTGCCCGTCAAGGCACCGCTCGAACTGCCCGCCGGCAGCACCCACCCCGGCGGCACGGTCACCGGCACCCTGGACGTCAGCAACACCACCGACGCCCCGCACACCCTGCGGCTGTCCGTCGCCGACGTGAAGGACGGGCTGCTCTCCGTCGAGCCGAACGAGATCACCCTCAAGCCCGGTGAGCAGGGCACCCACAAGGTCACGATCAAGGTCTCCCCCGCGAGCGCCTTCGGTGACCGCCTCGGCGACGGCCTGCCCCTGTCCGGCACCTTCACCGTCGTCGACACCACCGACGACGACCGGCGGCTCGAAAGCACCTTGGTCTCGGTGCGGGTCACGCCGGAGCCCGGGATCTGGGACAAGTACTGGTGGGGGTTCGTGTCCGGCGCCGTCGCGCTCGCGCTGGCCGCCGTGGCCGTCGTCGCCTGGCTGGGGCTGCTCAAGCGCCGGCGGGACCCGTTCGGGCTGGTGCTGCAGCTCGTCTCCGAGGACGGCACCGTCCTCAACGAGCACAAGGCCGGACACGGCAACAACAAGCAGTGGTACGAGTTCGCCGTCGCCGAGGCCCATCGCAGCCCGCGCATCGAGCGGCGCGCGCACGGCCCGTACGCGGTCCGGCGCAGCCGCGAGGGCGGCGCGGTGGTGCGCAAGGGCGGCAACCGGATCCCGCTGCCCGTCCGTGGTCAGGTCCAGCTGACCGACACGCTGAGCCTCACCCTCGGCGGGACCCCTCGGACCCCGGGGTCCGGCGGCAGGCGGAGCACCTACGCGGACGCCCCGGCCGGCCGCTCCCACGAGACGTCCCCGAGCCAGGGCAGCGCCTACGACGAGTTCCTGTGACGCGCGGGGCGGCGTCCGGACACGTCACCGCCCGGCCCGCCCCCCGCGTACGGCACAGCACAGCACGAGCGCCTCGGCGCACCGCACCACATCGCATCGCACCGCCGCGCGGCCGTCCCGCCGCGCGGCACCACAGACGTACCGAGCACGAACCGGCGGCCGCGTCGGCCGTGCAGCGGGGAGGAAACCATGAAGATCTTCCAGCCGATGCTTTTCGTCGGCCTGGGCGGCACCGGAGGCCTGGTCGGAGCCGAGCTGGAACGCAGACTGCGCACCGAGCTGTGCGGTCCGGACGGCATGGCGCTCAGCCGGCAGAGCGGCCACGCCCCCTTCCAGCTGCCCGACTGCCTGCAGTTCGTGTACGCGGACTACAGCGAGAGCGATCTGCAGCGGCTGCCGCAGTTCAACGTGGACCCGTCCCTGCGGGCCGCGTACGCCCGCACCTCCCGGGCCACCCACGACCTGCTGCCGAACTTCGACGCCTCCCCGGAAGTGACCAAGATGCTCCGGGCGGTGATGCGCGACGAGGTCGCCGACTGGCTGCCGCCGCGCATCGACGAGCCGAAGGTCACCCCGCTGCACGCCGGCGCGGGCCAGCTGCCCACCGTCGGCCGGGCCGCCCTGTTCGCCACCCTCCGGCACAGCCTCGCCCCGGTCCTCGAACCGCTCCTCCAGGCGATCGACGCGATCGCCAAGTCGGCGGGCGAACTCAGCGAACTCGGCGGCGGCAAGGTCAACGGCTGTGACGTGTTCGTCGCCTTCTCGGTGGCCGGCGGCACCGGCGCCGGGATCTTCCTGGACTATCTGCACCTGATCAACCACGCCTTCCAGCTGCGCCGCTTCGACGGCGTGAAGATCTACCCGCTGGTCGTCATGCCCTCGTCGTTCTCCGCCGCCACCGGTGGCGGACGCGAGGCGGAGCTCAACGCCGCCCGGTCGCTGGTCGACCTGTTCCGGCTGGTGGACACGCAGAACGCGCCCTCGGAGGGCCACGAGATCGGCGATCTCGACCAGGAGCTCGGCCTCGGCATCCGCTACCCGGGCACGACGCCGATCCGGCTGCGCACCGGCATCCTGCCCACGGCGTTCCTGTTCAGCCCGACCGCCGGCATCCGCGCGGACGACCTGCGCCGCTCCATCGTCTCCCTGGTGATGTCGCTGATCGGCACCGAGCTGGGCGACGGCCGCGTCCGGGGCCGGAAGGTGGCGGCCGACGACGACTTCCAGACCTTCGCCGCGAGCTTCATCAACCGGGGCGTGCAGCGCAGCGCGGTCTCCCCCACCGGCATCGGCCGGCAGGGCGTCTCCACCAGCCTGGTCGCCTCCATGACCGCGCCGATGGACCAGCTCGCCGACCTGGTGGCCGGGCGGCTGCTGCGGCTGGCGGTCACGGACCTCGTGGAGCGGCCGCGTGCGGTCCTGCGGGAGGGGGCGGTGCCGATGATCCGGCAGCTGTTCGCCGACTCCCACCTCGAAGAGCTGTGGGAGCGCAGGCAGTTGGCGGTGCCCGAGCCCGATCCGCTGCCGCGCGGTGGCCGCAACATCGAGCAGGCACTGGGCGAACGCATCGCGGACATGCAGCGGCTGCTGTCCGACCTGCGGGCCGAGGCGGACCGCGCCGCCGCCGCGATGGCCGACCGGTTCGCCCCGCGCCCCGCCATCGACAAGCTGCTCCAGACCGTGGACCCCTTCCTCGCCGAACGCGTCGTCAGGGGCGTCCCGGACAGCGAGGAACAGATCGCCCGGCTCGGCTTCCTCGGCATGCTGGAGAACCGCGCCCGCAATCCGCAGCGCCCGCCCGGCGTGACCGAGCAGCCGCCCAAGATCCCCCGCATCAAGGGCCAGTTGGGCGGCCTGGCACCGGCCCGCTGGGGCGATGACGACGTACAGGCGGCCATCCAGGAGCAGGACGCCTGGTACCAGTGGCGCTGCCGGATGGTGTGGCACGAGGCCTGGCGCGACCAGCAACAGCACTGGCAGCCGCAGGCCGACGCCGCCGGGACCGACCTCGGGCGGCTGGTGAACGCCTTCCGCAGGCACAGCGACCAGGAGCGCAAGACCGCCCAGCAAAAGGGCCTGGAACTGTACGAGGACCGCACCGGCATCTCGTATCTGCTGCCGCCGCAGCGCACTCTCAACCACTTCTACGAGGACGTCGTCACCCGGCTGGTCCGCCGGGAGGGGCTGCGCGAGAACGACGACGAGGCGGCGCTGCTGCTCAAGCTGGTCGACGGGGACACCTGGCGCCAGGTCCACGGGCTCAGCCGGCGCGACCCCGAGGGCGCGGTGGCGAGGGTCAAGGGGCAGCTGGAGGCCCGCATCACCCGGCTGTTCGCCGAGAGCGGGGCGCATCTGGAGGAGCGGCCGCTGCTGCCGTCCATGGGCACGCTGCTGGCCGCGGCCGCGGGTGACGCGGACGCCAAGGACCAGGTCAGCAAGGAGGCGCTCGACCTGTTCGGCAGGAAGCTGGCCGGGCTGCTGCCGGTCGGGTTCACCCCGGAGGGCACCGGGCTGCTGCGGGTCCTGGTGACCTATCCCCGGGTGCAGGCCGTGGAGGAGGTGCAGGAGTACCTCGGCAAGACGCTGCGGCTGCCCTCGGACGCGAAGAACTCCGTGGAGTACCGGGGCGTGGAGAGCGACTCGATCACCGTGGTCCTCTTCCGCAGCGAGATGAGCCTCACCCAGGTGCCCGAGGCTCGCAAGGTGCTGCGCCAGTGGGCCCGCGCGAAGGACAACGAGCAGGCCCAGGACGTCCTGCGGTGGCGGCAGCGGCTCGGCTACCGGGACAGCTGGATGGTCAGCAGCGAGGAGGACCGGCGGGTCATCCTGCACCGCCTCCTGTGCTGCATGTGGAACGGCCAGGTGGACGTGGTGGACGGCGACCCGGCCTCCCCGGACCGGGTCCGGCTGCGGCTGTCCCCCGACAAGGGCACGGACATCCCCGGCGTGCGGCTGCGGCTGGGCGACTACCCCGGGGGCGTGTCTAGCTGGGCCGAGCTGCTGCGCTCGTACGAACGCTGGACGGTCCTCGACGACGAGCGGATCGTCGAGGACTACTGCCGGGAGCTGATGCGGGCCCAGCCGCTGGGCCTGGCCCGCACCGGCAGCGAACCGCATCCCCTCTTCGTCGACCTGGTCGAGAAGGTCGCCCCGCGTCAGCTGGAGCTGCTGGCGGAGCGCCGGGAGCGGGGCGGCGAGCGGGTCGAGGGCTGGGTGCGGCCGCTGTGGGAGTTCTGGGCGGAGACCCTCCCCGCAGCGCTGGACACCCAGTTCGGCGACCAGCGGGCGGTCCAGCCGACCCTGCGCACCCTGCTGGAACACATCCGCGGCGGCACCCCGGCCCGCCCCGGCATCCGCGAGGAGCTCAGGGAGCCCCGGCGGCCCGCACCGGACGAGGACGACTGGGGGACCGCACCGGTCACGCCGCGCGGCCGGGGCCGGCACGACGACTACGACAGGCCGTACGCCGACCAACGCGGCGACGAGGACCGGGACGGCTGGGGCGCCCGCCGCGACAGCGACACCGGCGCCCGCGCCGACAGCCGCCGCGACGACTATGACGTCTACGACCGGCCCGACGCGGACGACGGGGAAGGGCGCGACAGCCGGGCCGGCCGGGGATGGGGGTCGGACCGCTCGGCGGAGACCGAGGCCGGCGGAGCGCGCGCCGGGGAGTACGGCGGCGGCAGCCGGTACTCCGCCCGGGACGACGACGAGGTGCCGCGGCCGTCGTGGGACGACGACGAGCCCGGCGGCACCGGCCGTCGCGCCCCCTGGGACGGTGACGCGCAGTGAGCCGGTCCCAGGACTTCAGTACGGTCATCCCTCTCGACCTGCGCGCCGGGGCGGCGGCGCTGCACAGCCCGTCCGCCCTGCGGGCCAGGGTCGCCCAGGAGTTGGGCCGGGCCGGACTGCCGGAGCCGGACGAACCGCTGTTCCTGGTGGTCGACACCCCGGCCGGGCTCACCGACCACCAGCCGCAGTACGAGCTGCTCACCGGCTACCGGGCGGTGGGCGAGGTCAGGCTGCTGGTGCTGCTGGTCGGCAGCGCGCCGGGCGCGTTCGCCGGTGCGGAGGGCGGCTTCCAGCCCGACCGCCGGCTGCTGCGGCCCGCGGTGCTGCGGGCCTCGGGCACCGCACTGCTGTGGGCCGGCGATCTGCGCTCCGCCCGCACCGCGCTGGAGCAGCCCGAGCCCGACGACCCGGACGCGCTGGCGGTCCTGGTGGACGTGCTGTCGGTGCCGGACGTCTACCTCGATGTGCTGGAGCGCATCCAGCAGCTGCCCGAGGCCGTCGCCGCGCCCGGCGTACGGCTGCTGGAGCAGGACCTGCCGCCGGAGGTGCGTGACCGGGCCTGGCGCGACGCGCTCACCCGGTTCGCCGGGGCGGACACCGAACTCGCCCCGGACGTACTGCTGACCGCCTCCTCCGGCGCCGATCTGCCGGAGCCGCTGCGCGGCCTGGTCGCGGGCCGGGGCGGCCGGGACCTGGGGCACCGGGAGCCCGGCGGCGTCGCCGACGACGCCTACCGTGCCTGTGCGGACGCCCTCGACTACGCCGAGGACGCGCTGGCCGGGCTGCGGACCCTGCCCGGCCTGCTGCGGTCCTCCCGCCGGGAGGCGTTCGAAGCGGACGTCGACCAGGCGCGCCAGGCCCTCGACACCTACCGGGATCTCGTCGCCACGGCCCTGCGCAGCGGCGGCGGCAGCGCCCCGTCGGCCGCCGAGTCGGCGACCCGGCTCGCGGCCCTCGGGCTGCGGGTGCCGTCGGCCGAGGGCCTGGGCGAGCGGATCGGCGAGGGGCTGCGGGAGTTCGCCCACAAGCTGCTGGGCCAGCAGCTCGCCCTGCGGTCGGTGGCCCAGCGCTTCACCGGCCTGGCCGGGCGGGTGGAGCCGGTGCCCGGCTCGGCGCTGCTGCCGAAGCTCGCCCCCCACTCCGCCGAGGCCGTGGCCCGGCAGACGGGCGCGGCGGGCACGGTGGGCGCCGAGGTCCCCGGCATCGCGGTGGTAGGCCCCTTGGCGGCGGCGGGGGCGGGGCTGCTCGGCGCGCTGTGGTCGGGGCCGTTCCTCGGGCTGGCGGTCGTCGTGCCGCTGCTGTTCGCCGGGATGGCCCTGCTCGGGTCGGCCCGGCTGAAGGGGACGGGACGCCGGGGCCGCTGGGGCGTGGCCCCCACGGTCGCGGCGGTCGCCGGCACGGTGGTCGGGGCGACGGTGGGGTACGCGACCGATTCGCCGGTCTGGGTGGGCACCGTCGGACTGCTGGTCGCCCTCGGCGTCGCGGAGGAGACGGTCCGCCGGCTCTGGCGTGCGGCGGCCGCCGCTTGGGCTCCGGGCCACGCGACCGCCGTACTGCGCAGGGCACTTGAGGGCCTGGACGCGGTGCTGGCCGAGGGGGTCCGGGAGCACTGGGCCGTGGAGGAGCGGCTGTACTGCGCCGACGCGGCCCGTTCCGTGGCCGGCATGCTGCGGGCGACGGCGGCCGCGGCCGAGGCGGAGGCGGTGCCCGAGCCGGAGCACCTCGTGGCCGCCGGGGTGTCCCCGGCCTTCGGCGCGTCCGGCGCCGGGACGTCCGTCGAGGACGACTGGCTCGTCGACGACACGGACCTGGAGCCGGACGCGGCCCTCGCCGACTCCGACGACGGCGACTGGGCGAGCGTGTACGCCTGGGAGGACGAGCCGGCGGAGGAGGAGAAGGCGAAGGAGCCCGGCCGGGACAGTGGCGGCGCCCCAACCGGGCGACGCGGCAAGGGAGTTGCCCCGCGCTGGCTGGAGCGGGAGAGCGGGGAGGGCGGGCCCGAGCTGGTCGCCACCCTGTCCGCCGACCTGACGGACGCGGCCCTGGAGGCGATGAAGCACTACTGGGGTGCCGTCGAGCGCGGCCAGGCCGGCGCCCGCGCCGTCCTGCGCACCGAGGAACGGGTCCGCGAGCTGCTGTCGACGGCCCGGCACCACCTCCAGCACAACGGCGTGCTGGCCCCGCCCCCGTTCGCCGCCCCCCGCCGCGTCCGCGCCACCTCGGCGAACCTGCTCGGCACCGACCCGCACGGACCGGCCGAACTGGTCGGCGCGGAGGCCGACCGGCAGTCCGTGGTGCAGCTGTCCACACCCGAGCAGGGCACCCTGCTCAGCCGCGACCCGTCGGCCGCGGTGTGGCTCAGATTCGCCCCGAGGGCCGTCCGCGACGAGGTCGAGAAGGCCTGGCGGACGAGCGGTTCGGCGCACCCGGAGGACGTCCTGTGGACGTCGTCGGGCCGGTACGCCGGCCTGGTGCGGCTCACCCCGCTGCGCATGGGCGTGGTGCACACCGTCCGGCCCCGGCACGGCTCGGGGCCGGACGGGACGGACATGGACGGGGACATGGGCAGGGACCACGGGAGGGAGGCGTACGGCTCGACGGACGCCTACGACCGGACAGAGCCGTACGACCGGGATGAGCCGTACGACCGGCCCGACCGGGGTGAGCCGGCGAACCCCTACGAGCGGACCGCCTCGCACGAACCGCACGCCTCCCACGAACCGCCCGCCTCGTACGACCGGGCGGACTCCGCTGACTGGCTGGGCTCGGGCGACTGGACGCAGAGCGACGACCGAGGGGACGGCGACAGCTGGTGACGAGCACCACGCATTCCGCGCTGCCGGGGCCGGGCGGACCGGCTCCGGACAAGCTCGCGTTCACCGTGCCGTCGGGGCGGCGGCGCGTCACCCCGGTCCGGGTCGGCCGCGAGTTCCGCCGCGACCGGCTGCTGCCCCAGCTGATCCGCAAGGCCGTCCTCGACGACGAGGGACAGCAGTGCGTGCAGGTACGCCTGAGCGCCAAGGAGGCGGCGAACCCGGCGGCGCGCGCCCTGCTGGACACCGAGGCGGGCACGGCACTGCAGCTGAACCAGCTGCTGGGCGGCACGGAGTACGCGGCCCTCTTCCCGAGGATCGTCGGCTACGAGCTGGACACCGCCGAGCCGTATCTGCTGTACGACCCGCCGCGCGGCACGCCCGTCGCGCGGATCCATGTGATGTCCGCGACCGACCAGGAGATCTTCACCCGCGATCTGATGCTGGCCCTGTGCCTGCTGGAGGGTCAGGGCCTGGTGCCGCGCGGCATCTCGCCCGCCACCGTGTTCTGGGACGGCGCCAAGGTCCAGCTGTGGGGGCTGGAGTCGGTGACCCGGACCGGACGGCCGCGGCGCCCGTGGGGCCGCTCGCCCTTCTGCTCGCCCGAACAGCGCCGGGGCGAGGCCCTCGCCGACTCCCGGGACGCGGTGTGGAGCGCGGCCCAGGTCCTCTACCAGCTGGTGACGGGGCGGGCCGGCCCCGCCGACCGGCCGCCCGCCGACCTCGGCGAACACCGCAAGCTCGACCAGACGTTGCGGGACGCCTTCGCCCCGAGGGCGGCCGACCGGCCGACACCCGCCCAGGTGCTCGACCTCGTGGCGCCGGGTGCCGCGCGCCGCGTCCGGCTCGCCGTGCCCCCCGACGAGACGCGCCCCCATCACGAGGCCTTCGAGGAGGCGCTGCGCCTCAAACGCCAGGCACCCGCGGCCCGGCCCCGAAGCGGCTCCGGGCCGGGGTCGGCCGACGGCGAGGTGCTCTGCCCGTACTGCCTGGAGACCATCCGGCTCGACCTGACGAAGCTGTTCGTCACCGACAGCCGGATGCAGTACCAGCCGCTGGACCTGGCCGGCATCAAGAACCCCCTGCGGCGGACCGACATCATGCGCGGCGCCGTCCAGAAGTGCACGGCGGACCCGGAGTTCCCCGCGCACTACATCCCGGTGCCCTACCTGACGTACGGCCGCCCGCTGACCGTCGCGATGGTCGGCCAGTCCTCCACCGGCAAGAGCCATCTGCTGGCCCAGATGATCGCGGCCATCACCGACGGCGGCCTGGAGCCGTTCGGCCTGAAATGGCAGTCCGTCAATCCGGAGCAGCACGCCCGCTATGTACGGGACCGGGTGCAGCCGCTGCGCAACGGCAAGGTGCTGGACCACACGGCGGCACTGGGCATGGACGACTTCGCCCACTTCGTGGAGTCCCTGCTGATCACCGACGCCCGGGGGCAGGTACGCCCGGTCGCCTTCTTCGACCTGGGCGGCGAGGACCTGGTACGGACCGACGCGGCGCTCAGGTTCCTGCTCGGGGTCGACGCCCTGGTCTTCGTCGTCGACCCGGCCCTCGCCCTGCCGCTGCCGCAGCTGGACCACGCCAGGGAACGCTGGGGAGTGGAGGTGAACCGGGACGGCGACCTCGCCTTCGGCACGGTCCTGGACCGGCTGCCGAAGAACGGCGGGTATCTGGACGTGCCGGCCGCGATGGTGCTCGGCAAGGCCGACCTGCTCAGGTTCCAGCCGCCCGTGGACCGCTGGCTGAGCCGGCCCCCGGCCACCTCGCTGGACCCCGAGCTGATCCGCGAGGAGAGCCGGGACCTGTACGGGCTGCTGCGTCGGCACGCGGGTCAGGCGTGGCTGCGCCCCTTCGACGCGATCCGCCGCTGCACCCTGCACATCGCGTCCGCCACCGGCGGCCAGGAGGACCACGGCCGCTATCCGGCGGGGGCGGGGCCCCGCCGGGTGCTGGAGCCGCTGCTTGCGCTGCTGGCCATGCACGGGCTGATCCAAGTTCCGGGCGGCGCCGAGGCGTTGGCGGTGGGAGAGGCGCCGGCGCTCGAAGCGGTGCCGTGGGAGGCCGCCGCGGACGCCGGTGAAGCCGAGGAACCCGAGCGGTTCGAGAGGGCTTTCGAGAGGTCCGACGGGTCCGAGGAGCCCGAGGGATCCGAGGGAGGGGAACAACAGTGAACGACTTCCAGGACCGGGACTCGGTGCACCAGGTCGTCTTCCGGTGGGACGGCAACCACGGCCGCCAGGGCACCGGAATGAACGCCGTCGCCCACTCCTGCGAGGCCGGGCGGGCCGAGGAACTGGGCCGGGAACTGGGCCCGTTGCTGTGGGTGTCCGGCGCGGCGGCCGCCCGCCCGAGCGTCGTGCGCACCCTGTCCCGCGACGGCGACGTCCTGCTCGTCCAGCGCTGGCCCACGACCGACCGTGGCGGACGGCCCAGCACGGTCAGCCATGTGCTGGTCGGCGACCGCGGGACCTTGCCGCCCGCACGCTGTCTCGGGCTCGCGTACGGCGGCTGGCGCAAGCAGGAGAGGGCCGAGCAGGAGTCAGGCCGGCTGACGAAGTTCGATCTCACGGACCTCCACGATCTGTCGAGGGGCCGACTGCCCGGCATGGTCGAGCGGCTGCCGGAGATCGAGCGCGCGCTGATCCTCGCGGGCGCGGAGTTGCTGCGCGATCCGAGGCAGCGGGTGTCGCTGCTGCTGGAGGAGAAGACACCGGAGCGCTGGCCGGACCCGGCCATGGTGCCGCTCGCCTATCTCGGACTGTTCCTGATCTTCGGTTCCTGGCTCGATACGGAGTGGACGTTCGCCACGTACGACACGGTGGACAGCCATCCCCTGCGGCTGATGTCCGTCCCGCACTGGGAGCCGGACGCGGGTGGCTCCGGCCCGCTGGCCCGGGTCGTGGGACGCCGACCGGCCACCGTCCAGTTCGAGCACAGGGCGGCGGCGCAGCTGGTGGCCCACCTCCTGGCCCACCCGCAGGCGGCTCCCGGCGTACCGCAGTTGGTCAAGGAGCTCCCCGACGGTGCGGCCCTGAACTGGGAGCGACGCCGCGACCGGCTCAGGAAGATCCTCGGCCCCGACCGCCAGGAACGGGGCCGGTCCCGGGAGCGGGCCGGCGAGCGGGAGCAGGAACGGGATCGCGCCCAGGAGCGGGATCGCCCCCGGGAACTCGACCTGGCCGGGCAGCCGGCCGGCCCCACGATCACCACGGACCCGTACCCGGAGGCTCCGTACCAGGAGGCTTCTTACGCGGAGGCTCCGTATCCGGAGACTTACACGGAGCCGTACCGGGAAGCCCCGTACGCGGACCCGTACGGACAGCCGTACCCGCCCCCCTCACCCGCGCCCCCACAGCCCCCGCACACACCCGCACCCGCGCCCGCCCCCGCACCCAGCCCGAACGGCCACGACCCGCACGACGCCCACGCCCTCCACCTGAAGCTGTGCGGCTACCGGCGCGGGGACGGGGACGGCAGTCGGCGCAGCTATCTGATGGCGGAGCTGCGCATGCAGTCCGACGAACTGCTCCTGCACGAGCTGCGCTCCAGCGATCTGCCTGCGGAATCGGTCGAGTTGGTGCTGGACGAGCTGGGCGGGCCCGGCCGCGTCGAGGATCGTGATCCGCAGACGCGGCACGAACTGTGCGCGGAGGTCCTCCGCAAGCGCCTGTACTTCAAGCCGGAGGAGCCGAGCCCGGAAGACACGTCGAAGACGGCCCTGGCCATCCGGGCGGCCCACCTCTTCACCTGGGCGGTCGCCCCGGTGGCCCGGGACCCGCGCCATTTCGCCCAGCTGTCGAAGGTGTTGAACCTGATGAGCCAGAGCACCGACGTGGCCGCGTCCACCTGGCTCCAGCGAAGCATCATCCGACCGGACAGCGACCAGATCCCCGACCTGCCGCCGGAGCTGTGGCGCCAGTTGCTGCTGAACGCGCTGAACCGCGACGGCAGACAGCCCGCCGCGCCCCAGCCGCCCCGCCCCGTTCAGGCGCCCACCGCGTCACCCCCACAGCGAACCGACGTCGCCTCGGACCCCGGCGGCATCCCGGACCGGCTCTTCATCGGGAGCCTGCTGGTCCTGGGTGCCGTGCTGGTGGTACTCGTGTTGATGCTCATCGCCTGACGCGTGCCTGATCACTCAGCCCGCGTGCGGCTCCCGCACCACCGCGATCTCCCCCGCCGCGACGCTGACCGCCCCCGGTACCGCCCTGCCCGTCAGCAGTTCCGTGGCGTCCGACGCGACCGCGACATGGGCGGGCCGGTCGGTGTGGTTGATCAGGAAGAGGTAGTCGGCGTCCGGGCCCCGCCGCAGGGCCGCCTCGACACCCTGGGGCGTCGCACGGACCGGCCGCACGCCCGCCTCCGCGCGGATGCGGTCCAGCAGCCCGGCCAGCGTCGCCGCGTCCGGCTGCGTGGCGAGGTACCAAGTGGCGCCCTCGCCATGGGAGTTGCGCGTCACCGCGGGTCCGCCCGCCAGCGGGCCGGTCGTGTACGACTCGACCGGCTCCGCGCCGGCCAGGCCCACGCGCTCCGACCACAGCGTCCCGGTGCCGCCCCCGCTGAGCCCCACGGACTCGCCGGGCAGCAGCGGGAACAGCTCGTCGGTCAGCACCCCCAGCGCCTCCCGGAACGCGCCCGGGTAACCGCCCATCCGGACGTGGCAGTTCTCGTCGACCGCCCCGCTGTGGAAGCCGACGGCGAGCGTGCCGCCGCGCTCCGCGAAGGCCGTGAGGTTGCTCGCGCCCTCGTCGTCCACCAAATACAGACTCGGCGCCAGGACCAGCCGGTATCCCGACAGGTCCGCGTCCGGGCGTACGAAGTCCACCGCGACACCCGACCGCCACAGCGGCTCGTACCAGGCGCGCACCAGGTCCTGGAAGCGCAGCTCGCCGCTCGGCTGGGAGGGGAGTTCCATGGCCCAGCGGGAGTTCCAGTCCCAGACGATCGCCACCTCGGCCGTGCCGACGCTGCCGCGCACCTCGGCCAACGCCCGCAGGTCCGCGCCCAGTCGCACGACGTCACGCCAGATGTGGCTGCCCGTACCGGCGTGCGGGAGCATCGCCGAGTGCCACTGTTCGGCGCCCGCCTTCGCCGCGCGCCACTGGAAGTAGGCGATGCCGTCCGCGCCGCGGGCCACATGGGCGAGCGCGTTCCGCCTCAACTCGCCAGGATTCTTGGCCCGGTTCACCGGCTGCCAGTTCACGGCGCCCGTCGAGTGCTCCATCAGCAGCCACGGGCCGCCCGCGAGGGAGCGGACCAGGTCGCCGCTGAGGGCGATGTCGATCTGCGACTCGGGGTCGGCGGACTGCAGATAGTGGTCGTTGGAGACGAGGTCCAGCTTCGGGGCCCAGCGCCAGTAGTCCAGCGCGTCGAAGTTGTACATCACCATGAAGTTGGTGGTGGCGGGCGTGTCCGGGGCCGCCGCCAGCAGGACCTCGCGCTCCGCCTCGTACAGCGACAGCAGTTCGTCGCTGCAGAAGCGGCGCCAGTCCAGCTGGTGGGTGGGGTTCGGGACGGCGCCCGTCGGACGCGGCGGGAGGATCTCGTCCCAGTCGTAGTACCACTGGCTCCAGAAGCGGGTGCCCCAGGCGTCGTTGAGAGCCGTCAGATCGTCCGCGTACCGCCTGCGCAGCCAGCGCCGGAAGGCGGCCGCGCTCTCGTCGCAGTAGCACTCGGCGTTGTGGCAGCCGTACTCGTTGTGGACGTGCCACATCGCCACCGCCGGATGGTCCGCGAACCGCTCGGCCAGCGCCCGCGCCATCCGCAGCGCCGCCTCGCGGTACGCCGGGCTGCTCGGGCAGAACGTCTGGCGGCTGCCGTACGACAGCGCCCTGCCGTCCTTGTCCACCGGCAGCGCCTCGGGGTGGGCGCGGAAGAACCACGCCGGGGGCGCCGCCGTCGGGGTCGCGAGGTCGGCCGCGATGCCGTGGGCGTGCAGCAGGTCCAGGACGCGGTCCAGCAACGTGAAGTCGTACGCGCCCTCCTTCGGCTCCAGCAGTGCCCAGGAGAAGATGCCGACGCTGACCATGGTCACCCCGGCCTCGCGCATCAGGCGCATGTCCTCGGCCCAGACCTCCTCGGGCCACTGCTCGGGGTTGTAGTCGCCGCCGTAGGCGATGCCGGGGACGGACAGTTCGCGCTTCACAGGTCGGCTCCCCCGAGGAGACGGCGGGTGGTGGCCACGCCCCACTCGTCCAGGGACAGCAGGCGGTCGCTGGACGCCATCAGGCCGCCCGTCGCCTCGACGTGCGCCGCCCACCGCTCACGGGTCTCCACCGCCGGGCGGGCCATCAGACAGTCGGGGTCGTTGACCCAGAACCGGCCGTGCTGCCACTGGCGGCCGACGCCGGTGAACTCGGCCGGGTCCTGGCCGGGCTGGCTGTAGTCGTCGGCCTCGGGACGGCGGTGCGGGGCCGTGTCGGGGCTGACCCGCATCGCGTCGAACAGGCCGATGGAGGGGAGGATCGGCGCGCCGCAGCCCAGCAGGTACGCGTCCTCGCCGATCGCCTCGCGGATCAGCTCGATGCCGGAGCGGTACGCCGTCAGCGCGTCCATGTCCCCGTCGTGCCGTACGCCGTCCAGGGCGCCCGCGTAGAGGAAGTCGACCTTGAAGTAGTCGTAGCCCTCGGCGCGCAGCGTGCGGAACACGTCCGTCAGATACGCCGCCGCCTCGGGGTGCGTGGTGTCCAGGACGCGCAGGTCGTGGCCCCAGTTGCGGCCGGCGTGCGTGAAGCCGCCGTCCGTGTCCCGGACCAGCCACTCGGGGTGCTCGGCGGCCAGGTCGCTCGCCGGGTCGACCAGGAAGGGCGCGGTCCAGATGCCCGCCCGGCGGCCCCGCGCCCGGATGGCGTCCGCGATGCCGGCGCGGGAGCGGAAGCGGCCGGAGAGGGTCAGCCAGTCGCCGAGGGCCTTCTGGTAGCCGTCGTCGATCTGGACGACGGCGATGGGCAGGTCGAGGGTCTCCATCGCACGGAGGTTCTCGTGGATGTCGTCCTCGGTGACGGCGGTGAAGTACTCGTACCAGGAGCACCAGACCGTCGGGGCCGGGCGCGGGGCGGGCAGTTGGAGGCTGCTCGCCCAGTCGCCCAGCACCGACTGCACGGTGGCGCCCGTCCACTCCTTCACCGCGCCGTCGGCACTGACCTCGGCCTGACCGTCCACCACGGCCAGCCGGATCGACGGGACCTCACGCGTCGGATCGACCGCCGCCCACAGGCGGACCGGCGATCCGTCGCCGGGGTCGAGCGCCAGCAGGCCCTCGCCCTGGAACGTGCCCTCCGGGACGGTGACGCCCGGCCGGTAACAGACCGTCGCCCAGTTGGCGTTGGTCGGGCGGTACGGCTTGTCGCCGAGGGCGTAGGCGCCGCTGGGGCTCCAGGACTGCCAGCCCTCCTCGTGGACGCGGGCGCAGGCCTCGTCCACGGGCACGGAGGCGACGGGGGTGAAGGGGTGGTGCACGGGTGTCTCTTTCACGAAGGGGGCCGTCGGCTTCGGTGGCGGGCCGTCAGCCCTTGTTGGCGCCGAGGGTGAGGCCGCTGACGAACTGGCGCTGGAGCAGGAAGTACACGACCAGGACCGGGACCGCGGTGATCAGGGCGCCGGCCGCGATCAGGTTGGGGTCGGTGAAGTACTGCCCGGAGAGGTTGTTCAGCGCCGACGTGATCGGCATGTTCTCGCCGGTCGAGATCAGCACGAGGGCCCAGAAGAAGTCGTTGTAGATCCAGATGGACAGCAGGGTCCCGAGGGCCGCCATCGCCGGCTTGCACAGCGGCAGGGTGATCTGCCAGTACAGCCGCCACACCGAGGCGCCGTCGACGAGGGCCGCCTCGGTCAGCTCGTGCGGCAGCATCTTCATGTAGTTGCTCAGCACGAAGGCGCAGAAGCCCGACTGGAACGCCACGTGGATGAGGACCAGGCCGAGAGCGGAGTCGTAGAGCTTGCCGCTCATGGTGATGCCGGGCAGGTCGACGAGCAGGTACAGCCGGTACAGCGGGGTGATGATGACCTGCTGCGGGAGCAGGTTGCCGGCCGTGAAGACCAGCAGCAGGAACAGGTTGACGCGGAAGTCGAAGCGGCTGACGTAGAAGGCGACCATCGACGACAGGAACAGCGTCAGCAGTACGGCCGGGATCGCGATCAGCATCGTGTTGCCGAAGTAGTGCGTCATGTCCGACTGCGTGAACGCGTTCGTGAAGTTCTCGAACGTCAGCTTGTCGGGCCAGGAGACATAGCCCTTCTCGCTGGTCTCGCCGTATGGGCGCAGGGCCGCGTAGATCGCCCACAGCAGCGGGGCGAGCCAGGCCAGCGCCATGGACGCGAGGAAGACGTGCAGCAGGATCCGGGCCGGGCGGACGGGGGTGCGCTGCTTGCCCAGCGCGCTCACGGAGCTCATGCGCGCCGCTCCTTCCGGAAGGTCGCGATCAGGTAGGGGATGATCACGGCGAGGGAGATCAGCAGCAGGACGACGGCGATCGCGGAGCCGTAACCGATGCGGCTGGACTCACCGATGATGTTGTTGGTGACCAGGATCGACAGCAGCTCGGTGCCCTCGGCGCCCTTGTTGAAGACGAAGACCAGGTCGAAGGCGCGCAGCGCCTCGATGATCGTCACGACCAGGACGATGGTGTTGGTGGGCCGAAGCGTCGGGAAGATGACGTTCTTGAAGGTCTGCCACTCGCCCGCCCCGTCCAGCGCGGACGCCTCCCGCAGCGCGGGGTCGACGCCCTTGAGGCCGGCCAGGTAGAGGATCATCATGTAGCCGGTGTGGCGCCAGGACGCGGCGATCAGGATCGCCCAGAGGTTGAGGTCCGGGTCGCCGATCCAGTCGATGTACTTGCCCGGCTCGTTGGCCCCGATGAGGCTGTTGATCAGGCCCGTGTCCGGGTTGTAGATCAGCTGCCACACAAACCCGATCACGGCCATGGACAGCACGACCGGCAGGAAGAACGCGGTCTGGTAGACGCGGCTGAAGCGGATCTTCTTGTCCAGCTGCACGGCGAGGAACAGCCCGAGCGGCGTCGGGATCAGGATGAGCACGACGAACCAGACGACGTTGTGCTCGACGGCCGGCCAGAACTGCGGGTTGTTGGTGAACAGTTCCTTGAAGTTCTCGAACCCGACCCACTTGATCGAGTCGAAGCCGATGCCGTCCCAGGTGGTGAAGGCCAGCGCGATCGAGGCGAAGGCCGTCACCCACACGAGGGCGATGTGCAGGATCGTCGGCAGGCCCGCCATCACACCGAGCGTGAGCCGGTCCCGGCGGGTCAGCAGGCGGCGGTGCCCCTGGGGCACCTTCTTGGCGGGGGCAGCGCCCGAAGGCGGCACGGCGGCCGCCTCCGGGGTCTCCTTGGTGATGTCGGTAGTCATGTGATCAGCCGGACGCGAAGATCGTCTTCTTCTGGCGCTCGATCGACGAGAGCAGGCTGTCGATCCCCTTGGGGTCGCGGATGAACTTCTGCAGCGCGGGCTGCATCACCGTGGAGGTGAAGTCCGGCCGGCTGTCCCGGTCCATGAACTGCGTCAGGGACTTCGCGCCCGAGATCATCTCGTACGCCTTCTTCTGCAGGGCGCTGTACGAGGAGGTGTCGGCCTTGGTGGAGGCGGCGACCACGTTCGGGTCGGACTTGAGGTAGATCTCCTCGGCGGCCGGGGAGCCCAGGTACTCCAGCAGCTTCACGGCACCGGCCTTGTTCTTCGGGGCCTTGGAGAGCATGAAGCCGTCGGTGGGCGCCTCGACGGTGTCCTGGCCGTACGCCGGGTCGATCTCCGGGAAGGCGAAGAAGTCCAGGTCCTCGCGGTCGGCCTCGTTGGTGAACTGCTGGCCCACGAAGGTGCCCAGCAGGTACATGCCGGCCTTCTTGGACGCCAGCGTCTGGGCGGCGTCCTGCCAGGTACGGCCGGTGGCGCCCTCCTGGTGGTAGGGGAGGATCTCCGTCCACAGGTCGAAGACCTTGCGCACCTTCGCGTCGGTCCACGAGGCCTTGCCGGCCATCAGCTCGACGTGGAAGTCGTAGCCGTTGGCACGGAAGT
Organism: Streptomyces sp. NPDC093591; assembly: GCF_044764885.1. Lineage (NCBI taxonomy): Bacteria > Bacillati > Actinomycetota > Actinomycetes > Kitasatosporales > Streptomycetaceae > Streptomyces > Streptomyces sp. NPDC093591. Next base: position 112,710 of record NZ_JBIWIY010000022.1, read on the forward strand.
TGATCTGGTCGAAGGTGCCGAGCGCGGGCCAGGCGTCCTTGTCACCGAAGGCGATCGGGACGAGGCCGTCCTTCTGCATCTGCTTGCACAGCGCGACGAAGTCGTCCCACTTCGTCGGGACCTCGTAGCCCTTCTCCGCGAAGACGCTCTTGCGGTAGAAGAGCGCCCACGGGTACGTGTACAGCGGCACGAAGTAGTACTTGCCGTCCTCGCCCTTGCTGAGCTTGTGCATCGCGTCGGGGAAGTTGCCCCCGATGGTCTTCCACACGTCGTCGATCGCCGTGGTCAGGCCCTTGGCCGCGAAGAACTGCATGCGGTAGCCGGCGAACCAGTTGAACACGTCGTCCGGCGTGCCCTGCAGGTAGGAGTTGATCTGCTCCTGGAACGTGTTGTGGTCCTTGGTGTTCACGTCGACCGTGAGCCCGGACTCCTTCTTGAACGCCGCGTAGATGTCGGCGAACGCCTTCTTCGGCACCGCGTCCGACGCGTTGGACCCGACCGTGACGGTCTTCGGGTCACTCGCCGAACCGCTGCCGCCACAGGCGCTGAGCAGCGGGATGCCGGCGCCGAGAACCGCGGCGCCGCCGATGCCGCGCAGCAGTGTGCGGCGGTTGGGCGAAGGGAGGGCGAGGCCGGAGGGGGAGGTGTGGTGCATCTGCGGCTCCTGAAGGCAAGGGGTGGCCGTGGCGGCGACGTGATCAAGTCCGACGTAATCGACCAGAAACCAACTTGACCGAACACGGTGGCGCAATAACAGCCGCATGTCAGGTCATGCGTCAAGAGCTGTCGACCGCCGTTTCGGAAACGTGACCGATATCTCGAACGATCTTGAGCGCCCAAGGGGCGAACTGAGGCCGCGTGCCGCGCCCCTAGCGGACGACGACCGCCCTGGTCTCGGTCACCTGGTCGACCTCCGACGTCCGCACGGTGACCTTCATCTGCCATGTCCCGGCGATGGGCAGGTTGAGGAAGCTGTTGCCCCAGTAGCCGCCCTTGTCGGTGAGCTCGGCGTCGAGGGGGCCGATGTCCTTGGCGGGGAGGGTGAAGGAGATCCGCAGTTCGGGGACGATGGCCACGCCGCCGTCGGGGCCGAAGACGAGGGCCTCGATCGAGTTGTCGCCGACCCGGCCGGGGTCGAGGGTGATCTGCACCTTGCCGCGGCCTCCGGGAGTGCCGACGTCGAAGGGCACGTCGGTGACGGAGGCACCGACCACCACGGGCGCGCCCGCCGCCGCCTCGGCCTGCGCCCGGCCGGGCAAGGTGCTGGTGAGGATCGTGGTGACCGCCAGCACGGCGGCACCGACGGCTGCCTCGACGAGAACGGAACGGCGCAGGGCGCGCCGGTGGGGGTCCGTGGGGGGCGATACGTCGGCCGACGGCGGCTGCTCCGCCGACGGCGGCCCCCCGGCCATCTCCGGAACCCGCTCCCGATCCCGATCCCGTACGACCGTCTCCGTCTCCCTCTCCGCGTCCGCCGTCGCAAGGCGCGCCGTCCAGCGGCGCGAAACGGCCGCCGCCCCGAGGAGCAGGGCCACTGCGGCCAGCTTGAGGATCAGGAGCCTGCCGTACGTCGTGCCGGTGAGCGCGTCCCAGGAGCCGAGGCCGCGCCAGGACTGGTAGACGCCGGTGACGACCAGGACGGTCACGGATGCGAAGGCGAGGCGGGAGAAACGGGTGACCGTGGCCGGGGTCGGGTGGTCTGCCCCGTACAGCGTCACGACCAGGGCAGCCAGTCCGCCCAGCCATACCGCCGTGGCCAGCAGGTGCAGCGCCGAGGACGTCATCGCGGCCGGCACCTGGATGCCCGCGGAGGCGTGCTCACCGGCCGCCCAGGTCATGGCGAGGCCGACGGCGAGGGCGGCGCCGGACCAGCCGTACGGCTGACGGCGCCCGGACAGTCGTACGAGATAGCCGGCGGCCACCGCCAGGAGGCCCAGCCGTGCCAGCAGGACCGCGCCCGGGCGGCTGGTCAGGGTGCGGGTCAGGGACTCGACGCCGAGGGACCCCAGCGGCCCCTCACCCGTCTCGTACGGGGCGCGCAGCACCAACAGGGCGAGGGTGGCGGCGAGGAGAGCCCACCAGCCCGCCTTCAGCAGCTTGTGCAGCACGGGGGCGTCCGGCGGACGGCAGACCGCCATGAACGTCGCCGTGCCGATGAGCAGGGCGACGGCGAGGTAGGCGAGGTAGCGGGCGATGTTGTAGAGGGCCTTGGTCGCCGGGTCCTCGGTGGGGCCGGTGTCCACGGTGGCCGTGGTCAGGGAGCGTTTGCCAATGGAGAAGGTGAACGCTCCGGAGACCGGGTGGCTGTCGGCCGACACCACCCGCCAGGCGACGGTGTACGTCCCCTGGGCCAGCTTCGCGGGCAACGTCACCCTGGCCGTGTCGCCGCCGCCCCGCGCGTGCTGCGGCTCGCCGGTGCGCAGGCGGCGCCCGTCGGGGTCCAGGACTCGGACGGAGTCGTCGAGCAGACCGACGGACTCCGTGAAGGTCAGGGTGAGGTGGCGGGGGGCCGACTTGAGAAGGGTTCCGTCCTCGGGGTCGGTGGCCCGGAGGGCTGCGTGGGCCGACGCCGGTCCCGTAACGCCGAGGAGGAGCAGGACCAGCAGGGCGCCCAACAGCACCACCCTGTGAACTCGCCGCCGCCTCCACGCCCCTGCTCGTCCGCCCCCACCATCACACCTCACGCCACTTCTCCGCAGTCGCCCACACCACCTCACGGCTACTTACGCACGCGAGGCCTCTCCCACTCACCGTCCCCCTCGAAAAGATGAGGGATTGGCAGATCTGGGCCACTGGCGACCCCGGTAAGGCCTGCTCGCAGCCGTCGACGCCGGCCCGGATCTGCCAATCGCTGCCCCTCCGACCTAGTCGACGGCGGGTGTGGTGCCTCGCCTGGAGCGCGCGTCGGCGGCGGCGTACGGGAGGCCGGGCAGGAGCAGGGCCAGGGCCGCCCAGAGGGGCAGGGTGAACAGGTCGCCGTCGCCGTCCAGCCAGTGGGCGAGCAGTACCGCGGCCAGGCCGGCGGCTAGGCCGACCGCCAGGTTCCTGCCGAAACCCAGGCTGCCGCGGCGCAGTTCCCAGGCGACCGTGACCGCTGCGACGAGGGCGAGGAAGGCGACGTCGTCCACGCTCACCACCCGTTCGGTGGTCCAGCGGACCAGACACGAGACCAGCATCACCGAGCCGATCGCGGAGCAGGCCAGCGCCGCCGTGCGCAGCAGCCGGCGGCCGAACGGAGCGCGGGCCCGCGCCCAGGACGCGGCGAACTCCTTGACGTCGTCGCCCACGACGTCCTGGGGCGTGCGGCCCGCGGCCACCGCGTCCTCCAGATGGGCGGAGAGCTCGTCGAGCATCTCCCGGACGGATGCTTCGTCGATGCCCCGGTACTCCCAGTTGCTGCGGCAGACCGCGAGTATCTGCGGGGTCGTCATGGTGCGCTGGGTCGTCATCGCGCGCTGGTCCGTCATGGTGCGCTTCCCCCCGTGGGTTCGCTGTCGGTCAGAATCCGCCCCACACACGCGCTGAAGGTCTGCCATACGGCCCGGCCGCTCCCCAGTTCGGCACGTCCCGCTTCGGTCAGGCGGTAGTACTTGCGTGGAGCGCCGCCGCTGGCCGACGGGGCGCGGTACGAGGAGATGAACCCCTCCCGCTCCAGCCGGGCGAGCAACGGATAGATGCTGCCTTCGCTCACGAGGTCGAGTCCGTTGTCGGCGAGTGCCGTCACGAACTCGAAGCCGTAGCGCGGCCGTTCGGCGATCAGCGAGAGCAGGCACAGGTCGAGCACTCCACGCAGGAGCTGACTACGACGCTGGTCACCGACGGCGGGCAGCCCCTTTGTCATGCGGTACAAGATAGTCAGCCATTGTCTTGTGCCGCAAGATACTTGTGGTGCATGACAATGCGGATGACGAGGGGTGGCTTCGACGGTGCGGGCAAGCGGCGGCGCCGGTCACCACGTCGGCCGCGCCGACACCCCGCCGTCCACCACCAGATCGTGCCCCGTGACCCACGAGGCCAGCCGCGACGCCAGGAACACACACGCGTCCCCCACGTCCTCCGGCCGCCCCAACCTCCCCACGGGAGCCGCCGCACGCCACCTCCGCACCCCCTCCGGCCAGGCCTCCTCCAGCCCCTCCCGGTGAATCAGCCCCGGCGAGACCGAGTTGACGCGGATCCCGAAGCGTCCGTACTCCAGGGCGGCCGAGCGGGCGTGCATCACCACCGCCGCCTTGGAGGCGGAGTAGTGGGCGTGCAGGGGTGCCGGGCGGCTCGCCTCGATGGATGCGATGTGGGTCACCGAGCCGCCCCCGGGCTGCTCCCGCATGATCTCGGCCGCCGCCTGCGTGCACGCGAAGACGCTCGACAGGTTGGTGTCCACGACCGCCCGCCACTCCGCCACAGCCATGCCGGACAGCTCCCGCGTCGGTTGCACGCCCGCGTTGTTGACCAGCGCCGTCAGCCGCCCGCCGCCCCACTCGGCGGCCTCCCCCAGCACCCGCCGGCACGCGTCCTCGTCGGTCAGATCACCGCGCACCACCACGGCCCGCCCGCCCGACTTGCGGACCCGGGACGCCACGTCGTGCGCCGCCTCCACCGCCGTACGGCAATGCAGGACGACCGCCGCCCCCTCCTGCGCGAACCGCAGCGCGATCCCCCGCCCCATGCCGCCGCCCGCGCCCGTGACGAGGGCGACCTGTCCTTCGAGGAGTCCGCTCATGGGCGGCACAGTCCCGCGATCCGGGCGGCTTCGGCGGGATAGCGCGCCGTCAGGTCCGCCAGGTCGCCGTGCTCGTAGCCCTCGTAGGTGAAGCCGGGCGCCATCGTGCAGCCGAAGAACGCCCAGGATCCGCCCACCGCCACCCGGGCGCCCATCCAGGTGCCGGCCGGGACGGTGAGCTGGATGTGCTGGCCGCGCAGGAGGTCGGGACCGAGCACGGCGGTGCGTGATGTGCCGTCGGGGGCCAGGAGCAGCATCTCCAGGGGATCGCCCAGATAGAAGTGCCAGATCTCGTCGGACGGCAGGCGGTGCAGGGCCGAGAAGTCGTCCGAGGTGAGCAGGACGACTATCGCCGAGCCCTGCGGCCGTCCGTCGGCGAGCTCAGGGCCCGCCCACGTACGGCGGAACAGCCCGCCCTCGCGCGGGATCGGCTCCAGTTCGTAGTGCGCGACGAGGTCTTCGGGAGTCACGCCGGGAAGGCTACCGCCCGGGTGAGGAAGGCGAGTTGGGCCTCCTTGCGCGGGATGTACACGTCCGGCAGGTCGACCTCCGGCAGCACGACCACCGGGCCCGCCGTGAAGCCCTGCTTGAGGAAGCGGGCGATGGCCTTGTCGTTGCGCACATCCGGGTCGACGACGACCCGCCGCCGGTCCAGGGTGCGGAAGACGTACGACGTGATGACGGTCAGGAGCGCCGACGTCCAGCCGGGCCGCGCCCCCTGCGGACCGGCCGGCGCGAGCAGCAGGTGGACGCCGATGTCTCCGGGGCGGACCTCGTAGCACTCGCTGACACGGTCGGCCTCCGGCTCGTACGTCTGGAGGAGCGCGACCGGCTCGCCGTCCCGCAGGACCAGGAAGGCGTGATGGGTGTCGAGGGTGTCCATGTGGGCGTAGATCTCGGCCACCTGGTCCCTGGTCACGCCGTTCATGCCCCAGAAGGAGGCCCGCTCCTCGCTGACCCAGCCGTGCACGACCTCGGCGTCGGCCCGCGGGTCGAGGGGCCGGATGCGGACGGTTCCGAAGCCGTCGACTCCCTCTTCGTGGACGGGTTCGCGGACGATGGTCGGCTCAGACATCGGACTCCTTCTGCAGCTTGGTGAAATCGGTGACGATCGCGGCCAGATCTCCCTTGAGCCACAAGGGGAGTTGGTCGCGGTGGTGGGACGAGCCGGGGATGCCGGAGGCGCCGAGCGGGACCACCCAGCGGCTCGCCTCGCGGTCGGCCAGGTCCCAGACGTAGCGGGCGGCCGGACCGCGTGCGCTCAGGTCGGTGAGGCCGGGTACGGCGGAGGTGCACAGCACGCAGTCGTGGTCGCCGGAGAGGCCGGGTGCGTCGAACGCCGGGTCGGGGAGCGCCCGCCAGGGAACGAGGCGGTGGGTGTCGCCCCAGGTGCCGACGGACTGCCCGGCGGCCACCTCCTCGACCGCCGCGCGGACGGCCTCGGCACGGTCGATGCCGTACGACTCCTCCAACTCCTCGGCGCGCAGGAGGTGTTCGAGGGCGAAGCCGACGCGCGGCAGCAGGGCCAGCCAGGGGAGGAGGACCTCCGGGTAGGCGGGCGGGGCCGACAGCGCGGCGAAGGCCGGATGCGCGGCGAGTCGTCGTACGACCGCCCCGCGCACCGCCGCGTACACGGCCGCGGCCTCGCTGTTCGCGTCCATGCGGCGGTCCCAGGCCAGGAGGGTCCGCCGGATGCGGGCGGCCTCGGGGGTGAGGGTGTCGACGGAGCTCAGGAGGTCCAACAGGGGTGCCGCGGAGGCCAGGTGCGTGTCCATGTGGATCGCCGGCATGTCGGCGGCCGACCAGTGCTCCTTCTCCCCCAGCAGTTGCGTGATGCGGTCGGCGCGATGGGGCGGGGCGAACTCGACGCCGAGCGGGGTGGCGAGGCCGCGCTGGTTGGCCATGGCGGCGATGCCGTCGGTGAGGCCGCCGCGGGGCGTCTCGTGCCAGCCCTGCCAGTCGTGGCCCGGCTCCCAGGCGGGGACGAGGCGGGTGCGGTTGTCCTCGGCCCGCACCGGCACCTTCCCGGCCACGCGGTGCAGCAGTCCGCCCTCGGTGTCGGCGGCCTGGACGACGTTGACGGGCTCGGCCCACAGCTCGACGGCACGGTCGACGTCGGCGACGCGGCGGGCGCGCAGGAGGGGGAGCAGGGCGCTGAAGCCGAGGTCGCCGGTGACGCGAGGCGGATAACGGAGGGCGATGGGAGCTATCAGCCCGTCCGGCGTTTGAGGACGAGGCCCGTTCAGGGCCGGAGCGGGGTCCGGGGCGGCAGCCCCGGCGGGGTCGAAGGGGCGGAGCCCCTGGGGATGGGAACGGGCAGGGGCGGCGGGGGCGAGCAACTCACCGCCCGCACCCACCGCATCCACCTCGGCCACCCCGCTCTCCAGCCCCTCCGGACCTCCGATGATCACCGGCCCCCGCTCCGTCTCGATCACCTCGACCTCGACCGGTTCCTCCCCCGCTACCTCCACGACCTCGACGTGCCGCGAGGCGCGCCGCCACACCCCGTCGGGCCCGAGCGCCTCCACCCCCGCCCCCGTACGCCGCAACCGCTCCCGGTACAGGTCCTGGTAGTCGGCCATGGCGTTGGTGATGGCCCAGGCGACCGTGCCGGTGTGGCCGAAGTGGCCGATGCCGGGGATGCCGGGGACGGCGAGGCCGACGACGTCGAACTCGGGGCAGGAGAGGTGGATCTGCTGGTAGACGCCGGGCTCCTCGATGAACCGATGAGGGTCCCCCGCGATGATGGCGTGCCCGGTGACGGTCCGCTCCCCGCTCACCAGCCAGCCGTTGCTGCCCGAGGTGCCCGGCCCGTCGGTGGCGAACAACGTCACCGCGTCGGCGCCGAGATGCCGTACGACCTGCTCGCGCCAGAGCTTGGCCGGGAAGCCCGCGAAGAGGATGTGGATGCCGAGCCAGACGCCGAGCGGGGTCCACGGCTCCCAACGACCGGGGGTCAGGCCGGTCCGCGCGAACTCCGGCGTACGACGAGCCCCCTCCGCCAGCCCCTCGTTCACCCCGTCGACATACGCCCGCACCCACGCCGCGGTCTCCGGATCCCGCCCCTCCAGCTCGGCGAAGCAGCGTCTCGCCGTGTCGTCCAGGCGGGCCCGTCTGACGAACCGGTCCCAGGGCAGGGCCTCGGCGCCGAGGAAGGACGCGGACGTGCCCTGCGCCCGGTGCCGCTCCACCTCCAGCTGCCAGGCCCGGTCGAGGGCGGTGACGCGGCCCTGGACGCGGGCGAGCTCTCTCGCGCCGTTCGCACGGAGATGCGGAATGCCCCAGGCATCACGGAAGATCTCGCCGGTCACCTGTGCCCCTCCTTTGCTTTAGGTTAGGCTTCCCTAAGTGATTGGTGCAGGAATCGTACGCGAAGGGTGAAGAGACCATGGGGCAGGGGCACGGCTGGGAGGGCGCGGTCCTGAAGCTGCTGCGCGCCAAGGACTTCGTCTTCACGGTGACGGGCGCCGAGGACGTCACCGAGCACTACCGCCGCGTCCACCTCACGGACGGCGGCATGCTGGCCGCGACCGGCGTGCACCCGACCATGTGGGTCCGCCTGTGGTTCGACAACGCGGGCAAGCCCCATCAGCGCGCCTACACCCTGGTCGACCCGGACCCGGCGGCCGGCACCTTCAGCCTGGAGTTCGCCCTGCACGAGGGCTGCGCCAGCGACTGGGCGCGGGCGGCGAAACCCGGCGACACGATCGAGGCGACCATCCACGGCACCGGGTTCACCGACCCCGACCCGGCCCCCTCCCACGTCTTCGCCGTCGCCGACCCCGCCTCCCTGCCCGCCCTCAACTCCCTGCTCACCACCCTGGATTCGGCGTCGGCCACGGTCTGGTTCGAGGGCGAGCAGGACGACCTGCCCTTCCGCACCGAGCCGTCCCGCCACGAAGTGCGAAAGGTCCCCCGCCGCGACTCCGGCGCCCACCTGGTCGCCCAGGTGAAGGACGCCCTGCCCGCCCTCCTCGACGGCACCCCGGACCCGTACGTCTGGATCGCCTGCGACACGGCGACGACCCGCGCCCTCACGGCGTACGTCCGCAAGGAGCTGGGCCTGCCGAAGCAGCGGGTGAACGCGCTGGGGTACTGGCGTCCCTGACCCGGCACAGGACTGTGGGGCGGGGGCGTACAACCGTTCGTGCGTCTGGTGCGTCAAGGGGGGCGTCTGTCGCACGAGTCGAGGAGCCCCCTTGCGCAGAGCAGTCACGGCCGCCGCGGTACTCACCGCGTCCGTCGCCGCCACCCTCACCCCCGTGACGTCCTCCGCCGCCGCCCCCTTCAAGGGCGCCAACACGGCCGCGGTGCAGGACGACTTCAACGGTGACGGCTACCGCGACCTGGCGGTCGGCGCGCCGGGCGCCTCCAACGGCACGGTGGAGGAGGCCGGTTCGGTCGTCGTGCTCTACGGCTCGGCGTCCTCGGTGAGCACCACCCGCCGTACGGTCATCACCCAGGCGACCACCGGTATCCCCGGTACCGCCGAGGAGTCCGACCGCTTCGGCAGGACGGTGGCCGGCGCCGACCTGGACCGGGACGGCTACGCCGACCTGCTCGTCGGCGCCCCGGGCGAGGATGTCGGCGATGCCGCGTCGCGGGGCTCGGTGACCGTGGTGTGGGGCGGACCGAACGGGCTGAAGGGCGGCGCGAACATCGCCCCTCCGGCCGGGTACGGCGAGGACCGGACCTACTGCCGCTTCGGCATGTCCATCGCCACCGGCGACATGAACGGCGACGGCGCCCCCGAGGTCGGCATCGGCTCGGGCTGCCACATCGCCTCCTACAGCGGCCCCTTCACCCGCACCGGCCAGGCCGCCTCCCGCTACCTGGAGTGGCGGGAGAACGCCCGAGGCGTGGTGATGGGCGACGTGAACGGCGACGGCAGGGCCGAGCGCTTCTACCTGGCCGGGCCCACCGACGGCGACATCCGCGGACCGGTGACCCTCGACGCGGGCGCCCCCAGCTCCTCGGACCCCCTCGTCAACCAGGGCGTCGAACTGCCGTACGCCGACGGCCACGCCGGACAGATCGGCGACGTCAACGGCGACGGCTACGGCGACCTGGTCACCGGTATCGCGGGCGACGACTCCCACTTCAACGCGCCCACCCCGGCGGCCCGTCGCGGCGGCGAGATCCAGGTCCTCTACGGCAGCGCCCAGGGCATCACCGCCGAGCAGAAGCCGAAGGTCTTCCACCAGGACACGGCCGGCGTCCCCGGCAGCGCGGAGTGGGGCGACTGGTTCGGCCAGTCCCTGAGCGTCGGCGACGTCAACGCCGACGGGTACGCCGACGTCCTCGTCGGCTCCCCCGAGGAGGCCGTCGGGTCGCGTGCCTCGGCGGGCACCGCCGTCCTGCTGCGCGGCTCCGCCACCGGCCTGACCACCACCAGGGCCGTCGGGTACACCCAGGACACGGCGGGTGTGCCCGGCTCCGTCGAGACGGGCGACCAGTTCGGCGGGACCGTCCACCTCGCCGACCTGAACAAGGACGGCAAGGCCGAGACGGTGGTCGGCGCCCCCGGCGAGAACAGCGACGGCTGCGTCTGGGTCGCCCGCGGCTCGGCCTCCGGCCCGGTCACGAGCGGCTCGGTCAACCTGTGCGGCAAGGGTGCCGGCATCACGGTGCGGGGCATGGAGGCCGGCTTCGGCGCCGCCCTCGTCAGTCCTCACGTGGAGAACTGACGCCGACCACGACATGATCGGGGTCATGGACGTCACCCTTCACCTCGCCCAGGACCCCGAGGCCGACGAACTCCTCGGCCGCAGCCCGCTCGCCGCGCTGGTCGGCATGCTGCTGGACCAGCAGGTTCCGATGGAGTGGGCGTTCAAGGGCCCCCGTACGATCGCCGACCGCCTCGGCACGGACGACCTGGACGCCCACGACATCGCCGCCCAGTCCCCGGAGACCTTCGCGTCCCTCCTCTCCGAGAAGCCGGCGGTGCACCGCTACCCGGGCTCGATGGCCAAGCGGATCCAGCAGCTGTGCACGTACCTCGTCGAGCACTACGACGGTGACGCCGAGCTCGTCTGGAAGGGCGTCGACGACGGCCGGGAACTGCTGCGCCGCCTGGAGGACCTGCCCGGCTTCGGCAAGCAGAAGGCCCAGATCTTCCTCGCCCTCCTGGGCAAGCAGCTGAACGTACGCCCCAAGGGCTGGCAGGAGGCCGCCGGCGCCTACGGCGAGCCGAAGTCCTTCCGCTCGGTCGCCGACATCACCGGCCCCGAGTCCCTGGCCAAGGTACGAGCCCACAAACAGGAAATGAAGGCAGCGAAGGCCTCCGGCAAGTAGCCCACCCCGGCCGCCCGGCCCGACGGTGATGGCAGGCGGGACACCCGCCCGACAGCAACCTCCGGCCCACGGGCCGGCGGGACGCCAACCCGCCCGCCCGGAAGCAGCAACCTGACGCCGACGATCCGACACACCGGCGCGCCAACCCGACGGCCCCCCCGACACACGCGGCGGCGGGGCGGCTCCGGCCCGAGAGCGGCGGCCCGGCTGCCTGAGCTGCCCCGGCCGCCGCACGCTCGGCCTGGGCGCACCGACCCGCGCCCCCTTCGCCGTACGCCTCGAACACCACCCCGGCCCAGGGCAACACGGCCGCAGCCGGCCGCCCCGGAATCAGCCCGGCGCCGGCCATCAGGCGCGAAATCCGCACGGCGGCAACCGCCCGGCCCGAGAGCGGCGGCCCGGCAGCAGCCAACCGCCCCGCACCCCCATGGCGGCCATCCCCCAAGGGAGCGTCCCGGCGTCAGCCACCCCGCCCAGGAACAGCTCGGTCGCAGCCACCCGCCCCGTAAACACCCCCACGCCGGACGTCAGTCGACTGGACCGCTTCAGATGGCGGAGCCCGCGGCCTCGTTCGCAGCATGGAGCATGAGCGAGGCACCGACCGGCTCCCCCTACGGCCGGGACTACGACGACCGCCGGGTCCACGCCGGTCACCCACCCGGGCCAATCGGGCCGGGGACCTCCCATGAGCCCGAGCCGCCGCTCGAGGGGCCGCTGCACGCCCTCTCGCGCGCCGCCTGGCAGATCGTTCTGGTCACCGGCGTCGCCTCCCTGGCGCTGGGCATCCTGGTCCTGGTCTGGCCGGGCGCCCCGCTCTTCGTCTCCGGTGTCCTCTTCGGCCTCTACCTCCTGATCAGCGGCGTGTTCCAGCTGGTCGCCGCCTTCGGCACGCACCGGACGACCTCGCTGCGGGTGCTGGCCTTCATCAGCGGCTCCCTGTCGGTGCTCCTCGGCCTGTTCTGCTTCCGCCGCCCGATGCAGTCGGTCCTGCTGCTCGCCCTGTGGATCGGCATCGGCTGGCTCATCCGCGGCATCACCCAGACCCTGGCCGCCGCCTCCGACAAATCCATGCCGGCCCGCGGCTGGCAGATCTTCCTCGGCGTCATCACCTTCGCCGGCGGCATCGTGCTGATCGACTCCCCGATCGAGTCGGTCACCGTGCTCATGCTGCTCGCCGGATGGTGGCTCGTGGCGGTCGGCATCGTCGAGCTCGTCACCGGCCTGCGGATGCGGGAGCGGGCCCGCCAGGTCCCGCACGAGCTGTGATACCCGCCGCGCACCGGTACGCCGTGCGGGCGGATCTCCCGTCCGACGCGATGAACGCCGTACGGCCGCCGGGGAGATGACCTTCCGTGAGCACCGCGCGACGCCCCCTGCTCAGCCACGCCTGGCTGCGTGTCCTCGTGCTGCTGCTCGCCCTGCTGGTGCCGGGCGCGCACGCGCAGGCGCACACCGTGCCCATGGCGGCCTCCGGTGCCTCCGGCGAGCTCGCCGAGCACGACGTCCTCGACACACTCCTGCGGCCCCCGGCCCGCCCCGACCGACGCACCACCGTTCGGCTGCGTCGGCCCGCAGCCCAGCCGAAGCAGGGGCCACCCGGCACCCGGCCCTGCCCTGCGCACCCCGCGCCGCCACGGCCGCCGTACGTCCCGCACATCCTGCGCACTGTGGTCCTGCGCTGCTGACAGACCCCGCGACGAGGTCAGCCGACACGACCACAAGGAGCACAGCAATGCCCACCGACCCTTACGCGGTCCTGCGCGCCCTGCTGCGCGCGGAGGCCGTACGCAACGCCCCGAAACCGCAGGTGCAGAAGGAGAAGCCGCAGCAGCCCCCGAAGGTACGGGAGCGCGGCTGACGCCTACGTGGCGGAGGCGGGCCTGCTACGGGAGTCCCGGCCTCCGCCACGTACCGACCGAGCCCTGTCCACAGCCTGTGCATACCGCCGGTACGGACGCCGTCTCCTTTCGAGCGAATCAGACGTCCGGCTCGCTCCCGGCCGCCGTCCGTGGCGTCCGTTCGGGTCCGTTCCGGCTTCCGATCGGGCCGCCGTTCCGCCACTCCCTCCCGGTACATCCGTTTTTGTCGCATCTTTTCCAGTGCCGCACTCGGCCGCCATGGCTGCGCCCGGAAGGTCTTGACCGGTAGGCTTTCCGTGTGATCTTCAAGCGCATCGGAAACGGCCGGCCGTACCCCGACCACGGCCGGGAAAGCACCCGGCAGTGGGCGGACGTCGCGCCGCGCCCGGTCCGCCTCGATCAGCTCGTGACGACCAAGGGCCAGCTCGATCTGGAAACCCTGCTCGCCGAGGACTCGACGTTCTACGGCGACCTCTTCGCGCACGTCGTGAAGTGGCAGGGCGACCTGTATCTGGAGGACGGCCTCCACCGCGCGGTGCGCGCGGCGCTCCAGCAGCGCCAGGTGCTGCACGCGAGGGTCCTGGAACTGGACTGACCCGGGGCCGACACCCCCGTACCCGCACAGTTGGCCCTTTCGGGTTGGACTGAGCGGGATCGAATGATCATCTAGTAGGCATTGCCGCCCAGGAGCACTACGCTGCGCCCATGAGCATGCTGACTCCCCCCGGCATGGGCGGCCAGTACCGGATCAAGGGGGACAAGTACCCGCGGATGCGACGCCGTCGGCGGCCCGGCAGGCTCGTCGCCGCCGCCGTCGCCTCCGTCGCCGTACTCGGCATGCTCGGGTGGGGCACGCTGCAGCTCATCGACGTGTTCACCGGGGGCGGCGGAAAGGCCTCGGCAGCCGGCACGAAGGCCGACTGCGGGACCAGGGCGACCCCCTCGGCCACGCCCGGGGCCACGGGGGCGCCGCCCAAGCCGGGCAAGATCACCGTCAACGTCTTCAACGCCACCACCCGCAGCGGCCTCGCCAAGCAGACCGCGGACGAGCTGAAGAAGCGCGGCTTCAAGATCGGCGACGTGGGCAACGCGACGGAGCAGTTCGACAAGAAGATCAAGGGCACGGGGCTCCTGCTCGGCCCGGACTCGGCCCTGGACACCTCGCTGCCCGTCCTCGCCACCCAGCTCGGCAACGCCGAGAGCCGCACCGACGCCGCCCGCAAGGGTCCGGCCGTCGACCTGATCATCGGCGACAAGTTCAAGGGCCTGACGAAGAAGGCGGACGCCGACAGGGCGCTGACCGCACTGGCCAACCCCGAGCCGACGCCCGCCGCTTCAAAGAATGGCTGCTGACCAACGCCCTGAAAGGGGCGCGGGGCTGTGTCGATATGCGGCTCCGCCCTACTCGGCCGCCCCGTAAAGACGATCCCCCGCGTCCCCCAGCCCGGGAACGATGTACCCGTGCTCGTTGAGGTGGTCGTCCACCGCGGCCGTCACCACCGTCACCGGCGTCCCCGCCAGCTCCCGCTCCATCAGCTCCACACCCTCGGGCGCCGCGAGCAGCACCACGGCCGTGACGTCATCGGCGCCGCGCTTGATCAGCTCCCGGATCGCCGCGACCAGCGTGCCCCCCGTGGCCAGCATCGGGTCCAGCACGTACACCTGACGGCCGGAAAGGTCCTCCGGCATGCGTGAGGCGTACGTGGAGGCCTCGAGGGTCTCCTCGTTGCGGATCATGCCCAGGAAGCCCACCTCGGCGGTCGGCAGCAGCCGGACCATGCCGTCCAGCATGCCGAGGCCGGCCCGCAGGATCGGCACCACGAGCGGGCGCGGGTGGGAGAGCTTGACGCCGGTGGTGTCGGTGACCGGGGTCGTGATGTCGACCGCTTCGGTGCGCACGTCCCGCGTGGCCTCGTAGGCGAGCAGGGTGACCAGTTCGTCGGCGAGCCGCCGGAAGGTCGCGGAGTCGGTGCGCTGGTCGCGCAGCGTGGTGAGTTTGTGGGCGACCAGAGGGTGGTCGACGACGTGGAGACGCATGTCCACAACAGTAACGGTGCTCGCGCGCCCACCCGTCGCCCACTACCGCCCTGCTCGAGAGGGCTCCGCCCTCGCCCCTCTTGAATCCGAGCTGGCGTCAAACCGCCCATCGGAGGGAAAGTGGGAGGGACGTACCGGGGGTGGTGAGCCGATGCCTGATCCTGAGTCCCCAGCGGATCCCGCGCAGGACACGCCGGAGGAGACCGACGTCGCGCGCCGTCGGCGCCGGGACCGGTTCCTGCGGGAACTCGCCGAGGCCCGCGAACTGCGCGACCGCGTCCAGCCACGCCGCGCCAAGGCGGCCCGCCTGCGACACGCGCTGCGTATGCGGACGTTCCGCTGGTAGGGGGAGGCGCCGGGGAAGATCCGCGGTCCGCGGGTGCGTTGCGGCGGTGGGCGTGCGTGGACACCTGGAAAAGCCGCGTACGATCCGCACGTGGCAGCAACGACTGTGCTGGTCGGTCCTTTACGGAGGTGCTCGCGCCTCCCCCGGGACAACGCGATCAAAACTGCCGGACACAGGGAGCCGAAGACGTCCCCTGAACGCCTTGTTTCTGCCACGATTCCGAGTGGGTGGGCTCGGAGCACAGCTCTCCCCACCTCCAACCTCCGCCGGGGGGACCCCCAACCGGCACGCCTATGACCAGTGGGAGAGTCACGGTGTACTTCGCCGCACTGCTCGCGCGCACCGAAGACGGGTGGGAAGCGAGCGACACAGAGCTCGACGATGTGGAAACCCTGTCGGACCTGGCCGACCTGGCCCGTGAAGCCTCTCCCGAGGACGACACGGTGCTGGTGCTCATCGAGCAGGAGGACGCCTGGTTCGGCGTCGTCCGGATCGACGGCGAGGACGACCCTCGGATCTACGTCTCGGACGCCGCCGCCGCTGCCCGCAGCAGTTACGGGGAGATCCTGCTCACCGACGAACTGCTCGGCAGGGAGCCCGGCGACGACGGCCCCGACCTGGACGCCCTCGACCTCGACGGCACGGAGGAGCCGGACGGCGACTCCGACGACGACGAGGACGGCGGCTCCGCGGAAGCCGTCCCGCACAGCCCCGTCGGTGACACCGAGATCCTCGACGACCTCGGCGTCAGCGAGAAGGAGCTGAAGGCCCTGGACGCCGAGGACGCGCTGGGCGCGATCGCCGAGGCCCTGGGTGCCTCGGAGGTTCTGGAGACCGTCCGCTGACCTCGTTCGACCAGGGGTCGGCGCCCGAGGTGCCCGATCCGATACGCGACCGCTGGCGGGCCGCGATGCGGCTCGCCCTGGACGAGGCCGAACTGGCCGTCCGGGGCGGGGACGTCCCCGTCGGCGCCGTCGTGCTGGCCGCGGACGGCACGACGGTCCTCGGGGTCGGGCACAACGAGCGCGAGGCGACCGGCGATCCGACCGCCCACGCCGAGGTGCTGGCGATCCGGCGTGCGGCGGCGAAGGCCGGGGAGTGGCGGCTTTCGGGCTGCACGCTCGTCGTCACGCTGGAGCCCTGCACGATGTGCGCGGGCGCCCTCGTGCAGTCCCGCGTGGACCGGGTCGTCTACGGCGCCCGGGACGAGAAGGCCGGCGCGGCGGGCTCCCTCTGGGACGTCGTACGCGACCGGCGGCTCAACCACCGGCCCGAGGTGATCGAGGGCGTGCTCGCCGGGGAGTGCGCCCGGCTCCTCACCGACTTCTTCCGCCGCCGCTGACCCGGTGCGGTCTCCTGACCGGGGGCCTCGTCGGGAAACGGATTTCACAGCACGGCCGACCGTGCTGTAAGGTCTCCCTCGGTAGCGTGTCCGAGCGGCCGAAGGAGCTCGCCTCGAAAGCGAGTGTGGCGCAAGTCACCGAGGGTTCAAATCCCTCCGCTACCGCTCTCAGAAGGGCCCCGTCGAAAGACGGGGCCCTTCGTGCGATCATGTGCGGTCGATGGGGCAAAAGTGACAGGGGAGGCCGCGATGGCGGTGAATTCGAAGAAGGTCGCCGTCTATGTGGTCGTGGTCTTCGTGCTCTACGTGATCATCACGGACCCGAAAGGGGCCGCCGGCTACGTCGAGATAGGGTTCGAGGGCATATCGGACGCCGCCAAGGCCATCGGCGACTTCATGACGTGGATCGCCAACGGAGGCGGCAACTAGGGAGTGCCCATGATTCGCCACCTGGTCCTCTTCAAGCTCAACGAGGGCGTCGAGCGCGACGACCCACGGGTCGTGGAGGGCGTCGAGGCGTTCCGCTCGCTGGAGGGACGGATCCCCGAGATCCGGCACTGGGAGCTCGGCTGGAACATCAGCGACCGCCCCATCGCCTACGACTTCGCGATCAACTCCGCCTTCGACGACGTGGCCGCCCTGCGGAAGTACGGGGAGCACCCCGAGCACCAGGCGGGGGTCACGCTGTGGCGGGAGTTCGCCACCTGGGTGATCGCCGACTACGAATACTGAGCCCCAGCGCCGCGGATCCATCCGGATCTGCCCGGTCTTCCCGGAGCCCTCCGCCGGAACGGCGGGGGGCTTTCGCATGCCCGGCCCCCGAATCCATCCCCGGAACCATCCCCAACACGGCGTTATGCGGTGCTTGCACACGGTGGACATGTCTTGTGATGCTATGACCGCTTTTGACGGATGAGTTGATGTGAGTTGATGGATCACGAGGTGGAGTTGACCGTGCCGGCCAGTACTGCGCCTCAAGCCCCGGCCCAGGAGGACACCCCCGCGGACACGCCCGCGCCCACACCGCCCCGCAGTCGCGGCGCCGACACCCGGGCGCTCACCCAGGTGCTCTTCGGCGAGCTGAAGGAGCTGCAGCCGGGCACTCCGGAGCACAACCGCGTACGCGGGGCGCTCATCGAGGCGAACCTCCCGCTCGTGCGCTACGCGGCCGCCCGCTTCCGCTCCCGCAACGAGCCGATGGAGGACGTGATCCAGGTCGGCACCATCGGGCTCATCAACGCCATCGACCGCTTCGACCCGGACCGGGGCGTGCAGTTCCCGACCTTCGCGATGCCGACGGTCGTGGGCGAGATCAAGCGGTACTTCCGGGACAACGTCCGCACGGTCCACGTACCGCGCCGGCTGCACGAGCTGTGGGTCCAGGTCAACAGCGCTACCGAGGACCTGACGACCGCCTTCGGGCGCACTCCCACCACCGCCGAGATCGCCGAGCGGCTGCGCATCACCGAGGACGAGGTGCTGTCCTGCATCGAGGCCGGACGGTCGTACCACGCCACCTCGCTGGAGGCCGCGCAGGAGGGCGACGGGCTGCCCGGGCTGCTGGACCGGCTGGGCTACGAGGACCCGGCGCTGGACGGCGTGGAGCACCGGGATCTGGTCCGGCATCTGCTGGTGCAGCTCCCCGAACGCGAGCAGAGAATCCTGCTCCTGCGTTACTACAGCAACCTCACTCAGTCGCAAATCAGTGCGGAACTCGGGGTCTCCCAGATGCACGTCTCGAGGCTACTCGCGCGTAGCTTCCAGCGACTGCGTTCGGCGAACCGGATCGACGCCTAACCGCAAACACGAGCGACCGGTAACCGTCCCGAGCGAATCGCTCACCAGGGCGGATCCCGACAGTTCTGCGTTGAAACACCGTCAGACCCCCTTTATCCAGGGCGGATTCGAGTCTCACATGTCGACATGTCACTACAGCGTGTTGCCGACATGTGACATTCTTCGGCTAGCGCGTTTGCCGTGGCTTCGGCTCCGGTATTCAGGTGAAGGCTGGCGTTCCTCGATCGGAGCGTTCGCCACGACCGTCCCGCGACCCAAAGGGGGTGGCATGTCCGCAGATCAGGGCAGCTCGAAGGTGCTCACGCTCGCGAAGAGCGAGTCCGCGCCCGACGCCGCGCTCGACGATGTTCCGGCCCTCGAGGCCGTTCCGGCACCGGCCGTCCCGGTCGATGACGTCCCGGCCTGGCCGGCCACGGCGAATATCGACACCCGCACCCTTTCCCGCTCCCTGTTCCTGCGGCTCGCCACCCTGGACGAGAACAGCCCCGAGCGCGCATACGTCCGGGACACCCTGATCGAGCTCAACCTCCCCCTCGTGCGCTACGCGGCGGCCCGCTTCCGCTCGCGCAACGAGCCGATGGAGGACATCGTCCAGGTCGGCACCATCGGCCTGATCAAGGCGATCGACCGCTTCGACTGCGAACGGGGCGTGGAGTTCCCGACGTTCGCGATGCCGACGGTCGTGGGCGAGATCAAGCGGTTCTTCCGCGACACCTCCTGGTCGGTGCGCGTCCCGCGCCGTCTGCAGGAGCTGCGGCTGGCCCTCACCAAGGCCAGTGACGAGCTCTCCCAGAAGCTGGACCGCTCCCCGACCGTCACCGAACTCGCCACCGTGCTGGGCGTGTCCGAGGAGGACGTCGTCGACGGCCTCGCGGTCGGCAACGCGTACACCGCCTCCTCGCTGGACTCCCCGGCCCCGGAGGACGACGGCGGCGAGGGCTCCCTGGCCGACCGGCTCGGCTACGAGGACACCGCCCTCGAAGGCGTCGAGTACCGCGAGTCCCTGAAGCCGCTGCTGGCCAAACTCCCGCCCCGCGAGCGGCGGATCATCATGCTGCGCTTCTTCGCCAACATGACCCAGTCGCAGATCGGCGAGGAGGTCGGCATCTCCCAGATGCACGTCTCCCGGCTGCTGACCCGGACCCTGGCGCAGCTGCGTGAGGGACTCATCTCCGACTGATCCCGCCCGGCCCCTTCATAATTGACGGAGCGTCAGCCACCATGGCCGGATGCTTCGCGCGACATGGTCGACGTGGACGACCTGGACACATGGCCGTCGGTGCGCCCTACTCGGCGCGTCGACGGCCGTCGTCTGCCTGGGCGGGGTGCTGGCCGCGTGCGGGAGCGGCGGGAGCGGTGACGGCTACGTCGCCACGGGGGCGGCGGGAGGACCGCCCCGCGTCTCCGGTACGGCTGGCGCGCCGACGGGCGAGGTGACGCTGGTGCCGCTCGACGGGCCGGAGAGCGGCGGCGTCAGCGGCGGCGGTGCAGGTGGCGGTTCCGGCAATTCCCCCGGCGAGGAGGGGAGCCGGGCGCCGGCGCCCTCTCCGGGAACAGAACGCGAAGGGGCGGAGAGTCCCGCCGGCCTCCCGAGCGGCGCCCACAGCCCCGCGGCCACGCCGTCCGACTCGGCCGCCCCGCCCCACGCCTCACCCGCTCCCTCGGCATCCGCACCCGCGAAGCTCACCGTGAGCGCCCCCGAACGGGAGCCCACCGACAAGCGCTGGTGCGAGAAAGTGACCCTCGGCTTCCACAACGCGGGCGGCGCGGCCGTGCGTTCCGGCACCGTCACCTTCGGCACCCACGTCATCGGCGCGCTCGGTGTCGACTGGGCGACGGTCGAGTCCACGGAGGAACTCCCGGCGCCGATCGGGGCCGGGGCACGCGAGGAGAAGACCTGGACGGTGTGCGTGGACGCCTGGCGCGTGCCGCTGGGCATGCACATCGAGACGCGGGACGTCACCGTCCGGTGGGAGTAGCGGCCGTACGGCCTACTTGAACGCCAGCCAGGCCACCGCCGCGACGACCGCCACGGCGACGACGACGCCGAGGATCAGGCCGATGCGGGGGCCGCCGGAGGCGGAGGCCTGCTGCTGCCGACCGCCCTGCGGGCCCTCGTCGACGAACGCGCGGAACATCTGGGTGCTGCCTGCGGGGTCATGGTTGCCCTGGGGGCCCTGGGTGTTAGCCATGGCCCGAGACCCTAGCGAATCCGCCCGTTCGGCCCAAGTGGGGGCTCCCGCCCTGCACAGGGGGTCACAGGACCCACCCCACCTGCACATTTACGGTCGCAATACTTGCCTTTGCCAAGTTTTTGCGGCGACCGGCCCGTGTTTTGTTTGCCTGCAGCAACCAACAGCTCCTATGGTTGCCCTAAGCAACAAACGACGGAGGTGTGATGGCCGAGCAGGCGCAGTACGAGGAGCTGGTGCGCCAGTTCAGCGCCTTCGGCGCCGTGAAACGGGAGATAGGGCGGACGCTGCCGTCCGACTGCTCCTCCGGTTCCGCCGCCGTACTGACGTTGCTGGCCCGCCACGGGGAGATGCGCATGAGCAAGCTCGCGGAGCTGCTCGCCGTGGACATGTCGGTCACCAGCCGTCATGTCGCCCACGTCGCCGAGCGCGGCTGGATCGAGCGCTCCCCCGACCCGGCGGACAAGCGAAGCCGCATCCTCCGCCTCACCCCGGCCGGTGAGGGCCGGGTGCGGGAGATGTCCCGGCGGACCACGCAGCTGCTCGCCGAGCGGCTGAGCGACTGGACCGACCACGACGTCGCCGAACTCACCCGGCTCATGGCCCGGCTCAGGGCCAGCTTTGACGACTGCCGTACACCCGCGATCACCCAGTAAGAGAAGGAAGCCCATGGCAACGACCACACCAGCCGGTGTGCGGGCCCACGCCAAGCACTCGTCAGGCGCTCCCGCCGACGGTGCCCCGATGTCGCACCGGCAGATCCTGGAAGCGCTGACCGGGCTGCTGCTCGGCATGTTCGTCGCGATCCTGTCGTCGACGATCGTCTCCAACGCCCTGCCCGACATCATCAAGGACCTCGGCGGCGGCCAGAGCGCCTACACCTGGGTGGTCACCGCGTCGCTGCTGGCGATGACCGCGTCCACCCCGCTGTGGGGCAAGCTCGCCGACCTGTTCTCCAAGAAGCTGCTGGTCCAGCTGGCCCTCGTCATCTACGTCCTCGGCTCGGCGGCGGCCGGTCTGTCGCAGAACGCCGGCATGCTGATCACCTTCCGCGCCGTCCAGGGCATAGGCATGGGCGGTCTGTCCGCGCTGGCCCAGATCATCATGGCCGCGATGATCGCCCCGCGTGAGCGCGGCCGCTACAACGGCTACCTCGGCGCCACCTTCGCCACCGCCATGGTGGGCGGCCCGCTGATCGGCGGGGTCATCACCGACACCGACTGGCTCGGCTGGCGCTGGTGCTTCTACGTCGGCGTGCCCTTCGCCGTCATCGCCCTGATCGTGCTCCAGCGCACCCTGCACCTGCCGGTCGTCCGGCGGAAGGTCAAGGTCGACTGGGCGGGCGCCTTCTTCATCACCGCCGCGGTCTGCCTGCTGCTGATCTGGGTGACCTTCGCCGGTGACAAGTACGACTGGCTGTCCTGGCAGACGTACGCGATGACCGGCGGCGCGCTCGCCCTGCTGCTCGTCTTCGTGCTCGTCGAGACCAAGGCGAGCGAGCCGATCATCCCGCTGCGCCTGTTCCGCAACCGCACCATCACCCTCGCCTCGCTGGCCTCCCTCTTCGTCGGCGTCGCGATGTTCTCGGGCACCATCTTCTTCAGCCAGTACTTCCAGCTGGCCCGCGACAAGTCGCCGACCATGTCCGGCGTCATGACCATCCCGATGATCCTCGGCCTGTTCGTGTCGTCGACCGTCTCCGGCCAGGTCATCACCCGCACCGGGCGCTGGAAGGCGTGGCTGATCTCCGGTGGTGTGCTGGTCACGGCGGGCCTGGGCCTGCTGGGCACGATGCGCTACGACACCGCGTACTGGAAGGTCGGCGTCTTCATGGCGCTGCTGGGCCTCGGCATCGGCATGATGATGCAGAACCTGGTGCTCGCCACCCAGAACCAGGTGGCCCCGAGCGACCTGGGCGCCGCCAGCTCGGTGGTGAACTTCTTCCGCTCCCTCGGCGGTGCCATGGGCGTCTCGGCCCTGGGCGCGGTCCTCAGTCACCGGATCACGCACTACGCCGAGGAGGGCCTCGCCAAGCTCGGCGTGCAGGGCTCCTCGGGCCACGGTGAGATCCCCGACCTCGACGCGCTGCCGGCCCCGGTGCGCACCGTCATCGAGAGCGCGTACGGCCACGGCGTCGCGGACGTCTTCCTGTACGCCGCGCCGATCGCCTTCCTCGCCCTCGTGTTCGCCCTGTTCATCAAGGAGGTCCCGTTGAAGACGAAGGGCGCCCTGGCCCAGGCCGCCGAGTCCGAGACCCCGCGGGCGCCTCAGGCGGCCGAGGCTGCGGCGCCGGCCGCCGCGCGGGAGCGGGTCCCGAGCTGGGCCGCCGCGTCCTCCGACACCGAGGCCGCTCCCGACGGCACCCAGAAGCTCGCCGCCGTGGCCACCGTGGTCCGTCCCGAGGAGTCCACCGGTTCGTCCGGCGGCGTCCCGGTCCGCGGCTTCGTGCGGGGCGCCGAGAGCGCGCCGGTGCCGCAGGCGGCGATCACGCTCATCTCGCTCGCCGGCCGGCAGCTGGGCCGCTCGGTGGCGCAGGCCGACGGTTCGTACGCCGTCGACGCCCCCGGCGCGGGGTCGTACGTCCTGATCGCCTCCGCCGACGGCTTCCAGCCGCAGGCGTCCACGGTCGTCGTGAACGGCGACGAGCCGGTGTCGTACGACGTCCTGCTCAGCGGCACGAGCGGCCTGACCGGTGTGGTCCGGGCCGCGGGGAGCGCGCTGCCCGTGAAGGACGCGATGGTGATCGTCACCGACGTCCGCGGGGATCTGCTGGCCACCGCCGCCACCGGTGAGCAGGGCGAGTTCGGCTTCGCCGAGCTGGTGCCGGGTGCCGTGACCGTCGCGGTGAACGCCGCCGGGTTCCGGCCGCGGGCCCTGCCCGTCGAGATCGGCGGCACCGGGGTCACCCGGATCGAGGTCGACCTCGAGTCGGGCGCCCAGGTCCAGGGCGTGGTCCGGGCACCGTACGGCGCGCTGGCCGACGCCCGCGTGACCCTGGTCGATGCGGCGGGCAACGTCGTGGGCACCGCCACCACCGGCGCGGACGGGGCGTACGCCTTCACCGACCTGGACAGCGGCGAGTACACGGTCATCGCGACGGGATACCCGCCGGTGGCGACGGCTCTGACGGTGACCGGCCGCGGCGTCGACGACCACGACATCGAACTCGCCCACCCCGGCGAGTAGTTCGGACCCCGGCCCGTGGTGGGTGGCGCGCTCTGAGCGGAGGTGCGCCGCCACCACGGGCCGGTCTCAATCGAGGAGCTTGTGAGATGGGACTGACCGCGAGGATCCGTACGCGGGACGGATGGGCCGTGTCGCACGCGGTCGTCACGGTGACCGACATGACCGGAACGCAGGTGCTGCGGGCGGAGGCGGACGCGGAGGGGGCCGTACGGGACGCCGATCCCCTGCCCCCGGGCGCGTACACGGTCATCGTCACCGCCGTCGGCTACGCGCCCGCCGCCGCGAGCGCGATCGTCACGGCGAGCGGGCGCGCCGAGGTCGGCACGGTGACGCTGGCCCGGCAGGGCGGCGCGGAACTGCCGCCGCCGGGGCCCTGGACCATCGACCCGGCGCACTCCAGCGTGGCCGCCGTCGCCCAGCACCTGGGCATCTCCAGCGTGCACGGCCGTTTCACCCACTTCTCCGGCGTCATCGAGATCGCGCCGGACGACGTCACCAAGTCCCGGGTGGAGGCGGCGATCCGGGCCGACTCGATCGACACGGGCAACGGCATGCGGGACGGGCATCTGAAGTCGGCGGACTTCCTGGACGTGGAGCGGTACCCCGAGATCACCTATCGGTCGACGGGGGTCACGGCCGCCACGGGCTCGGATCGCTGGACGGTCCACGGCGAACTGGGCATGCACGGAGTCGTACGGCCCGTGGACCTGGACCTGGCCTACCTCGGCACGGGGGCCGACCCGTGGGGCGGCACGCGGGCGGCGTTCCGGGCCACGGCGGAACTCCATCGGGACGACTTCGCCATGAACTACAACCAGGTGGTGCAGGCAGGCATCGCGGCCATCGGTACGACGCTGAAGGTGGAGCTGGACATCCAGGCGGTGCAGGGAGAAGCACTCCCGCCGGCGGGAAGCTGACGCGAGATCGTCGCGGCGGGCGATGCCGGCTGCGAGGGTACGCACGACAGGGTCACGCTGAGGGGGCCGGCCAGCCCCTAGGCTGAGCCCCATGGCACCGAACATCGCGACGAATACCCGGGTCTCACTCGAAGAGCTGCTGGACTTCGTACGGCCCCGTCACCGCGCCATCCTGCTCACCCGGCGGGCGGACGGGAGCCCGCAGGCCTCGCCGTTGACCTGCGGGGTCGACGACTCGGGGCGGATCGTGGTCTCCACGTATCCCGAGCGGGCCAAGACGCGGAACGCGAAGCGGGATCCTCGGGTGAGCGTCCTGGTCATCAGCGACGACTGGAACGGGCCCTGGGTGCAGGTCGATGGTTCCGCGGAGGTCATCGACTCGCCGGAGTCCGTGGAGCCGCTCGTGGAGTACTACCGGAACATCGCCGGGGAGCATCCGGACTGGGACGAGTACCGGTCGGCGATGCTGAAGCAGGGGAAGTCCATCATTCGGGTGACGCCGGAGAAGTGGGGGCCGGTGGCTACGGGTGGATTTCCCGCGCGGCTTGTTTCGGACGACGCCTGAGAGCTCGGGGGGTGCGGGACGTTCCCCGCGCGCCTGAGGTCCGCTAGGACCCGTCGTTTGGATCATGCCGGCGTCGCGGGGCGTGGCACGCGCTCCCCCATCGCCCCGCTCGGGTCGGCTGAAATGCACCGCACAGCCGGCCTGATCCAAACGACAGGGCCTAGCCGTGCCGCGTCTTCTGGACCATCGCCTCGATGCCCGCCACCAGTAGGTCCAGGGCGAACTCGAAGTCCCGTTCCCACATTTCCTCGACCGTGTCGCCGCCGCGGGCCGCCATGAGTTCCGCGGAGTCCTGGACGATGTCGGAGGTGTCCGGGGCCTGCGTCACCATGCTCATGGCGTGGTGGAAGTAGTCGTCGGGGGTCATGCCGAAGGCCGCGCTGCGGGCGAGGAAATGGCCCTCCATCGTGCCGAAGCCGTACACGAACTGGAAAACGGCGGAGATGGCGGCCACCAGTCCGTGTGCGGGCAGCCCGGTCCTGCGGATGATCCGCTGCACAAGGCGGGAGAAGGCGAGGCTGTTCGGGCCGATGTTGACGTAGGTGCCGATCAGCGGCGACAGCCACGGGTGGCGGACCAGCAGGTCACGGTACATACGGGCCAGCGCGCGCAACTCGTCCCGCCAGTCCTCGTCCGCCTCCGGGTCGGGCAGCGTCAGTTCGCCGAACGCGGCGTCGAGGGCGAGTTCGAGCAGGTCGTCCTTGGTGTCGACGTACCAGTAGACGGACATCGCCGTGACGTCGAGCTCCGTGGCGAGGCGCCGCATGGAGAACTTGGCCAGGCCCTCGGCGTCCAGCAGCCGCACCGTGACCGCGACGATGCGCTCCCGGTCCAGTCCCGACGGCTGCCCCCCGCCGCGCCCTCCACGACGGGGCCGGCCCTCCAGCCAGACACTTGCCCGCGCCCTCCGCTTGGCCGTCCCCGCCATGGCGCACCTTCCTCACGTCCGATGCCGGTCATGCTAGGCCCGTCGCCTCGAAAGGCCGCAGACACGGTCGGCCATTCCACGCCCCGGTGACCAGTCCTTTCCCGCCCCGGTGACCTGCTCCCCTCCCGTCCCGGTGACCTGTTCCCTTCTCGTTCCCGTGGACTGCCCGGCCGTCCTGCCCCGCCGCGCCGCGCCTGCCGCGTGTCCGACGCGTGCCCAGCGCGTGCCCACCATGTGCGCGGCGTGTGCGCCCGGGACATTTCGCGTGTGCTCCGGAAGAACGTCGCACCGGGAGGCTCTTCTCAGCCGCCACCGAACGGGGCGGCTTCGCATCCCGACCATCGGAGGGAAACGGAATGGAATCCGTCTACCAGGGCGACATCGCCCTCATCGACGAGATCGCCGAGCAGGACTTCGACGGTGTCGCCTACGGCGCGTGCACCACGAACACCTTCTCCCTGAGCGACGCCCTCGGCAACCAGGGCGGCTGGTGCACCTTCACCAAGGAATGCCAGCCCAACTGCAACTGAACTCCGGGACGCATTCCGGCAGTTCACCGAACCCACTCAGAAAGAGGTACATCATGCAGGAGAAGCGCGAGGACATCCTCGGCGGTTACGACGAGCTGGAGCTCGTCGAGCTGGGCGAGGAGGGCGTCTACGGCGGTACCGCCTGGGCCTGCGCGACCGTGAGTCTCGCCAGTGCCGTGAGTGCCGCAGTGTGCCCGACGACGAAGTGCACCAGCAAGTGCTGACACAGCGGCGCCGTTCCGGCCGCTGACGCCGGCCGGCCCGTGAAGATCCAGTGGGCCGGCGGCATCGATTGATTGGGACGGAATGGGGGGCGGGTCAGGTTCCCCCATTCCGTCCAGTCCGACCGCTCTCTCGGCTGCGGCCAGTCTCTTTGGCGTCGAGGGCATCGCGCGACATTGGAGCAACAGACGTGATATCTCCAGCCCTGTACTATCCGGAGTTCGACAGCGTCGAAATCGAAGAGACCATCTCTCCGCTTGCCGAGTTCGACCGGGAAATTCTCTCCGCCGTACACAAAGGTGGTCCCCACAAGGCCGCTTCGGCCGGCGAGGCCCGGGCGGCCGCCGCGGAATGGGCCGACCGCAGCGAGGACTATCCGTTCCAGCGTGTCGTCAGGACGATGGCCGCCGCCCTGGCGGAGCGCGAACCGATCTCCTCCTTCCTCGACTCCCCCGCCGTCTGGGACCTCTTCGACGATCCGCGTGCCGCGCTGCACCAGATTCTCGGGCGGGCCGAGTCCCGGCTGCGGGAGACCTGCACCAGGGCCCTGGTCGCGGCCGTCAACCACGCGCGCGAGAAGGGGCTGCTGGCGGGCACCGACCCGGCCGAGCGCTACGCGTGCTTCGTCGAGCGGGCGACGCGCACCTCCATCGCCGAGGCCGGCGGCCTCGACTTCCCCGTCCTGCGCGGCGTCATTCCCACGATCCTGCACAACGAGGCCGACAGCATGATGGAGATGTGCCGTCGCCTCGGCACCGACCGGAGGGCGATCGCCGCCGCGTTCGGCATCGCCGAGACCGACCGGATCGTCTCCCTGGGGCTCTCCGAGGGAGACACGCACCACCACGGGCGCAGCGTGTCCGTGGTGCGCTTCGCTTCCGGCAAGCACCTGGTCTACAAGCCGCGCGACGTGTCCTGCGAGGCGGCGTACGAGACGCTGGCCGGGGAGCTGAACCGCCGCCTCGGCACCTGCCTCGCCGCCGCGGCCGTACTGAAGCGCGACGGGTACGGATACGTCGAGTTCATCGACACCGAGGACGTCTCCGACCTGTCCGGGGACTTCATGGAGGCCAGTGGCGAACTGGCCGCCGTGCTGTACCTGCTCAACGCCCGGGACATGCACTTCGAGAACATCGTCCCCACCCGGCGCGGCCCCGTCCCGATCGACCTCGAGACCATCCTGCACCCGGCCCGCATCCACCGGGGACCGACCCCCGAGGCGCCGGGCAACGCCTTCGAGACGATCGGGCAGTCGGTCTACGGCATCGGGATCCTGCCGCTGGTCATGGTCGGCAAGAAGGCCACCGCAGGCCATGTCGACCTCGGGTTTCTCGGCGACCAGGGGCAGGGCAACTCCCCGTTCAGGGCCGTGCAGTTCGAGGAGCCGTTCACCGACCGGGTCCGCCTGGTGCTGCGGGAGCAGGAGGCGCAGCCGCGCCGTACCGTCGTCAGCACCCTCGCCGAGGACGAGGTCCACGCCCTCGGCGAGCGGATGACGGCCGGCTTCACCCGGGTCTTCCGTGCGCTCCTCGCGGACCGGGAGACCTTCGCCGGCCTGCTGCGCGAGACGGTCACCGATGTGCGGGTGCGGTATGTGCACAACCCGACCGTCCTGTACGCGCAGACGATGCGGATGACGTCGGGTGCCCGCGCGCTGGCCGATCACGACGTGTACGCGGCACTGCTGAAGCGCGTCGCGATCCCCAGCAAGACCTCGGACCGCCAGATCGTCCGCTCCGAGATGCGACAGCTCGCCGAGCGTGACATCCCCTACTTCACCGTGGCGAGCACCGGCGTCGTCCTGCAGGACGGCGACGGCGCCGAGGTGGCCTCCTTCCCGGAGTCACCGCTGGAGCGGGCCCTGGCCAAGGTGCGGGCGATGACCGAGTTCGATCTGCAGGAGCAACTGCGGCTGATCCACTCGGCGTTCGCCTGCCGCTTCCCCGACAACCATCTGGCCGCCGCCCTCCCCGCCGCCCCCGACACCGAAGGGACCCGCACGGCGCCGGGCGCGGGATCCGACCCGTGCGCCGACGGCACGGCCGCCGCACTCGCGGCCCGCCTGTGCGACCGGCTCATCGCCTCGTGCCTGCCGGACAGGTACGCGCATCTGCCCCGCACCTGGATCGGACCGCTCGCCTCCGCCCAGGTCGGCCGGCCCTGGCCGCCGGCCGTGCTCGGCTACGACCTGTACACCGGCCGCGTCGGACCGGCCCTCGCCCTGGCCGCAGCGGGCCGTGTCCTGGGCCGGGACGACTACCGGGAGCTGGCCACGCAGATCTTCTCGACCACGGCGGACATCCTGGCCCGTGAACGGTACGAGAAACGGAGCATCCAGCAGGCGGGGTTCGCCGGGTACACGGGCATGGCCGGAATCCTGTTCGCGCTGACCGCGGCCGGCCGGCTGCTGGACCGCGACGACTGGGTGAGCGCCGCACAGGGGGCCGTGCCGCTCGTGCTCGGCCAGCTGCGGGCGCTTCCGCGGGCCGAACTGCCGCTGGACGTCATATCGGGTGTGGCGGGCGTGCTGTCCTGCGTCGCGGAGATCGGCGGCGAGCACGGTGGGCAGGCCGTGGCGGAACTGACGTCGCTGCTCACCGCCGGGCTGCCCCTCGACGGCCGGGAGCCGTCCGGCCCGGCCCGTGCCGCGCTGGAGCAGTCCGGTTACGCCCACGGCATCGCCGGGCTGCTGCATGTGCTGTGCCGTGCGCACTCGCTGCTGCCGGCCGACGGGCGTCCCGTCGTCGAGTCCGCCGCCGCGTATCTGGCGGGCCGGCTGGACGGCTTCTTCGACCGGGCCGAGAACAACTGGTTCTCCAACGTGGCCACGCCGACGTCGTTCTCGACCGGCTGGTGCCACGGCGCGACAGGGATCTCGCTCGCGCTGGACGCGTACGCCGAGCTGTCCGGCGACCCGGACGCGGCCCGCAAGCGGGACGTGGCCGTCGGCAACCTGCTGCGGCACGGCTTCGGCCGGAACCTGACCTGGTGCCACGGCGATCTCGGCAACCACGACGCGCTCACCGCCCTGGCCGCGCGGACGCAGGACCCCGCCCTGTCCGAGGCGCGCTCGGCGGTCGAGGACAGGTGGCTGCGGCCGGAGGTCTTCGAGCGCAAGCTCGCCGACAACCGCAGCCGCTACGCCCACACCAGCAGCCTGATGGTCGGCTGGGCCGGTGTCGTCATGCACCTCGTCCACCGCCTCGACCCCACTGTGCGGGTCTCCCCCGTCACGCTCACCGTGGAGGGCCGGTAACCATGCGAGTCACCAGCCGGCGCGGACACGCGCGCCGCATGCCGACGCTCACTCAGATGTCGCAGACCGAGTGCGGGCTGTGCTGCTGCGTCGCCCTGCTGCGGTACTACGGGCGGGACGAGGACGTCTCCAGTGCCCGCGCCGACATGGAGGCCGGCCGCGACGGGTTGAGTGCCGGACAGCTGGCACGGTTCCTGCGCTCGCGCGGCATGGACGCCAAGCTGTATCGCTCCAAGGGCGTCGAGGCGCTGGAGCACTTCACCGCGCCGGTCATCCTCTACTGGGAGGACTACCACTTCGTCGTACTGGAGCGGTTCGACGGCCGCCACGCGGTCGTGATGGACCCGGCCGTGGGGCGGCGCCGACTGACCCGCGCGGAGCTGGAAGCCGGTTACAGCGGTGTCGTACTGACCGCGGAAGTGGGACCGGACTTCGAACGCAGCCGCCGCAGTCCGCTCGCCGACTGGCGGGCGATGCCGCTGTTCGCGCAGGGCTCCCGCAAACGCATCGCGCTGGTGGCGCTGCTCTCCCTCGGCGGCTACGCGGCGGTGCTGGGCATCCCCATGCTCACCGAGTGGGCGGTGGACCGGTACGCGCGCTGGCAGGGCCTGACCGACCTCCTACTGGTCCTGCTGATCATCGGGGGCGTGGCGGCCGGGTACTTCCTGCTGCAGCTCGTCCGGGTGGCCGTGCTGTCATCGGTGGTCGCCCTGCTGGGCCGGCACCTGATGACGCACACGTTCACCAGGCTGCTCTCGCTGCCGTACAAGTTCTTCACCACGCGCCAGCCCGGCGAGCTGCTCTTCCGGCTCAACAGCGTGAACGCGATCCGGGACCTGCTGTCCTCACGCGTGGCGCAGGGCGTGCTGGACGTCGGCACCCTGCTGTGTGTGACCGGGTACCTGTTCGTCGTCGAGTGGCGGCTGGCCCTGATCGCGCTGGCGCTGTTCGGTCTGAACGCGGCCTACCTCGTCAAGACACGCGTCCGTGTGCTGGAGACCGTCGACGCGGAGCTGAGCCAGCTCAGCAGGAGCCAGTCCACCCAGCTGGACGCCATCGTGTCGATCCCGACGATCAAGATGGGCGGCTACGCTGACGAGTTCGTCGAGAGCTGGAGCAAGGTGTACGGCTCCTCGCTGGAGGCGATGAAGGCCCGGATGCGGCTCCAGCAGGGCCGGATCGCGGGGGTCGCCACCGCCACGCAGATGTTCGGCCCGGTCGTGCTGCTGCTGTGCAGCCTGTACTTCGTCGGCCGCGGGCAGATCTCCCTGGGCGGTGCCATCGCCGTTCAGGCGGTGGCGGGCACGTACTTCGCGCTGTCGACCTCGGTCTTCCAGACGTACACCGAGTTCAGCGAGGCGTCGCGTTACATGGCGCGGCTGAACGACATCACGAGGACGCCGCCGGAGCCGGCCGGCGGGCCGCTGAAGGAGCTCCCCGCCACGTCGATCAGCCTGCACGGCGTCAGCTTCCAGTACACCAGGCACAGCGACTTCGTCGTGCGGGACGTGTCGATGGACATCCCGGCCGGCGCGCGGGTCGCGCTCGTCGGCGCCTCCGGCTCGGGCAAGAGCACGCTCGGACGGGTCATCTGCGGACTGTACGAACCGACTGTGGGCACGGTGCGGTTCGGCGGCCGTGACGCGTCCGAGTACGACCGCGACGCGCTGCGGCGGACCATCGGCTACATCCCCCAGGAAGTGCATCTGCACAACCGCACCATCCTGGAGAACCTGACGATGGGTCAGGACATCCCGGAGGAGACGGTACGCGAGTACTGCGCGAGCGTCGGCATCCTCGACTTCCTGAACGACCTGCCGATGGGGCTCAAGACCCTGGTGTCCGAGTTGGGGGCGAACTTCTCCGGCGGACAGCGCCAGCGGCTCGCGATCGTCCGCGCGCTGCTCCAGCGGCCCTCGATCCTCGTCCTCGACGAGGCGACCGCCTCCCTGGACACCGTCAACGAACGCCGGGTCGCCGACCTCATCGAGGACATCGGCGCGACCCAGATCATCATCGCCCACCGCCTGGCGACGATCCGGTCGGCGGACCACATCTACGTCTTCGACGACGGCCGGATCGTCGAACACGGAAGCCACACCGAGCTGTTGAACGGAGGGTCTGTGTACGCGGACCTGTACGCGGAGAAGCCGGAGCCGGGCCACGGGGCCGACCGGGAGACCGGAGCGGAGAGCGGACCGCGCGACGACGCCCTGGCCGTCGCCTCCCTGGCGGGAGGGGAGCGGGCATGACCCAGCCGCATGTGGCGATCCCCGCCTTCCTGCCCTTCTACCGCCATCTCTCCCCGCGCCGCGGCGTGGAGTCCGCGCTGCGCGACCTGATCGCCCCGCTGACGGGTCCGGAGCACCTCGACACGGTGCTCGACCAGGTCTGGGAGGGACTGATCGGCACGGTGGAGTCCCAGGCGTTCCGCGCGCTGATCGGTGAGTTCCACGCGTTCCGCGAGGAGCGCGGGCTGCCGATGAGCGCCGACAGCGACGAGGCGCTCGGACGCTTCGGCCGGCACCTGGAGGACCCCGCCGTATGCCGACGTGTCCTCGACACCTACCCGGTGCTGCGCGAGCGTCTGGACACGATGCTCGCCAACTCCCTCGACGCGTACGAGGAGTTGTTCACCGCGTTCGGCACCGACCGCGCGGCGCTCACCGCCGCGGGCCTGCTGCCGGACCCGACGGCAGGTCCGCTCCCGCGCCTGACCGGGCTGTTCCTCACCGGGTCCGACCTGCACAACGGCAACCGCCAAGTGGTCGGGGTCAGCCTGTCCGACGGCACGCGGCTGGTCTACAAGCCGCGCGCCCTGGTCGCCGACGCCTTCGTGCGCGATCTGTACGCCGCCGCCGAGCCGCACCTGAAGCACTCGCTGCGCGACTGCCTGCCCACGTCCGTGACCGTCGGCTCCCATGGCTGGCAGCAGTTCGTGCGCCCCGAGCCCATGTCGGGCGCGGACCAGGCGGCCCGGTACTTCTACCGGTTCGGCGCCCTGTGCACGATCTTCGGCGCGATCGGCGCCTCGGACCTGCACGACGAGAACCTGCTGGCCTGCGGCGAGCACCCGTGCGTCATCGACACCGAGACCATGGTCCGGCCCGACGCCGGCGTCGACAACGACTCGCTGCCGCACGTCCTGCTGAATCAGATGAAGCTGTCGGCCGCCTCGACCATGCTCGTGCCGATGGTGAACCCGACCTCACCCATCGACGTCCTGATGGCGGGCGTCGGCATCGCCGACGAGCAGCCGTCGAGCATGACCCGCTCGGTGATCCGGGACAACGGCACCGACCGGATATCCGTCGGCCGCGAGCCGTTCACCTACCGCCACGGCGGCAACGTGCCCCGGATCGGCGACACGGCCCTGTCGGCGACGGACCACTTCCCCGACATCCTGGCGGGCAGCACCGACGCCCTCGCCTTCGTCCGCTCGGACACGATCAGCAAGGTTCTCGACAGCTACCCGGACATGCCGGTGCGCTTCCTGGTGCGCTCGACCATGGTCTACGGCAGGTTCATCGACGCCTCGACCCACCCGAAGTACCTGGGCCGGCCCGAGGACGAGGAGCGGCTGTTCGGCCTGCTGGGCAGGTTCCCGGACTACCTGTCCACGCGGGGCGCCGCGTTCGTGGCCGACGAGGAGCGCGCGTCACTGCGCACCGGGAACGTCCCGTACTTCATCTCCCGCGGCGACTCCACCGAGCTGGCCACCCTCACCGCCCGCTTCCCGGACGTCTATCGGACCTCGCCGCTGGACAACGCGCGGCGCGGGGTCACCCTCAACGCCCGCCGCTCCGACGCCTACCACCACTTCCTGCTGGAGGAGTGCTTCGCCGAACTGCACGACGAGGCCTCCCCCGCCGGGCTCTCCGCGACCGGCGTGTTCGCACCGGCCCTGCGTGACGCGCCCGGTCCGGGCACCTGGTGGCGCGGCATCGCCCGCGGCATCGCAGACGTCGGCGTGTCCCACGACACCCCCGACGGCCCGGAGCTCGGCTGGGTGTGCGGCATCGGACCCGACCGGGGCACCACCACCCTCACCCCCGGCCACTACGTCTCCTTCCACGACTCCGGCGGCATCGTCACGTTCCTGCGGGCCGCCGCCCGCCTCGACGACGGCCTGCACGAGGTCGCCCGCGCGGCCGACCGGGGCCTGAGCACGCTGCTCGCCGCATACGGCGAGGGCCTGATGCAGACCCCCGAGTCGGTGTTCACCGGCGCCTCCTCGCTGCTGCTCGCACGGTCGGACCGGACGGACGCCGACTGGTCGGCCCAGACTCTGGACCGGATCGCCGAACGGGCCGCAGCGGGCACCCTCGACACCGACCTGGGCAACGGCCCCGCCGGCCCGCTCATGGTGCTGCTGTCGCGCATGGAGCGAGGCGAACTCTCGGCGGACGGCGACGGCGACAAGTACCTCACCCGGCTGCGCGACCACACCCTCGACCACCTGGCGACCCCCCGCACCGCCGCCTGGTACGACGTCGCCCACGGCGAGCTCGGCCTGCGCTGGGCCGCCTCCCGCATCGGCCGCGTGCTGGGCGACACCCGCCTCGCGGCCCAGTCCGCCGAATGGCTCACCCGGCGCATCGGCGAGGCCGAACAGCCCACCTTGCCCGGCTGGTGCAAGGGCGCCGCGGGGCTGCTGCTGTCCGCGGCGGAGATCCTGACCACGGCCGGGCGCGCCGACCTGCTGTCCGGGGCCCGCCTGACGGCCCTGGTGGACGAGGCGACCCGGCTCCCCGAGGGACGCGCCGTCGACCTGTCCGTCTGCCACGGCAGCAGCGGCGTCGTCCAGTCCCTGATCGCCACCGCCCGCATCCTGGACGACCCGTCGCTGGTGGACCGGGCGCGCGCCTACCAGGAGCGGGTCCTGCGGCACGCGCGCCGGTACGGCTTCTGCACCGGTGTCGCGGGACGCAGCTCCCTGCTCGGCTACATGCTCGGCTGGGCCGGTGTGGGCCACACGGACCTGCTGCTGCACCACGCCACGACGGCCGGTGCCGGTGCCGGGTGGGGCGTGCCGGTGGCGTTCACCAGCGACCCGCGCGGAAAGGACTGATCCCGGTGCGGCACTCCATACTCCTGCCCATCGGCGCCTCCCGGCCCGAGCAGGTGATCCCCTTCGCGAACCTGGTGAAGTGGGCCGGGGCCGCGCGGCTGTGGCAGGGGCAGGGCATGCTCCTCGACAGCCACCAGGTGGCCGGCTGGCTCGCGGGCGCCGGCATCCGGGTGCCCTGCGGCTTCGGCGTCTCCCTGATGCCGTACCGCTCCCCGTACCAGGCGGCCATCGAGGCCAGGTCCGTGGCGCTGGCCACCGGACAGGACGTCGTCGCGGGCTTCGGCCCCGGCTCGCTCGCCGCGCAGGCGGGCGCCCTCGGAAAGCCGTACGCGAGCCAGCTCGGCGCGTGCCGCGAGTACATCGGCATCGTGCGCGCCCTGCTCGACGGGCAGATCGCGGACGTCCCCGGCGACCACTTCCGGGTACGGGCGAAGCTGGTCGACTATCACCGCCCGCCGGTGTCGATCGGCCTCGGTGTGCTCCGGGAGAAGATGGCCGAGCTCGCCGGTGAGGTGGCGGACGTGGCGATCACCTGGATGGCGCCGGCCGCGTACCTCGACGAGGTGCTGCTGCCCGCCCTGCACGGGGCCAAGGAGCGCACCCTGCCCGAGCCGGTGAAGGTCACAGCCGTCGTCCCCGTGGCCCTCGCCGCTCCCGGCCGCAAGGTGTCCGACCTGGTGAACGCCGCCTGCGGCGCGCACATCCAGTTCCCGCACTACCAGGCGGCACTGCGGCGCGCGGGCATCGCGGTGACCGGCGACGGCGATCCCACCGACGCGGTGAAACTCGTGGACGGCGGTGCCTTCCTCTACGGAACGCCCCAGGAGATCCACGAACGACTCGCCCAGTACCGCGCGCTCGGCGTCGACGAGGTCGTCCTCAACGCCTCCGGGGTCGGCAACACCCTCGGCCCGCGCGCCGCGGCCCAGGACCTGCTGGCCATCCTCGACGCGGCGCCGGAAGGGGGCCCACGGTCATGACTGTTCGTCTGTACGACACCAGCGCCCGGCAGATCCGTGACTTCACCCCGCTCACGCCGGGCTGTGTCTCGATCTACCTCTGTGGCGCCACCGTGCAGGCCGCGCCGCACATCGGGCACATCCGCTCTGGTCTCAATTTCGACATCATGCGCCGCTGGTTCGCGTACCGCGGCTATGAGGTGACGTTCATCCGGAACGTCACGGACATCGACGACAAGATCATCTGGAAGGCGGAGCAGCAGAACCGCCCCTGGTGGTCCATCGGCTACGAGAACGAGCGCGCCTTCACCGACGGCTACACCGCCCTCGGCTGCCTGCCGCCGACCTACGAGCCGCGCGCCACCGGCCACATCACCGAGATGGTCGAGATGATGCGCGGTCTCATCGAGCGTGGACACGCCTACGAGGCGGACGGCAGCGTCTACTTCGACGTCCGCTCCTGGCCCTCCTACCTGGAGCTGTCCCGGCAGGACCTCGACGAGATGCGGCAGCCCGCCGAGGAGGGCATCACCGGCAAGCGGGACCCGCGTGACTTCGCGATGTGGAAGGCCGCCAAGCCCGGCGAGCCCGACTGGGAGACGCCGTGGGGACGCGGGCGCCCCGGCTGGCACCTGGAGTGCTCGGCCATGGCGCACAAGTACCTGGGCTCCGCCTTCGACATCCACGGCGGCGGACTCGACCTGATCTTCCCGCACCACGAGAACGAGATCGCCCAGGCCAAGGCCTACGGTGACGAGTTCGCCCGGTACTGGGTGCACAACGCCTGGGTCACCATGAGCGGCGAGAAGATGTCGAAGTCGCTCGGCAACAGCGTGCTCGTGTCCGAGATGGTCAAGCGGTGGCGCCCCATCGTCCTGCGCTACTACCTGGGCACTCCGCATTACCGCTCCACGATCGAGTACAGCGAGGAAGCCCTGCGCGAGGCCGAGTCGGCGTTCGCGCGCATCGAGGGCTTCGTCCAGCGCGTGGTGGAGAAGGCCGGCGTCGTCGAGCCGTCCCCCGAGGTGCCGCCCGCGTTCGCCGAGGCGATGGACGACGACCTGGGCGTCCCGCAGGCGCTGGCGATCGTGCACACCACGGTCCGGCAGGGCAACAGTGCCCTGGCCGCCGACGACAAGGAAGCGGCCGTGGCGCGCCTGGCCGAGGTGCGGGCCATGCTCGGCGTCCTCGGCCTGGACCCGCTCGACGCGCACTGGGCCGGCGAGATGGACCGCGGCGACGATCTGCACGGCGTCGTCGACACCCTGGTCCGCATGGTCCTCGACCAGCGCGAGGCGGCCCGCTCCCGCAAGGACTGGGCCACCGCGGACGCCATCCGTGACCAGCTCAACCAGTCCGGCCTCGTCATCGAGGACAGCCCGCAGCACGGGCCGCGCTGGAGACGTGCCGTGGACCCCCCACACACAGTCCCGGCCACCGCACAACACCCCACGAGGAGAACGCACGAGCCGTGATCGATGTACAGAACCTCACCAAGCACCACGGCAGGACAGCGGCCGTGAACGACCTGACCTTCCGCGTCGAACCGGGCCGGGTGACCGGCTTCCTCGGACCGAACGGGGCGGGAAAGAGCACGACGATGCGCGCCGTGATCGGCCTGGACCGGCCGACGTCCGGCCGTGTGCTCATCGACGGCCGGCCCTACGACGCCTGGCCCCGCCCCCTGACCAAGGTCGGAGCGCTGCTGGACGCCCAGGCCGTGCACGGCGGACGGTCGGCATACGGGCACCTGCTCGGCCTGGCCCGGAGCAATGACATCCCGGAGCGGCGGGTCGGCGAGGTGCTCGAGACCGTCGGACTCACCGAGGTCGCCCGCCGACGGGCCGGAGGCTTCTCGCTGGGCATGGCTCAGCGGCTCGGCGTGGCGGCGGCCCTGCTGGGCGACCCCGACGTGCTGCTGCTCGACGAGCCGGTCAACGGCCTCGACCCCGAAGGGGTCCTGTGGATCCGCGCGTTGATGAAGCGACTGGCGGGTGAGGGCCGCACGGTCTTCGTCTCCAGCCATCTGATGAGCGAGATGGCCCTGACCGCGGACCACCTCATCGTGATCGGGCAGGGACGGCTGCTGGCCGACACCTCCGTCGACGACTTCATCGGCCGGTACGCCCGCTCGTACGTGCTGATCCGTACGCCGGAGCCGGAGCGGATGCGCGATGTTCTCGCCGCCGACGGCGTCAGCGTCCTCGACGGCCCCGACGGCGTCCTGGAAGCCACCGGCGCGACACCGGAGCGAGTGGGCGACCTGGCGGCCCAGAACCGGCTGACCGTGTACGAGATCGGCGCCCGGTCGGCGTCCCTGGAGGAGGCCTTCATGCAACTGACAGCGGGCTCGGTGGAGTTCCGGGCCGACCACCCCGCAACGGATGTGCGGGGCGCACGGCAGGAGGTGCGGTGACATGGCGGACGCGGTGATGGCGCAGGCGGGCCCTGAGGTCCGTACCCAGACCCGGCCGCGAGCGGGACAGCTCCGGGCGGCGATGGCCTTCGAGTGGGTCAAGCTGCGCACCCTGCGCTCGACGTGGTGGAGCCTGGCCCTCTTCGCGGCCCTGACCGTGACGGTCGCTCTCCTCACCGGCTACGCCCTGCGCGGCAGTTACGCGGACATGGACGCGCGGCGCAGGGCGGAGTTCGACGCCCTGGCCTACGGGTTCAGTGGGCTTCAGCTCGGGATGATGGCGCTGGTGGTCTTCGGTGTGCTGGCCGTGAGCGGCGAGTTCACCTCCGGGACGATCCGCGGCTCCTTCGCGGCGGTTCCCCGGCGCGGGGTCTTCTACGCGGCGAAGCTGCTCACCGGCGCGCTGACGGCCGGTGCGGTGTCCGTGCCGGTGGTGGCCGCCGGTTTCGCCGCCACGCAGGCCCTGCTGGGCGGTCCGGGACGGGTGGCGCTCACCGACGACGGCGTGCTGCGTGCGCTGATCGGCGCGGTGCTCTACACCACACTGCTGAGCGTCTTCGCCATGGGCCTCGCGACGGTGCTGCGCAGCCCGGCGGTCACCCTCAGCATCCTGCTGCCGCTGTTCTCCATGCTGTCGACGATCCTCAGCAACCTGCCCGGCGTGCGGACCGCGGCGCAGTTCCTGCCCGACGTGGCGGGCGGGCTCGTCCTGCTGCGGGAGCCGCCGGACACCACCGTCCTCAACGCGTGGACCGGCATGGCCGTCCTCATGGCGTGGACCGCCGCGTCCGTGGCGGCGGGGTACCTCGCACTCCGGCGGCGCGACGCCTGAGCTGTGCCGCGCGGGCCAGGTCACGGGCCAGGTGCGCGCGGCGCAGACCGTGCTCGCGGCGGTAGCGCCGGTCCTCCCGGGTGTCGTACATCAGCTGGGTGTGGAAGTAGTTCACATGCTCCAGCACGGCGAAGAGCGCGAAGAGCACACCGGGCACGCTGCCCGGTGTGCCGCTCGCGTACCAGGCCGTGAGCAGCACTCCGGCAGCCAGCAACGGCACGTTGATCCAGCGGGCGGCGGCGAAGGCCCGCGCGCCCGGCAACACTGCGCTGCCCGTGGCGAGTTGGCGCAGCTTGGCCATCCAGTAGGCGGCGCCCTCCACGAGGAGGACGGCGCACAGCGCGAACCCCAGGGCGTTGCCGGCCGTCACCGGCACACCGATGACGGCGAACCAGATGGCCGCCTGGAGCGGGATGTTGACCAGTTCCATCAGGGCGAGGCCGGTGAGCCGTAGCCGGATCCCGGAGCGGGAGCGGCGCTCCCGGCTGTTCGTGTCGTTCACCATGTCCAGGCGCTTCGTGTTCTTCTCGTTCTTCGAGTTCTTCAAGGGACTGTCACGGGTACGCCGCCACCGGGCGGGGCTCGGCGAGAAGCGCGGAGTCGGAGACGAGGCGACGGGCCTTCTCCCGGTCCCAGCTCAGGGCTGCGGCACGCAGCGCCTCGATGCCCGGCGGCAGGTCGAGCCCGAGATCGTCCGCGAACAGTACCCGGCACCGGTCGATGACGTTCAGGGCGCCGACGGCATCCCCGTGCACACAGTGCACCGCGGTCAGCAGCTCCCACAGGCGCTGACGGTACGGAGCCTCGGCGAGGGTGGCCTCGATCCGGTAGGCGAGCATGTCCGTCCGGTCGGTGAGGATGCACGCGGTGAAGAGGTCCTGGCAGGCGTCGTAGCGCGCGTTGTCCAGGCCGGCGATGTGGGCGTCGAACCACCGGGTGCGCGGCGGGTCCTGCCCCAGCGAGCCGCGCCACAGGGACAGGGCGTCCTCCAGCACGTCCACGGCGACCTCGGCCTCGCCGCGTCTGAGCAGGGCACGCCCGTGCCGTGCGGCCAGGGTGAACCGGGACACGTCGACCTCGTCGGGGGACACCTGGAGGGCGTAGCCGCTCTGGCATCCGCGATAGGTGGTGAGTCGGCTGCTCAGGCCGGAGTCGGCCGACTCCAGGTCGCGGCGCAGTCCGGTGAGATGGCTGCGGATGTTCGCCGTGGCCGAGGCGGGCGGTTCGTCCCACAGCAGATCGGTCAGTTCATCGGTCCCCACCGGTCGGCCGCCCCGCAGCAGAAGGGCGGTGAGCACGGCGCGCCGGACGGGTGAGCGGATCTCGAGATGCCTGTCGGTGCGTCTGTCCTCGTGCCCGTCCCCAGGGACCGGCTTTTTCGACCGTATCTGAACGTTCGCCCGGATCTGAACCGGACCGAGCACTCTGAAGAGCATGTCCGTGTCTCCCCCGTGTCCCTCGTCGTCTGCAACGTTTCAAGCGTCTGCTGCAGCGTCTCTCGCGCCGTCGTACGTACGTCCCGTCATACCGCGTCATACCGCGTCATACCGCGCCTTCTCGCCGGTGCCGTGGTCATGGCCTCAGCCGCTGTCGGACCTGATCCAGCCCCTGAACGCCGGATGCCCCAGCACGTCGGCGATCCTCGCTGTGGCGTCCTGCGGGGTGACGTCGCCCGGCAGCAGCAGCGACAGCGCCGCAGTGCCCTCGGAGCAGTGGATGCCGGATACCTCCCAGGTCGCGGGGAGCAGGGAGACGAGCCGTACGGCTGCGGCCTCCGGGGCCGCTCCGGCCGCTGAGGCGTCGGCGGTCGCGCGAATCGTCACGCGATGGCGAAATGACATGGAATTCCTCGAAGAGGTCGGGGCGGGACGGCGCATCGGTGGGACCGCGGCGGACCACGGTCCCACCGGCCCGCTGGCCTCTCGTCATCCCCAGTCGTGGAAATCGCCATCGGGGGCCACCGCTTCGGTCACCCCGCGGACGGCCGTGCCCACGTCTGTGAGAAGACGGTCCGGGACGTTGCCGTCCGCGAAGGCGGCGGGCCAGGTGTGATGCGCCTCCGCATGTGCCGTGCTCGTGCCGGTCCCGGCGCAGACTCCGGCGAGGGTGAGGAGTACGGCGCCGACCAGAGAGCCGGCGCCGCCCCG
Source organism: Streptomyces sp. NPDC093591 (assembly GCF_044764885.1). Taxonomy (NCBI): domain Bacteria; kingdom Bacillati; phylum Actinomycetota; class Actinomycetes; order Kitasatosporales; family Streptomycetaceae; genus Streptomyces; species Streptomyces sp. NPDC093591. The sequence goes on from NZ_JBIWIY010000022.1 coordinate 154,323, forward strand.
GACGCACCTGGCAGTTCTGGATGTGCGGGCCGGACGGATCATGAGTTTCCCCCTGTGTTTCGCGATGCCTTGTGAGCTTGCGGAGTCCACTTTGCTGCCGCCGGGGCACGAGATCGAGCGCAGGTGCGTACATGTTCCTGCATCCGCGGGTACCACTTGTGGCTCAAAGGCATGCGTACGGGCCGGACGGCCTCGGCCGTATGCGCGGACCGGTGCAGACCGGAACGCTCCCCTTAGGCTGAGATCCGTCGGTCGTCCGACCAGCGGTCGACGCAGTTGTCCATACACGTGACACAGCCGTCACGCGAGAACGGGGGAGGACACCATGCCGTGGGAGGCAGCCGAGTCCAAGGCCGGCCTAGAGCTGCTGGGAGTGGCGGTGGGGGACGAGGAGCTCTACCGCCTGCTGCTGCGCAGGGGCCGGCTCGACCGAAGGGATCTCGCCGCCCATCCGGCGGCCGAGGGCCGCGACGTGGATGAGGTGTGCAAGCGGCTGACCGAGCTCGGCCTGGTGCGGGAGACGGCGGGCGGCCTGCTCCGTCCCGTTTCCCCGGCCAAGGCGGTGGAGGGCCTGATCACGGCGGAGACCGAACGGCTGCGGCACGAAGTGGAGGAGGCCGTGGCGGCGAGCGGTGTCGTTGCCTCCCTGATGGCCGAGCAGGAGGCCCACGGTACCGGTCAGCTCATGACGCCCGGCGAAACCATTCGGCATATCGAGGGGCTGGAGGCGGTGCGTGCCGCCATCGACGAACTGACGTTCTTCACCTGGACCGAGTCCCTGACCACGAACCCGAAGGGCGTGATCTCGGAAGAGGGAATCGCGCACGCACGCCCCCTCGACGAACGCATCCTGCGCAGAGGTGTGCACATGCGCACGCTGCTGGGCGAGGCGGCCCTGGACTGCTCGACCACCTTGCGGTACGCCCGCGAACTGACCTCGAAGGGTGCCGAGATCCGTATCTCTCACACCCCTCTGGAACGCATGATCATCTGCGACCGGTCCGCGGCGCTGACCCCCATCGACCCGTTCGACACCGCGCGGGGTGCCGTCCTGACCCGGGAACCGGGGCTGGTCGCCGCTCTGCTCTCCCTGTTCGAACGCATGTGGGTCCAGGCCCAGGAGTTCCCGTTGGAGGAGAGCACCGAACTCACGGACGACCAGGGCCTCAGCGGCCTGGAGTACAAGATCCTCCAGTCCCTGTGCCGGGCGGACAAGGACGAGATCGGCGCCCGCGACCTGGGCATAGCGGTGCGCACCTACCGCAAACACGTCGCGGGCCTCATGCGCCGCCTGGGCGCCTCCAACCGTTTCCAGGCCGCCCTCCTGGCCCGGGAACGCGGCTGGATCTGAGCAGCCTGAGGGCGGCGGGGCCTTTGCCCCGCCGCCCTCAGGCTGCCATCGCGGGCTCGTCCGCCCTCTCCGCCCGCCGCAACAACGCGGCCGCGACCAGCCCTCCGGCCAGAACCGCCCCCGCCCCCACCAACTGACTGGTCTCCAGCCCGGAGGCGAAAGCCTCCGTGATCCGCGCCCGTTCCGCGTCCGACCCCGCCTCCGCCAACGCCGCAGGCAGAGACACCGCCGCCACCGAAATCAACGCCGCGAACCGCGAGTTGAGTACGGCCCCGAGCACCGCGACGCCCAGTCCCTGCCCGAACTCCGTCACCGTGCCGTTGATGCCCGCGCCGACCCCGGCCTTCTCCGGCGGAATCGAGCTCATGATCGCGTGTGCCATGGCCGGGCTGGCGATCGCGGCGCCCGCGCCGATCAGCACCAGGCCCAGCAGCGTGCCCGGGTACCCGTGCTCGGTGAGCGTCGCGATCGAGACGAGGCCGGCGGACATCGCCGTCATGCCCAGCCCTATGGAGACGGGGGTCCCGAGTCTGCCCGACCACTTGGCCGACAGACCGGTGAAGTTCAGGGCCACGATCATCAACGCGAGCGGCGCCGTGCGCAGCCCCGCCTCCAGCGGGCCGTAGCCGAGCACGAACTGCATGTGCTGGGTGAGCAGGAAGAGCGATCCGCCCATCCCGAAGGTGATCAGCACCGCCCCGGCCACCGCTCCCGTGAAACGGCGGTTCGTGAAGAAGTGCATGTCGAGCATGGGATACGGGATCCGGCTCTCCCAGTACGCGAAGCCGCCCAGCACCACGACCGCGACGGCCGCCGACGCCAGCACCCGGCCGGACGTCCAGCCGTGCTCGGGTCCGGAGATGATCGCGAAGACCAGGGAGGACATCCCGATCGTGGAGAGCAGGGCGCCGAGCAGGTCGGGGCGGTCGCCCTGCACCGGGGGTCCGGGGGTTGTCCCCCGGGAAGGCACAGCCTTCGACTCGGGGACCAGGATCACGACCGCGACCAGGGCGAGCGCGGCGACCGGCAGGTTGATGAGGAAGATCGCGCCCCACCAGAAGTGGTTCAGCATGAAGCCGCCGAGGAGAGGGCCGGCCGCGAAGCCCAGCGAGTTGACCGCCGCCCAGATGCCGATCGCCTTCGGCTGCTCCTCGGGCGAGAAGATCTGCATGGCCACGGCGAGCGTGGTGGTCATCAGCAAGGCCCCGCCGACGCCCATCCCGGCCCGCGCCGCGATCAGCTGGCCGCTGGACTCCGCGAGGCCCGCCACCAGCGAGCCCACGCCGAACAGCACCAGTCCGGCGGCCAGCATCTTCTTGCGGCCGTAGCGGTCGGCCGCGCTGCCCGCGGTGAGCAGGAGTCCCGACTGCACCAGCGAGTACGCGTTGATCATCCACTGGATGTCCGAGGTGGCGGCGCCGAGTTCGCTGGTCAGCGAGGGGATCGCCACGTTCAGGATCGTGTTGTCGAGCAGCACGGTGAGCTGGGCGAGACAGATGACGCCGAGTATCAGCCAGCGCTGGGGATGGCCCTGGGAGACGGTGACGGAGGCGGGAGCGGTCATGCCGTACACCGTAGAACAGTTCCCATACGCTGTACAACGCGCTTTCCGGCCGTGGACAGCGGGGCCGGGCCGGGACAGCCGGAAGGGCGGCGACCAAGCGGTCGCCGCCCTTCCTCGTCCAGCCTCCAGGCCTACGTCAGCTGCTCGCCTTCTGCGTGAGGTCGTAGAAGGTGGCCGAACCGACCGTCACCTTCTTGAAGTTGGCCTCGACCCACGAGCTGATCTGCGAGGACGTACCGCTGCTGCTGCCGCCCATGCCGCCGCCGGAGCCGCTGGAGATGAAGTAGTGGATCTTGCCGTCCGCCACGTACTCCTTGAACTGCGCCAGCGTCGGGGACGGGTCGGTGCCGTTGAAGCCGCCGATCGCCATGACCGGGGCGCCGGTGGAGAGCTGGTAGCTCGCGGCGTTCTGGGCGCCGATGGCCGCGGCGGCCCAGGTGTAGTCGTCGGCGTCGGTCTCCAGCAGCTTCTTGGCCTCGTCGCTGACGCTGGCGCCGTTGAGCAGACCGCCCATGCCGCCACCGCCGCCCATGCCGCCTTCGCCCGTCCGGCCACCGCCGGGCATGCCGCCCTGCTGGTTCTGGGTGGAGCCGTTGCCGTTCTGCTGGCCCTGCCGGCTGTTCTGGCCGGGCATGCCGCCGCCGAAGCCGCCGTTGCCGCCGCCGGGGAAGCCGTTGCCGTTCTGCTGGTTCTGGCCCTGGGTGTTGCCGTTGCCGTTCTGCTGGTTCTGGCCGGGCATGCCGCCCCCACCGGGACCGCCGCCCATGCCGCCACCGCCACCCGGGCCGCCACGGCCGCCCGAGACCGCGGGGCCCGCGGTGACGATCGAGCCGGTGTGGCCCTCGTTCAGCGTGGTGAGGGTGTACGCGGCCGGACCGGCCAGTGCGGCGGTGAGGCCCAGGCCGACGACGCCCATGATCAGTCGACGTCCCAGCTTCGAGGCGAAGATCAGCCCCAGCGCGGCGACCAGACCGCCGACCAGTACGACCCACTTCAGCCAGGGCAGGTAGTCGGAGGAGCGGTTGAGCAGCACGTAGCCCCAGACCGCGGTGGCCGTCATCGCGGCAGCCAGGGACAGCGACGCCCACATCTTGTCGCGCTTCTCCCAGAGCAGCGCCGCGCCCATGCCGATCAGCGGGGCGATGTAGGGGGCGAGGGCCACGGTGTAGTACTCGTGGAAGATGCCCTGCATGTAGCTGAAGACCAGCATGGTCGTGATCAGCGCGCCGCCCCACACCAGGAACGAACCGCGCGTCACCGACGTACGGCGGGCCATGGGGGTCCCCCCGCTCGAGCGCATTCGAGAGTGGGGGAGCGTGGCCACCAGGCCCGCGATCAGCAGGATCAGCGCGGCCGGGATCAGCCAGGAGATCTGGCCGCCGATGCTGGAGCTGAACAGGCGGTCCCAGCCGGTCTCGCCCCAGTTGCCGCCGCCACCGCCGCCACCACCGACGCTCCCCGTCTCCTCGCCGTTGAGCCGGCCGAGGCCGTTGTAGCCGAAGGTCAGCTCAAGGAAGGAGTTGTTCTGCGAGCCGCCGATGTACGGGCGGGAGGAGGCGGGCCACAGCTCGACGATCGCGACCCACCAGCCGCCGGAGACGACGATCGCGGCGAGGCCGGCGGCGAGCTGACCGATCCTCTTCTTCACCGACCCCGGGGCGCAGACGCCGTGGACGAGGGCGAGCGGCGGCAGGATCAGGAAGGCCTGCAGGGTCTTGGCGAGGAAGGCGAAGCCGATCGCGACACCGGCCCACACGAGCCACTTGGTACGGCCGTCCTCCAGGCCCCGGATGACGAAGTAGCAGGCCACGGCCATCAGCAGGGCCAGCATCGCGTCCGGGTTGTTGAACCGGAACATCAGCGCCACGACGGGGGTGAGCGCGAGCACCGCGCCCGCGATCAGACCGGCCGCGGGGCTGAACCGGCGGCGTACGGAGGCGTATACGACGGCGACCGTGCCGACGCCCATCAGGACCTCGGGCAGGAGGATCGCCCACGAGTGCAGGCCGAACAGCCGCACCGACAGGGCCATCGGCCACAGGGAAGCCGGGGGCTTGTCGACGGTGATGGCGTTGGCCGCGTCCAGCGAGCCGAAGAAGAAGGCCTTCCAGGACTGGCTGCCGGCCTGGACGGCCGCCGAGTAGAAGGAGTTGGCGTAGCCGGAGGCGCTCAGGTTGTAGAGGTAGAGCAGGAGCGTGGTGAGGAGGAGGCCGAGGAAGGCCGGGCGGGCCCAGCGCGGGTCCTCGAAGCGTCCGCGCCACAGCCGCCGTACGAAGGGCTGCCTGGGTTCACCGGCGTCGGGAACCGGAGCGGCGGGTGGGGGTGTCGGCGGGCGGTCCCAGGTGTCGGGTTTCGCCTCTCTGTCCTGCGCGGTCTGGTCGTAGTGGGTCGTCATCGGGAGTCCCTCGAGTCGGTGTCGTGCGGGCGCACCGGCTGCAGCTGCATGGTGGCGTCCCGCCAGGTGCCGTCCGCGGCTTCACCGGCGCGGAACTGAGCGGTTTCGTACGTGTACTGGGGCGCGCGCTGTGCCACCGGGCGCTGCGGGAGCGGGCCGTGGTGGCCGGAGGGCGCGGCGGAGACCGTGGAGTAGGTCCGCGAGGACGCGTGGGGGGCCGGGGCGTGGGACGGGTGGTGCGAGGCGACCACCGTCGAGCCGGAGTCGCCGTCGCCGTGGTCCGGGAACACCCACGCCCGGAAGAGCAGGAAGCGCAGCACCGTCGCGGCGAGGTTGGCGGCGATGAGGACGGCCAGTTCGGTGGAGTGCGCGGGGTCGCTGCTGGCCGCGTTCAGGGCGGCGAGCGAGCCGCTGGTCAGGGCGAGGCCGATACCGAAGACGACCAGGCCCTGCGCCTGGTGCCGTACGGCGCCGCTACGGCCGCGCACCCCGAAGGTCAGGCGCCGGTTGGCCGCCGTGTTGGCGATCGCGGAGACCAGCAGGGCGAGCGCGTTGGCGATCTGCGAACCGGTGAAGAGCCGGAAGCCGCTGTAGAGGAGGAGGTAGAAGAGGGTCGACAGGCCGCCGACGACACAGAAGCCGACGAGCTGGCGGGCCAGGCCCTTGGGTACGTCCTTGATCTCGCGGTCGCGCGGGTCGTCGCCGAAGGGGCGGGTGAGCCGGTCCAGCGGGAGCGAACCGCCGGCCAGCGCCTTGCCGACCCGCCAGACACCCTTGAGGTCGTCGGTCGCCGTCTTCACGATGTGGACCGTGGAGTCGGGGTCGTCGACCCAGTCGACCGGCACCTCGTGGATGCGCAGCCCCGCGCGCTCGGCGAGCACCAGCATCTCCGTGTCGAAGAACCAGCCGGTGTCCTCGACGAGGGGCAGGAGCACCTGCGCGACATCGCGCCGTATGGCCTTGAAGCCGCACTGGGCGTCGGAGAAGCGGGCCTGGAGCGAGCCGCGCAGGATGAGGTTGTAGGCGCGGCTGATGAACTCCCGCTTGGGCCCGCGTACGACGCGGGAGGTGCGGGCCAGCCGGGAGCCGATCGCGAGGTCCGAGTGACCGGAGATCAGCGGCGCCACCAGCGGCAGCAGGGCGTTGAGGTCGGTGGACAGGTCCACGTCCATGTAGGCGAGGACCGGGGAGTCCGAGGCGGACCATACGGTCCGCAGCGCCCGGCCGCGGCCCTTCTGCTCCAGCCGGAAGGACTTGACCTCCGGTATCTCCGCCTCCAGCCGCGACGCCACCTGGGGGGTGGTGTCCGTCGACGCGTTGTCCGCGATCGTGATGCGGAACGCGTACGGGAAGGTGCGCTTGAGGTGATCATGCAGTCTCAGCACACACGGCTGGAGGTCCTTCTCCTCGTTGTAGACGGGGATCACTACGTCCAGGACAGGCGTACCGGCGTCGCCGGCCGGGAGGTGCTCCCGCGCCGGCAGGGTGCCGGGAGAAGAGTCGGTTCGCATGACACCGACTTTTGTCAGGCGCCCTGTTCCACCGATGTGGTGACGCTGTGCTGTGCCTGTGAGTGCTGTTGCCAGCTCATTTCAGGGCTCGGCTGCGCGGGCAGCGCCGGCAGATGCACCGTGAAGACGGTGCGTCCGGGCACGCTGTCGACGGTCACGGCGCCGCCGTGCGCGGTCGCCACGGCCTGCACGATCGCCAGGCCGAGGCCGGTCGAGCCGGAGGCACGCGAGCGCGAGGAGTCGCCGCGCGCGAACCGTTCGAAGACGTGCGGGAGCAGCTCGGCGGGGATGCCCTGGCCGTTGTCCTCGACGTCCACGCACATCCATGGACCCCGCCGCTGGACACGGGCGGTGACCGTGGTCCCGGGTGGGGTGTGGTTGCGGGCATTGCCGAGAAGATTGACCAGCACCTGTTGCAGCCGGGCCGCGTCCGCCGACACGAGCGCGGGCTCGTCCGGCAGGTCGAGGCGCCAGTTGTGGTCCATGCCGGCCGCGCGGGCGTCGCTGATGGTGTCCACGACGAGCGGGATCAGGTCGGTCTGCTCGAACTGGAGCGGACGTCCGGCGTCGAGCCGGGCGAGCAGCAGCAGATCCTCCACGAGCAGCGTCATCCGGCCCGCCTCGGACTCGATACGGCCGAGCGCGTGCCGGGTGTCGGGCCCGACCTCTTCTCTGCCGCGTCTGGTCAGCTCGGCGTACCCCCGGATGGAGGCGAGAGGCGTACGCAGCTCATGACTGGCGTCGGCCACGAACTGCCGCACCCGCATCTCGCTCTGCTGGCGGGAGTGCAGGGCGGCGTGGACGTGGTCCAGCATCCGGTTCAACGCGGCACCGACCCGGCCGACCTCGGTGTGCGGGTCGGTCTCGGACTCGGGGACGCGCTCGCTGAGGTTGACCTCGCCGGTGTGGAGGGGGAGTTCGGAGACGCGGGTGGCGGTGGCGGCGACTCGGCGCAGGGGGCGGGTGGCGACGCCGACTATGACGGTGCCGGCGATGCCGGCGGCCACCAGGGCGGCGGCGGTGACGCTGGCCTCGATCAGGATGAGGGTGCTGAGCGTGTTGTCGGCGTCCGTGGTCGGGATCGCGACGTAGTAGCTGCCGTTGTCGCCGCTTCGGTACGTGACGCGGTAGTCGCCGAGGCCCGGGAGCTCGACCGTGTGCTCTCCTCTGTCCTGGGTGACCTCGTTGAGCGCTTCGATCTGGGCCTCGGTCAGGTCGACGGCCTTCATGCCGCTGAAGTCGGTGGTGTCGGACGACTTCTCGCTGACCTTGGCCTCGGTGATGACGCCCTTCTGGACCTTGGCGGCGACCATGTTCTTCGAGTCGGGTCCGCGCGTGACGAACTGATCGAGGGTGAAGTTCTGGTCCGGCTTCTCGGTCGTGCCCGTCGTATTGGGGTTGCCCCCGGGAGGCACACCGAAGCCCTCCGCGGCCCGCCCGCTGACCTCGCGCAGCCGGTTGTCCAGCTGCTCGTACAGATGGGACCGCAGGGCGAGCGTGGTCACCGTGCCGATCACCGCGGCGACCACGGCGATCAGCAGGACCGACGCGACGACGAGCCGCGCCCGCAGGGTGCGCGGCTGACCCGCTCGTCTCTTCTGCGTACGCGGTCGTCGTCGCCCGCTCATGACGCCGCGGGCTTGATCAGGTAACCGGCACCACGCCGGGTGTGGATCATCGGCTCACGACCGGCGTCGATCTTCCGGCGCAGGTAGGAGATGTACAGCTCGACGACGTTGGCCTGCCCGCCGAAGTCGTACGACCACACGCGGTCGAGTATCTGGGCCTTGCTGAGCACGCGCCGCGGGTTGCGCATCAGGAAGCGCAGCAGCTCGAACTCGGTGGCGGTGAGGTGGATGTTCTCCCCGGCCCGCGAGACCTCGTGGCTGTCCTCGTCGAGCGTCAGGTCCCCGACGACCAGCACGGAGTCCGACCGCCGGTCGGCGGCACCGGAACGCCGGATGAGCCCGCGCAGCCGGGCGACGACCTCCTCCAGGCTGAACGGCTTGGTGACGTAGTCGTCCCCGCCCGCGGTGAGCCCGGCGATACGGTCCTCCACGGCGTCCTTGGCCGTCAGGAACAGCACCGGCACGTCCGGCAGATCCCGCCGCAGCCGCCCGAGGACGGTCAGCCCGTCCATGTCCGGCAGCATCATGTCCAGGACGACGGCGTCGGGCCGGAACTCACGCGCGGTCTGGACGGCACCCTGGCCGTCCCCCGCGCTCCGGATCTGCCAGCCCTCATAGCGAAGGGCCATCGACAGAAGTTCGGTGATCGACAGCTCGTCGTCCACCACAAGCACTCGGACGGGGCTCCCGTCCGGCCTCAGCAGTTCGGTGCGCCCCTGGGGCGAGGTCGTGGTCATGCTGGAAACTTTGTCTGGGTCCTCTGAGAACACGCTTTCTGCAACCTGTGATTTTCCTGAGAAACGCACAGGAGACTCTCAGGGGGCGCATGGGTGATCGATACGAGCGGCTCCGCCGGGCCGCGCGGGCGCGGGAGCCCTCTCGCCCAGCAACCCACAGGTCAGGGCGCGTCAATGGTGGTGGCCGTGCCGGCCGAGGGTCGTGACGGGGGTCGCGCCGGGGCGGGTCCACTGCGGCACGGGGCGGCTGGTCGGGCCCCAGGTGGCGTTCCCATCCGCGTCCGACCGCCAGGACCAGCACGGGCTGCCTCCCTGGGGCCAGTCCTCGGGCCAACCCTCCGGATTGTCCTCCCATGCCTCGCCCCGGCCGTAGGGCGTCATGTCGAGCAGGCCGAGGGATCCGTTGACCCGCTCGTTGCCACGGCCGGTCGTGGAGTAAGTGAGAAAAGCGCGGTCGCCGTCGCGCAGGAAGCAGGCGAGGTACCCCATCTCGCCGCCGACGGGCGCGTCCACGCCGCGCACCGAGTACCAGGGCTGGGTGTAGCCCATGAACTCGACGTAGGCGGCCACCTCGTCCCAGGGCCCCGTGGTCAGGACGGCGAACGACACTCCACGGGCGTTGAGATAGACGGCGTCCTTCAGGTGCCAGGCCGTGGTGGTGCAGCCCTCGCACTGCCCCTGGTGCGGCGCGCCGTCGTACCACATGTGCTGATAGACCACGAGCTCGTCACGCCCCTGGAACAGCTCCAGGAACGGTACCGGCCCGTCGGCTCCGACGACCTCCACGGTCCCGTCGAACTCCACCATCGGCAGCCGACGACGGGCCGCGGCGATGGCGTCGCCCTCACGTGTGTGCGCCTTCTCGCGGACCAGCAGCTCGTCACGGGCGGCCTGCCAGGTGGACTGGTCGACCACGGGCGGGCGGCCGGGCAGCGTGGTGGTCGGGTCGTCCGGCGTGGGCGTCATGGTGTCCTCCGTGGTGTCTCGGGCCGGTCAGCGCCGTACGACGTCGGTCATGCGCGTCCTACGACACTCACCGGAACAGACTCCCTAACCGGGCGGAACTCATCGGGGCCGTGACTGATCGGTGGGGCGATCTCTGTCGATCTCCTTTCGCCGTGCGGCCAAGGTATCCGCGCGCCACCTTCCGAGACGCCTCAGCACGCTACGCATCGACGCTCCTCGGGATGTCGAGTTCCGCCCAGACGGTCTTGCCCACGGTGAGTTGTTCGACCGCCCATCGATCGGCGTACGTGCAGATGAGGAGGAGGCCGCGGCCGAACTGGTCGGCGGGGCCGGCGTTATGGGTGGTCGGGAGCCGTTCACCCTTCGGGTCGGTGACGGCGACCCGAAGGGCGGTGCCGGTGAGGGACGTTTCGACGCGGAACAGGCGGTCCCTGAGGCAGCCGTGCAGTAAGGCGTTCGTGCACAACTCGCTGGCCAGGAGGGCTACATCATGCGCGAGGTCGGGATGGCCCCAGTCGACGGCGAGTTGGGCGACGTGTCTGCGGGCGAGGGGGATGTTGCGGGGGTACGAGGTGTAGCTGACGGTGTCGTAGTGGTCGTAGGTCTTGGGGTTGGCCTTGGGGTTGGCCTTGGGGTTGAGGGGAGGGCAGGAGTCGGCCACAGGGTTCCTCCGGTGGGCTGGTGAGTTGGGGTGGCTCCGCCGTGCGGACAGCACGGTGCACTTCCGCCAACTGGTGTCGCTCAGTGGGCGATTGAGTACTGACGGTAGCCTCACGAGGAGATAGACAGCAACCTATCTGGACAGAAATATCGCTGTCCCGGGTTTGTGCTTGCTCCCCCCTCACCTCAGACTGGAGCAACTGATCGGGAGGGAAAGCGACATGGCAGGCAGGGACCCCGACCGCGGGAAGACGATCACGACCGTTCTGGGGCGGCGACTCGGCGGGGAGCTATTGCGTATGCGCGAAGCCTGCGACCTGCGTCAGACGCACGCCGCCGAGGCGTTGACCGCGTCGGTCACCAAGGTCGCGAAGATCGAACGCGGACAGGTGCCGATGCGGGATCCCGACGTCAGAGCCCTGTGCCATCTGTACGGCGAGAAGGACGAGGCGGTCATCGGCAAGCTGCTGGCACTGGCCAAGGCAGACCGGGACCGGCGCAAGGCCAAGGGTTGGTGGAATCAGTACCCGCAGCTTGCCGCCATGGTCGAGTACGTGGCCTTGGAGGACATCGCCACCAGCATCCGAACGTGGGAACTCGCCTTCATTCCCGGGTTGTTGCAGACGCCGCACTACGCGCGTGCCGTAGCGGTGGGCGCCGGCTCATGGGAGGACCCGCGCGAAATCGAGCCCTTTGTGGAAGCGCGGCTGACCCGCCAGGCGCGGCTGCGGTCGGAACGCCCTCTAGAGCTATGGGCCGTGATTCATGAAGGTGCACTGCGCCAACTCGTCGGCGGCCGTGATGTGATGAGGCAGCAGTTGGGCCATCTGCTCGACGTGGCGGCCTTGGACACGGTGAGGATCCAAGTGGTGCCGTACCTCGCCGGAGCCAACGCCGGCATGATCGGCGCCTTCAGCATCGTCTCGTTCGGCGAGCCTGGAGCACTGGACGTCGTACATATGGACGTACCTTCTTCTACTCTCTGGCTGGAGAGCGAAGAGGACGCCGCCAGGCACGGCCGTACCTTCGACCGCATCGCACGGGTCGGTCTGGCGGAGCGCAACGCTCTCGACCTGATCGACACCATTCGCAAGGAGATGTAGGCCGGTGACTGACTTCGAGTTCGCCAAGTCCAGCTACAGCGGCGGAGACGCGGGGCAGCAGTGCGTCGAGGTCGCCCGCAACATCGTCGGCACCGTCGCTGTACGGGACTCCAAAGAAGCGGACGGGCAGATACTCCAGCTCACGCCGCGGACCTGGGCGGCCTTCCTCAAGGAGCTGTGAGCCGTGCCGAACTTCGAGTTCGTGAAGTCCAGTTACAGCAGCGGCAATGGCGAGTGCGTCGAAGTCGCCCGGAACATCGCCGGCGCGGTCGCCGTCCGAGACTCCAAGGACGCGGACGGCCCGATACTCCAGCTCACTCCGGGAAGCTGGACGGCCTTCCTTCGCGTGCTCTCACCTCACCGCTGAGGCGCCTTCCGGTCGCGTTGCCTCGCAGGGCCGGGCAACGGTCCGGGTGCTCACCCGCTCGAACCCACTGCTGTGCTCGACCCTGGCGATATGCAGCGAGTAGCGCTCGTACCAGTGCGCACGCCCCTGCGCCTTGGCCGCCCGGTGCTCCGCATGGCTGCGCCACTGCTCGATGCCGGCCAGCTCCCGGAAGTAGGCGACGGTGATCGAGAGACCGCCCGGAGTGCGGGCGGAGTCCTCTCCAAGGAACCCGGGGATCTCCTTGACCAGTTCGCCCATGCGCTGGGCGGTCTCACCGTATCCGTCGTCACCCTCGGTGCGTACGGAGGTGAACACCACGGCGTAGTAGGGAGGTTCGTGCGCTGGAACAGGGACGTCAGGTGCAATGCGGTGATCGCTCATGTCTCCTACGGTCGGGCCCCGCAGCACCCGGCATCCAGACTACTTACCGAAAGGGATCCCGGAGGGATCCAACTCTTTACTGTCACCACTGACACCGCCCCTTCCACCCGCCTACCGGAAAGGGATGGTGAGCCAGGGGCTGCCAGGGTCGGACATCAGGATCCGGTGGACGGTCACCATGTCCTGGTACCAGCTGCCGAACTTCTCGTTGTCGAACTGCAGGCAGCGGCCGAGGATGAACGCGGCGGAGAAGTCCTGCCAGGACTCGTAGCAGCGCGCCGCGTGGCGCCCGGCCTCGATTACGGCGGCCTCGGCCTCCGGCAGGGTGCAGTAACGGGTGCTCAGGCCCAGCGCGCCATGCACGAAGCCCGGCCGCGGTCCCAGGCGTCGGCGGAGCTGACGTACTGGCCCTCGCCGAGGATGCCGTCGGCGCGCATGCGGGCCTCGTAGCGGGTGATCCGGCCGATGAGGTGCTGGACGCCCTTGATGTGCGCCTCGGTCTCGGCCGCGGGGGCCGGGGCGGTCTTGGTGACGCCGTCGGAGGTGAGGACGGTCTCGCCCTCCGCCCGTTGCCGCAGTATGCGGGCGGCGGCATCACGCCAGTAGCCGGTCTCGACGTAGCCGCCGAAGTCACGGGCGATGGCACGGCGCAGGCCGAGGGCGAACTCCCAGACCGGGCGAGCGCCGTCGGTGGCCAGCAGGGCGTACTGCTGTACCTGCCACTCGGGGTAGTTGGTGATGCCCCAGGACTTGCGGAGCATCCGGCGCTCCGCGCTATAGCCGTGGCCGTGGTAGGCCAGGGCGTTCCAGGCGCGGCCCTGGTGGACGACGAGGTGGGCACCGCAGGCCAGCCCATGGGCGACGGGCCCCTCCAACGGACCGCCCACCCGCAAGGTCCGCAGCACGGCCTCGTCCGAGGGTCTGCCGGCGTGCTTGGCGTACTGGGCCCAGGACCAGGAGTGCGGCGGCGCGGCGGCGCGGCGGGAAGGAACGCCTCGCACGGACTGCCCGGATTGACGACGATCATCGGCGGAAACTCGGGCGTCCAGCCCTCCGTGAACCCCCGGAGCTCTCTCCAGTCGAACACACGGTGCGGCTCGGGCACGGGCAGCATGCCCTCGGTGTACACGGCCCACATCCTGCCGCCGGGGACCCGAGGGTCATACCCGAACACGGAGTAGGTGTTCAGGATCCTGTTCTCCGCCTTGTCCCGCAGCACCTCGAAGTACAGCCGATTACGCGCGAGTGTCTCGAAGTAGGCCGGCCAGTTCTCACGGGACTTGGCGTCGAACAACGCCTGCTCGACGTCCGTCGGAGGTGACCAGGCGGCTGGGGTGGGAAGACCGAAACCTGTGGGAGGCGGTCCGAACGACATTGTTCACCTATTGGTTTTTCACGGCTTGAAGAGCAGGCATCGCCAATACTCCTACTTTAGGATCTCAGCCCCCCCAGAGAGCGACGCAAGAGACGCGCGCCTCGATCGCTTGTTTTACGTAGCCAGATATTTCAGTCAGCATAGACACTGCAGTTTTGAGCCCACTGGCGAGCTCGGGATCGGCCACCCACACCTCCGGACTACTGGTGACCACTGCATACAGCAAGTCGCCGCCGAGAAAGCCTCCTGCAGGTTGCTCAAGCGACTTGGCGCGATTGATTGACCAGGGCACCTCCAGTTCCATCACGCTGATCCACACTTGCCCTGGGGTGATTCCGGGAGACCCCTTCGATACAGCCGCACCACTTACACGGCCGTGACCCCGCCCACGCCACTGTCGCACGGAAGGGTGTAACTGGCGGGGGCGTACTCACCCTCACCCCCAATAATGAGAACTCAAACTCAACCATTCCAACTCAATGTGAATCTCCAAATTCTGGCCGCCCGGGCAGCGGCATGTCCGGATCCAGCCCGAGCCTATCTTTAACAATTGCCCAATTGATCCCGATGAGACGAGCTCCAATATCTCCAGACTGCGCCGCAACGGCAATTTCATTTAGCCTATCCCGGACAAAAGCAACCTCAGATTCGAAGGACTCCACCTGTTCGCCTAGCGCCACCCCCAAAGGGATATCATCCATGTAGTAGCGCCAAATTTTCGGAGGAAGTTTAGGCTCGCCAGAAGGAGGAGCCAGGGTAACTCCCCATTCTCCTCGCTCCCGCACCAGGCACACCTCGCACCCCTCCCCGACAAAACGGAGAAGGATGTTTTCGAACCCACCATCCTGACGTTCTTCCGTGATAGAGAAACCGCGCTCCATAAGCCACTCGGATAGGCCGTTGACCAGATTCTGATCGCTCACACCATTCACCTTCCAGGGATCAGGGCGTCCCCCGCCGCATTGAATGTATATCCGTTTTTCAGTAGGTGGTTAATCTCATCATGGTAAATTGAGTCTATCTTGGATGCTTCTATCGGAGTGGCTAGCCGGAAGGTCGCCCCCTCCGCTATGCCCCTGTCGAGAAATTTTACGTTCTCGGCCCATTGCTGCTCCGGCGTGAGTGTTTTCCAGTAGCTCAGAGGAACCTCAAACCACTGCCCTCCTTCCAGCTCGGCCACTCTTTGGTAGTCGGGATGGTTCCCAATGACCCTCAATCGCGGGCAAGGCGAAAGGCCGAGTGGATCAATCTGGGAGTGCGGATTGTCGACGTAGGTAACGGGGTTGGGTGCAGGGAGGAGGCCGAGGGGGTCGAGGGAGAGGTAGCGGGCGGTCCCAGGGTCGTAGTGGCGGAAGAAGTTGTAGTGCAGGCCTGTCTCGCGGTCGTGGTACTGGCCCGGAAAACGCAAAGGGGTGTATGCGATGGCAGTGCGGCTCCAGGCTGTGGCACCCCAGATCGTAGTGCGGCTGCGCCAGGCGATGTCGCCGTGTTCGTCGATGAGTTCGCTGGGGGCGCCGACCAGGTCAGTGACGATGGCATAGAAGCGGGAGTCGATCTCTTGCTGAGGCGCGCCAGCAGCGGTATGGGTCTTGCGTTCGGTTTGGGCCAGGGGGTGCAGGCCATGGTGGTCCCAGGTGAGGCTGATCGCGGGCTGGGTGGTGCCGGGGGTGTGAGTGGTCTGTTCTGCGAGGGTGGTGCCGTCCCAAGTGAAGTCGGTCTGTTCCGCGACGGTTTCGCCGCCGGGGGCGAGACGTTGTTTCGCAATGCGGCGGCCCAGGGGGTCGTATCTGTAGCGCCATGTCATGCCATCAGGGGTGACCACCAATGTGAGGCGGTCTTCGGCGTCCCACGTGTATTGCCAGGTGTCCGGTTTACGGGACAAGCGAGTCTTCTGACGCAGGGTGATGCGGCCCGCTTCGTCGTGTTCGTAGCGGACGCTGCCCGCGCGGATGATGCGGGTGCCGGTGTAGACGCGGTCGCCGGTTGCCTCCCCACCTGGCATCGAATCCGGCCACGACGCGTGGGTCTGGTTACCCGCGGCGTCGTAGACGTATGACTCCGTCCAGCTTGAGGCGTGGACTCTAGTGACCCGACCCGCCGCGTCCAGGTCGAAGCGGCGGGCGCCGTTCAGGTGATCGTCGATGGCGGTCACGTTGCCGTCCGCGCGGTAGGTATAGGCGCGGTGGGTGAGGCGGTGATTGTCGGGGCTGGTGAGTTCCTGCTTCGTCAGGCGGCCGAGGGGATCGTAAGCGCTGGTGAGGGTAAGGGCGTCGCCGATGTGACGAGTGAGTTCGCGGCCTGCTGCGTCGTGGGTAAAGGTGAGGGTTCGGCCAGCCGTGGTCAGCGTGGCGCGGTTCCCGGCCACGTCGTAGGCCCACGTGCACGACGCGCCTGTCGGGGTGGTGCGGCTGATGCGGCGACCCAGCGCGTCGTACGTGTAGGTGAGCGTGCGGCCGTTGACCGTCTCGGATATCAGGCGGCCTGCCTCGTCCCGCTGCAACGTCAGGATGGCATCCTGGTTGGTTGCCTGGGCCAGGCCACCCGTCACGTCGTACGTGTAGGTGGTGACGGCTCCGGCCGCGTCCTTGCGCACCACACGGCCCAGCACGTCCCGCTCGAAGCGGATGGTCTGGCCCAAGGCCGTGGTAATGACCGCCAGTTGGCCTGCCGAGTCGTGCTCGTAGGCCACGGTGCGGTTGTCGAAGTCCGTCTCCGCGACCAGGCGTCCCGCCGGGTCGTATTCGTAATTCCAGGTCAGCCCCTGAGGGTTGGTTACTTGAGTTAGGCGTAGCTCGGTGTCGTGGGTGAAGGTGTAGCGGACGCCGTCCGGGCCGGTGCGGGCGGCCAGCAGGTCGAAGTGCGTGTACTCGTAGCGGGAGACCGCGCCCATGGCGTCGGTGTGGGTGGTGCAGTTGCCCTCGCCGTCGTACGTCCAGGACTCCGTGCTGCCGTCCAGTGCGGTGCGGCGGGCCGGCTTGCCCTCGACCGTCCACTCCAGACGCGTGGCCGCGCCGAGCGGATCGGTGATCGTGACGGGGCGGCCGAAGGCGTCGCGTTCGTAGCGGGTCACGGCGCCCAGCGGGTCAGTGATCTCCAGGGGGAGCCCCGCGGGGTTGCAGCGGACCGTCGTGGTCGCGCCCGTCGCGTCCGTGATCGACGCCAGGTGTCCGAGATCGTCGTACGTGAAGCGGGTCGTCGTCCCGGAGGTGTCGGTTACTGCCGTGCGGTTGCCGAACTCGTCGAACTGCTGGCTGACGTGCGTGCCGTCTGCACTCGATATGGAGACCGGCAGGCCCTGGTCGTTGTAGCCGACGCTGGTGTAACAGCCGTCGGGGCGGACGACCATGATCGGGCTGCCCGCCTTGTCGTAGGCGTAGCTGGTGGTGCGGCCGAGCGGGTCGGTGATCGTCAGTGGGCGGTCGTAGCGGTCGTACGTCGTGTGGGTCGTCGCTCCGTCGGGGCTGGTCTCGGCCACCACCTGGAGGTCGCTGTTTACCTGGTAGCGCGTGCTGTGGCCGAGGGAGTTGGTCGCGGTGATGGTCCGGTGGCCGCTGTCCGGGTCGATGCCGCTGTAGACGAAGGTGTTGCGCAGGTGGCCTGCTTCGCCTGACTGGGAGGTGCAGCGGCCCTGGTCGTCGTAGACGTAGCTGTACGACGAGTTGTTCGTGTCGGTCCAGGCGGTGATGCGGCCCAGGTCGTCGTTGGTGAACCGGGTCGGTATGCCCGAGGAGTTGGTGACCGCCGCCAGGTGGCCGTGCTCGTCGTAGCCGAAGCGGACCAGTTCCTGGTCGCCGCTGTCGGCTGCCGCCCCGGCCAGGCTCAGGGCGGTGATCCGGTCCCCGGTCGTCTCGATGGTGAGGTGGTAACCGGCCGAGTGCACGATCGCCGTAGGGGCGCCCTCGGTGTCGTACTCGAAGGTGAGCCACTGGCCCGAGCGGTCGGTGATCTGCTCCAGCAGGGCGATGCCGTTGCCGTCACCGCCCGGTGCCGCGAAGTACCAGGCGCGGCCGGATTCGGGGTCGGTGACGGCGTAGTCGCCGTAGGCGTCGATGGTCAGCGGATGGCGGTCGCCGTCCAGTGGCAGCACCGGCACCCCAGGTGCGGGGTGGGGGTAGGCCAGCAGGGAACCGTCCTCGCGGATGAAGATGACGCCCTCGGCGTCGATCTCCAGGCGCTGGTCGGCGGTGGAGGTCCATTTCGGGCCGAACCAGCGGCCTGCCTCGTACGACGACTCGAACTGCCGCGAGAACACCAGCGGCAGCTTGGCGGGCAGGGTCACGTCGGTCTGCGGCAGCGACATCCGGCCGGTGGCCAGGTCGATCGGGTCGCCGCCGAACAGCTTGCACCACAGTTTGCGGGCGAAGTTCCGCGTCGCCCCGTTCGCGCCTGTGCGCGCGGCGCCGGTCACCGCGTCCTTGGCGAGCCCGCGCGCGGCCCCACGGGCAACGCCGCCCGCCCCCTTGCCGCCGATCAGGTTCGAGGCCAGATAACCCGCCGCATTGCCCGGATCGCTGCTCCAGCCGGTGCCGATGATGGCCTTGGGCAGGCGTTCGGGATGGGCCGCGGTGCCCACCAGCCCCGCCAGCACCATGTTGGAGTTCTTCAGCCACTCACCGGGATGGGAGAGGTTGTAGGAGTCCATCGGATTGACGGTGCGCGCAAGCTTCACCATGTCCGCGCCGCCCTTGAGGAAACCGCCCAGGACGTGGGCCTGGTTCAGCTGCATGCTCACGAACCCGTCCACCGCGTCGGCCTTCAACCGGTCGGTGAACTCCGGCTTGGGCGGAGCCAGCTCCAACGCGCCGGCCAACCGACGCTGCGCATCACGAGCGGCATCGGTGCGCTGGCGGCGGGCATCGGCCAGCATCTCCTCCGCCTCCTGCCGGCGTGCCACCCCCGGATCGACGAAGTCGCCCGGTTCGGTCGGCTTCCGCCCCGGATCGCGACCCTCCAGTGCAGCTGCGGTGTACTGCTGGGCGTCCTGGAGGTACGCCTTCCGCTGAGCGTCGTACGCGTCCTGCGCCCGCCGGCTGATCTCCTGCGCCTCGCGGTAGAGATCGATCGCCACCTGCGCCTGTCGCTGCGCCCAGCGCACCGTGTCCGCATACGCCTCCAGCGCCTTGGCCGCCTCCTCGCACGCGTCGGCCGCCGTCAGCCACTGCTTGGGATGCATCTCGAACTTCTCGCGGAAGGCATCCGCCGCCTGGCCCTGCCAGCCCTCGCCGCCCAGCGAGCGCATCCCCTGACCGACCGTCTCGAACGCCCGGGAGAAATCGCGCAGATGCCGCGCCCGCGCCTCCAGCGCACCCGCACTGCCATGGACCAGTTCCTTCGGGTCCTCGGTCTCTCCCAGTCGGCGCTCGGCGACATCGCCGCCCAGCCGGTTGTTCACGCCCTCGCCGAAGTCGCGCACCTTTTCGGCCGCGCCGTCCGCGCCGACCGCCGACAGGACGTCCGCGCCACCGTCCGTGTGCCAGTTGACGACCTCGCCGACGCCCCTGCTCAGGCCGTCGGCGGCCCTGTCCAGGCCGTCCCCGAAGTCGTTGACCAGGCCCTCCAGGCCCATCAGCGCTCAACCTCCTCGAACGAGGTCTCCTTGGGGCCGTCCCACTGCCATTCCGCCCTCGAATCGAGCAGCGCGTCCGGGTTCAGCGTCGAGGTCTCCAGATCTTCCCCGGCCTGCGTCCACGCCTGCTCGGCGGCCTTATTGGCCTCCTGTATGGACTCCGCGCTCACATCAGCGTTCATGACGTGGGAGACGGGGTTGTCCTTCAACGTCTCCGACCAGGAACGCTGCTCGATCTCCTCCGGAGTCAGGGACGGGTTGCCCGCCGTCGCCGTCCACAGGGTCTTCAACGTGTTCGAGGCGTACTGCTCCTGCTCGTGGTAAAGGCCCGCCGACAGGTTCAGCCGCGCCGCGAACTCATTGGCATCCCCCAACAGTGAGCGAACTCCCCAGCCCCACCGCTCACAAAAGTCCGCGAACGTAGCACGCAGCGCCGCATCCCCCACCTCAAGCCCCGCCAGCTCCAAATCACCGAAACCGCGCCCCTGGCTCGCCTCGATGTCGAAGCCCAACTCCTTCAACTCATCGATGGCCAGGTTGATCCCCCGGGTGATTCGCTCCAGCGCCTCCGGATCAACCCGGTAACCACCGCCGCCGCTCACGCGTCCGCCCCTTCAGCATCCACAGCCACTGCCACCGCGTCCGGCACGATCCCCGCCACCGGAGGCAACACCATCCCCGCCGGACTGCCCGCATCCACCGCAATCCCGACCGGACCGCCCGCCTTCGCCACTCCTGGGAGCACCTGATCCAGCAGGCGCGCCCCGTAGATCGGCAGCCCTTCGGGGGCAGACTCACCACGCGCCTGCGAGAAGCGGGCCAGCGCCGCGTCATCCGTGAACGCGAAGAGCCAGCGGACGCCGCCCGCCTCAACCGAGAGCAGCGAGTCGTCCACCACCGGCACCAGCACCTCGCTGCGCCTGAACTCCCCCACGACCTCTCGCAGATCGCCCTGGCCGGTCTCCGCCAGATCCGCCAGCCGTGTCTGCAGCCGCAAGGCATTGGCGCTCACGTCAGCCCCTCCCCGGTCGCACACTTCACCCCTAGTCGCACAAGCGAACGATCACGTTACTCGGTTGAGTCCCCCGGGAGGGGGCCGGTTTCCGCGTGTCGGCCAGCATTGGCCGAGCTGGACAGCGCGATCTGCGGCTGCTGCGGATGGGCATGGTGGTGGCTCGGTACGGGGGTCAGATGCTCCTGGAAACCTTCAGCCACCGGTCGTTTCGCCGACCGCCCTTCCGGCCGTCTTATGGCCCGAACGGACACGACCAAGTCGTCGTACAGCTACGTCCACGACGACCGGGGCCGCCCTACCGCTCTGTTGGGCAAGCAAGGCATGTCCCCCTGAGGACATCGGTCAGAACAATCCGTCCTGCGCGGTGACCTGCCGCTCCCTGAACTCCCTCACTGGCAGGGTCAATTCACCGACCCCACCCACCGGCACCAGTTCCCACCCCGTCATCAACCGTGTATCGACCACGACAACCCCGCCGCCGCCCACCTCGACATGCAGATCCGGCCCCGCAGCCGCCGCCAACAGCCCACTCACCACCCCGCCCGCGACGAGCTCCGTCACCTCCCCCATGACACCGGGCAGCTCCGCGAGCCCGAACACCCCAGTGTGGTCGACCGGTTGGCAGGGCTCACGGTCCAGTGACTCCGGCCAGCCGGGGAGGGCCACGGCGCGTGCGTGCAGGTCCTCCACCTCGGCGGCCCGCTCCGCCGCCGACGCCGGCAGTGTGGAGCGCACCGCCCGTTTGGTGCCGTACGGGATCCGGTCCGGCACCCGCAGGGCCGCTCGCAGCAGCTCCTCGGCGCGCCGGGCCGCCATCAGTGGGCCGACGCCCAGCCAGGTGAAGCAGACCGCGCCCTGTTCCAGCAGCCGTGCCGATCCGCGCTCAAGGGCGGTGATGCCGACTTTCACCATCCCGGGCCCGAACCACGCCAGATATACGTGGTACGGCCGGGGATCGTCCGCGATCGTGTCGGCCGCCACCGAGTGCGCCCGGTCCAGCCGCGCGCACTCCTCGCACCGCGCTCCCGTACTCCGCCCCGGCACGACCGCCCGTACCGGACACGCATACCCCCGTGCTCCCACGCATGTCCGCACGCCCCCTTCCGTGACCTCGAAGGCCACCCGTTTCCCCCAGGTCAGCGCGGATCGCCGACCGCCGTCCCACGCCAGCGCGGGGCCGTCCGCCGACCACCGCAGCCCCTCGCATCTCCATGCCTGTGCCATCGCTCTTCGAGACTAGAGGCAGGCACTGACAACGGCGGTTCGGCGGGGTGGGGGAGGCCGGGGGCAGGCAGGGGACACCGGTTCCGCGACCGATTTCAATGACGGACCTCAAGGAACCGACCTCAGGAACCGGCCTCAGGAACCGGCCTCAAGGACCGTCTCAAGGACCGCCTCAAAGTCCGACGTCAGCGGCCAACCTCAGCGGCAGCCGGCTCGGGATCCCCAGCCACGGCAACCACGTCGGACGCACCCCCAGGCACCGCAGCCGCACCCCGCCCGCGCCCCGCCAAACGGCACCCCCAGCAATCCACATGTCCGTCCCGCGCGGTCAGGTCACGCGCCCCCATAGGCCACTGCCCCCGAGGCCGCACGCCCGGCGGCTTCCCCCAACCGGACAGGTGCAGGGCCCAGGTGACGAGAACGCTCGCCGCCAGAATCCCCAGCCCGCCCACCATCAGCGCAGCCGAATCCACACATATCCCCGCCCCCAGCACAGCGGAGCCGACAGTCGCGATCGCAGTTCCGGTCCACCCCGCGACCGTGTGCCCCTCGTCATACTGACTCACGCGCCCACCTCCCGAGCGTTCTCCCGAGCACTCTTCCGAGCAGTCCGGGAATCCCTCACGTCGTGAGAAGTTTAGGCACTAAATCTCTCAGAAGCTAAGGTAATCAGGAAGATGCAAGCCAAGCCGCGTCCCACCGCCACCCCGGCGCAGGCGCTGGAGGCGATGGACTCCCTCATCGCGGCCCACCTGCTCGGCCAGCAGGAAATGGCCCAGCGGCTGGGCCTGAACATCACCGACCTGCTCTGTTTCGCCTGCGTGCTGAAAGCCGGCGAGAACCTGCTCACGGCGGGCGACCTCGCCGAACACGCCCACGTCACGACCGGCGCGATGACCGGCATCCTCAACCGCCTGGAACGCGCCGGCTTCATCACCCGCCGCCCGGATCCGTCCGACCGCCGCCGCGTCCGCGTCGCCGCCGTCCCGGCCGCGGTCACCCGGGTCGAGGAGCTCTACGGCCCCTACTACGCCCGCCTCAACGCCCTCTTCGCCGACTACTCCGCCGACGAGATCGCCGTACTCACGGACTGGTTCACCCGTACGACGGGGCTCGCGCAGGCCTACATCGACGAACTCCGCGACCAGGACAAGGCCTGATCAGTCACGGGCGTCGTAGGCCGCCCGCGCCCGCTCGACGTCGGGCAGATGGACGGACCACTCGGAGAGCGCGGCGAACAACGGCGCCAGACTGCGGCCGAGTTCGCTGATCTCGTACTCCACGCGGGGCGGCACCTCGGGGTAGTACGTGCGCACGACCAGGCCATCCCGCTCCAGTTGACGCAGTCGCTGGGTCAGCACCTTCGGTGTGATCGTGGCGATCCGGCGCTCCAGTTCCACGAAGCGCTGTCGGCCGTACTCGTGGAGCGCCCACAGGATCGGGGTGGTCCAGCGGCTGAAGACGATGTCGACGACGGGAGCGACCGGGCAGGCGTTCTCGGGATCGCCGCCGCGCGGGCCCCAATTTGCTGTGTCCTCAGTCACAACTACCCCCGTCCGCCAATACTTTCCTCTAGGTACCTACTACCTCCACAACAGTAGCGTCGCCGTGCGAGACGAGATGCGAGATGCGAGATGCGAAGTCGGAACTCCGAACTCGGAACTCCGAACTCGGACCTCGAAACCCGGAACCGAACGGAGACCGATGATGATCGTGGTGACCGGAGCAACCGGCAATGTAGGACGGCCACTTGTGCGGGCCCTCGTCGAGGCGGGTGAGCAGGTGACGGCGGTCTCCCGCCGGATCTCCGCGCGGGACGTGCCGGAGGGGGCCCGCCCCCACCCGGCCGACCTCACCGCACCCCAGCGCCTGGCACCCGCCCTCGACGGGGCCAAGGCCCTGTTCCTGCTGACCTCCGGCGACTTCATGGCGGCCGGGGGTGACCTCGGGGCCGTTGTCGATGTCGTACGGGGATCCGGCGTACGGCGTGTGGTCCTGCTGTCGTCCCAAGGCGTCGGCACCGGGGATCACCCCTCGTTCTCGGAGGACGCCGTAAAGGCGTCGGGCCTGGAGTGGACGGTGTTGCGCCCGGGCGGCTTCCACTCCAACGCCCTCCAGTGGGCCGACATGATCCGCACCCGGCGGGAGGTGGCCGCTCCCTTCGGCGACGTGGCCCTGCCGACCGTCGACCCGGTCGACATCGCGGAGGTCGCGGCCATGGCGCTGCGCGAGCCGGACCACGACGGCGAGGTCTACGAACTGACCGGCCCCGCGCCCGTCTCGCCCCGGCAACAGACGGCCGCGATCGAGGACGCCGTGGGGGAGGCCGTCCGGTTCGTCGAACTGACCCGCGCCGAGGCCCGGGAGCGGATGCTGGGGTTCATGCCCGAGCCGGTCGTGGAGAGCACGCTCGACATGCTGGGGGCTCCGGCGGCCGCGTTGCGGCGGGTGAGCCCGGACGTGGAGCGCGTCCTCGGGCGGCCGGCGGGCGCGTTCGCGGACTGGGCCCGGCGCAATGTCAGTGCCTTCGCCTAGCCTGCGGGGCAGAGCTGGAACGGGGCCGCGGGGTCGAGCCGGCCGCTGCCCCGACCTCGCATGGTGGAGCCTGCCCCACCTTCGATCCGGTAGGCCACTCCATCGTTACGGCGTGCGAACAACGGCATCGTTGGCCTCAGTTGATCCCGGCTGAGGCACGGTCGATACCGGCTGAAGCCCCACTGAGGCCCTGCTGAAGCCATGCCGGGATGAGCTGAATCCGTCAGAGGTTCAGGTCAGCCCGGAAGGAAGCCGCCATGGAGTCGCAGCGCTCGTCGAAGCCGAGTACGTCGACGCCGAGCCCGTCGACGCCGGGTCCCTTCTCCTCCTTCGTCCGGTTCGTGGTGTGCGGCGGCGGTGTCGGGCTCCTCTCCAGCGCGGCCGTCCCGCTGCTGGCCGCGGCGATGCCCTGGGCGCTCGCCAACGCCCTGATCACCGTCGCCTCCACCCTCCTGTGCACCGAGCTGCACGCCCTGTTCACCTTCGGCACAGGACGGCGCCCCGGCTGGCGGCAGCACCTGCAGTCCTCGGGGTCGGCCGTCGCCGCGTACCTGGCGACGACCGCCGCGATGCTCGTACTGCACGCCGTACAGCCGTCGCCCACCATGCTCCGCGAGCAGGCCGTCTACCTCACCGCTTCCGGACTGGCCGGCATCGGCCGGTTCCTGATCCTGCGGCTTTTCGTGTTCGCGGAGCGGAAGAAGGAGGCAGCCACGGTGATCACGAACACCACGGGGCCCACGGCGATCATGGCGACCATGGCCGCCACGGCCACCACAGCCACCACAGCCACCACGGCAGCCTCGGCTCAGTCCACCACCGTCGGCACCCTCAACCCCCGCCCCCAGCGCTCCACGTCCCGAGCTCCCCATGACCGGCCTGCGCGAGGCAGGTCTCGGCATACCCTCGACCTCCGCCGTCCTCACGGCCGTTCGTCCCGCCGCACGCCGCCGAGGTACTCCTCCACCCGGGCCATCGGCCACACCTCACCGATCTTGTGCCGGATGTCGAAGAGGTTCGCCGCGTGTACGTCCGGATCCCGGTCGCCCACCGCCTCCTCCACGACGACCGGGACGAACCCGTGCTGCAACGCGTCGAGCGCGGTGGCGCGTACGCATCCGCTCGTCGACAGGCCGCCGATGAGGAGGGTGTCGATGCGGTTGGCGGTGAGGTACGCCGCCAGGGACGTGCCGAAGAAGGCGCTCGGGTACTGCTTCGTGACCGTCAACTCGGCTGCCGTCGGGGCCAGTCCGTCGATGAAGTCGCCGTACGGACTGCCCTCGGCGAACACCTTCAGCGTCGGCACCTTGCGGAAGAAGACGCCGCCGTCGCTGCCGTCGGGCCGGAACCGCACCCGCGTGACGACCACGGGGATGCCGGCTCGGCGCGCGCCCGCGAGCAGCGTCTTCATCGCCTCCACGGCCGGTTCGACCCCGGCGTAGAGAGGGGAGCCACGGTCGACGTAGGCCCGGGCGGGGTCCACCAGGAGCAGGGCCGGGGAGGCGCCGGGGGTGAGCCGGCCACCCATGCCGGCTCGCTCATAGTCCCCCTCCCGGTCCGACGCACGGTCCGCCGCCGTCCGACTCTCCTCCCTACTCTCCTCCCGATCCTCCGCGCGCCGCCCCGCCCCGCTCACACCCGCCGGCACTTCATCAGCGGCTGGATGCGCGTGCCGAAGTTCTCGATGCCCTCCAGGAAGTCGTCGAAGACCAGCATGATCCCCTTGGTGCCGTGGACTTCGGCGACCTCGTCGAGCATCCGCGCGACACTCTCGTACGACCCCACGAGCGTGCCCATGTTGAAGTTCACCGCGCCCTCGGGGAGCACGATGGTGCGGGCGGTCGAGGAGTCGTCGGCGGTGGTGTCCGAGGCGGACTCCCCAGCCATGTACGCCAGCGCCGCGTGGTCGGCGTTGTCGTGGTAGTCCCGCCACTTGGCCTGGGCGGCCTCGTCGGTCTCGTCCGCGATGACCATGAAGAGGGAGAGCGCGCCCACGTCCCGGCCGGTCTCCCGCGCCGCCTCCGCCAGCGTGGTGGTGCTGTCCGAGAAGGCGAGCGGGGTGTTGACGCCGCTGCCGAGGATGAAGTTGTAGTCGGCGTGCTCGGCGGCGAACCGCATGCCGGTGTTGCTCTGCCCCGCGGCAACGATGTCGATGTGCCCGTTCGCCGGGCGCGGCGACAGCACGCAGTCGTCCATCTCGTAGAACTCGCCCTTGAAGTTGCTGACGCCCTCGCGCCACAGCTCCTTCATCACGGTGACGTACTCGACGGCCCGGTCGTAGCGGTTGCCGAAGTGCTCGTCGCCGGGCCACAGGCCCATCTGGGAGTACTCGCCGGGCGCCCAGCCGGTGACGATGTTGACGCCGAAGCGGCCGGGGGCGATCGAGTCGACCGTCGTGGCCATACGGGCGACGATCGCCGGCGGCAGGACGAGGATGGGCGTGGAGGCGTACAGCTTGATCCGCTCGGTGACCGCGGCCAGACCCGCCATCAGCGTGAACGACTCCAGACAGTGGTCCCAGAACTCGGTGTCGCCCCCGAACCCCTTCAGCTTGATCATCGACAGCGCGAAGTCGAGACCGTGCTCCTCGGCCTTCTGCACGATGGCCTTGTTGAGCTCGAAGGTCGGCAGGTACTGCGGGGAACTCTTCGATATGAGCCAGCCGTTGTTGCCGATGGGGATGAAGACACCGATGTCCATGCCGCTCCTCAAGGGGGTCAGGGGTCCCGGGTGATGCTAAGCCGTCGGCATCAACTCGACGTTAAGACTTGGCTGTTGGCCTCCTGTCGACCGGCCGGGTGAGAGGCGTGAGGATCTTGCGAACCATCGATTCCGTTACGGCGGTGACGGTAAGGTCCCCGGCATGAACGCTCGGCTGGCACTGCTCGGCACAGTGGCCCCCGGTGTCGCGGAAAGCGAGGTCTTCCGGCTGGCCCTGCAGCATGCGGTGGGCGAGCTGGGTGCCTTGGGCGGCATGATCCATCTCCGCGGCCCGATGTCCGCGCTGCGCCTGGTGTCGACGGCCGGGCTTCCCGCGGCCCTCACCCGCGCGTGGGAGATCATCGACCAGGAGGGCCCGCTGGCCCCGGCCCGTGCGCTGCACGAGGGCAGTGGGGTGTGGGTGCCGCTGAGACCGGCCGGGCAGGCTACGGCCACCCTCAGCCCGAATACTCCGAATACTCCGAATACCTCGAGTACCCCGAACGCCCTGAGCACCCCGAATGGCCTGAGCAGCCCGAATGCCCTGAGCGCTTCGCATTCCCCGGACGCCGACTGGCCCGGCACCGGCCTCGCCGCCTTACCGATGTACAGCGGCAACCGCTCCACCGGCGCCTTGAGCGTCCTGATGGGCGACGGGGGTGAACCGACCCCCGCACACTGGGAGTTCCTCCGGGCCGTGATCGCGTGGGCGCAGGACCGTATGGTCCACGCACGGCCACCGACGGGCCCCTCGCAGATGGACGCGCCGAGCAGCGAGCGCGTGCGCCAGGCGCTGAAGGAGGTCAGCGTCGGCTCCTGGGACTGGAACATCCGCACCGGCGAGCTGACCTGGGACGAGGCGGCCCTGGAGCTCTACGGCACCCGGCCGCAGGACTTCACCGGCAAGGTCGACGACTGGATGCGGTGCGTCCACCCCGACGACCTCGCGCCGACGCTGGCGGCGGCGGACCGGGCGATCCGAGAGGGCGGTGCCTTCGAGGCCGAGTACCGGGTACGGAAACTGGACGGCGGCTGGGGGTGGACCCAGGCCCGCGGCAGGGCGACGTACGACGACGACGGCGAACCGCACCGGATGATCGGCGTGGGCTGGGACAGCAATGAGCCCCGTTCCGCCCGGGACGCGCTCGGCCGGGCCCTGCGCCACATGAGCGACGGCTTCCTCGCGCTGGACGACGACTGGCGGATCACCTTCGCCAACCTGGAGGCGGAGCGCACCCTGGGCTACTCCGAGGAGGAGCTCTTCGGGTGCCTGCTGTGGGACCTGCCCGCCGCGCAGCAGGTGCCCGGCCTGGAGATCCGCTGCCGGCAGGCGGCGGCCGCGGAGAAGTCGGTCAGTTTCGACGTACGGCTGCCGAACGGGCGCCTGTGCCATCTGCGGCTGGTGCCGGGACCCGACGGCCGCACCATCTACTTCACGGACGTCACCGAGAAGCGCCGCCTGGAGGAGGACCGCCGGTCCGCCGAGCACGCGGCCACCGAACGGGCGGCGCGGATAGGGGAGTTGACGGCCGCGCTCGCCAAGGCGACGACCTCGAAGGATGTGGTGGACGCGGTCGCCCGCCGGGTGCTGCCCCCGTTCGAGGCGACGGGGCTGGTGGTGCAGACGGTGGAGTGCGACCGCCTGCACACCGTGGGCTCGGTCGGCTACCCGGAGGACGTCCTCGCGATACTCGACGGCCGCGAACGCACCGAACCCAGCCCGCTCTGGGACGCGATACTGGCCGGCGCCCCCCTGTTCCTCTCCTCCCCCCGGGAGTTCGCCACCCGCTACCCCGAACTCGCGGACCTCCCGGCCCGCGCCGGCAAGCAGGCGTGGGCGTTGCTGCCCCTGACGGCCTCGGGCCACACCTTCGGCATCTGCGCGGTCACCTTCGACCACCCCCGCCGCCTCACCGATGAGGAACGCACCCTTCTCACCGCGACCAGCGCCCTGGTGGCGCAGGCACTGGACCGGGCCCGCCTCTTCGACGCCGAGCACACCCGGTCCCGCGAACTCCAGCGCAGCCTGCTCCCCCGTGACCTGCCCACCGTCCCCGCCTGCACGGCGGCGGCCCGCTACCTGCCCGCCGGCCAGGGCATGGACGTGGGCGGCGACTGGTACGACATCATCCCGCTGTCGGGCGGCCAGGTGGCCCTCGTCGTCGGCGACGTCATGGGCCACGGCCTGCCGGAGGCGGCCACCATGGGCCGCCTGCGCACGGCGGTCCACACCCTGGCCGACCTCGAGCTGCCCCCCGACGAGATCATGAGCCACCTCAACGACATCGTCGGCGCCATGGGCGAGGAGTCGTACGTGACGTGTCTGTACGCGCTGTACGACTCCACGACCCGCGTCTGCTCCATAGCCAGAGCGGGCCACCCGCCACCCGCCCTGCTCCACCCCGACGGCACAGTGCAGTTCCCGGTCCTGGCGGCCGACCCGCCCCTAGGCGCGGCGGAACCCCCCTTCGAGACGACCGAGATCCCGGTCCCCGAAGGCAGCGTGCTGGTCCTGTACACCGACGGCCTGGTCGAGTCGTCGAAGCGCGAGATGGACGAGGGCATGGCGGCCCTCGCGGACGTTCTGCGCACCTCCCACGCGGACGGCACCACGAAGGACCTGGACCGCCTCTGCGAGCGGGTCACCTCCGCCCTTCTCCCCTCCGACCACCAGGCGGCCGACGACGCGGCCTTCCTGCTGGCCCGCCTGCACGCCCTGCCCTCCTCCCGCATCGCCTCCTGGCCCCTCCCCGACGACCCCCGGGCAGCCGGCCACGCCCGCAGCCTGATCCGCGACCAGCTGGCCGCCTGGGGCCTGCAGGACCTGACCCCCACCAC
This sequence comes from Streptomyces sp. NPDC093591, assembly GCF_044764885.1. NCBI lineage: Bacteria > Bacillati > Actinomycetota > Actinomycetes > Kitasatosporales > Streptomycetaceae > Streptomyces > Streptomyces sp. NPDC093591. The sequence continues at coordinate 184,260 of NZ_JBIWIY010000022.1, forward strand.
CGAACTCCTGGCCAGCGAGCTCATAGGCAACGTCATCCGCCATGCCAAGGGCCCCCTGCGCCTACGGCTCCTCCACGGCGCCGACCTGATCTGCGAGGTCTTCGACGGCAGCCTGACGATGCCGCGCATCCGCCGGGCGACGGAGACGGACGAAGGGGGCCGTGGCCTGCAACTGGTCACCGCGCTCACCCAGCGCTGGGGGACGCGCTACACCCCGACGGGCAAGTGCATCTGGACGGAACAGGCCGTGCAGACGACGCCGGACGCGATCCGGGACGAGCGGCCGTCCGACCCCGCGCTGGAGCGGATGTTCCTGGGCCTGGCGGGCCTGGGGGAGGACTTCGACGGCGACCTGGACTCGCTGGCGTTCGGGGACCAGGAGCTCTAGGTACGCGTTGCCGGCCGACCGCGATCGCGAGTACGCCGACGAAGAGGCCCTGGAGCGATCCAGGGCCCCGTGCCTAGGAACCGTCGGCGCGCACGGCGTAGACGTAGCGCTTGTTGGTGTACTCGCTGACGTTCCAGATCACGGACTCGGCGAAGGCCCAGCCGGACGCCCCGCTGCTGTGATAGCTGAGGTCCTCACAGCCGATGGCCAGGTCACAGACGGCGCTCGCGGTGGAGGCACCGGAGGTGAAGGTGCGCAAAGTGCCCTTGGTGGACGGGCCGGCGCTGGCCGCGAGGTAGTGCTTGCTGTTGCGGGAGACGACGCCCTGGATCTTCTGCTGGGCGACCGTCACGGCCTCCTTGGCGGTGAGCGAGCCCAGGTGCCGGTCGGTGTAGTCGAGCTCCCAGCGGACCACCTTGGGCGTGGTGGTGGGCGCGCCGGTGCCGTTGAAGGTGCCGTCGGTGTAGTCGACGGTGCCGGACAGGGAGTACTCGCTGATCACCAGGCTGTCGGGAGTGCTGGCGCGGTCGAGACCGATGGTCGTGTAGCGCAGGTACTTCCCGGCGTTGTCGTAGGCGTGGCTCTGCGGCAGGACGTACTGGTAGCCGTAGCCGTGGTACGAACCGTCGGTGTGCAGACCGCACACGTCCTTCTCACCGGTGGCGACCGTGAAAAGGGTGTTGAGGTCGAAGACCCGCAGCCCCTTGTACGTGTCGACGACGTACAGCAGGTTGCCGTACCACATGATCCCGCCCGCGTGCTTGCGGATGGGGTTGAAGGAGTACTCCCCGGTGCTGGTCCTGACGGGTTCGACGAGCAGCACGTGCCGGTACGTCGGCGCGGTGGGGGTGTTGTAGTCGACGAAGGTGAGCCGCAGGCCCTTGTCGAGCGCGTACTCGTCCGCGCCCTCGCCGTCGGGGTTGGTCTCGAAGTACCAGGAGACGAGAACGACCTTGTTGCTGCCGCCCTCCGGGTAGAGCCCGTTGCCGTAGGCGTCGGCGCTGGTGGTGACGCCCTGCGGAATCCAGTAGTCGACGGCCTGGTCGTCAGGGTCGAAGGCGAAGCCGGTCTGGAACGCCTCCGCCGTGCTCGGGGCGCTGGTGAGCCGGGTGGCGCTGCGGTTGGTGTCGGCGATGACGGCTGTCGCGTCCACCTTGGTGAGCTTGGTCGCCAACCCAGCGGTGAGGGCGGCGAATTGGCCGTGGCTGTTGGAGGAGCGGCTGACGAGCGAGAACTGGCCGGCGTCAATGGTGGCCGCATGGGCGGGAGTTGCGAGCGCGGTGCCGGCGGCTGCGGCGAAGGGGGCGGCGGCTATGCCCTTGATGATCGTTCTTCGTGACATGGTCATGCGCGGAAGCTACGGGGAACCGAACACATGACACAAATACGTTTGTTCGCAAACGGGTTGGAAGCCGACCACGGGCCGCCATCAGCTCCGCCCCTCCATGCCCGCGTGAAGCTCTTCCGTTCCGGATCTGATGTGACAAGGTGGCCGGAAGGTGATGCCGGAAGGCGTGGGGGGAGTCCGTGGGGATGGACGGCATGCTGGAGCTCCGCAAGGGCGAGAACACGACAGTGGGCTCGGGACGCATCACCGCCGAACTGCACACCGTGGGCGATCCGGTCGACCTCAGTGCCGTGCTGATCGGCACGGACGGCAAGGTCAGATCCGACGACGACCTGGTCTTCTACAACCAGCCCACTGCCGAGTCCGGTGGCGTCCGGCACCGCACCGCCGACGCCGAGGGCCCGGAACGCATCGAGCTGGACCCGGCCGCTCTTCCCACGGACGTGGATCGGGTCGTGCTGGTCGGCAGTTGCGATCCCGACGACACGACGCGCACGTTCCGTGAGGTCAAGGAGGTGCTGGTACGCGCCACCCAGCAGGGCGCCGATCCGGTTCTCTTCCGCCCGCCCGCCCTCACCGACGGCGAACGCGCCGTACTCCTGATGGAGCTCTACCGCCGGGGCCCGGCATGGAAGCTCCGTGCCATCGGCCAGGGGTACGCCGACGGACTGGCCGGCCTCGCGACCGACTTCGGGATACAGGTGGAGGAGCCACCGTCCCCCTCCACTGCAGACGAATCCACCGCCAAAGAAGACGGATCGCGAGAGGAAAGCGGATCCACACCGGCCCCGCCGGTCGCCACCACCGCGAGCCCGGCGAGCCTGCGCAAGCCCCCGCTCGGCAAGATCAGCCTCGACAAAGGCGGCCAGGTCTCCATGGACCTGGACAAGAACGACCGCGAGCTGGTGGTCACTGCGTCCCTGGAGTGGGACGGCGGCAGCGATCGGCGCCGCAGGGTGGGCGCGGACCTCGACCTGTACGCCCTGTTCGTCCCCGCGTCCAAGGCCCTGCGTGGCACGAAGATCCCCGGCACCCTCGTCAAGTCCGACCACATCGCACAGGGCGAGCCGCTCCGCCCCGGAGCCGCGACGGCCACAACCGCAGCCACAGCCGCTCCGGCAACTGCGATGAAGGGCAAAGGCGCCGACGTCATCTACTACAAGCGCCTCGGCTCGGCGAAGACCCGCCCCTACATTCGCCTCGACGGCGATGCACGGGTCCCGGGGCGCGAGTCACTGCGCATCGTCCGCCCCGACCAGCAGGGCTACGTCCTCCTCTGCGCCTACTCCGCGCTCAGCAACGGCTTCGGTTCCTTCCGCAGCTTCGGCGCGAAGGTCGTCATCACGGACGGACGCGGCTCCACCGTCACCGTCCCCCTCTTCGAGAACACCAGGACCCGCTACTGGGTGGCCATCGCCCTCGTCGACTTCACCGCGCCCGACGGAGCGGCGATCCACCACATCGAGGCCTACAGCGCCCGCATGACCGAACGCCGCCCCGTCCTCCACCCGGACGGAACCATCGCGATGAACGCGGGACCAGTGGAGTTCAAAAGACGCTGACTCCGGCTCCGCGGCCGCACGGTCCCATGCCGTGCCGGATAGCCAAAGCCAGAGGCCCTGTGGATCACTCCACAGGGCCTCTGGTCTGCTGTGCACTCGGCAGGATTCGAACCTGCAACCTTCTGATCCGTAGGATCGGGCAGCTTGTTGCAAGGAGTGCCAGCAGCCTCCTATTCCGATCGCTCAGCTTGGCGATCATGCGTGTCTGTGTGACGTCGTTGCCGTCAGAGTTGCCGTCAGATGACAGTCCTCGCAAGCGCGCGGAACAGGGGCCTCGGAGCGGAGCTTGCGCAGTCAGCGGTGATCAATTCGGCTCCGCCCACCACCTGGGCCGGGCGGCACACCACGCGACCACGGCTCGGAGGCGTGCCCATCTGCGCCTTTGTTCAGAGAGACACCGGCACACCCACGCCTCACGGCGGTACGATCAGCACATGGATCGCAGGTGGTCTGAGAGGCTCCATCTAGAACTAGTGGACGCTCTAGCGGCGCTCCCCGGATCCGAGAGTGACAGCTTTTTCGCTGCCTACAAACTTGGAACCGCTTATCACCGCCCAGGGAAGATGTCGAGCAAGAAGTCAAAGATCAACTCGGCACTCAGAGCAGCGGAAGCTGAAGGAAGACTCGAAGCCGTCCTTAGCGCGGCAGCTGATTTTATCGGATTTGAATCTATAAAATCCCAAACGCCACCGCAGTCCAACCGCGACCTCGCCAAGCCGGAGGCGGAGAACAAGTTGAGCAATGGCGGTTCCATCTTCATCAGCCACGCCTTCAAAGATAAGGATCTTGCAAGCACTCTCAAGAATATTCTCGTCTTGGGCGGCGTACCCAACGATAGGATCTTCTTCTCGTCTGAAAGATCCACAGGAATTCCTGCAGGTAAGGGCGTGCTCGAACATCTACAAACTACCCTTTCCAGCTCTTCTCTCGTGATTGAAGTGATCACTCGCGATTTCCTCACCCGCCCTTACTGCCTCATGGAACTCGGTGGAGCATGGGCTCTAGGGAAGCGCACATTCCCGTTGGTAGTCCCCCCACTTACGATTAGCGAGGCTGTCCACGCCATCGGAAGTGTCCATATGCGCGTGCTCGGCTCCGAGGCCGAGATGGATTCAGTTTTCGATGAGCTTCACGATACGCTCAACGAAATTGATGGAATTTCTCTAAATCTACGCCAGTGGAAAGAATCTATTCGCGCCTTCACTCAAACTGTCGGACGAGACCTCCGCTGGCACACTCAAGAACATAAGGCGCCCACAGAGGCTAAAAAAGTCAGCCGATCGGCACCTCAAAAACAAGTTAAGAAATCGTCCCGTGCAATTGCAGATGCCCCAAACCCTGCCGCAGCAGAAGACGAAGGCATCGAGATGGCCGCTAGTGAACTAAGAGCCGCCCTCAAGCGCCTGAACTGGGTTACTAGAGTGACCGTAATGCGGTGGGTAACCTGGGATCGCGAACCATATCGCGCGGATGCTGACGACGCCCGTGAGGCAATTGAGAAGCGCGAAGTAGAAGTAGATGAAAATATCGGCGCTCTATACCCCCTGGACAGCCATCCGGCTGTCCGCAAAGCCATACTGCTAGCGGAATCCTGGAAGGAGGAGATTGAAGAAATCGATCCCGAGTACGCAGAAAAATTTGAGGAAGAGAACGAAATACCCCTCGACGCTCGAAGTGCAGACACCTGGGAAGCATTCAATCTAACCTGACCCCCATAGTCGAGAGAACCTTCACATTAATGACGAATGGCGTCCTCACCAGTCGACGTTTGTGGCGTAAATTCGGCGGCAACCTTATCGTGTCATTTGGCCTGGTCGCCAGCATCCCTCAGCTTATTCTGACATTGTGGCCCAAGTCTGAAATACCACGAGGTCCGACTCTGGCCATTATTGCACTCACATCAATCGCTTCGAGCATAGCGCTATCTCTACCCAAAAAGTCAAGTGCGCGGGAATTCGATAGACCTCAGATGACTATCGAGGTCAAGGTGGGAGACCTATTCGATGAGCCTGCGCACTTAGTCATCGGTTTTAACGACGTATTCGACACCGACTCTTCTGATGGTGTCGTAATCTCACCTCGAAGCGTGCAAGGGCAATTTCAGAACAGGATCTATGACGATGATCTAGACCGACTGAATGGCGATCTTGAAGCAGCACTCTCAGGCGTCCCTGTCAGCCGTATGGAATCGCGCCGAGATAAGCTACGAGGAAAACTGTCGAGGTACCCAATCGGCACAGTCGCCGCCCTAGGCAGCCCAGATCGGAGGTACTTTTGTTTGGCGTACGGGCGCATGAGAAACGACTTGACTGTACGCTCATCAACGGATGATCTTTGGAAGAGTCTTGAAAGCCTATGGAGATCTCTAGACACGCTGGGACAGCGCGAACCAGTTGCCATGCCTGTGATCGGCTCTGAAATGGCGCGAGTAAATCACCTGGATCGAGAGGTCCTACTTCGAATGATTCTGGTGTCGTATGTGGCATATTCACGGCAAAGTCTAGTCAGTAAGAAGTTGACGATTTTGATTCACCCTCAAGACGCCCATCTCGTAAACATGCTGGAAGTGGAAGCTTTTCTTCGCGTCTTGTAAAGGTCCCCATGCGCCGGCCTACGGAGCAATGATCACGCGCACCAAAGCAGCTCCAGCCCAAAGTCGCTCATCGGGCCTGGAACCGGACATCCAAGCTTGAAATTCCTGGCAAGGCCAAAAATGATCTTCCTGGCGCTATATGATCTGCATCTCTCATAGAAGCCCCGCATGGAAGCTGAGAAGAATGACCAGCAGCACAGAAGAGGAAACAAGCTCTAGCAGCCGATCCAAATTTCTTTGCCGTAGTGCAACCGTTCTCCTTGCACTACAACGCGAGATCAATGACCGCGCTGCCGAGATCGAGAATGTCCGAAATCACCTTGAGGAAGATCCTCGTGTCATCTGGGCAGAGCTAGAAGAAGATCAGAATTCCGATTTCATTACAGTTTCTAACTTCTTTCCGGATGCCGACCGCACTAGGCCGAGTCACATAATCAAGGGTTCCGATGGTTTCCCTGTAATGAGATTCGATCAACCAATCGTTTTCAAGGCTGCCGTCCCCATCAAGAACCAGCCACAACATCACAATGCCGACGACATCCCGACTGACACTTACTGGGTTGCATGGAACGGCGTGGTGGCGCTGGTCATGTGGAGACATGAGTCGGGAAGATCCCCCCTGTCTGGCGGCCACATCGCCTTCGACATTCTCGAAAAGGCTGTAAACGGATGCGGACACACTCTCTATAATCAGGCATGCTCCCCTGAGTGTGAAAACATCTTTATGCACACAAATCTCCTATTGACGCCAAGCGAGGAATGCAATAGGACTCATTTCGTAAAACGCAACGAAAGTGACATCCACCTCTTGTTTGCCGAGTGGGAGGATGAAAAGGACTCACTGATCGACTTATTTCTCGACCTGGGTAGCTCGTACGAGAATTTCGCACGTCAAAAAAATACTGGGCGTCGGATAATCGATCTAGAATCCGAAGCGTATACTCAGCTTCTACACCTACTCTCGCACTACGCCGAGCATGCTCAGATATCAACCAAGCCTCTTTTGCGTCGCCTTATCGCTCGCTGGCACGGGCGTGGCTGGAGGTCGGAAGTCCGACTTCTCAGTTCGCATATATGGCTCTGCATTTCCGGTATCGAGATCCTTAAGCGGAATTGGATCGACGAGAAGAAGGCGTTTTATGACGATGTCGAAGAATCAGGGCTAGAGGAAATATTCGCTATCGACTACGGGGATGATGTTGAAAGAATCGAAACCCTGGATCTGACTAGACTCGATAGTATTTGCAGCCAGATGGAATCAAGGATCGACAATACGGCTTTGTCGTGGACAACCGTCGGCGGAGCCATGGCCGGTGCCATCACGGGCTCTCTGGCATCTCTCCTCTTCTAGGATGAGTCTGACCGCGAACCCAACTTGGGAAGCCCCACGGGACCAGCACCGCTGACAACACTCCTCCATGTCAGTGTCTGCCGCTAACCTGATGGCATGGCACTTCGAACCATTACGTTGAGCGTCCTAATCGCGTCCCCAGGCGACACGGCAACCGAGCGCGACACCGTGGAAGATGTAATCCGTAGCTGGAACAGTGATCACACCCTGCAAAGGAGAGTTCACCTCCTACCCCTGCGTTGGGAGATGGGTGGTGTGCCGCTCGTGGGTCAGCAAGATGCGCAGGAGGTGATCAACGAGCAATTCGCCGATGCTGCCGATATCGTCATCGCCGTTTTTAATAGCCGCCTCGGCCAGGCCACGAAGCGTGCAGCCTCGGGTACAGCTGAGGAGATTCTCCGGGCCCGCGATCGTGGCGCCGCCGTGCACGTCTTCTTCTCTGACGCACCAATCCCCCGCGACCACGATCCGGAACAGCTCAAAGCGCTGAACGCTTTCCGCAAGGAGCTACGGGAGCACGGACTGACTGGCAGCTACGCGTCGCCTGACGACCTCACCGCCAAGGTGCGGACGTGCTTGGAGCGTGACGCTTACACGATCGGCGATGTGGGCGGAGATGATGCTTCCTCCTCGCGCTCCGGCGCCGTACTGCGCTCCAGCTACCTGTATGAGACGGAGCCTACGCAGGACAGGAAAGGTCGCCTCAAAATGCGACGAACCAAGAGGCGCCTCCATGTTGAGAATCTGGGGGATGCAGCCGCAGAAGATGTCGTCCTGGAAGTCAAACCTGTTGGGGAAGGGAACAGTCCGGTACCGCTCCGGCCCCTAACTGCCGGCCGTATCCCACCTAAAGCTCACGTCGACTTCCCGATTGCACTCGACATGGGCACCGCAACTCAGGGGACCGTTACCCATCGATGGACTGAGGGCGGGAGGCCCCACTCTGAAGAACAGACGATCTCTTGGACGTAAGAGGATCGGTCTGACCGGAGCCGTCGGATACTGGCCTCGGCAGTTCATGACGGCTCATCAGTTCAGCCCGTGGGCCATCAGGAGTGCCGAGACACCTCCGCCTGTCACTCGGCCGCTCCAACCGGAGCGCGAGGCGCGCACGGGGATCTCGTCAAGGTGACGCGAAAAAGGCTGAACTTGTGCCGCCTCCGAACCGGTCTGAGATCCTGGAGACCGATCGAGAGGGGTCGCAGGTATGGAGTGGAAGACGCACGGTGAGCGCCAGATCTACACGAACAAGTGGGTGAATCTGTGTCTGGTGGACGTCCAGCAGCCTGACGGGCGCAGGTGGGAGTACCACGTTGTTCGTCTGCGGCACCTGGCCGTGGCCGCCGTGGTCAACGACCGCCAAGAGGTCCTGATGATGTGGCGGCACCGCTTCATCACCGATTCGTGGGCCTGGGAGTTGCCCATGGGCCTGGTCGAGGAGGGCGAGACCCCGGAGGAGGCGGCGGCACGTGAAGTGCTGGAGGAGACAGGGTGGCGCCCTGGCCCCATCAAGCCCCTGATCTACGCCGAGCCGGCCAACGGGATCACTGACTCACAGCACCACGTCTTCCGAATCGACGGCGCCACCTACGCTGGCCCGCCCACGGAGAAGAACGAGTCCGACCGCATTGAGTGGATTCCCCTCTCAGAGGTACGGGGCATGATCGATCGCCGAGAGGTCGTGAGCAGCGGCTCACTCGTCGGTCTGCTCTACCTGCTCATGGACGAAGCGATCCGCTGACCGGTGGGAGGAGTTCCCGTAGCCGCGCCTCGAAGGCCAGGGCTACGGGCTCGTGCCTGTGTGGGGCCAACTGGTCGTAGAACTCCCTGAGATGGCCTGACACGCGTTCGGAGGCCACTGCCGATGCCGGTTCCAGTGCTTGCGTGGCGGTGTGGCACGCCTGGTCCAGCTTGCCCTGATCCAGCTGCGTACGGGCAAGCCAGAACGAGTGAAACGCTCGGCCGCGCTGGTTGGTGCGGGCCTCGCGCCGCAACGCGTCGGCGATCAGGGGTTCGGCGGTGGCTGCTTCGCCCAGTCGGCCGTGAGCGATCCCCGTGTCCACGATCAGCTTCGTCTCGTCGAAGTACGACACCCAGGACGGGTCTGGGTCACTCACCCGAATCCGCTCGAAGTGGCGGTGCGCCTCCCCGATCGCTTGGTGTGTGGAGTCCCGGTTGCCGAGAGTGGCGTGAGCGAAGGCTTCGCGCATCGACAGCATGGACAGGACCCGTGGGGTGGTGTCGACGGCCGAGCGGGCCTGGTCCTGGGCGGCCGTCACGAAGGCCAGCGAGTCAGCGGGCTTGTCCTGGTACGTGCCCTGCAAGCTCATGCAGGCAAGGACGTTGGCCATGAACTGACGGTCGTCGATCTCCTTCGCCAGCTGCAGGGCCTCGGTGAAGTACGCGCGGGCCTGGTTGTACTGGCGGGCGTCGAAGTAGGTCCAGCCGGTGAGGCGTGCCAGCTCAGCCGCGATTCCGTACAGGCCGTTCTGGATGGACGGCGGTCGGTGCTCCTTCAAGAGACCGACGACATGGCGGAGCTGGCCGACGATGGCCGGCCGTAGTGCCTCACCTCCGTGCTGGTCGTCTCGTCGCCAGTAATCCTCGATGGAGGAACGGAAGGCTTCAAGGGTGGCTGCGTTCAGGCTCGTTCGCGTGGCCAGGGCCAAGATGCTGTCCACGTCCGGGCCAGGTAGAGCCGCGGGAGTCTGCGGCTCGGGCTCCGGCTCCTGGGCTACCTCTCGCTCGGTGGCCACGAGGGCTTGAGGTGTCTCCCACACCCGACGGGCGAGCCCCAGCATGTGCCCGGGGATGCGCAAACCGTCCGCAATGCGCTCGATGACGTCCATGTGTTGCAACTGGCGTTGCCCGGCGATGACTTCGCCGACACGGCTAGGAGTCAGCTCACAGCGTCTGGCGATCATGGATGGGTAGATGCCCGCCTTGGTCTTCACCAGCCGGAAGACTCTGGCGAAGTCCCGCACTCGGCACGCGTCGATCATGTCGGGATCGGTGAGCAACCTGGCTGGCAGTTCAAGCGGCCGGTCTGCGTCGGGCATCGGCAAGCTCCCACACTGCGAGGGCTACGCAACGTCGCTAGTTCTCTACTTACCGCGATGTTACCCAAGTTGGGTAATCAGCCTGACCTTTTGGCGGCGGTCCCCGAATCGCGATGCTCCTGTCCATGGCGAGCAACCAGCAGACCAGACCAGGCATCGGTGAACTGGCGAAGGACACCGCCAGGAACCGCATCGGCGTCGTCACGGGCACGGTCGGCGGCCGTGTGCAGATAAGGCCGATTGGTGGCGGCGCGGAGTGGGACGCCATGCCGGAAAACGTGAAGCCGCCGAGTGCGCGAGAGGAACTGAGCGCACGCCTGGCCATCAGGAACGGCAACAGTCGGGACGGGCTGTGATGCGCGTTATCGGCCGGTACGCAGGAGTCCTGTTCATCGTCGTGATCAGCGGCTCGTGCGGCCTGGTGATCGGCATGGCTCTCGCCATGGGCCAGTAGACGGGCTGCCCCGGACGGGGGCCATTCCCCGGTTCCCCCCTTCCCCGTTCGGGGTCGGCCATCCAACCCACGCACCGTCACACACAAGGAGTTGACGCATGACGGCAACGGCGAACGATCAGAAGAGCGGTCGCGCGGTGGCTGGTGAGGAGCTGTTCGAGAGCCTCACCCACTTCGTGGTCGTCCACAACGGGCAGTCACGCGAGCGCGCCGAGCGGATCGCGGACCAGGCGGTCGCCTTCCTGGTCACGGCAGCCACGGCCACCGTCCCCATGGTCCCGTCGGACGACGTGGACCTCGGTCTGCACGCGCTCATCCTGCACACGAAGGATTACGCGGAGCTGTGCGACCGGTACGCGGGCCGCTTCCTGCACCACAACCCGAAGCCGGGCGGCGGTCCCCGCGACCCGGAAAAGGTCATCACCTCGGCACGCGCCATGAAGGCGGCCGGGTTCATGGTCTTCGACGACCTGTGGACCGTGGACGGCAGGAACCTCGCGCAGTGCGACTCGGACTGCGGCCGCCCGTACGGTCAGGCGTAGCACACGACAGCAGCGACGTGGCCGGCCCCGACTCGTGGTCGGCCACGTTCGCCGGAAGGAGAAGCGAGTTGCCCGGCTCAACGCCTGAACTGCCGATCGTGGCGCTCGACGCGCTCATGCCCACGGCTTGGCGACTGGTCCTCAATCGTCGGGGCTCCATGGTCTGGGAGGTGGAGGGTCCTCGGGGCCACCACGCCGTGAAAGTCGGCTATCCGATCGAGGCCACGGCCGACTGGCCCGCCCAGCCCTGGACTGCTCTTGCGCCTGCGCGCGAGGGTGTTGTGCTGTATCGCCTCGGCTTCACTGACTTCGCGTACGGCGAGTGGGAAGACGGCACCTGGAACTTCCAGCCGTGGCGCGAGGGACCGGACCTGTACCAACTGTGGGAGCCCTGCCGTAAGCCGGACTCCTCCATCGCACCGCGCACCAGCGTGGCGCTGGGCTGCGTCGAGGCACTGGCCGAACTCCACGCCAAGGGCTGGGCACACGGTGACGTACAGCCCGCCCACTTCATCATCGGGCCCGAGCGGACGCACCTCATCGACCTCGCCCTTGCGCGGGGCGGAGATGTGCCTGAGAGCTACGACTTCCCGTTCCGCGGCTGCCTCGTCCACTACGAGGCACCGGAGATCGCCCGCAGCGTGCTCGACACCGGAGTGGCCGAGCCGACGCAGGAAGCCGACATCTACGCACTCGGTGCTTCCCTGCTGATCTCGGCCACGGGCTGGCGGGCGGTCGAGTACCCGGACGACGCTCCGCGCCCCGTGCAGCGAGAGGCCGTGGCGAATGGTCGGCGTCGGGCAGTGAGGGCGCCTGGCGAGCTGGGCGATTTGATCGACGCGATGCTCAGCCATGCTCCCGAGGATCGCCCCACCATCTACGAGGTGGGTAAGGCCCTGAGCTGATCCCGAAGCCTCGGTTCATCCGGCGTCTCTCGCGCGGCTGAACCCAACTGCAAAAGACCGGACCACCCCTTCAGCCTGGACAGCAATGCGGGGTGGTCCGGTCACGGAAGCCCTGATCAGGACCCCGGTGCCGATGGTACCGGGGTGGTTGGCGTGCTCGAACGTGGGTGCGGCTGCGCCAACCCCGGCCTCTTGTGTCGAGTCAGAGGGGATGACTGTTGCCGTTCGGCCGATTGACGCCCAGCTCTGACCTGAGCCACCGAAAGTCAGCCACGACGGCGGGGGCGCCGGCCGAACACCCGTCACGTGTGTTTCCAGCAACCCCCTACCAACCTCAGCCACGCTTCCCTCATGCGTCACGGCCCCTCGCCTCCATCCCGGCCTGGGCGTTGTCGACGTGGCCGCCTGACGCCTGGGCTCTGCCTGCGCCTCGGCGGTCATTCGGCTGTAGAGCGTGGCCGGTTGGGTCGGCGTGGCCGCACTTGGTCGGTGTCGGCCTGGTCCTGCTGCTCGGAGTGGTCGAGTTGTTTCCTGGTCCAGCTGTCCGCCTTGGTCATGCTGCGCGCTGAGTGGCGGGGGGCCGCCGGAGCGGTGGCGGAGACATGGAGCGGCGGGGGGCCCCGGCCCCCCCCCCCCCCCGGCCCCCCCCGGGGGGGGGGGCGGGGGGGGGGGGGCCCCCCCCCGGGGGGGGGGGGCCCAAAACCCCCCCACAACCGCCGCCCCCCCCCCGGGGGGGCAA
>NZ_JBIWIY010000023.1:0-192598 GCF_044764885.1 Streptomyces sp. NPDC093591
GTCCTCGGTCCGGTGGTGGGCCTTGGGCTGGAGGTGCCGTTTGTTGACACCGGACTCTGCGGGCGGACACCCCCCGGCACGTCCCCTTCCCGCCGCGGGCGGCTGCGGGCCCGTGGGGGTGCTTGCTCAGCCGGCACGGTTGGCCGTACGTGCCGGGTGTGCGTCCAGTCGTTCGCCGTCGCGAGTATGGGGGTGCGGCAGGTTCGGGCGAGGTGCGGTACTGGTGGTGCCGAGTTGCTCGGAGTCGGTCTGCTGCGGGGCCAGCCCGGAAGGCCACGCTGCTTGCCTGCCCGTGTGGCTGTTCTGGCTGTGGGCGGAAGGGCGCGGCTCGGTCATCCTGTTGCCGGTGGTCTGCTTGCCGCCCTCACGGTGGAGGGGACCTTCGGCGACGGGCACGTGACGGTGCTGGAGGTGAGGGTTGCGCTGCCGCTGTGGGGCGCTCGTGCTGCGCGTGGGTTAGCCGATGTGGCGGCCGTGTGCCCTCAGCGTGCGCAGTGCCTCGATCGTCACCATGGGGCGGGCCTCCAGGGCGGTGCCCGGCGCCCATCTGCGCCAGTTGATCGGCCAGCCTCCGTCCTCCTGCTGCTCGCCGGCGAGGTGGTCGAGGGAGCGGCTCATCTCTTCGTCCGTGAACCACGCGCGTGCGAGGGAGTGCGGTGTCCGCGCGTAGTCGTGCGGGAAGTGGTGCTCGGCGGGGGCGTAGCCGGGGGAGAGCGGGTACGCGTCGAGGTTGTCCGGGTCCAGGGCCGCCAGGCGCTGTTCGCGCACCAGGCGGCCCAGGCGGTCGGCGGCTGCCTCCGCGCGCGTGCGGTCCGGAGCGGAGTCCAGGAAGGCCACGGCGGCCTCGATCTCGTACGGATGTGACTTCTCCAGGGATTCGACCGCCTGCCAGCAGAAGTCCGTGGCCCGGAACAGCCAGGCGTGCCATACCTCGTTGCGGTGCAGCAGACCGACCACCGGTCCGGTGGCCAGGAGGGAGCTGGGCGGGTCGTCCACGATCGGGATGAAAGGAGCCGCGGGGTAGCCGCGCTGGCTGGGGTGGACCGCAGGGAGGGCGCCGTCCGCGGTGGAGACCGAGGTGAGGTATCGACATACGCGATCCACGCGCTGCCCGCCGCAGCGTTCGATGGCGTCCAGGACATGCAGTGCGTGGCCGGTGTGCAGTGGCTGGCTGACCGGGCCGCGCAGGTCGGGCTCCAGCGCGTGGCCGTATCCGCCGTCCTCGTTGCGGTAGGCGTCCAGCGCGGTCTCCACCGCGTTCGCCGCGCCGTTCAGGAAGTGATACGCGAAGAGGCGCTGCTCGAGCACGCGCGCGGTGAGCCAGACGAACTGCTCGGCGCGGAAGAGGGGGGAGTGCGCAGGGGGCGTCGGGGGGCGTGGGGAAGCTCCTGTTTCGGCCATGCGTCAGACCGTAGGGCGGAAAGCGGTCTCGGCAAGCGGTCCCGGCGCAGGCCCACTCTCAGGGGCGGGATACTGGACGTATGCGGTTGACGGTCTTCTGGGAGCGGATGACGGATCACTTCGGTCCGGGATACGCCGACACCTTCGCGCGCGACCATGTGATGGCGGAGCTCGGCGGGCGGACGGTGCACGAGGCGCTGGACGCCGGCTGGGAGGCCAAGGACGTGTGGCGTGTGGTGTGCGCCGTCATGAACGTTCCGGGGGAGAAGCGCTGACCGTCACGAAGATCACCGGACGGCAGCCGGTTGTCGGTGGCGTGGGCGACACTTGCTCCGTGGCACGCACTGACGAGACCGGGCAGCTCGCCCGGCACGGATCCCCGTTCGGCACGACGCCGCCCACCCAGCCTCCGGGCGAGGGGGCCGCCGGGCCGAGCAGTCGCATGCCGCGCTGGCTGCCGCGGGCCATGGTGCTCGCGCTGGCGCTCGTCGGTGCGTTCCAGTTGGGCAGCTGGGCCTTTCACCAGCTCACCGGGCTGCTGATCAACATCCTCATCGCGTTCTTCCTGGCCCTGGCCATCGAGCCGGCGGTGAGCTGGATGGCCTCGCGCGGCATGCGCCGAGGACTGGCCACCGGCATCGTCTTCCTCGCCGTGATCGTCGTGTCCGCCGGGTTCGTGACGCTGCTGGGGTCGATGCTCGCGGGCCAGATCATCAAGATCGTCGAGGACTTCCCGGCCTACCTCGACTCCGTCATCAACTGGATCAACACGCACTTCAACACCGAGCTGCGCCGCGTGGACGTCCAGGAGGGCCTGCTGCGCTCCGACTGGCTGCGCAACTACGTGCAGAACAGCGCCACCGGCGTCCTGGACGTGTCAGCCCAGGTCCTCGGCGGTCTCTTCCAGTTGCTGACGATCACGTTGTTCTCGTTCTACTTCGCCGCGGACGGCCCGCGACTGCGCCGCGCACTGTGCTCCGTACTGCCGCCCGCCAAGCAGGCCGAGGTGCTGCGCGCGTGGGAGATCGCCGTCATCAAGACCGGCGGCTACCTGTACTCGCGCGGACTCATGGCGCTGATCTCAGGCATAGCCCACTACATCCTGCTGGAGACCCTGGACGTGCCGTACGCGCCCGTGCTCGCCGTGTGGGTCGGCCTGGTGTCGCAGTTCATCCCCACCATTGGGACGTATCTCGCGGGCTTCCTGCCCATGCTGATCGCCTTCACGGTCGATCCCTGGTACACGCTGTGGGTGCTGATCTTCGTCGTCGTCTACCAGCAGTTCGAGAACTATGTGC
The DNA here is from genome assembly GCF_044764885.1 of Streptomyces sp. NPDC093591. Lineage (NCBI taxonomy): Bacteria > Bacillati > Actinomycetota > Actinomycetes > Kitasatosporales > Streptomycetaceae > Streptomyces > Streptomyces sp. NPDC093591. Next base: position 2,700 of record NZ_JBIWIY010000023.1, read on the forward strand.
TGCAGCCCAAGGTGACCTCGAAGACCGTCGACATCCACCCCGCCGTTGCCTTCGGCTCGGTCATCGCGGGCACCGCTCTCCTCGGCGCGGTGGGCGCGCTGATCGCCATCCCGGCGGTCGCCACGCTGCAGGCGTTCCTCGGGGCCTACGTGAAGCGGTACGACGTCACGGACGACCCGCGCGTCCACGGGCACCGGGGGCGGGGCACCGGCGGCAGGCTGTTCAGACGCGCGCGTGAGCTGTGGGCACGACGGCCGGGGAAACAACCCCCGGCAGAGAAGGGGAACTCCGGGGAGAGCTCCGCCTGAGCCCGGCTGTGGGTGACGAGATCCGGGGCTACCGGGTGGATCCGGTGGTGGGCCGCCCTGTCTCAGTTCGTCGGTTCGTTGGGGTCGCAGTGCGCCTGCTTGTTCTGTTGCGGGGGCTCGGCACCGAGTGTGCCCGCCCGCCGGGCTGCCCGGCGCTCCGGCGACGGCGTCTCGTGCGTGAACGCCAGGCTCGACCATCACCTTCGAGGACACCGGACACGTAGTCTCGAGGGTGTCGCGTGGTGTGCTTGACACAAAAATCGAACATCCATTCTGATGGAGGCTCCGGCGGAGCGCTCGGCGGGCAGTTCGCCACGGTTTCGGTAGAGAAGTGCCCGAGTTATCCACAGGCCGGACGGGCGTCGGGGCGCATTGTCAGTGGCAGGCGTTAGCGTCTTTGACGTGAAGCGATCGACTCAAGCAAACCGGGTGGAACCCATGGCAGGAACCGACCGCGAGAAGGCGCTCGACGCCGCGCTCGCACAGATTGAACGGCAGTTCGGCAAGGGCGCGGTCATGCGCATGGGCGAGCGGCCGAATGAGCCCATCGAGGTCATCCCCACCGGGTCGACCGCACTCGACGTCGCCCTTGGCGTCGGCGGCCTGCCGCGTGGCCGTGTGGTGGAGGTATACGGCCCGGAGTCCTCCGGTAAGACGACCCTGACCCTGCACGCGGTGGCGAACGCCCAGAAGGCCGGCGGCCAGGTCGCCTTCGTGGACGCGGAGCACGCCCTCGACCCCGAGTACGCGAAGAAGCTCGGCGTCGACATCGACAACCTGATCCTGTCCCAGCCGGACAACGGCGAGCAGGCGCTGGAGATCGTGGACATGCTGGTCCGCTCCGGTGCCCTCGACCTCATCGTCATCGACTCCGTCGCCGCGCTCGTCCCGCGCGCGGAGATCGAGGGCGAGATGGGCGACAGCCACGTCGGTCTGCAGGCGCGCCTGATGAGCCAGGCCCTGCGGAAGATCACCAGCGCGCTCAACCAGTCCAAGACCACCGCGATCTTCATCAACCAGCTCCGCGAGAAGATCGGTGTGATGTTCGGTTCCCCGGAGACCACGACCGGTGGACGGGCGCTGAAGTTCTACGCCTCGGTGCGTATCGACATCCGCCGCATCGAGACCCTGAAGGACGGCACCGAGGCGGTCGGCAACCGCACGCGCTGCAAGGTCGTCAAGAACAAGGTCGCGCCGCCCTTCAAGCAGGCCGAGTTCGACATCCTCTACGGCCAGGGCATCAGCCGCGAGGGCGGCCTGATCGACATGGGCGTGGAGCACGGCTTCGTCCGCAAGGCCGGCGCCTGGTACACGTACGAGGGCGACCAGCTCGGCCAGGGTAAGGAGAACGCCCGCAACTTCCTGAAGGACAACCCCGATCTGGCCAACGAGATCGAGAAGAAGATCAAGGAGAAGCTGGGCGTCGGCGTGCGTCCGGAGGAGCCGGCCGCCGAGCCGGGCGCGGACGCCGCGGTCTCCGCCACCCCGGACGACGCCGCGAAGACGGTGCCGGCCCCGGCGGCGACCAAGGCAGCCAAGACCAAGGCCGCGGCAGCCAAGAGCTGACCCGTGACACGACGCACGGACTGGGCCGAGTACGCCGCCGACCCGAACGCTCCGCGTGAGCGGGAGAGAGGCGGCGACAGGGCCTCCTCCGGGACGGGCGGTTACGTCTACGGAGGGGACGCGGCCCATGGCACGGACGGGGGGAACGACGGCATGGCGCCGTACGGCGCGAGTGGGTCGTACGGGAGCGACGGGCACTACGGGAGGCGCGGCAATGAGCCGGACCCGAGGTATGGCGACGAGCCTGGCCCGGGGTATGGCGATGAGTCGGGCTTGACGTACGGCGCTGCTCCGGGACTGGCGTACGGCGATGCTCCGGGACGTGGCGCGGTGGACGGCGAAGCGTGGCCGGGGGACGGCTCGGCGCCGGGCGCGGGAGCGTCCGGTGGCGGCTCGCGCCGGAGCCGTGGTGGGGCCCGGGGTGCGGATGGCTCGGGCGGCTCACGCGGGCGTCGTAGGCGCGGCCGCACAGAGCAGTCCGGTGAGGACGGAGGTGCCTCTGCCTCGTCGAGGGCCGAGAAGGGGGCGCCCCCGGGGGACCCGGTGGAGCAGGCGCGGGCGATCTGCCTGCGTCTGCTCACCGGGACCCCGCGTACCCGCAAGCAACTCGCGGACGCTCTGCGCAAGCGGGAGATCCCGGACGAGGCTGCCGAGGAGGTGCTGTCGCGGTTCGAGGAGGTCGGTCTCATCAACGACAGTGCGTTCGCGGACGCCTGGGTGGAGTCCCGGCACCACGGCCGGGGACTGGCTCGACGTGCGCTTGCCCAGGAACTGCGCACCAAGGGCGTCGACTCCACGCTGATCGACGCGGCCGTCGCCCAGCTCGATTCCGAGCAGGAGGAGACGACCGCACGCGAACTCGTCGCCCGCAAACTGCGCTCCACCCGTGGCCTCGACCGCGACAAACGCCTGCGCCGCCTCGCGGGCATGCTGGCCCGCAAGGGCTACCCCGAGGGCATGGCCCTGCGGGTGGTCCGACAGGCCCTGGAGGAAGAGGGGGAGGACACGGAGTTCCTCGGGGACGAGGGGTTCTGATCCCGGCGGCCCGGGGCCACGGCCCCGTATAGGCGCTGGGGTGGGCGAACAGGCCCTGAGGTGGGGGAGCAGGGAGTCGGGAGCCGGGAATGCAGGATTCCGGCCCCGGACACGGTGGACGCGCGGGGGCGCCCATCGCGTTCGGGTCCGGGTAGTGATCACGCGGGCCTGCTGGGCCGTCCGAGGTCGGTGACGAGGTCATGGGGGTTGAGGAGGGCGTGGTCCCGCTGCTCCACTGCCCGCGAGCAACCGCTAGGCCTGAGCCCCGGCCCCCGCCCCCGGTGACACCGGAAGCCCCTCCGCCCGCCAAGCCTGGAACCCCCCGACCAGATCGGTCGCCCGGTGCAGTCCCAGTCGCCGTAGTGACTCGACCGCCAGGCTCGATGCGTACCCCTCGTTGCAGACGACCACGACCCGCAGGCCGTGACTCGTTGCCTCGGGGGCGCGATGGCTGCCCTGCGGATCGAGCCGCCACTCGAGTTCGTTGCGCTCGACGACGAGGGAGCCGGGTATCAGCCCGTCCCGCTCGCGCAGGGCCGCGTACCGGATGTCGACCAGCAGGGCCTCACCGGCCTGGGCGGCCTCGTACGCCTCCCGAGGCTCGATCCGCGTGTAGCCCGCGCGCACCCGCTCAAGCAACTCGTCGATGCCGAGTGGCCGGTCGTCCACGCCCACCTTCGACTCACCCCCGCCGATTGGTGCCTGGGTCCCGCGGACCGGAGCCTGGTCCTCGGTCCCGCGGACCGGAGCCTGGTCCTCGCGGACTGGCGCCTGGTCCTCGCGGACTGGCGCCTGGTCCTCGCGGACTGGCGCCTGGTCCTCGCGGACTGGCGCCTGGTCCTCGCCGACTAGCACCTGGCCCTCGCCGACTGTCGCCTGGTCCCCGCGGACCGGAGACTCGCCCCGGCCGAGCTTCGACCCGTCCCTACCGATCGGCGACTCACTCACACCGCCCACCTTCGACTCACCCCTGTCGGCCGTCGGCTCCTCGCTCACACCGTTAGCACCGCTCGAAGTCAACTCGCCCTCGCCGAGCGGCCGTTCGCTCAAGTCGTACACCGAAGGGCCCTCCGTCCCGGTCACTGCCAGTCCTCCGGACGCTCCACCTGCTCCAGGCGCAGGATCGGCCCGCTGCGGCTGAAGCGGCGGATCCGCGGCAGGGGCGGGTAGTAGGCGTGAACGGAGATCGCATGGCGGTCGGCGGACTCGTTGAGGACCTCGTGCACATGGTGGCGGCCGAAGGAGCGGCCCTTTCCGGCCGGCAGCCGGCGTTCCCGGTCCACGTCGTCCGTCAGTTCCAATGTCCTCCAGCCGTCGGCGGGCAGCCGGACGGCGAGCGCGTTCTCCTTGAGCTCACCGGCCGCCGTAACGAAGGCGCCGACAGAGTCGGCGTGGTCGTGCCAGCCGGTGCCCGTACCGGGGGGCCAGCCGATCAGCCAGGCTTCGCTGCCGCCGGGACCCTCAAGTCGTACCCAGGTACGGCCCTCGGGGTCGAGCGGGAGCGAGGCGATCAAGTCGGCGTCGGCGGCGGTACGCCGTACGAAGTCGAAAAGGTCCGCCTGCGTCGGCGTGGAAACCGGCGCGGAGGCCACCGCGGAGATCGCCGCGGGAACCTGCTGAGAAGCGGCATCGGCGGCAGGGGATACAGACACGGGCACCGTCCTGATGAGAGTTCGCCAAGAACGCGCGAGAGCAGAGGCGGCCAGGCACAAGGCGGCAGGCGTGACGCGCGCGGAGAAAGGGGATGCGAGTTCAGCAGGACGGGCGACACACGCAGCCCGCATAGCGGACGAGGTCCATATGGACCCTCCGCCACAGGCGCACGCAGGTGTCGGTCATGGTCGGGAGTACACCATGACGGTGCGAACCGGTCAACTCACTGTCACTATGCGGACCGCAGAGTGACAGTGAGCGTTGCTCCCCGGTGAGTTCCCAGCAGAGTTCCCGATGAATTCCCAGGTGAGGACGGCCTCTGTGCGACAGCTCGGCGCCATCAGAGCCATCAGAGCCATCAGCGCGAGCCGGCCGCCGCCCCGGCTTCCTCCGTCGCCTCGGCCTGTGACTTGACCGGGCCGCCCAGCGCCGCCTCGGCCGCCACGTACAGATCAGCCGGCCGGACCCCGCTCAACACCGTCACCAGGTGCCCATCGGGGCGGACCAGCAGCACTGAATGCGCCGCCGCCCCCGGATAGCTCTCCGCGACCAGCAACTCGGCCGGATACGGCAGTGCCGTCACCGCGGCGGCCAGCCGGGGCATGATCCCGGCGGTGGCCCAGTGCTTGCGGTCCCACACGCCCGTGCCCGGCGCGATGAGTACGACCAGCAGCGTGCCGCGCCCGAGCCGGTCCCGCAGTTGGACAAAGGAGCCGTCCTCCGCGGTGACCCGTACGTCCATGACCGGCGCCCCGCGCGGTGTGTCCACGGGGACCTCGCCCTCCAGGGGCGGGGGCGCGAGCGGGGAGTCGGCGTACGTCCGCGGCGCACCGATCGCTCCCTGCCCGAGGTGGCCGTCCATCAGCAGCGCGTCATGGCCCCGGGCGGAGCCGGGAACGACCGCGCGCAGCCCTCCGCCGCCGCGCAGCAGCGGCAGCGCCTGGTCGGCGGCGCGCAGCCGGGCGGCGACGGCCGCGCGCCGCTCCGCCTGGTAGCTGTCGAGCAGCGCCTCGTGCGGCCCGTGGTGCCAGGCCGGCGCCAGCTTCCAGGCGAGGTTGTCGGCGTCTCGCAGCCCCTCGTCCAGCCCGTGCGTGCCGAGCGTGCCGAGGCAGTGCGCCGCGTCCCCGGCGAGAAAGACGCGGCCCACGCGCCAGCGCCGGGCCAGGCGGTGGTGGACCGTGTGGACCCCGGTGTCGAGGAGTTCGTACGGCGGTGTCGTCCCGCCGGTCCACCCGGCGAGCGTCTCCCGGACGCGGGCGACCAGCATCTCGGGTGTGACCAGTTCCTTGCCCGGCGGCAGCAGCCAGTCGAGGCGCCACACCCCGTCCGGGAGCGGCCGTCCGGTGACCTCCCCGCCCGAAGGACCGGACGTCCGCCACGGCGGCATCCGATGGAGCAACGCCTTACCGTCCCACGGAAGTTCCGCGCGTAGTGCGGCCACGGCGTGTCGCTCCACCGCCGTACGGCCGGGAAAGCGGATGTCCTCCAGCTTTCGTACGGTCGAGCGCTGGCCGTCGCAGCCCACCAGGTAACTGCCTCGCCACCAGGTTCCCTTGGGGCCGCGGGTGTGGGCGGTGACGCCCGAGGGCTCCTGCTCGATCGCGTCCAGGCGGCTGTCCACGACGATCTTGACGAGCCGTTCGCCGGCGAGGGCCGCGCGCAGGGCGTTGGTCAGCGTGTGCTGGGGGATGTGCAGGGGGGCGGGGAGCCTGGAGACCCCGGAGTTCGTTGCGTCCCCAGGGCTTGTGACGCCCTCGCCCTCTTCGGTGGCGGCGTCGAACGTGACCTCGCGCATCACCTGCTTGCGCCGCATCGCCCGCCATCCGGCCCAGCGCGCCCCGGCCTCGGCGACCGGCACACCCGTGAGGCGCTCCATGAGGGAGGTGGTGTCCTCGCGCAGGACGGCGGTGCGAGCGAGGCGGGGTTCGTCCTTGCCGGGGCCCTCGTCGAGGACGACGGACGGCACCTCCTGACGGGCCAGCGCCAGGGCGAGCGTGAGCCCGACGGGCCCCGCTCCGACGATGATCACCGGGTCCACGGCGCGGCGCCCCCTGCCCGCAGTGGTGTCCCGAGGGACGCAAGTGAACAGAAAGTTGGAGCAGGGTGCACGATCACAGAACGTATGCAACCCATTGCCGGTGCTTGCGTCAAGTGACGGAGGGCAGTGGCGATCATGCCACTGCCCTCCGCATCGTTCAGGTTATTTGACTGTTCGTCAGGTGTAGGTCCTGGAGCCTGGTAGGCCGCCGCCCTCACCGCCGGTCCCGAAGGAGCCGCCCACCGCAGCGGGGTTGAGCTCCTCCATGTCCTCGGCACCGAGGACAGCACCCGTGCTGCGCTTGCTCCGCCGCAACCTGCCCTCCAGCCAGCTCGCGAAGCTGGTGAGGATGAAGTTCAGGATGATGTAGACCACGGCCACCACGATGAAGCTGGGGATGACGTTGCCGTAGAACGCCGCCAGCGTCTGGCGCGAGTTGAGCAGCTCGGTGAACCCGATCATCACGCCGCCCAGCGCCGTGTCCTTCACGATGACCACGAGCTGGCTGACGATGGCCGGCAGCATCGCGGTGACGGCCTGCGGGAGCAGAATGCTGGTCATGGTCTGGCCCTTGCGCAGACCGATGGCCTGGGCCGCTTCCGTCTGGCCCTTCGGGAGGGCCAGGATGCCTGCGCGTACGACCTCGGCGAGGACCGAGGCGTTGTAGAGCACCAGACCGGTGACCACCGCGTACAGAGGCCTCTCGTCGCTGGCGACGCCCGTGTAGCGGACGTAAAACTCGTTGGCGAACAGCATCAGCAGCAGGACCGGGATCGCCCGGAAGAACTCGACCACCACGCCGGCCGGAATGCGTACCCACCGGTGGTCGGACATGCGGGAGATACCGAGAAACGCGCCCAGGGGAAGGGCGATCACCATGGAGAGCGCCGCGGCCTTGAGCGTGTTGGCGAGACCTGGCAGCAGATAGGTCGACCAGGCTTCGGACTGGGTGAACGGCTTCCACAGGGACCACTCCAGCTGGCCCTCGTCGTCCATGACCTTCCAGACCCACCACGCGAGCAGGGCGAGCAGGGCGACGAAGATCACCGAGAAGATGATATTGCGCCGCTTGGCGCGGGGGCCCGGAGTGTCGTAGAGGACCGAGCTCATCGCTTCACCGCCAGTCGCTTGCTCAGCCAGCCGAGGATGAGGCCGGTGGGAAGGGTCAGTACTACGAACCCGAAGGCGAAGATGCCGCCGATGAGCAGCACCGCAGCCTCGTTCTCGATCATTTCCTTCATGAGGAGGGCTGCCTCCGCCACGCCGATCGCGGCCGCCACGGTGGTGTTCTTGGTCAGGGCGATCAGCACGTTGGCCAGCGGACCGATGACCGAACGGAACGCCTGCGGCAGCACGATGAGACGGAGGGTCTGGCTGAAGCTCAGCCCGATGGCCCGGGCCGCCTCGGCCTGTCCAAGCGGCACGGTGTTGATGCCGGAGCGAATCGCCTCGCAGACGAAGGCCGCCGTGTAGCCGACGAGACCGAGCACCGCGAGCCGGAAGCCCTGGACCTTGAAGTCGGACGAGCCCAGCGTCACCCCGAAGATGTCGGCGAGGCCGAGCGAGCAGAAGAGAATGATGACCGTCAGGGGGATGTTCCGGACGATGTTGACGTACACGGTGCCGAATCCGCGCATCAACGGGACCGGGCTGACCCGCATCGCGGCCAGAAGGGTGCCCCAGATAAGGGAGCCGATGCCGGAGAGGATGGTGAGCTTCACCGTCATCCAGAAGGCGCCCAACAGGGTGGGGTCGTCATAGTCAGAAAGAAAGTCGAACACGGTCTCCCGCGCTTCCGGGTGGGTGATGTACGTGGACAGCGCGGCGTGCCGCCGCCTCGATCGCGGTCGGCGACGGCACGCCGGTGAACCCTCGCGCTACTTGACGATGTTGCCGATCTTCGGCGCGGGCTCGTTCTTGTAGTTGGCCGGACCGAAGTTGTCCTGGACCGCCTTGTCCCAGGCCTTGTCCTTGACCATCTTCTCCAGCGCGGCGTTGATCTTGTTCACGGTCTCGGTGTCACCCTTCTTCACACCGATGCCGTAGTTTTCGTTGCTCAGCTTGAGGCCGGCGAGCTTGAACTTGCCCTTGTACTGCTCCTGCGCGGCGTAGCCGGCGAGGATCGAGTCGTCCGTGGTCAGGGCGTCCACGGTGCCGTTCTGCAGAGCGGCGAGGCACTCCGAGTAGCCGCTGACCTGCTTCAGGTTGGCCTTCGGGGCGAAGTCGTTCTTGACGTTCTGCGCCGAGGTGGAGCCGACCACCGAGCACAGGTTCTTGCCGTTGAGGTCAGTGGCCTCGGTGATGTCAGAGTCGGCCGTGACCAGCAGGTCCTGGTGGGCCAGCAGGTACGGGCCGGCGAAGTCGACCTTCTGCTTGCGCTCGTCGGTGATCGAGTAGGTGGCGGCGATGAACTTCACGTCACCGCGGGCCAGCGCGTTCTCGCGGTCGGCGCTCTTGGTCTCGACCCACTCGATCTGGTCGGCGTCGTAACCGAGTTCCTTCGCCACGTACGTCGCCACGTCCACGTCGAAGCCCGAGAAGGTGCCACCCGGCTCCTTCAGGCCCAGCCCCGGCTGGTCGTACTTGATGCCGATTTTGATCTTGTCGCCACCACCGGAACCCGAGCTGCCCTCGTTGTCACCATCACCGCCACCACAGGCGGTGGCAGTGAGGGAAAGGACGAGTGCAGCGGCGGCCGCGGCGGAGACCTTGCGGAGCTTCATGGTGAACATCCTTTGTGTGAAGAAGAGATGCGTGCCGTCAGGAACGGCGGGTGACGCAGGTCGTCGGGTGCGTGAAGCAGTCCGTTCAGTGGTGCGGGATCGCACCCCGTCAGTGGTGCAGGATCTTGGACAGGAAGTCCTTCGCGCGGTCGCTGCGCGGGTTGCTGAAGAACTGGTCGGGCACAGCTTCTTCGACGATCTTGCCGTCCGCCATGAACACCACCCGGTTGGCGGCCGAACGGGCGAAGCCCATCTCGTGGGTGACGACGATCATGGTCATGCCGTCGCGGGCGAGCTGCTGCATGACCTCCAGGACCTCGTTGATCATCTCCGGGTCGAGAGCCGACGTCGGCTCGTCGAAGAGCATGACCTTGGGGTCCATGGCCAGCGCACGGGCGATGGCCACACGCTGTTGCTGGCCGCCGGAGAGCTGAGCGGGGTACTTGTCCGCCTGGCTGCCCACGCCCACCCGGTCGAGCAGGGCGCGGGCCTGCTCCTCGGCCTTCTTCTTGTCGGTCTTGCGGACCTTGATCTGGCCCAGCATCACGTTCTCGAGCACGGTCTTGTGCGCGAAAAGATTGAAGGACTGGAAGACCATGCCGACGTCGGCACGCAGCTTGGCCAGCGCCTTGCCCTCAGCGGGCAGGGGCTTGCCGTCGATCTCGATCGTGCCGGAGTCGATCGTCTCCAGGCGGTTGATGGTGCGGCACAGGGTGGACTTCCCGGACCCGGAGGGTCCGATGACCACGACGACCTCGCCGCGGGCGATCGTCAGGTCGATGTCCTGGAGCACGTGCAACGCGCCGAAGTGCTTGTTCACGTTCTTCAGGACGACCAGCTCGCCGGTCGCGGCCACATCTTCCTTGGCCACCGATACTTCGGTCATCGCTCTCAGGCTCCGTCCTCCTCGGTTTCGGAGGACAGTAATAACCGTATCCGACCTGCGTCATTAGTTCTGAGGGGAATCTGAGCATCACGATCCGATAGCAATCGGACACGTGTCGTAGCACTTGAGACCTGGGCGCGTACCGGCTGGATAACGGAAGCTGTGCGCAACCGGAACCCACTTGACGGCGTCGTCGTCCATCAGCGTGACTGCCATGGTGCACGCGCGCGTGCACGCACTGTGTACCTACCTGAATCGTACGGCCGATGAACCGAAGGAGGCCGGGGTGAGACTGCTCCTCGTCGAGGACGACAACCATGTCGCCGCCGCGCTGTCCGCGGTGCTGGCGCGGCACGGGTTCGACGTCACGCACGCGCGCAGCGGCGAGGAGGCCCTCCAGGCGCTCGTCCCCGAGGGCAACGGCTTCGGCGTCGTCCTCCTCGACCTCGGCCTGCCCGACCAGGACGGATACGAGGTCTGCGGCAAGATCCGCAAGCGGACCAGCACCCCGGTGATCATGGTCACCGCGCGCTCCGACGTCCGCTCCCGCATCCACGGCCTCAACCTCGGAGCCGACGACTATGTGGTGAAGCCGTACGACACCGGAGAGCTGCTCGCCCGGATCCACGCCGTCAGCCGGCGCAATGTGCAGGAGGACGCCGGGACGGGCGGCGACGGTGTGCTGCGCCTGGGCGCCGTACGCATCGAGCTGCCCACCCGCCAGGTCAGCGTCGACGGTTCGGTTGTCCAACTGACCCGCAAGGAGTTCGATCTCCTCGCCCTGCTCGCCCAGCGGCCCGGGGTGGTCTTCCGCCGGGAACAGATCATCAGTGAGGTGTGGCGCACGAGTTGGGAGGGGACCGGGCGCACCCTTGAGGTGCATGTGGCGTCCCTGCGCGCCAAGCTGCGCATGCCGGCGCTGATCGAGACCGTACGCGGCGTCGGCTACCGCCTCGTCGCCCCGGCGTCGTAGCGGGCGAGGGTGCGCACTCGTCTCCTGCCGCTGCTCATCGTCCTGATGGCGGCCGTGCTGCTCGCCCTGGGCGTCCCGCTCGCCGTCAGCCTGGCCGCGGCCCAGCAGCAGAAGGTCGTCGTCGACCGGATCGACGACACGGCGTACTTCGCAGCCATCGCACGGCCCAGCGCCGACGCCGCACCCGGGTCCCGCGACGAGCTCCGCATCCTCGGCCGGGAACTCGCGAGCTACGACGACGTCTACGGCATCCGGGCCGGCGTCTTCCGGCCCGACGGCAGGCCTCTGACCAAAGGGCCGACGACCTGGTCCCTGCCCGCGACCGGCGAAGTGCGTGACGCCTTCGAGGAGTCTCTCCTCAGCCGGCGCAGCCACGACCCCGAGCAGGTGTGGCCCTGGCAGCGAGGCCGCCTCGTCATCGCCTCCCCGGTCATCCGGGACGGTGACGTCGTCGCGGTCGTCGTCACCGACTCGCCCACCGGGCAGATGCGTTCGCGGATCCTGCACGGCTGGCTGATCATCGGCGCGGGTCTGACGGCCGCGATGCTGGTGGCCGTCGGCGCCGCGCTCCGGCTCACCGGCTGGGTGCTCAAGCCGGTTCGGGTGCTGGACGCCACCACGCACGCCATCGCCAGCGGTCGCCTGAAGTCACGGGTCGCGGTGGCCAGCGGTCCTCCGGAACTTCGGCGGCTGGCCCGGTCGTTCAACGAGATGGCGGACAACGTCGAGGACGTGCTGGAGCAGCAGCGGGCCTTCGTCGCCGACGCCTCGCACCAGCTGCGCAACCCGCTAGCGGCGCTGCTGCTGCGCATCGAGCTGCTCGCCTTCGAGCTTCCCGAGGGCAATGCGGAGATCGCTTCGGTGCAGGCCGAGGGCAAGCGTCTCGCCCAGGTCCTGGACGACCTGCTCGACCTGGCCCTGGCCGAGCACACCGAGGCCGATCTCCGGCTCACCGACGTGGGCGCGCTGGCCGCCGAGCGCGTCGCGGCCTGGTCGCCGACGGCCGGGGCGAAGGGCGTACGGCTGGTGGGGGACTGCCCGGCCACCACCGCGTGGGCCGACCCGATCGCGCTGTCCAGCGCGCTGGACGCGGTGATCGACAACGCGGTCAAGTTCACGCCGGAGGGCGAACGGGTCGAGGTGACCGTGACTTCCAATGGCAGCACGTCGACGATCGTCGTGACCGACAACGGCCCCGGCCTCACCGACGAGGAACTCGCCCGCATCGGCGACCGCTTCTGGCGCAGTGGCCGGCACCAGAACATCAAGGGCTCCGGCCTGGGGCTGTCGATCTCGCGCGTGCTGCTCGCGGCGAGCGGGGGCGCCATCTCGTACGACCGTCATGAGCCGCACGGGTTGCGGGTGACGGTGACGCTGCCGAGGTCGGGACCGACGTCCTAGCGCTGGTCGGCAGGGTTCGCATGCCGACAGGGTTCGTACGGCGGCAGGGTTCCTACGGTTTGACCGAGCGGTAGTAGTTCCGGGCGCCCTCGTGCAGGGGCAGGGGATCGGTGTAGATCGCCGTGCGCAGGTCGACCAGTTGCGCGGAGTGGACGTGGGCGCCGATGCCGTCGCGGCTCTTGATCACCGTACGGGTGAGCCATTCGGTGAGGCGGGGGTCCATGTCCTTGCGGGTGATCAGCAGGTTGGAGACGGCGATCGTCGGCACCGTGTCCCCGTTCTGGACGGTGGGGTAGGCCGACTCCGGCATGTTCGTCGCGCGGTAGAAATGGGCCGCGTCGCCCTGCGCGTGCACCTTGGCGACGAGGTCGGCGTCGATCGGCACGAACCGGAACGCGGAGGTCTTGGCGATGTCCGACAGACCGTCCGTCGGCACGCCGCTCGACCAGAAGAACGCGTCGAGCTCTCGTCCCAGCCGCTTGGGTCCGGTGTCGATGCCGTCCGAGCGGGGCGTGATGTCCTTCTCCGGGTCGATGCCGGCGGCCTCGAGCACGCGGGTGGCGATCAGCCGCACACCGGAGTTGGGCAGCCCTATGGCCACCCGCTTGCCTTTCAGGTCCGCCACGGAGCGGATGTCCGAGTCCGGCGGGACGACGAGCTGTACGTAGTCGTCGTACAGGCGTGCGACACCGCGCAGCCGGTCGGTGACGCTCTTGTTGTCGATCTTGAACGTGTCCACCGCGTCGGCGGCGGCGATCGTGAAGTCGGCCTGGCCCGTCGCTACGCGCTCGACGTTCTCCTGTGACCCGTCGCTCGTCAGCAGCCGCACCTTCAGCTGTGGCATGTCCTTGGCCAGCTCATTGCGGAGGCGTGCACCGTACTCCTGATAGACCCCCGCGCGCGTGCCCGTACTGAAGGTGATCGTCCCGCTCGGTGGCTCCTCGCCCAGGGGCAGCAGCCACCACAGCAGCAACCCGAGGGCGACGAACCCGGCGGCCGCGCCCTCCAGGGCGCGGCGCCTGCTGATGCGGGAGAGTGCCTTGGACATGGCCGCGATCCTGCCAGCCGTCATGTGGTCCTGACCAGGGCAGGGGTCACAGGGGAGTGAGGGAGCGGCAGGGGGCGGCGGCTGCCGGAGCCAGGCGCATTCCGCAACGAGGACTGTCGGACCCGTCGCTACAGTCGCCGTATGAGTTCGTCGCCCGCTGACCTGGTCCGTGCCTTCCACCTCGCCTTCGGGCTCGACGCCCGCAGTACACCGACCGAAGTCTCCCCGGAACTCGCCGCGCACCGTGGCGAGCTGCTCGCCGAGGAGGCCGCGGAGGTCGCCGAGGTCTCCGTCACCGGCCCGCTCGACAGACTCGCGCACGAGCTGGCGGACGTCGTCTACGTCGCGTACGGCACGGCCCTGGTGCACGGCATCGACCTCGACGCCGTACTGGCCGAGATCCACCGCTCCAACATGACCAAGCTCGGCCCCGACGGCCAGGTCGCCCGACGGGCCGACGGCAAGGTGCTCAAGGGCGAGCACTACGAGGTGCCGGACGTCTCGGGCGTGCTGCGCCGCCAGGGGTGGGTGACCGACGGGGTGTGACCGACCGGGGGAGAGGGGTGAGCCGACGGGCCGGTTTTCCGCCGGTGTGGGTCAGGGCAGGATGACCGTCTTGCCGCGGGAGCCGCCGGCCCGGGCGCGGGCCACAACGGTGGGGGCGTCGGCCAGGGGGACCTCGGCATCGATCGTGATCCGGAGCTTTCCGGCGTCGGCAAGGGCGGCGAGTGACTCCAGCTCCGCCCGGCTGGGGTCGTTGACGAGGTTGATGCCGTGGATCTCGCGGGCGGCCAATGCGTCGGGGTCGGTGGCCCGGTTGGTGCTGATGAGCCTGCCGCCGGGTTTGAGCAGGCCGGCCAGGGCGTCGATGTCGCCGCCGGGCCGGGTGACCAGGTCGAGTACGACGTCGATGCCGTCGGGGTGGGCGGCGAGGACCTGCTCGGCGGTGGGTGCGGCAGCGAAGTCGATGATCCGGTCGGCGCCGAGTTCGCGGAGGCGGTCCGCTATGTCGCCGGTGCCGGTGGCCAGCACATGGGCCCCCTGGAGGGCGGCGAACTGGATCGCGGACTGGCCCACACCGCCGGATGCCCCGTTGATGAGGATCACATGGCCGGTGTCGAGGCGGGCGGCCTCGATGGCCTGGTAGGCGGTGACACCGGCGGTGGGCAGCGCGGCCGCGACGGCGAACGGCAGGTCGTCGGGCATGCGGGCGATCGTGCCGTCCTCGGCGGCCAGCACGTACTCGGCGTAGGAGCCCCGGCCGTACGGGAGGTTCATGAACTGCCCGTAGACGGTGTCGCCGGGCCGGAAGCGGTTCACGCCGGGGCCGATGCGCTCGACCACGCCGGCGCCGTCCGAGCCCATGACGAGGGGAAAGCCGTGTTCGACCATGCCCTTGAGGGCTCCGTCGGCGACCTTCCAGTCGAAGGGGTTGAGCGAGGCGGCGCGCAGGCGGACCAGCAGCTCACCCGGGCCCGGTTCCGGTACGGGCAAGTCGGTGACGAGCGGCTCGGCCCCGAAGTCGGTGATGATGACGGCCTTCATGGCGGTGCCCTTCTCTTGTCTCCTGGTCGTGTCTCCTGGGGCGTGTCGTCAGGCCTGAGCGGGTTCGTCCCACGTCACGGTCAGTCCGTTGCGCTGCCCGAAGCGTTCGAGGTGACTGCCCACGACGTCCTGGATGGCGGCGAGCGCGGCCGTGTCAGGTGCGGTGACCCGAATCAGCAGGTGGTCGTCCAGGGCTTCGAGTACGACGTCGGTGTGCTGGAAAGTGAGGCGGTGCCCGCCGTCGGGTGTCTCCTCGACCGGGATCTTCCGGCCGAAGTGCGAGGCGAGCTGCTTGGCGTAGCGCGGGGCGGCGTCGGTGGCGACGTGGGCGAGGGATGAAGGCACGGAGAACTCCAGAACTTCGGGGGATGGGTGCCGAGGGAGGGGGCCGACGGGCTGGGTCAGCCGGCCAGCGCGGCGAGGCCGACCGGTTCGGGCAGGGCGATGGTGTGGTGGGTGTGCTGGGCCTTGGCACGCAGGTAGCGGACGTTGCTGCCGGTGGCGAAGACTCCGGTGGGCCGGACGAAGCGCACGGGGACGCCCAGTTCGCGCAACTGCCCCGCCTTGTCGGGGTTGTTGGTGAGCAGGTCCAGCTCGTCGATGCCGAGGGCGCTCAGCATCTGGGCGGCGGCGGTGTAGTCTCGGCCGTCCTCGGGCAGGCCGAGCGCGGTGTTGGCCTCGTAGGTGTCCAGGCCCGCGTCCTGCAGGGCGTAGGCGTCCAGCTTGTTGTAGAGGCCGATGCCGCGGCCCTCCTGACGGAGGTAGAGCAGGATGCCGCCGGTGGTGGCGATGCGCTCCACGGCCTCGCGCAGCTGCGGACCGCAGTCGCAGCGCGCCGAGCCGAACACGTCCCCGGTCAGGCACTCGGAGTGCAGCCGCACCAGCGGTGCCGGCGCCATCGTGGGATCGCCGAGGACGAGGGCCACGTGCTCCTTGCCGTCGGCCAGGCCGTGGAACGTGACTGCCTCGGCGGTGACCTCGTAACCGTCGGCGAAGCGAAGCGGGATGGTCACGCGGGTGCGTACTGAAGCGTCGGCGAGGCGAGTGCGACCTGCGTGACCCGCGGGATCTGTGTGATCTGTGGGGCCTGCGGAAGAGGCGACGTCCATGAGTGCTCCTTCGAGGGCTGGACCAACCGGTAGGTTCAAATTTGAACCGGATACCTCGACGATAGCGCGGAGCTTCAAATTTGGAACAACTTCGCCCGTGTTGTGCCGGTCACACCGCACCGGCACTGGGTGACGCCCGCCTCCTCGCGCACTCCAGGTTCGAATTTGAACAACCGCGCTAACCTGGACAACATGGCCCCACCGCAGTGGTTGAACGAGGAAGAGCGGCGCGCCTGGTACGCCTTCGTGGCCGCCGGGGCGCTCATCAATCGCCGTCTGGATCAACAGCTCAAGGACGACGTGGGGATCACGCACCTTCAGTACGAGATCCTCGTGCGCCTCGACGCGGCCCCGGACCGGGAGATGCGCATGAGCGCGCTCGCCGACGCGCTCCTCAACTCCAAGAGCGGCCTGACGTACCAGATCACCCAGCTGGAAAAGGCCGGGCTGGTGACCCGACGCTCCTGCCCCGGCGACCCGCGCGCGGTCTACGCCGTCCTCGCCGACGCGGGCAGGCGCATGCTGGAGCGGGCGGCCCCGGGCCATGTCGCACAGGTCCGCGAGCTGCTCATCGACGTCCTCACACCCCAGCAGCTCGCGACCATCGCCGATGGCCTCACCGAGGTAACTCACCGCATACAGAACAGTGAAGCCGGCCCCGCGCGATAGCCCGCTCCCACCGGTACCGCCGCCGAACGCCGGGGCGGGCGGCTCCGGCGACCGCATACCCTTGTCCCATGAGCAGCAGCGACCGGAGCCAGGCAGTGGGCGTGAAGACATACGAGGTGCGCACCTACGGGTGCCAGATGAACGTCCACGATTCCGAGCGATTGTCCGGACTGCTCGAAGATGCCGGTTACGTACGCGCGCCCGAGGGCTCGAACGGCGACGCGGACGTCGTCGTCTTCAACACCTGCGCGGTCCGCGAGAACGCCGACAACAAGCTGTACGGCAACCTCGGCCACCTCGCCCCCATGAAGACCAAGCGGCCCGGGATGCAGATCGCGGTCGGCGGCTGCCTCGCGCAGAAGGACCGCGACACCATCGTGAAGCGGGCGCCCTGGGTGGACGTCGTCTTCGGCACGCACAACATCGGCAAGCTGCCCGTCCTGCTGGAACGCGCGCGCGTACAGGAAGAGGCGCAGGTCGAGATCGCCGAGTCGCTGGAGGCGTTCCCGTCGACGCTGCCGACGCGGCGCGAGAGCGCCTACGCGGCCTGGGTGTCGATCTCCGTCGGCTGCAACAACACCTGCACCTTCTGCATCGTCCCGGCGCTGCGCGGCAAGGAGAAGGACCGCCGCACCGGCGACATCCTCGCCGAGATCGAGGCGCTGGTCGGCGAGGGCGTCAGCGAGATCACGCTGCTCGGCCAGAACGTCAACGCGTACGGCTCCGACATCGGCGACCGCGAGGCGTTCAGCAAGCTGCTGCGGGCCTGCGGGAACATCGAGGGCCTGGAGCGTGTCCGCTTCACCTCCCCGCACCCGCGCGACTTCACCGACGACGTCATCGCCGCCATGGCCGAGACGCCGAACGTGATGCCGCAGCTGCACATGCCGCTCCAGTCCGGCTCGGACACGGTCCTCAAGGCGATGCGCCGCTCCTACCGCCAGGAGCGCTACCTCGGGATCATCGAGAAGGTCCGCGCCGCCATTCCGCACGCCGCGATCACGACCGACATCATCGTGGGCTTCCCCGGCGAGACCGAGGAGGACTTCGAGCAGACCCTGCACGTCGTCCGCGAGGCCCGCTTCGCCCAGGCCTTCACGTTCCAGTACTCCAAGCGGCCCGGCACCCCGGCGGCCACCATGGACAACCAGATCCCCAAGCAGGTCGTCCAGGAGCGCTACGAGCGTCTCGTCGCCGTCCAGGAGGAGATCTCCTGGGAGGAGAACAAGAAGCAGGTCGGCCGCAAGCTGGAGCTGATGGTCGCCGAGGGCGAGGGCCGCAAGGACGGCACCACCCACCGCCTGTCCGGCCGCGCCCCCGACAACCGCCTGGTCCACTTCACCAAGCCGGAGCAGGAGGTCCGCCCCGGCGACGTGGTGACGGTCGAGATCACGTACGCCGCCCCGCACCACCTCCTCGCCGAGGGCGCCGTCCTCGACGTGCGCCGCACGCGCGCGGGCGACGCCTGGGAGAAGCGGAACGCCGCTGAGCAGCCCAAGCCGGCCGGTGTGCTGCTGGGCCTGCCCAAGGTGGGCGTGCCGGATCCGCTGCCGGTGGTCACCGGGGGCTGCGCCGTCGACTGACCGAACCGTGAGGGGTGCGGGCATGGCTCATCGGGTGGTCGTCGAGGAGTTGCCGGACAGGTTCCGGCCGATCGCACGTTTCGAAGGCACCCGCGAGGAGGCCCGCCGCACGCTGTACGAGACGGCGTGCACGCACAAGTTCACCGAGGGGCTGCAACAACGGCGTCGCGAGGTCTACCGCGTGGACGACGACACGTACTACGTGGAGGTCAAGGGCGGACTGGGCACGTATTGCCTGCGGTACTCGCTCGCGGAGCGAGTGTGGAGCTCGGACGCCCTGTGACCCGCGGGCGCCGTCCCGGGCCGCCCCGGGGCGCCGCAGTAGGCTGCCGATCATGCTTGTCGCCGCCGCCGTCTGCCCCTGCCCGCCGCTCCTCGTGCCCGAGCTCGCCGCGGGTGCCGCACCCGAACTGGATGCCGCGCGGGCCGCGTGCACGGATGCGCTCGGCCTGCTGGCGGCCGCGCGGCCGGACCGGCTCGTCGTCGTAGGGCCGGCCGAGGAGAGCGGGCGCGGAGCGTATCCGCAAGGGGCCTGGGGTTCCTTCCGCGGCTTCGGCGTGGACATCGACGTACGGCTCGGCCGGGCCGAGGACGAAGCGGCCGCCCCGGCGCCGTCGGAACGCCGGCTTCCGGCCTCGCTGGCCGTCGCCGCGTGGCTGCTGCAGCGGACCGGTTGGGAGGACGCCCCGATCGAGGGACTCGGTGTGGGGGAACCTCTGGAGGCCGAGCGGTGCATTGAAACCGGAAGGGACATCGCCGCCCGGGCCGAGCGGGTGGCGCTGCTGGTGATGGGCGACGCCAGCGCCTGCCGCACGCTCAAGGCTCCCGGCTACCTCGACGAGCGGGCGGCACCTTTCGACGCGTCCGTCGCACGTGCGCTGGGCAAGGCGGACGTGGCCGCCCTGAAGACGCTGGACACCGAGCTCGCGCGTGACCTCAGGGCCTCGGGCCGGGCCCCGTGGCAGGTCCTCGCGGGAGCCGCCGAGGAGGCGGACCTCTCGGGCGCCCTGCTGTACGAGGACGCGCCGTACGGGGTGGGGTACCTGGTCGCGACCTGGTCGTAGGGCGGGTCGGGCCCGTCCGAAAACGGCGGACGGCCGGGAGCCCTCGAGCTCCACGGCCGTCCGTCGATATATGCCGTTCAGGTGGTCGGCGGGGGTGCGTCCGGCGGCGGCGTGCTGCTGCCCGTCGCCGTGTCGTCGCCCTTGTGCGCGAGTCGGTCCACGGCGCCCTTGGCCTTGCCCGTGCCCGTGTGGATCTTGTCGCTGTACTTGCCCTTGGTTCTCTCGTCAACGACCTTCGCGGCCTTGTCGAGGCCGTGCTGGACCTTGTCCTCGTGCCGCTGCGCGAAGTCGGAGACCTTGTCCTTGGCCGGGGCGAGTTTGGCTTTCAAATTATCCATCAGACCCATGCTTCACCTTCCCGCGCGGGGCAGTTACGTGCGGGCGCTCTCGTCGGCCTCACGATCGGCCGCCTCGTCGGCGGACTGCTGCTTGGGGATCTCGACGCCCTCGTCGGTATCGGCCTCGACAGGCTCCGCCGCCGTCGGCCGGGCCCCGTCATCGGTCCCGTCCTCGGCCTGGACCTCGGCCGACCCCTTCGCCTCTGCCGCCTCCTCCGCCGCGGGTTCGGCCGTTGGTGTGCCGGCCTGCGCCTCGGCGGTTGACGCCTCCTCCGTAGCCTTCGACCTCCGGAGAAGCCGTGCGAAAACGCCCATATCCACTCCATACGTTACTCGTGCGGGCGAAATCCCGCGTCGTCCGGTGCGCCCGTTTGCGTCGCCCGGTCGCCGCCCCCGCGAAACCGGCGGCGAGAACCTCGCAACTGGCAACGACCCCGCGCGCGTGCCGTCACGTAACTCGTTCGAGGCCACCCACTGAGGTTTGCGAGACTGGGTCGGTGAGCAGCGCATCCTCCACCCCCCGAGTCATCGCCGTCGTCGGACCGACCGCGGCCGGAAAGTCCGATCTGGGCGTGTTCCTGGCCCAGCGGCTCGGCGGTGAGGTCGTCAACGCCGACTCCATGCAGCTCTACCGAGGGATGGACATCGGCACCGCCAAGCTGACGCCCGAGGAGCGCGCCGATGTCCCGCACCACCTGCTGGACATCTGGGACGTGACGGTCACGGCGTCCGTCGCCGAGTACCAGCGGCTCGCGCGCGAGCGCATCGACGCCCTGCTGGCCGAGGGACGCTGGCCGATCCTGGTCGGCGGCTCGGGGCTGTACGTCCGTGGAGCCGTCGACAATCTGGAGTTCCCCGGCACCGACCCCGAGGTCAGGGCCCGGCTGGAGGAGG
The DNA here is from genome assembly GCF_044764885.1 of Streptomyces sp. NPDC093591. Taxonomy (NCBI): domain Bacteria; kingdom Bacillati; phylum Actinomycetota; class Actinomycetes; order Kitasatosporales; family Streptomycetaceae; genus Streptomyces; species Streptomyces sp. NPDC093591. The sequence goes on from NZ_JBIWIY010000023.1 coordinate 23,533, forward strand.
AGCTCGCGCTGCGCGGCTCCGGCGCGCTGCACGCCCGCCTGGCCGCCGCCGACCCCGAAGCCGCGCAGGCGATCCTGCCCAGCAACGGGCGCCGTATCGTCCGGGCCCTCGAGGTGATCGAAATCACCGGCCAGCCCTTCACTGCCAACCTCCCCGGCCACGACTCGGTCTACGACACGGTCCAGATCGGCGTCGACGTGGCACGCCCCGAGCTCGACGAGCGCATCGCGCGCCGGGTCGACCGGATGTGGGAGGCCGGGCTCGTGGAGGAGGTCCGCGCGCTGGAGGCGCAAGGGTTGCGTGAGGGGCGTACGGCCTCGCGTGCGCTCGGCTACCAGCAGGTACTCGCGGCGCTCGCCGGGGAGTGCACCCTCGAAGAGGCGCGCGCCGAGACCGTACGTGCCACCAAGCGCTTCGCGCGCCGCCAGGATTCATGGTTCAGGCGCGACCCGCGGGTGCACTGGCTGAGTGGGGCTGCGGCGGATCTCACAGAACTTCCGCCTCTCGCGCTGGCGTTGCTCGAACGACCGGTTACAGCCTGATCACGTGATGGCATCGGGACGCTCCGGCCGCCGTCCGGGCCTCCGGCGCCATGCCATCATCGAGCTTCGATCGACCAAGTGGAGTCCGAGTTGGGAGGGCGCGTGGCGATGGAGGCCGGCCCTCGCGACACCGCACGAAGCACCGAGAACGTCACCACCGACCGGGGCGAACCGGAGCGGGACGGCGACCGTCTGAGCCCCGACGGTCCCGACGAAGCGGAAGGTGGCGTCACCGACGACGGCCCCGAGCCCGAGGAGATGTACGCAAGCGGCCCGGAGGTCGAGGTCGAGCTGCGCCCGCAGCGCCGACTGCGGATCTGGCAGCTCGCGCCCATCGTCTCCCTCGCCGCGGTCGGCTCCCTGATGTTCGCGTTCCCGCTGGCCTTCGACTTCGGCGACAGCGGGGCCGTGATCGCCATGCTGGGCCTGCTGATCTGCTCCTGCGCGGCCGGCTGGGGCATGATGGCCGCCCGCCGGGTCGGCTACACCTGGCCGGGCCTCCCGCCGCGGGGCGCCGGACGCAGGCCCGACTGGCGGGTCGTCGGAGCCTACGTCCTGCTCGTGGCCGCGGTGGTCGTGCTCGCCGTGTGGCGCGTGGCCCGGCTGCGCTGACCTCCACGCGTGCGTGGATCGGGGTACGACCACGCGCGTGGGCTGCCCCAGGGCCCCGCGACCCCGCACGCGCATGGCTTGTCGTACCGACCCCTTACGATCGAGGAATGAGCACGCGGATCGCCTTCCTCAAGGGGCACGGCACCGAGAACGACTTCGTGATCGTCCCGGACCCCGAGAACGCCATCGACCTGCCCCCGGCCGCCGTCGCCGCGCTGTGCGACCGCCGCGCGGGCATCGGCGGTGACGGACTGCTGCATGTGGTGCGGTCCGCGGCGCACCCCGAGGCCCAGGACATGGCGGCCGAGGCCGAGTGGTTCATGGACTACCGCAACGGCGACGGCTCGATCGCGGAGATGTGCGGCAACGGCGTACGCGTGTTCGCGCGCTACCTCCAGCGCGCCGGACATGTCGCCGAGGGCGACCTCGCCGTCGCCACGCGCGGGGGCGTGAAGACGGTGCACATCGCCAAGGACGGTGACGTCACGGTCGGCATGGGCAAGGCGCGGCTCCCCGAAGGGGACGTCACGGTCAGCGTCGGCGAGCGCAGCTGGCCCGCGCGCAATGTGAACATGGGCAACCCGCACGCCGTCGCCTTCGTGGACGACCTCGCGCACGCCGGTGACCTGTACTCTCCGCCGCCGTTCAGCCCAGCCGCCGCCTACCCGGACGGGGTCAACGTCGAGTTCGTGGTCGACCGCGGGCCCGGGCATGTCGCCCTGCGCGTGCACGAGCGTGGTTCCGGCGAGACCCGTTCGTGCGGCACGGGCGCGTGTGCCGTCGCCGTGGCCGCCGCGCGGCGGGACGGCGCCGACCCGACGGTCACCGGCACCCCCACGACGTACACCGTCGATGTGCCGGGCGGCACCCTGGTGATCACCGAGCGGCCGGACGGCGAGATCGAGATGACCGGCCCCGCGGTGATCGTCGCCGAGGGTGAGATCGACGCGGACTGGCTGGAAAACGCGGTCAGTTGAGGGGCAGGGGCGGCTGGCTATCCCAGCCTTGACCGCTCCGGCGCCTGTCAGCCGCCCCTTCCGGAGGAACGTTCGCGTTCGAAATCATGGCCTGTCGTCTGCCAGGTGGCGGAAAATCGTAAACCTGTGAACCCTCGCTCGAATGGGTGATCCGTTTCACGCTCGGCGAGAGGCGGTCAGCCGCACGTGATGGGCTCGGTAGCATCAAGCACCGGCCCGGACGGGGGAGATGTCGCCATCCCCTGAGCCGTGTCCGCCATGGGGCACCCCGTCCGCCGGTCCACGCAGCCGGAGGTGCCCATGAGTGCGGAGGCAACGAACCCCGCGACGCCAGGCCCGGTAGCAGGCCCTGTGACGCCCGCGGTGTCCCGCAGGAAGGCCCGCGCCCGGATCGATCTGCGCCGCCTCGGCCGGGCCGCGCTGCTCGGCCCCGCCTCACGCGGCCGGCTGCCCGACGCCATCAGCCATGTCGTCGACGCCCACCGGGCCCACCATCCCGACGCCGACCTCGAACCGCTGCGCCGCGCCTATGTGCTGGCCGAGTCCTCGCACCGCGGCCAGATGCGCAAGAGCGGCGAGCCGTACATCACGCACCCGCTCGCGGTGACCCTGATCCTCGCCGAACTCGGCGCCGAGACCACGACCTTGACGGCGTCTCTGCTCCACGACACGGTCGAGGACACCGATGTGACCCTCGATCAGGTCGGTGAGCAGTTCGGGGCGGAGGTCCGCTTCCTGGTCGACGGCGTGACCAAGCTGGAGAAGGTCGACTACGGCGCCGCCGCCGAGCCGGAGACCTTCCGCAAGATGCTCGTCGCCACCGGCAACGACGTCCGGGTGATGTCGATCAAACTCGCCGACCGGCTGCACAACATGCGCACCCTCGGTGTGATGCGCCCCGAGAAGCAGGCCCGCATCGCCAAGGTGACCCGCGACGTCCTCATCCCGCTCGCCGAACGGCTCGGCGTCCAGGCGCTCAAGACCGAACTGGAAGACCTGGTCTTCGCGATCCTCCACCCGGACGAGTACGAGCACACCCGGGAGCTGATCGTCGAAAACGCCTCCCGCGCCGACGATCCGCTCGCCGAGACGGCCGACGCGGTGCGCAAGGTTCTGCGCGAAGCCGACATCCAGGCCGAAGTCCTCATCCGGCCGCGGCACTTCGTCTCGGTGCACCGGGTGTCCCGCAAGCGCGGCAGGCTGCGCGGCGCCGACTTCGGGCGGCTGCTGGTGCTGGTGAACGAGGACGCGGACTGTTACGGCGTCCTGGGCGAACTGCACACCTGTATGACGCCGGTCGTCTCGGAGTTCAAGGACTTCATCGCCGTCCCCAAGTTCAACCTGTACCAGTCGCTGCACACCGCCGTCGCCCGCGAGGACGGCCAGGTCACCGAAGTCCTCATCCGGACCCACCAGATGCACAAGGTCGCCGAGGCCGGTGTCGTGGCGCTCGGCAATCCCTACGCTCCTCCTTCGGAGGAGCAGGCCCCTTCGAGTGACGGTGAGCGCGCCGACCCCACGCGCCCCGGCTGGCTGTCCCGGCTCCTCGACTGGCAGGAGGCCGCGCCCGACCCGGACACCTTCTGGTCGACGCTCCGCGAGGACCTCGCCCAGGACCGCGAGATCACCGTCTTCCGGCCCGACGGCGGCACCCTGGGCCTGCCCGAGGGCGCCACCTGTGTGGACGCCGCGTACGCGCAGTACGGCGAGGACGCGCACGCGTGCATCGGCGCCCGCGTCAACGGGCGCCTGGCGACGCTCAGCACGGTTCTGCGGGACGGGGACACCGTCCAGCTCCTCATGGGCCAGGACCCTGCCTCGGAGCCCTCCAGGGAGTGGCTGGAGCACGCCCACACGCCCGCCGCCCGGATCGCCATCCAGCGGTGGCTGGCCGCCCATCCCGCGCAGGGCGATGCCCCCGGAGCGGAGGAGACCCGGGTGCTCTTCCGGCCCACGGCGGACGGACCGGCGGGCCAGGAGGCGGGCACGGACGGGCAGGCCGTCCGCCCTGCCGCCGAGGGGCCGGCCGGCCGCTCCGCCACCGCCGACGTCCTCGTCGACCGGCCGGGCGCGACCGTACGCCTCGCCGGCTGCTGCACCCCCGTACCGCCCGACGAGGTCACCGGATTCTCCGTGCGCGGGGGAGCGGTGACCGTTCACCGCGTCGAGTGCGCCGCCGTGCGCCGTATGAAGGGCGCGGGGCGCGCGGAGGTCGGCGTGCACTGGGGAGACACCACCGAGTGCCGGGTCACCCTGGTCGCCGAATCGTTCGTCCGCCCGCACCTGCTGGCCGACCTCACGGAAGCGATGGCCCTGGAGGGCGCCGAAATCGTCTCGGCGACGGTCGAGCCACCGAGCCAGCAGCGCGTGCGCCACACCTACACCGTCCAACTCCCGGACGCGGCGCTGCTTCCGGGGCTGATGCGGGCGATGCGCAATGTGGCGGGCGTGTATGACGTGAGCAGGGCTCAGCCACAGACGCAGGGGGCGTGAGGCGGCGTCGCCCACGAGGTCGCCCACGACGTCGGCTTCATCTTCGGCTTCGTCCTCGGCACGGCCCGCGGTGACGACACGGGAGTGCGGGAGTGCGGGCTTGGGTGCGTGAGAGGCGTATGCGCGGGGCGCGCAGTACGGGAAACGAGCCGCGCGGGCGGGTCGAGCCCGGCGATGGATGCCGGATGCGCGCACGCGCACGTGTGCACCCCCGGGGGAGTCGGCAACCCTCACATCCACGCCCTCCCCTGAACGACTGCACCCTCCCAGCAGCCACCAGACACCCCCGTTCGAGTGTGCCGGTCGCGCGTCGTCGACGTCCCGTACGCGCGCGCTGATAGCCGTGGTGCATGCTGCTCACCCCCCGCACCGAGGCCCAGCGACCAGTCCCTGGCGCTCCTCGCCCCCGTCCCCGAACCCGTCGGCGTCTCAAGGCCCCCGCGCTGTTCGCCGTCGCCCTCTCCTCCTGCCTGCTCGCCGCGAGCGCCCCTCCCGAACCCCTGGGTGTCGGCGACCGCCTCTTCCCGCACCTGGGCAACCCCGGCTACGACGTCGCGTCGTACGACCTCTCCTTCACCTATTCCGGCACCAACGCCAAGCCCCTCAAGGCCGTCACCACGATCAACGCCTGGGCGACCACGGATCTGGAACGCTTCAATCTGGACTTCGCCCACGGCAAGGTCGAGTCCGTCGAGGTCGACGGGGAGCCCGCGTCGTTCAGCAGTGCCGGTGAGGACCTCGTGGTCACGCCCGAGGAGTCGTTGCCCGAGGGCAGCTGGATGCAGGTCACCGTGCGGCACACCAGCGATCCCAAGTACGGCAAGAGCCGGGACGGCGGCTGGGTGCGGACGGCCGACGGCCTCGCCATGGCCAACCAGGCCGACGCTGCCCACGTCGTGTTCCCGTGCAACGACCACCCCTCCGACAAGGCGATGTTCACCATCCGGGTCACCGCGCCCAACGGCTACACCGCCGTCGCCAACGGTCTGCGGACCGACGTGGACCGCGCGGGGAAGACGACGACCTGGACGTATCGCACGCGCCACCCCATGGCCACCGAGCTCGCCCAGGTGTCCATCGGCCGTTCCACGGTGCTGCACCGCACCGGCCCGCACGGGCTGCCCGTACGGGACGTCGTACCCACCAAGGACCGCGAGCGGCTCGAACCGTGGCTGAAGAAGACCCCCGGCCAGATCGCCTGGATGGAGCGGAAGATCGGGCGGTACCCCTTCGAGACCTACGGCCTGCTGATGGCCGAGGCCGCCACCGGCTTCGAACTCGAGACCCAGACGCTCTCCCTCTTCGAGAAGGAGCTCTTCACCGAGTCGGCCTACCCGAAGTGGTACATCGAGTCGATCATGGTGCATGAGCTGGCGCACCAGTGGTTCGGCGACAGCGTCAGCCCGCGCACCTGGTCCGACCTGTGGCTCAGCGAGGGGCACGCCACCTGGTACGAGGCCCTGTACGCGGCGGAGAAGACCGGCCGGCCGCTGGAGGCACGGATGAAGGCCGCGTACGCCGCCTCCGACCGCTGGCGTGCGGCCGGCGGACCCCCGGCCGCCCCCAAGGCCGGCACCCCCGGCAAGAAGAACGGCATCTTCCGGCCGAACGTCTACGACGGCGCGGCACTGGTCCTGTACGCCCTGCGTCAGGAGATCGGCGCCTCGGCCTTCGAGCGTCTGGAACGCGCCTGGGTGAGCCGTCACCAGGACGGTTCCGCCACGACGGCGGACTTCGTCGCGCTCGCGGAGGAGATCTCCGGACGCCACCTCGACGGGTTCCTGCATGCCTGGCTGTACGGGAAGAAGACCCCGCCGATGCCCGGTCAGCCGGAGTGGAAGGCCGCGGACCCCGACAAGGCGCCCGCGAAAAAGAGCACCGTGAAGACCACGGCGAAGAAGGCCACGGCGAAGAAGGCCACGGCGAAGAAGGCCACGGCGAAGAAGGCCACGGCGAAGAAGGCCACGGCGAAGAAGCCGAGCCTCAAGAAGCCGAGCCTCCACAAGGTGACCGTCAGCAAGGTGACCGTCAACAAGGCGATCGCGAAATAAGGCGGTGACGAGACGGCCCGTGCCGTGCGACCATTTTCGGGTCGGCGCGGCACGGGCTGCGGGAATCTCCCGGGGCACTCGTGCGTTATGAGCAGTGCAGGCGCCACAAACGGATTCCCCATCGACGTAAGGACCCAATGACCTCCTCTTCTTCCTTTTCCCAGGACACGCAGCGCTTCGCGCACACCTATCCCGAAGGTCTTCGGGCCGATGCCCTGATGGAAGAGGACGTCGCCTGGAGCCACGAGATCGACGGAGAGCGGGACGGCGACCAGTTCGACCGCTCCGAGCGCGCGGCTCTGCGCCGTGTGGCGGGCCTCTCCACCGAGCTCGAGGACGTCACCGAGGTCGAGTACCGCCAGCTCCGCCTGGAGCGGGTCGTGCTCGTCGGTGTCTGGACCTCGGGGACCGTGCAGGACTCGGAGAACTCCCTCGCGGAGCTCGCCGCCCTCGCGGAGACCGCGGGCGCGCTCGTGCTCGACGGCGTGATCCAGCGCCGCGACAAGCCCGACGCGGCCACCTACATCGGCTCCGGCAAGGCCGAGGAGCTGCGGGACATCGTGCTCGAGACGGGCGCCGACACCGTCATCTGCGACGGTGAGCTCAGCCCGGGCCAGCTCATCCACCTCGAAGACGTCGTCAAGGTCAAGGTCATCGACCGTACGGCCCTGATCCTCGACATCTTCGCCCAGCACGCCAAGTCCCGAGAGGGCAAGGCGCAGGTCGCGCTCGCGCAGATGCAGTACATGCTGCCGAGGCTGCGAGGCTGGGGCCAGTCGCTGTCCCGGCAGATGGGCGGCGGCAAGGGCGGCGGCCTCGCCACCCGTGGTCCCGGTGAGACCAAGATCGAGACGGACCGGCGACGGATCCGCGAGAAGATGGCGAAGATGCGCCGGGAGATCGCGGAGATGAAGACCGGCCGTGAGATCAAGCGCCAGGAGCGAAAGCGCCACAAGGTGCCGTCGGTCGCCATCGCGGGCTACACCAACGCCGGCAAGTCCTCCCTGCTCAACCGCCTCACCGGCGCGGGCGTGCTGGTCGAGAACGCCCTGTTCGCGACCCTCGACCCGACCGTACGCCGGGCCGAGACCCCGGGCGGACGGCTGTACACGCTGGCCGACACGGTCGGCTTCGTACGGCACCTGCCGCACCACCTGGTCGAGGCGTTCCGCTCCACCATGGAGGAGGTCGGCGAGTCCGACCTGATCCTGCACGTGGTGGACGGCTCGCACCCGAACCCGGAGGAGCAGCTGGCCGCCGTGCGCGAGGTGATCAGGGATGTCGGCGCGACCGACGTACCGGAGATCGTCGTGATCAACAAGGCGGACGCGGCCGACCCGCTGACGCTGCAGCGGCTCATGCGGATCGAGAAGCGTTCCATCGCTGTGTCGGCTCGCACCGGCAAGGGCATCGACGAGCTGCTCGCGCTGATCGACGACGAGCTGCCCCGTCCGTCCGTCGAGATCGAGGCGCTCGTGCCGTACACCCACGGCAAGCTCGTGGCCCGCGCCCACACCGAGGGCGAGGTGATCTCCGAGGAGCACACCCCGGAGGGCACCCTGCTCAAGGCGCTGGTGCACGAGGAGCTGGCGGCGGATCTCGCGCCGTACGTTCCGGCGGCGACCGCCTGAGCTGTCGTAGGCCGGCTGCCTGAGCCGTCGTTCGAGACGGATACGGCGGCCCGGGTTGCCGTAGAAACGCCGAAGGCCCGCCCCCTCTCGCAAGGGGCGGGCCTTCCGTGTGTGTCAGTGGGCGGGCGTCATCGGCCGCCGTACGTCTTGCTCATGTGCTGGTAGACCGACTCGGCGCTCGCGCCCAGCTGCGGGCCCGCGAGCCAGGTGTTGTCCTGCGGGCCGATCGACGTGTTCGACACGAGCGTGGTCTTGCCGTTCGCCACGCGGAACCAGCCGCCGCCCGACGAACCGCCGGTCATGGTGCAGCCGATCCGGTACATCGTCGGCAGGGCGGGGCTCAGCGACAAGCGGCCCGGACGGTCGAGGCACTTGAACATCCGCAGGCCGTTGTACGGCGGTGCCGCCGGGTAGCCCCAGGCGCCCATCGTGGCGACCGCGCTCGCGGACGGAGCGGAGAAGTCGACGTCCAGGGCGCCGGTGGTCTCCTCCAGGGACTTCGCTCCGGCCTCCGGCTTCACATGCAGCACGGCGTAGTCGTACGCGGCACCAGCGCCGCCCGTTTCCGAGCCGCCCTGGATCCACTCGTTCGACGTCGAGGCCCAGTCGGCCCACCAGTTGCCGTAGGGAGCGATCTCCGTGGCCGTCGCGTTGCGCAGCTGCGCCTCGGACTTGCCGAGGTCGTTGTAGGCCGGGACGAAGACGAGGTTGCGGTACCAGCCGCCGCTCTTGCCGGCGTGCACACAGTGGCCGGCCGTCCAGACGAGGTTGGACTTGCCGGGGTGGTTGACGTCCTTGACGACCGTGCCGGAGCAGACGGCCGGGCCGTCCGGGGTGTCGAAGAAGACCTTGCCGACGGGGGCCGCGTTCTGGTGGTACGGCGTCTTCTCGGCCGCGGCCTGCACGGGCGCCGGCTCGGGGTCGCTCACGCCTTGGCCGGCCGAGGCGTCCTGCGTGGTGACCGTCTTGTTGGCCTCCTTCGCGGACTGCATCCGGTCAGGCTTCCACAGGCCCTCGATCACCGGGTTGACGAAGTCCTTGGCCTCGCTGAGCCACTTGTCCTTGTCCCAGTTCTTCCAGGCCCCCTCCTTCCATTTGTCCAGGTCGATCCCGTGTTCCTGGAGCTTGTCCGCGAGCTCGGCCGGGATCTGGATCTTGCCGTCACCGGCGGCGTCACTGGCGGCGTCGGCGGCCTGCGAGGCGGCGGCTTCGGCCTGGTCGCTGGCCGAGTCCGCGGTCGAGCCGGAACAGGCGGTCGCGCTCAGCGCCAGCGCGGCGACGAGCCCGGTGGCGGCGAGGACGGAGCGCCGACCGCGGCGTGGAGTTGCGGGCGTAGGTGTGGAACGCATGGTGCGATGACCCCCGTTGAAGCGTGCTACTGCTGTGGCGCCTTGATGGCGGGCGCGTGTCGCGGAGGGGGCGTGCGCTCGTGGGCGCGAGCCCCTCGGACTCGACACCCCACTATGCACGGGGAGTTGAGGTCGAACGGCGGTGGGGCGGTGAAGGTTTCTCCCCACCGCCCCACCGCAGTCGGTACCTAGGGCGCCGTCACTGACCGGCGAACTTCTCGCTCACTCCGTCGAACACGCTCTTGGCGTCGGCGCCCAGCCTCGGACCCGCCAGCCAGCCCGAATCCACCGGGCCGATCGAGGTGTTGGACACCAGCGCGGGCTTGCCGTCCGAGCCCGTCGCGACCCAGCCACCGCCGGACGAACCGCCGGTCATGGTGCAGCCGATGCGGTACATCGTCGGGGCCGACTCGTTGATCGACAGCCGGCCCGGCTTGTCCTGGCACTGGAACAGCTTCTGGCCGTCGAACGGCGCGGCGGCCGGGTAGCCGATCGCCTTGAGGCTGTTCACCTGAGGGACAGCGGGGGCGTTGAAGTCCACCGGCAGGGCCGAACCGACCGTTTCCTCCAGGGACTTGCCGTTGCCGCCCTCCTCCGGCTTCACATGGAGCACGGCGAAGTCGTACGGCGCGCCGTCCCCGCCCGTCGGGCCACCCTGCGCGATCCACTGGTCCGAGGTCTGTGCCCAGTCGGCCCACCACACGCCGTAAGGAGCCACCTCCTCCTTGGTCGCGCTCTCCAGGTCCGCCGTCGCCTTGCCCGCGTTGTTGTACGACGGCACGAACGCGATGTTGCGGTACCAGCCGCCGCTCTTGCCCGCGTGCACACAGTGGCCCGCCGTCCAGACCATGTTGGACTTGCCGGGGTTGGCCGGGTCCTCTACGACGGTCGCCGAGCAGACCATCGTGCCTTCGGGGGAGTCGAAGAACACCTTGCCCGCCTCGGGGGCGTTGGCGTGGTACGCAGGCGGCACGGCCCGTGCGTTCACCGGCTCCGGCGTCGGGTCGGTCACCCCCTGGTCACCGGAGAGGTCGCTGTCGTCGACACTCCGGTCCGGGTCCTCGGCCTCCCGCATACGGTCCGGGTCCCACAGGCCCTCGATGATCGGGTTGATGTAGTCCTTCGCCTCGCGGAGCCAGTCGTCCCTGTCCCAGTTCTTCCAGGCGCCGTCCTTCCACTTGTCGATGTCGATCCCATGCTCTTTGAGCTTGTCCTTGATGTCGTCCGGGATCGTGATCTTGCCTTCACCTCCGGCCGCCGCGGACGCGGTGGGCTCTCCGCCCGCCTCGGCGTCGCCCGACTCACAGGCCGTGACGGTGAAGGCCAGCGCCGCGGCGAGCGCGACCACGGGCAGCGGGGAGGTACGGCGGCGCGCGCTCCCTCCTCGGCGAGCGGTGAACGACGGCCGTATCGATCGCATGAGCTGACTCCCCCTGAAATGACGGTACTTGGTGCGGCGGCCGTGAACTCCCGCTGATCGCTTGCTGATCGCTTGCTGACGCTTGCGAACGTCGGCGAACGCTGGCTGATCGGGCGTGATGTCACGGCGCGTTGGGACGGCATCACACACTATGCGGTCGCTGTGGGGGAGTGCCGACGGGTCGGCAACGGTTTCGCTACGGGCTGTCTGATCTGGTAATTCATCCGGTGAGGTGGCTGCCTCCGAGTCCGCCTTCCCGCCGGGGCCCGGGCGGGCTGCTGGATGGCGTGGGTCCGCGCTCCGTGGTGAGCTGATGCCGAGAGGCGGAGTCACGGGTGACGGGAGCGGCCTGGACATGGTGGGCATGGCGGGTATGGCGGGCATGGACGAGTTCACCGGACGGCTGAACCCCGACATGTGCGTGGTCACGGCTGCGGTGGGCGGCGAACGGGCCGGCTGTCTCGTCGGATTCGCCTCGCAGTGCTCCATCCGGCCGGTGCGGTTCGTGGTGTGGCTCTCGGAGGTCAACCACACCTTCCGGGTGGCCCGGTCCGCGCAGGTCCTGGCCGTGCACCTGGTGGCTCGCGATCAGCGTGCCCTGGCGGAGCTGTTCGGGGGGCGCACGGGCGACCGGGAGGACAAGTTCCGGCACGTCCGCTGGCGGGAGGGGCACGGCGGGGCCGTCGTCCTGCAGGACGCGCCGGCCTGGTTCGTCGGCCGGATCGTCACGCGCGTCGGCGGGGGTGACCACATTGGGTTCGTCCTCGACCCGGTCGAGTGGGGCGAGCGCGAGGGGTACGACGGGCCGCTGCTGCGCCTCGACGACGCCCGTACCATCTCACCCGGTCATCCGGTGGACTGACCGAGCCGGTGGTCGAGTCGGGCTGGTGATCGAGCCGGTGGTTGAGCCGGTCGGCTGAGCTGGTGGTGAGCCGGCGGCGGGAGCCCGGTGGTGTTCGAACGCCGGGCAGCGCCTGGGAAGGCTCGACCGCTGGGAAGCCGTCCGGCCGACCCGGACGCCAAGCCGGGCCGTCTGGTCAACGTCCGATGGCCCAGATTTCAGGGTGGGCGTCCCAGTGCTCGGCGAGACCCGTCGACCACGCGGTACAGGTCGCGACCGCGTATCCGCCGGCATCCGGGGCGAGGACCAATGAACTACCCGGCAGGAGCGACGACTCGGTAGCCGACGCCGTGCACCGTCTCGATCAGCGCAGGCATGCGCAGCTTGGCACGCAGGGAGGCGATGTGCGTTCCCAGGGTGTTCCCGCTCTCCCCGCCGGTGCGCCACACTTCGCCCATGATCTGCTCTCGGGTGATGACCACACCGGGGCGACGCGCGAGGAGGGCGAGGAGATCGAATTCCTTGGGGGTCAGATGGACGAACGAGTGGTCCACGCTGACCTGACGCGTCGGCAGATCGATGATCACCGGGCCGAGATACAGCACGGTCCTGACCCGCTCGGCGGCGTCCTTGGCGACCGTGCGCCGGCTGACGGCGTGGATGCGTGCGAGTAGCTCGCCTGTGTCGTACGGCTTCACCACGTAGTCGGCGGCGCCGAGGTTGAGGCCGTGGATCATGGAACGTACGTCTCCGCGCGCGGTGACCATGATGATCGGGGTGTCGGTGCGCTTGCGGATCTCGCCGCAGACCTCGTAGCCGTCCATGTCGGGCAACTCCAGGTCGAGGAGGACGAGGTCGAAGCCGGCGTCCCTCGAGGCCAGCGCATCCAGGGCCGCCCCGCCACTGCGGGCGTTCGTGACCCTGAAACCGTGCCGTGCAAGGACCGCGGACAGAGTGGCGATGTGGTGGCTGTCGTCCTCGACGAGCAGCAGTCTCAAACCAGCCTCCGGTTCCTGGGCCGTAGGGTCTCGGTGCGTCCGACCCCGTCCTCGCGTGTGCGCGTGCGTGCGCCAGGGGCAGTCACGCCGATGGACTGGGGCGCCGTCAAGTGGGTTCTGGCGGCGCGTACTCTCCGTAGTTCGCGTCAACTCAGCGTCACGTCGGGTCCGTTGGGATCCCAACCGATCGTGTTGCCGAGCAAGGTCGTGCAAGGAGTGACTCGGCGTGAACTTCAACGAGTCCGGATCCCAGGCGCCGCGAGGATTTCGTAGCCGGGTCGAACGCGTCGCACGGTAGCTGCCTCGCTGTCGGCGCATCGCGGCTATCAATGCCCTGCGCGGGGTTTCGTGCGCCGCAGAGGTCGGCGTCGTCGGATTGATCGCCTGGTGGGTCGAGACCCGGTACTGAAGCGGAATTTCGACAACGTGCCGTATGCCTCGGCGCGGCGGGCCGCCGGCGCGTCGAGGTACGCGTGACGTCAGAGGTCGCTGAGGGGGGCATGACGTCAGAGGTGGCCGAGGCATGCGTGGCGCCAGGGGTGGCTGAGGCGTGCGCAGCGCCAGAGGTCGCTGAGGCCTGCATGGCGCCAGAGGTGGCTGAGGTGTGCGTGGTGCCAGAGGTGGCTGAGGCGCCTTCGCACAGGGCGATGAGTGCGGCCGTGGGGCTCGGCTCCGCCGTCTCCGTCTGTCTGGCCGCGGCCCGCGCTACGCCGATCTGCGCGCGCGTCACCAGGACTGCTCAAACCCGGCCGGGCCGCCAGCGCCTGAACGCCGCCGCGTCTCCGCCGGCCCGCAACTGCATCAGCTGACCGAAGGGAAGCAAGCGGCAGGTCACGACGTGGGCCGGTCAAGCAGGCGGACGGCGAAGTCGATCGCGCGGTCGGCCCGTTCCCGGTCCCCGGAGACGAGGAGGTCGAGCTGGAGGCCCCTGACCTGGGCGAGCAGGAGCGTGGCCAGGGCGGTGCTGTCCTCCGGCGACCAACCGTCCCGGCTGAGGCGGCCGGCCAGGACGGAGATCCAGTCCTCGACGATCGACTCCACGAGATCCCGGTCCCGTGCGGGCTTCCAGCCGTGGTGGCCGACGAGTTCGAAGAGCAGCAGGAACTGGCGCTGCTGCTTCGGCTCGCACAGCCGTTTCCACCCGGCTTTGACGAGTTCGGCCGTCGAGCGCGCTTCGCTGAGCTCCGTGTCCGAGGCCCACTGCGCGGCCAGGTCCGTCCGGATGTTCTCCAGGACGGCCATGATCAGCTCGTCCTTCGAGGAGAAGTGCCGCAGCAGCGTCGCATGGGTGACCCCGAGCGCCTGGGCCACGGGCCGCAAGGACAGGTCGGTGACGCCGTGTTCGAGGACGTATTCGGTCGCCGCGGCCAGCAGTTCGGGGCGCCGGTGCTGGAAGCGCAAGCTGCGGCCGTCGACGCGGGGAGAACTCATCGGGACCTTCTCTTGCTCTGCGGGAACGGAAAATTAAGCGTACCACTTGGTTGTCCTAACCGACTGGTACTGCTACTTTTCCAGTACTCAGAGGCAAGATCGCCCGTTCTCACCGAAGGACGACCATGACTGACCAGCAGCAACTGACCATGGCTGACCTCGGCCTCTTCACCGGTGCGCCGCAGCACGACCACTTCTGCCGGATGAAGGATCTCCTCAGCGCCCGCGAGATGGCCCCGGCCGCACAGCCGTATGTCTGGCCGGAGGGGGACGCGATCGACCTGCCGGAGACGTACGTCTTCGACGGCGCGCCACGGCCGAGCAAGGAGTTCCTGGCCGACACGGACACCGCGGCCCTGCTCGTGCTGGTCGACGGAGTCGTCCGGCACGAGAGGTACTTCCTGACCGGCGGACCGGACGTGCGCTGGCTGTCCATGTCGGTGGCCAAGAGCTTCGTCTCCGCGCTCGTCGGCATCGCGGTGGCCGAGGGGCACATCGCCGGCGTCGACGAACCCATCAGCTCCTACGTGCCGGTGCAGCCCGGCTCGGCGTACGACGGCGTATCCATCAAGGACGTCCTCCAGATGTCCTCCGGCGCCCGCTGGAACGAGGACTACAGCGACGTGACCTCCGACGTCTTCCAGCTCAGTGCCGCCACGATGGGCATCGGCGGCACTCTCGACGACTTCGTCGCCCGCATGGTCCGCGAGGGCGAGCCCGGCACGGTCTGCCGTTACAACTCCGGCGAGACCCAGGTGCTGGGTGCCCTGGTGGCGCGGGCCACCGGCCGCCCGGTCGCCGAGTACATGCGGGAGAAACTGTGTGAGCCGCTGGGCATGACGTCGGCGGGATATTGGCTGCTCGACCCCGCCGGGACGGAGTTCGCCTTCGGTGGGCTCAATCTGACCGCCCGCGACTACGCCAGGATCGCCGAGCTGTACCGCGACGGCGGCAGGTGGCAGGGCCGGCAGATCGTACCGGCCGAGTGGGTGCGCGACTCCGTCACCGTGACCGCGCCGCACCTGAAGCCCGGCCGGCCCGTGATCGGCGGGCAGCACCCCGGCCTGGGCTACGGCTACCAGTGGTGGATCCCCGACGGAGACCGCGGAGAGTTCACCGCGATCGGCGTGTACAACCAGTTCGTCTACGTCGACCCGACGAGCCGCACCACCATCGTGAAGCTGTCCGCCAACCGCCGGTACGGGACCTCTGCCGAGGAATCCACCAACCGAGAGATGGAGACCATCGCCTTCCTGCGCGCGATCGCCCGGCACGACGACCGTTGACTGCCGCGCGCGGGAAGGCCACATGGATGGGTGCGGGCCCGAGGCTGGACGGGGCGTGCATGCCACACCAACAGGTCATACGACGGTCAGAGCGCTGCGCACCCTGATGCTTGTGTCGCTGTCGCTGTCGCTGTCGCTGTCGCTGGCGGTGAGCATGGCGCTGGCCGTCGTTGTGCTCGTGTCGGACGTGGACCGGGACGAGAAGGTGCTCCTGGCGACCGACGTCGGCCTGTTCGTCACCACAGTCGCCGCCATACTCGCGCCGCTGCTCACCCGGTGTCTCGGGGCCCCGTCGGACAACCTGGAGACCAGGCTGCCGCGGGCATTTGAAGGATCCCGGCACCGGGGCGGTTCCGCACGCTCGCCCCGACCGGCCCGCCCCCCTTCCCGCGAGCGAGGGGACCGGCGGTACCACGGTCTGCGTCGGCAGCCGGAAGACCAGCCGGTGTGGGCGGCGGTAGGCGAATGGCAGGCGCGCCCGCCGGGCGCCGGACTGAGCGGGGCGGCCGTGGGAGTCACGGGCGTCGGCCTGTCGGTTCTGCCTGCCCTGGGCACAGCCTGCTTCCACCACGACGGAGGTCCACCGGCAATGCTCCCGTCACCGCAAGGATCTTGAAACCACCCGTAACCCGGTGAACGGTCCGAGGTTGGTAGCCGTGGGGGGCCAGCTGCGCGTGGGCCGTCCCCAGTGCCCAGTTCCCCGGAGCTTCGAGTCGACGCTCGCGGGGCTTCGTATGTCGGGTGGGGCGAGGATGCGAGAGACCTGCTCGCCCCTGGACAGCGGGAGGACAGGGAGCCATGGCCGTGACCGAACCTTTGCACGGGGGGACATCCGAGTCGTCGGGGGCGCGTGCCGTGCACGACGGCATCCTGCGGCGGCAGGCGGCGCGCGAGTCGGCGGCGCGCACCTACGCGCGTGCCCTGCCGATCGTGCCCGTACGCGCACGTGGACTGACCATCGAGGGCGCGGACGGCCGCCGCTACCTGGACTGCCTCTCCGGCGCCGGGACGCTGGCGCTCGGACACAACCACCCCGTGGTTCTGGAGGCCATCCGCAAGGTTCTCGACTCGGGCGCACCACTGCACGTCCTCGACCTGGCGACCCCCGTCAAGGACGCCTTCATCACCGAGCTCTTCCACACTCTGCCGCCCGGTCTCGCCGACCGCGCGCGCGTGCAGTTCTGCGGACCGGCCGGCACCGACGCGGTGGAGGCAGCCTTCAAACTCGTCCGGGCCGCCACCGGACGCACTGGAATCCTCGCTTTCAGCGGCGCCTATCACGGCATGACAGCCGGAGCGCTCGAAGCATCCGGAGGCGCGTACGACGTACGGGTCGCCCGCCTGCCCTACCCGCAGGACTACCGCTGCCCCTTCGGTATCGGCGGCGAACGCGGCGCCGAACTCGCCGCCCGCTGGACCGAGTCGGTCCTCGACGACCCCAAGTCGGGCGTGCCGCGCCCCGCCGGGATGATCCTGGAACCCGTCCAGGGCGAGGGCGGAGTGATCCCCGCGCCGGAGGGGTGGATGCGGCGCATGCGGCAGATCACGGCCGACCGGGCCATCCCGCTGATCGCCGACGAGGTCCAGACAGGGGTCGGGCGCACCGGCTCCTTCTGGGCGGTGGAGCACAGCGGCGTCACTCCCGACGTGATGGTCCTCTCCAAGGCCATCGGGGGCAGCCTGCCTCTGGCGGTCATCGTCTACCGCGACGACCTCGACGCCTGGCAACCCGGCGCCCACGCCGGCACCTTCCGCGGCAACCAGCTCGCCATGGCAGCCGGTACGGCGACGCTGGCCTACGTCCGCGAGAACCGTCTCGCCGAGCACGCGGCCGGCCTGGGTTCGCGGATGCTGCACCAACTCCGGCAACTCGCAGGGGAGTTCGCGTGCATCGGCGATGTGCGGGGGAGGGGCTTGATGATCGGGGTCGAGGTGGTGGAGCCCGAGGCCGATTCCGAGTACGGCGAAGGGCGGGTTCCGGCGGTGCCATTGGCGGCGATGGAAGGGGTTGGAGGAGAGCCGAGCCTGGTGACCGCTCGGGATGGGCACCGGAGTGCTTTTGGCGAGGCCGAGTCGGATGCTTCGGCCGACATTGGCCGGCCCGGAGGCGGGGCGGGCGTTCTGGTGGGTCACGACCCTGCCTGGAGCGCAGGTGGCTCCGCGGCCGACGCCAACCCCACTGGCAGCGGAGCTGCTGTGGCGCCGGTGCAGAACTCGGATCGCCACCCTCGCCCCGCCGCTCCCGAACTCGCGGCCGCCATCCAGCGGGAATGCCTGCGACGTGGTCTGATCGTCGAACTCGGCGGCCGCCATGCCAGCGTCGTACGCCTGCTTCCGCCCCTGACCATCAGCGATGAGCAGGCGGCCGCAGTGCTGGACCGACTGGCCGACGCTGTGGCCGCGGTCTCGCGCAGCCACACCCATGACAACGCGGTCGGTGCGGACCGGATGCGCCAGCGGTCCCGGGGGCCCCGGCGGCGCGGTGACCGTGCCGACCGGGCGGGTTAGCGCGGCGGCCGATGGGGCGCGCCGTAATGCAGTCCGACCGGCGCCGACGCATCGGCGTTCGTCGACCGGCCCGCCCTCGAGCAACGGCTCACCTTCGAACGACACATCGCTTGCCATCGGAACCTCGCCTCCAATCGAGATTGCCTCCAACCGAGATGGCCTCCGATTCGAGGCCCCTTTCACCGGACCGACCCACCTGACGCTGCTTCCAACTGCCCTCCTCGATCCGCACGTTCCATGTGCGGGTCCCTCAGCCCCACGCCCAGCCTCACCGCAGTACGGCGGCCGTCGCCGCATGCGCCAGAACCAGTTCAAGAGGACCAGCCTTGACCACGACCCCCGCACCGGACGGCCGCCCCGACACACGCGCGCGACGCCACTCCGACCCACACCCATTCCCGCAGGAACCGCTTGCGTCTCCGACCGCGTTGGCTCCCCGCGGGCGGGGGCTTGTAGCCGCCCAGGCAGGAACTTCCCCGGAGAGGGAAGGCACGCAGCGGGGAGGAGGTGCACTAGGGGATGCCCTTCAGGGAAGGGGCGTACCTCAGGGAGGAGACACGTCGCAGGAACCGGAGTCGGCGCAGCGGGCCGCCGGTGCACAGGGTCCGATGCGTGCGCCGATGCAGGGAGGCGCCCCGGACCTAGAGCGGCTGCCCGGTGCCGTCTCCGACCTCCTGGAGCACCCCGACCCGTATATCGCAGCCCAGGCCGCCGCCGTGGAGAACCTGCTCCGCTGCTGGGTTCGCGAGACCAACATCCCGGCACCCGACAACGGGACCCTCCGCATCCCCTTGCCCACCACAGGCACGACCCTGCTGATCCCGGTCCACTACTGGTCCCGGACGGGATGGCACCGTTTCGGCTTCCCACACCTGGCCCACGCCCCGGCTCAGTCCCCACCGATTGACGCGGTCACCTTGGCTGCCCTGCTCACCAGGGAGGCGCTGGGGGGAAGTAACCCTGTCGCCACGGCTTCGGTTGCCGACCCGCCGGCTGGGAGCAGCGGCCCCTCGACTAGCCCCGGGTCCGTAGAGGCTCGCCCGATTGCCGCGAGCGCCCGTCCTTCGCCCGCGTCCGATGTGTCGGTACCCTCGGCCACCTCGGTACCCTCGGCCACCTCAACCACCTCCACTGACGCGACGAGGCCTCCCCGAACCGAGACTGCTCCTAGCCCCGGGGCGTCCCCAGATTCCGTGTCCGCTGCCTCAGACTCCGTGGCCTCTGCCTCCTCTGTCCCCGGAGCTTCCTGCTGCAACCCGTCGTCCGCCCGTTCTGCCCCCGCATCCTCCACAGTCCCGGACTCCGCTGCCGTCCCCTTCCTCTCTGACACCCCTTCCTCTTGCGTCCCTGGACCCTCCGTCTGCGCACCCGCCGCTGTTTCCCCGTCCTTCGCGGGTCCGAGGCCCGTCACCCGGACCGTCCCCGGAATCTCCGCGGCCGCTGACCTCGTTGCCCGCGTCGCCGACTCCGTACGACGAACCGTCACCTTCATCAGCGAACGCCGTGCTCACCCGGACGACGGCCCTGATGTCTTCCTCGCGGCCGAGCAGGCCCTCACGCTCGGACACCCGCTCCACCCGACACCGAAGAGCCGCGAGGGTCTCTCCGAGTCCGAAGCGCGGCTGTATTCGCCGGAGTTGCGCGGCTCCTTCCCGTTGCACTGGATGGCTGTTGCCCCCTCCCTGCTCGCCACTGACTCGGCATGGACCGAGCGCGGCCGTATCGTCCCCGCGGCGCAGCTCATGATCCGCCTCGCCGGGCCCGAGTTGCCGTTGCCCGACGGATACACGGCCCTGCCGATGCACCCTTGGCAGCTGCGAGAGATCCAGCACCGTCCCGAGACCGAGTCCCTGCTCGATGCCGGACTTCTCCGGGATCTCGGTCCCCACGGCACCCCTTGGCACCCCACCTCCTCTGTACGGACCCTCCACAGATCTGATGCCGCCGCCATGCTCAAACTCTCGCTGGGCCTGCGCATCACCAACTCCCGTCGGGAGAACCTGCGGAAGGAGCTGCACCGGGGCGTCGAGGTCCACCGACTCCTGCGCAGCGGCCTCTCGACGCAGTGGCAGACCGCGCACTCGGGATTCGACATCGTTCGCGATCCGGCCTGGCTCGCCGTCGACGGGACGGACGGCGTCCCTGTGGCCGGCTTCGACGTGATGATCCGGCACAACCCGTTCAGGCCCTCCGATGACGTGTCCTGCGTAGCCGGACTCGTTTCGCCCCGTCCTCTCGTCCAACCCGGCACCGCCGTCGCCGGTCACCTGTGGGACACGACGCCTCCTCGGTCCCGCCTGGTCGAGCTCGTCACACGTCTCGCCGACCGAACAGGCCGCCCTCTCGGCGCTGTTGCCGCCGAGTGGTTCCTGCGCTACCTCGAACAGGTTGTCCGCCCCCTGCTGTGGCTCGATGCCGAAGCGGGAATCGCTCTGGAAGCACACCAGCAGAACACGCTGATCCTGCTGGACGGTGACGGCTGGCCCTCGGGCGGCCGCTACCGCGACAACCAGGGCTATTACTTCCGTGAGTCCCGGCACGCGGCACTCGACGCCCGGCTGCCCGGCATCGGCGAGTACAGCGACACCTTCGTCTCGGACGAGGTCGCCGATGAACGCTTCGCCTATTACCTCGCGATCAACAACGTGCTCGGCCTCATCGGAGCGTTCGGCTCGCAGCGACTCGCGGACGAACAACTGCTACTCGCCGCCTTTCGCCGCTTCCTCGGCGAGGTGGCCTCCGGCGCAGCCCGACTGCCTACGTCACTACCTGCCCACCTCCTCGACTCACCTGTCCTGCGCTGCAAGGCCAATCTGCTGACCCGGGTGCACGGTCTCGACGAACTCGTCGGCCCGGTCGATACCCAGTCCGTGTACGTCACCATCGCCAACCCCCTGCATTCCTGACCATCACGGTCCGTCCCCCCCGTCACGCCGCGCCGCGCTTCTCACTGAGGTCGACCACCACCGGTCGCCTCCGGCGCTCCTGAGCATCGTCTCCGGCTTCGTCAACTCCCTTCATCCCTGAGGAATGCCCCACCCCGCCTCTTGAGAGGAGCGTCGTCGTGCCTCCCACCGACGCGAGCGCCCACGCCGGTACCGCCCCCGTCACCGATATCGGCACCGCCGCGAGCCCGGGTGCTCGTGAGCGCCGTATCGACTCGGCGGCCGGTTCGGACGCTGACAGCGAGGACACGCTGGACCTGGACCTCCCTGGTGAGCTCGTCCGGCTCTTCGCGGAAGGCAGCGCAGCCGAAGGGGAGCGGAGCCCGGGCGCCGCAAGCACGGGCGTACCTCCCTCTCTACTCCCGCTCAGCGAGGATCTACTCGACCGTGTTGCCGACTGGGGACCGATCAGTACACCTGCAGGAACCCTTCAGCTCGTCACGGTGCGGATCGAACGGGACCTTCCGATCATCAGCCGGTGGATGAACGACCCCGCCGTCGCAGCGTTCTGGGGGCTCGCAGGACCCCAGAACGCGATTGAAGAGCATCTGTGGTCCCAGCTTTCCGGGGACGGACGCAGCGTCCCCTGTCTGGGCATGCTGGACGGCACGCCAATGAGCTATTGGGAGATCTACCGGGCCGACCTCGACCCGCTGGCCCGTTACTACGCGGCACGGCCCCATGACACCGGAGTCCATCTCCTCATGGGTGCTGTCGGTGATCGCGGCCGAGGGCTGGGAGGGACTCTGCTCCGAGCCGTCGCCGACCTAGCGCTCGACAAGCGGCCCACCTGCGCTCGCATCGTGGCTGAACCCGACATTCGCAACACCCCTTCCGTCGCTGCTTTCCTGAGCGCCGGTTTCCGCTTCTCCGCCGAGATCGACCTGCCCGCCAAGCGGGCCGTCCTCATGGTCAGAGACCGGAGCCTGCGCCATCTGCTGTGACGCCGTGTCGCGACGCCATCACATTTGGTACACCGCTCGAGCCGATCCGGTTCCCACTCCCGACGAACTCAATTCAGGCCGAGTCGATCTCTCCCATGACCCCATTCATTCCTGCGGCGGGTGGCGCCCAAGGTCGACCTCCGCCGCTCCATGACAGCCGCCCCGATCCCGCTGTCACCGGCAGCCGACCCGGGCCCCACCCGCCCCCGACCTGGATCCTCCTCGCAGCCGGTCCCGATCTCGCTCGCAGCCCGAACACCACCGCAGTCGAACAAGCCGATCAGCCCCACGGGGGTTCCTGGCCCGATATCAGGACCAGCCGAACTCGATCACTCACGAATCGCCCCAGCCAAGTCCGCGCAGACCTCGACTGCACGCGAACCGCCCCCAACCGCAATCGATCCGATCGAGCACACACCCGAACCGCATCCGCACACACCCGAACCGAACTCGCGCGCATATCCGAACCGATCCGATTTCCGCCTGAGGAGCCCCGGTCTTGATCCCGCCCCTCGTCCCCACCGCGATCGCCCGTTTGTCAGTGCCGGGCCGTAGGGTGGTCGCGCTATGACGAAGCCCTCACTCCCCGAACTCCTGCATGCTGCTGTCACTGCTGTCGGCGGTACGGAGCGCCCTGGCCAGGTGACCATGGCCGAATCCGTCGCGGAGGCGATCGACGGCGGCTCCCATCTGCTGGTCCAGGCCGGCACCGGCACCGGAAAGTCGCTGGGCTACCTCGTGCCCGCGCTCGCGCACGGGGAGCGCGTCGTCGTCGCGACGGCCACCCTGGCCCTGCAGCGCCAGCTCGTGGAGCGGGATCTGCCGCGCACCGTCGAGGCACTGCACCCCCTGCTGCGCCGTCGGCCCGAGTTCGCGATGCTCAAGGGCAGGTCGAACTACCTGTGCCTGCACCGCCTGCACGAGGGTGTCCCGCAGGACGAGGAGGAGGGTCTCTTCGATCAGTTCGAGGCGGCCGCACCCACCAGCAAGTTGGGGCAGGACCTGCTGCGGCTGCGTGACTGGGCGGACGAGACGGAGACGGGCGATCGTGACAACCTCACTCCCGGCGTGTCCGACCGCGCCTGGGCGCAGGTGTCGGTGTCGTCCCGGGAGTGCCTGGGCGCATCGAAGTGCGCGTACGGCGCCGAATGCTTCGCCGAGATGGCCCGTGAGCGCGCCAAGCTCTCAGAGGTCGTCGTCACCAACCACGCGCTGCTCGCGATCGACGCCATCGAAGGCGCTCCCGTCCTCCCGCAGCACGAGGTCCTGATCGTCGACGAGGCGCACGAACTGGTCTCCAGGGTCACCGGTGTCGCCACCGGCGAACTCACTCCCGGCCAGGTGAACCGCGCTGTGCGCCGTGCCGCGAAACTCGTCAACGAGAAGGCCGCCGACCAGCTCCAGACCGCCGCCGAGGGTTTTGAACGGCTGATGGAGCTGGCCCTGCCGGGACGCCTGGAGGAGATTCCCGAGGACCTCGCCTACGCGCTCATGGCGCTGCGTGACGCCTGCCGCACCGTCATCTCGGGGATCGGTGCCACCCGCGACAAGTCCGTGCAGGACGAGGACGCGGTCCGCAAACAGGCGCTGGCCTCGGTCGAGACCGTGCACGACGTGGCGGAGCGGATCACCAATGGCTCCGAGTGGGACGTCGTCTGGTACGAGCGTCATGACCGCTTCGGAGCATCCCTGCGCGTGGCCCCGATGTCCGTGTCGGGCCTCCTGAGGGAGAAGCTCTTCACTGACCGCTCAGTAGTCCTGACCTCCGCGACCTTGAAGCTCGGCGGCGACTTCAACGGCGTCGGAGCATCCCTTGGCCTCGCTCCGGAGGGCACGGAGGGCGATGACCTCCCGCAGTGGAAGGGGGTGGATGTGGGCTCGCCCTTCGAATACCGCAAGCAGGGCATCCTGTATGTCGCCAAGCACCTGTCACGCCCCGCGCGTGATGGCGATCGCGTGGACATGCTCGACGAGCTGACCGAACTGATCCAGGCGGCGGGCGGCCGTACGCTCGGCCTGTTCTCCTCGATGCGGGCCGCTCAACTGGCAGCCGAGGAACTTCGCTCCCGCATCCCCGAGTTCCCGATTCTCCTTCAGGGCGAGGAAACGCTCGGCGAGCTGATCAAGAACTTCGCGGCCGACCCGAAGACCTGTCTCTTCGGCACGCTGTCCCTATGGCAGGGCGTCGACGTACCAGGCCCCAGCTGTCAGCTGGTCGTCATGGACAAGATCCCCTTCCCGCGCCCGGACGACCCGCTGATGAGCGCCCGCCAGAAGGCGGTGGAGGACGCCGGCGGCAACGGCTTCATGGCGGTCGCCGCCACACACGCCGCGCTGCTCATGGCCCAGGGCGCCGGCCGCCTCGTACGGGCGTCTGGGGACCGCGGCGTGGTCGCCGTACTGGACCAGCGGCTGGCCACTGCCCGGTACGGAAGCTATCTGAAGGCGTCACTGCCCGACTTCTGGTACACGACGGACCGTAATCAGGTTCGGAAGTCCCTCGCCGCCATCGATGCGGCGGCGCAGAAGCAAGAGGCGGAGGCTGAGGCGGAACAGCTGCAGTGAACGAGTGTTGGTCCTGTCGCAGCGCCGCGACCGGACCAACGCCCGATCCGGAAATTCGGTCCCGCGGGCCTGCGCAGCGGGCCACGGGGCCCGCACAGCACAGGGCCCCGGAACCGGCGCAGGGGTCCCGGGGCCCGGTCAGGGGGCGACGCTCTTCCGCTTCGCCCGCCGCAGCCGTCACACGCGCCGCAGCACTGCCACCACCTTGCCCAGGATGGTCGCATCGTCACCGGGGATCGGCTCGTACGCGGAGTTGTGCGGGAGCAGCCAGACGTGGCCGTCCTCGCGCTTGAAACGCTTGACCGTGGCCTCGCCGTCGAGCATCGCGGCCACGATGTCTCCGTTCTCGGCGACCGGCTGGCGCCGGACCGTCACCCAGTCGCCGTCGCAGATCGCGGCCTCGATCATCGAGTCGCCGACGACCTTCAGGACGAATAGTTCGCCGTCGCCGACCAGCTGCCGGGGAAGAGGGAAGACGTCCTCAACCGACTCCTCCGCGAGGATCGGGCCACCGGCGGCGATGCGGCCGACCAGCGGGACGTACGACGCTGCGGGCTTTCCAGTGGTGTCCGTGGGCTGCACGGCGGCCTGGTCGGAGCCGCGCACCTCGTATGCGCGTGGTCGGTGCGGGTCTCGGCGGAGGAAGCCCTTGCGCTCCAGCGCCATCAGCTGGTGCGCGACCGAGGATGTGCTGGACAGGCCGACCGCCTGGCCGATCTCCCGCATCGACGGCGGGTAGCCACGCCGCTGCACCGAATCCCTGATGACCTCGATCACACGGCGCTGTCGGTCGGTGAGCCCCGAGCTGTCCGCCCGGATGCCCGGAGGTCGGCCCGGGAGGGACCGCTTGTGTCCCTCGGGATTCATGGCTTCGTTCATCGCATGCACCGGCTCGAGTCGGCCCTGGGAGCGGTCCTGGGCAGTGATGGTGGCGCTGTCTGCGGTGGTGGTCACGTCGGCCCCTCTCGATGGTCTCCCTGCTGCACAACGGTAGTTGCTTTCGAAAGGTTGCGCCAAACACACGTTCGAGTGAAAAATCGCGAATCTTCAGACGTGATCATGAGTCTGGGTGTATGGCTGACGCGGTGCCCGGCGGGCAAAAGGGCCCATTGTTGTACTCTTCACCGCCGGGGTGACGACCTCGTGGGTTGTTGCCCCAGTCTGCCATCCGGCATCAGTTCAGACGGTGACCGACCCCCATCTGTGCGGGAGTCCCACGTCCCCTCCGTGTGGCGCTCACCGTATCTCCGTATGTGTCGCGGCGATACAGCTGTGCGCTCAGGTGTGCGGTGCGTCGGCGTGGCTGTACGGCGCGTGGCCATCCAGTCGCGACACGCGCGTACAGCGTGGGTGTATGAGCCAATCCCCACATGTAGTGGTTGGATTGCGGCAGCGGCCCAGAAGTTGTGGTCCCCCGGGTCTTCGGACGCTCGGAGATCGCCTATGCTTGGGGCTGCTTCGAGGGGCCCATGAGGCCCAGCGAGGCTATTGAGTCTGCTGTGAGGAGGGTTGGAAGTATGCACTGCCCCTTCTGCAGGCACCCCGACAGCCGCGTCGTCGACAGCCGTACGACCGACGACGGCACGTCGATCCGCAGGCGCCGCCAGTGTCCTGATTGCTCCCGTCGTTTCACGACCGTGGAGACCTGCTCACTGATGGTGATCAAGCGGTCCGGAGTCACCGAGCCATTCAGCCGTACCAAGGTCATCAACGGCGTGCGCAAGGCATGTCAGGGACGACCTGTCACCGAGGACGCGCTCGCGCAGCTCGGCCAGCGGGTCGAGGAGGCGGTGCGGGCCACCGGAAGCGCCGAGCTGACCACCCACGACGTGGGGCTGGCCATACTCGGCCCGTTGCAGGAGCTCGACCTCGTCGCCTATCTGCGATTCGCCTCCGTCTACCGGGCGTTCGACTCGCTCGATGACTTCGAGGCCGCGATCGCGGAGCTCAGGGAGGCGATGGGACACCCCGCCGCGGACGACGGCGACCGCGAAGACGGCGCAGGCGCGGTCGCGGGGAGCCAGGAAGACGACCGCGGGTCCGGAGGGGCTGCACAGGTCCCCGTGCCCGCCAACGCCGCCGACTGAGGGCGGGCCGGATCCGGTTCGGACTCCGGGTCCGGTCGAGCGGCGGCGACCAAAGACCTGTTGCGGGCGGCAAGAAGAGGGCGCCCGCGACACCAGACAGAACACCGTGCCACGGGGAACATCGGGGCACTTCAGGGCGTTTTAGCCCGTACAGGGAGGCGGCATGACAGAGACGGCGAGCGGTCCGGCACGGAGTTCCCGCGCCAAGGGCACCAAGGCGGCCAAGGGACTGCGTATCGAGCGCATCCACACCACCCCCGGCGTGCACCCGTACGACGAGGTGGCCTGGGAGCGCCGTGACGTCGTCATGACCAACTGGCGCGACGGCTCGGTCAACTTCGAGCAGCGCGGCGTCGAGTTCCCCGACTTCTGGTCGGTGAACGCGGTCAACATCGTCACCAGCAAGTACTTCCGCGGTGCTGTCGGCACCCCGCAGCGCGAGGTGAGCCTGAAGCAGCTCATCGACCGCATCGTGAAGACGTATCGGAAGGCTGGCGAGGACTACAAGTACTTCGCCTCGCCCGCCGACGCCGAGATCTTCGAGCACGAGTTGGCCTACGCCCTCCTGCACCAGATCTTCAGCTTCAACAGCCCTGTGTGGTTCAACGTCGGTACGCCCCAGCCGCAGCAGGTCTCCGCCTGCTTCATCCTGGCCGTCGACGACTCCATGGAGTCGATCCTCGACTGGTACAAGGAAGAGGGCATGATCTTCAAGGGCGGCTCCGGCGCCGGCCTGAACCTCTCCCGCATCCGCTCCTCCAAGGAGTTGCTGTCCTCCGGCGGCAACGCCTCCGGTCCCGTCTCCTTCATGCGCGGCGCCGACGCCTCCGCAGGAACGATCAAGTCGGGCGGCGCCACCCGCCGCGCCGCCAAGATGGTCATCCTCGACGTCGACCACCCCGACATCGAGGACTTCATCGAGACCAAGGTGAAGGAAGAGGAGAAGATCCGCGCCCTGCGTGACGCGGGCTTCGACATGGACCTGGGCGGCGATGACATCACGTCCGTCCAGTACCAGAACGCCAACAACTCCGTGCGCGTGAACGACGAGTTCATGAAGGCGGTCGAGGCGGGCGGCAAGTTCGGCCTCCGCGCGCGGATGACCGGCGAGGTCATCGAAGAGGTCGACGCCAAGGCCCTGTTCCGCAAGATGGCCGAGGCCGCCTGGGCCTGCGCCGACCCGGGCATCCAGTACGACGACACCATCAACCACTGGCACACCTGCCCGGAGTCCGGCCGTATCAACGGCTCGAACCCCTGCAGCGAGTACATGCACCTGGACAACACGTCCTGCAACCTCGCCTCGCTGAACCTGATGAAGTTCCTCAAGGACGACGGCAAGGGCAACCAGTCCTTCGACGTCGAGCGCTTCGCGAAGGTCGTCGAGCTTGTCATCACCGCGATGGACATCTCCATCTGCTTCGCGGACTTCCCGACGCAGAAGATCGGTGAGAACACGCGCGCGTTCCGCCAGCTCGGCATCGGCTACGCCAACCTCGGCGCCCTGCTGATGGCGACCGGCCACGCGTACGACTCCGACGGTGGCCGCGCCCTCGCCGGTGCCATCACCTCCCTGATGACCGGCACGTCGTACAAGCGTTCCGCCGAACTCGCCGCGGTCGTCGGCGCGTACGACGGCTACGCCCGCAACGCCCAGCCGCACCTGCGGGTCATGAAGCAGCACGCCGATGCCAACGCCGTGGCCGTCCGCATGGACGACCTGGACACGCCGGTCTGGGCCGCCGCCACGGAGGCCTGGCAGGACGTGCTGCGTCTCGGTGAGAAGAACGGTTTCCGTAACTCTCAGGCGTCCGTCATCGCCCCGACCGGCACCATCGGTCTCGCGATGTCCTGTGACACCACCGGCCTTGAGCCCGACCTCGCGCTGGTCAAGTTCAAGAAGCTGGTCGGCGGCGGTTCGATGCAGATCGTCAACGGCACCGTCCCGCAGGCCCTGCGCCGCCTGGGCTACCAGGAGGAGCAGATCGAGGCGATCGTCGCCCACATCGCCGAGCACGGCAATGTCGTCGACGCACCCGGTCTCAAGCACGAGCACTACGAGGTGTTCGACTGCGCCATGGGCGAGCGCTCCATCTCCGCGATGGGCCACGTCCGCATGATGGCGGCGATCCAGCCCTGGATCTCCGGCGCTCTCTCCAAGACGGTCAACATGCCGGAGTCGGCGACCGTCGAGGAGGTCGAGGAGATCTACTTCGAGGCCTGGAAGCTGGGCGTCAAGGCGCTCGCCATCTACCGTGACAACTGCAAGGTCGGCCAGCCGCTCTCCGCCAAGACCAAGGAGAAGGAGAAGACCGAGATCACGGAGAAGGCCGAGGCCACCATCCGTGAGACGGTCGAGAAGGTCGTCGAGTACCGCCCGGTCCGCAAGCGTCTCCCGAAGGGCCGCCCCGGCATCACCACGTCCTTCACCGTCGGCGGCGCCGAGGGCTACATGACCGCCAACTCCTACCCGGACGACGGTCTCGGCGAGGTCTTCCTGAAGATGTCCAAGCAGGGCTCGACCCTCGCGGGCATGATGGACGCCTTCTCCATCGCGGTCTCCGTCGGCCTCCAGTACGGCGTGCCGCTGGAGACGTACGTCTCGAAGTTCACGAACATGCGCTTCGAGCCGGCCGGTATGACGGACGACCCGGACGTGCGGATGGCGCAGTCGATCGTCGACTACATCTTCCGCCGCCTGGCGCTCGACTTCCTGCCCTTCGAGACCCGCTCGGCGCTCGGCATCCACTCCGCCGAGGAGCGCCAGCGTCACCTGGAGACCGGTTCGTACGAGCCGTCCGAGGACGAGGTCGACGTCGAGGGCCTGGCCCAGTCGGCGCCGCGCGCCCAGGAGCTGAAGGCCGTCGCCACCCCGAAGGCCGACGTCGAGGCTGCCAAGCCCGCTCCGCAGCAGGCCCACACCAGCGCTGAGCTGGTGGAGATGCAGCTGGGCATCCAGGCGGACGCTCCGCTGTGCTTCTCCTGCGGTACGAAGATGCAGCGGGCCGGCTCCTGCTACATCTGCGAGGGCTGCGGCTCGACCAGCGGCTGCAGCTGACGCCGCGGGACTCGTTCGCGAACGTCGGGTAGTCCTTGAGGGGCCCTGACGAAAATCACGCGAGAGGGGCGCCGACCATGTGTCGGCGCCCCTCTTCGTCGTACTGTCCCCGCAGCCTGCGAGCGATCGTCAGGGTTGGCGGGACCTGCCCATGGTCGCCGTGAACGTCACCGGGTCGTCCTCGAAACCGTGGATGCCGGGATGGAAGTCCCAGGTGCTCGACCCTTCGCGTACGAACTCCGCGACCGTGGCCGCCGTCGACCCGAGGATGCCGCCGAAGTCGTCCTCGGCCATCACGGTGTAGCCCTCGCGGATACGCAGGGCCGGCTTGATGACGCTGACGAAGGTGCGCGTCGAGGGGCGCTGCTGGATCACGACTCCGACCAGCACGCGCGCGTACCGGCTGTCGAGCCGGTCGAGCTCCACGGTCAGGACCTCGTCCCAGCCGAAGCCCTTGCCGTCCTTGCTGTCCCGGTTGAGATAGATGGTGCCGTCGGGAGAGCGGCTGTCGAAGTGCACCACATAGGCGGGATCGCCGTACGGATCACTCGCCAGGTAGGTCGCGGCGACGAGGTCCAGGTCGGTGGGCGGCTGCCCAGCCGGACTCGGGTCCCATTTGACTGAGATCTCGACTTTCCGGATCCCCTTGTTGATGGCGTTCACCAGGCTTCCCCTTCCCCGTTCCGCGTATGCCCTCTGCCCGAACTGCCCAGCAGGCAAGGCCGGTTGTCCATCCTGCCACGGGCGCGGGAGCGTGCGCCGGGGAGCTCTCCCGCCGAGCGTGACCAACGCCACGCTCCGTGGCCTTACCATGGCGCGGTGCTGGTCAAGTGGATTCGCTGCACCGTGGTGGACCGCCGCGGCTTCGAGCGGGGGCAGCGAAAATGGGCGGGGCTTCTGGGGGAGCCGGGGTTTCGGGGGCAGGGTGGCGGGTGGAGTCGGGGGCGCCAGGGGGTGGTGCACGTCTTCTCGTTCTGGGAGAGCCGTTCCTTCTACGACTCCTTCATGGCCCGCTCCCACGACAGGCTGGCGGCAGCCCAGTCGGGCACCTACAAGGACATACAGGTCAAGCTCTTCGACTACCGCTTCGACGTGAAGACCGGGTTCGAGCCGCGTTTCACCGACGCGGACCTCGTCCGAGTGGCTCACTGCCGTGTCCACGAGGACCGCGCCGAGCACTTCACGCTCATGCAGGAGAAGGTCTGGAACCCGGCGATGGCCGGCTCTCCAGGCATGATCCGCGGCCTGTTCGGCGAGGCGCCGGGCCATGAGTTCCTGGTGCTGTCGATGTGGCGGTCGGCCGCGGAGCACGGCAAGTACCGCACCGAGCGCGTGGAGCGTCTGGCGTTGCGAGCCCAGACGGAGGCGGACGTCGCGGCGCTTACCGGCGACATCGTGGAACTCGAACCGACCTGGACGGTTTGAATTCCGGACCCGTTAGTCGTGCGCTCAGTGTGGCTCGTGGTGCAGGAAATGTGTGACGTACGCCGTATGGGGCCCGTAGGAGTGCTCGATGAGTCGTCACCCGATCTAGGGTTTTGGCATGGCACGACCACGGCGCATCGTCCTTGTCCGGCACGGCGAGTCAACGGGCAATGTTGATGACACCGTGTACGAGCGTGAACCCGACCACGCCCTGGACCTGACCGAGCGGGGCTGGCGGCAGGCTGAGGAGACGGGTAAACGGCTGCGGGAGGTGTTCGGGCGCGAGCGCGTCAGCGTCTACGTCTCGCCCTACCGGCGTACACACGAAACGCTGCGTGCCTTCCACCTGGATCCCGAGCTCATACGCGTGCGTGAGGAGCCCCGGCTGCGTGAGCAGGACTGGGGGAACTGGCAGGACCGCGACGACGTACGCCTCCAGAAGTCCTACCGGGACGCCTACGGTCACTTCTTCTACCGCTTCGCCCAGGGCGAGTCCGGCGCAGACGTGTACGACCGGGTCGGCAACTTCCTGGAGAGCCTGTACCGCAGCTTCGAGGCCCCCGACCATCCGCCGAACGTGCTGCTCGTGACCCATGGCCTGGCGATGCGGCTGTTCTGCATGCGCTGGTTCCACTGGACGGTCGCGGAATTCGAGTCGCTGTCGAACCCGGGGAACGCGGAGATGCGGATGCTCGTTCTCGGGGACGACGGCAAGTACACGCTTGACCGGCCGTTCGAACGCTGGCGAGAGCCGGAACCGTATGGGATCACCGGATAGAGTGGCAGGGCGATGACCGCTGACTCCTCTCCCGAAGGGCGCCTGGACCGCGCCCTCGCCAGCCTGCGCGGGCTCGCGGTGGGAGATGCACTGGGCTCGCAGTTCTTCGTGCCGGCGAACTATCCGCTGCTGAAGCGTCGCGAGCTTCCGTCCGGACCCTGGCAGTGGACGGACGACACGGAGATGGCCTGCTCCGTGGTCGCAGTCCTGGCCACCCATCACCGCATCGACCAGGACGCTCTGGCCCGCTCTTTCGCCGAGCACCACGACTTCGACCGTGGCTACGGCCCTGCGGTCAACCGGTTGCTGCGTCTGATCCGGGAAGGCGGGGACTGGCGCGAGCTCTCGGCCGCCCTCTTCAACGGACAGGGCTCCTGGGGCAACGGTGCCGCGATGCGGATCGCGCCCTTGGGTGCCTGGTACGCGGACGACCCCGAGCAGGCGACCCATCAGGCCGAGATCTCTGCCTATCCCACCCATCAGCATCGCGAAGCCGTCGTCGGCGCCATGGCCGTCGCCGCGGCTGCCGCACTGGCCGCCGCCCCCGGTGGCCCGCCGAGCCCTGAATCACTCCTCGACGATGTCGTCGCTCTCGTCCCGAAGAGTGCGGTCGGCGCGGGCCTGCGGCGCGCGAGGGACATGCTCGACTACGGTGACGCGGCCACTGTCGCGGCCGTCCTGGGCTGTGGGCGGCGTACCACCGCCCACGACACGGTGCCCTTCGCGCTCTGGTCGGCCGCGCGCGCCCTTGGCGACTACGAGCAGGCCTTCTGGACTACCGCGCAGGTCGGTGGTGACGTGGACACCACATGCGCCATCGTGGGCGGAGTGATCGGCTCCGGGAAGGCCGGGTCGGTGCCGGCCCAGTGGGTGGAGCGTGTCGAAGCACTCCCGACGTGGATGCCGACGTCGGCGTAGCGCAGATTCCTTTGCCCTGACGGAGTCCGCTCCTCGTCGCAATCTAGCATAACTTTCTGTGCCTGCCGGGAACTCTGCGTAATCGCAAGGCCGTTGTCGTGGCAGTTGGTGTGCGACCACAGGGGCCGCACGCGCAGGTGACGCACTACGGGCGCAGGGGGTGGAGCTGTGGGGCTCATGTTGGTGTCGGTCCTGCTTTTCGTCGCGGTCGCTGGCGCCACGCTCGGGTTTCCGCTTTCCGGTGTCACCGGAGCCTGTCCGATGTCGCCCTCTGTGGCGGTGGTGCGGGTGGCCGGCTTGTCGTCCTCCCTGTCGGTCCCCCGGAGGCGATCCGGCCACCCGCGGCCTTGCGCGGGTCCGGCCGGTTCAGCCGGCCATCGGACCCGAGTTTCCGGCGAGGGCATCCAGATCGCTCTTGCGGACCCGGATCACCAACCATGCGGTGGCGAGGGCGAGTACGGCCATCGCGGCGGCCGCCACAAAGCCGGTCGAGATGCCTTGCGTGAGCACCTCGTGCCCCCACGGCCCGGGCAGCTGCTGGGTTTTGGCGAACTCCGCCTTCTGCTCGGCGGATCCCTCCGCCATGAACTTCGGCAGTTGCTTCTCCGCCTCGTCCTTGCTGGCCGAGCCGAACACCGTCGTCAGGATGGACAGGCCGAGCGAACCACCCACTTGCTGTGTGGCGTTGAGCAGCCCGGACGCGGCACCGGCCTCGTGCTGGGCGACGCCGGAGACCGCCGTGACCGTCAGCGTCACGAAGTTCAGGCCCATGCCGAAGCCGAACACCAGCATCGGTCCGAGTACTCCGCCGACGTACGAGCTGTCGGCGCTGATCAGGGTCTGCCAGGCCAGCCCGATCGCCGTGAGCGCCGAGCCCACGAGCATGAACGGCTTGGGGCCGAGTACCGGAAGGAAGCGCTGCGACAGGCCCGCCCCGAGTCCGATCACGACCGTCACCGGAAGGAAGGCGAGACCGGCCTCGATCGGGCTGTACTGCAGCACGTTCTGCACGAAGAGCACGATGTAGAAGAACATCCCGAACATCGCCGCAGCCAGGCTCAGCATGATCACATATGTGCCGGAGCGGTTGCGGTCGGCGAACATCCTGAGCGGGGTTATGGGCTCCTTGGCCCGCGACTCGATGAACGCGAAGGCCAGCAGCAGGACCACCGCGGCGCCGAAGGACCCGATGGTCAGGTTGTCCCGCCAGCCCTCGTCCGCCGCACGGATGAAGCCGTAGACCAGGGATGCCATGCCCGCCGTGGAGGTCAGTGCGCCCGCTATGTCGAAGCGGCCGCTGTGCCGTTCGGACTCGCTGATGTACAGCGGCGCGAGCACAGCGATCACGATGCCGATCGGCACGTTGACGAAGAGCACCCATCGCCAGTCGAGCCACTCGGTGAGCATGCCGCCCGCGAGCAGACCGATGGCGCCACCGCCTGCGGACACGGCGGCGAAGACGCCGAACGCGCGGTTGCGTTCCGGGCCTTCGGGGAACGTGGTGGTGATCAGCGCCAGCGATGTGGGCGAGGCGATCGCGCCACCCACCCCCTGGAGCACGCGCGCGGCCAGCAACTGCCAGGGCTCCTGGGCGAGTCCGCCGAGCAGCGAGGCGAGGGTGAACAGCAGGATGCCGGCCATGAACACCCGGCGGCGGCCGAGGATGTCACCGGCGCGGCCGCCAAGAAGCAGCAGACCGCCGAAGGTGAGTGTGTAGGCGCTGACGACCCAGGTGAGGTCGGTGGTGCTGAACTTGAGCGCGTCTTGAATGTGCGGGAGTGCAATGTTCACAATCGTCGCGTCGAGTACCACCATGAGTTGGCAGGCCGCGATGACGGTGAGCGCGATGCCGGGATGCCCCTCCCGGCGAGCCGCACCTGGTTTCTGGTCCTTGATCAACTGAGAGGTTGTCACTATGGGTCCCCCACAAGTGCCTTAGTGAACGCTCGCGTTCACTGTCGCGTCAACCGTAGTGAGTCCCCAGTAGTGAACGCAAGCGTTCACTACTGGTGTCATCGCGCGCTGAATCCTCCGCAGTTGCCGCGCGGTGCGCCCCTGTCCCCGGTTCCCCGCTCCCCTTGTTCGTTGGAGATGCTCAGATGGTTACCTCGCGCTGGACGGCCGCCCCCGCTCGGACGGCCTCCCTCCGTCGGCGCGGCGCCGTACTCGAACGCGCGATCCTCGATGCTGCGCTGGAACAGCTCAGCACCGTCGGATGGAACGGCCTCACCATGGAGGGTGTCGCCGCCGGCGCCCAGACCGGCAAGGCCGCCGTCTATCGCCGCTGGCCGTCCAAGGAGGACCTCGTCGCCGATGCGCTGCGTGCCGGACTGCCGAGCTTCGAGACCGCTCCCGACCTGGGGAGCGTGCGTGAGGATCTGCTCGAACTGTGCCGGCAGACGCGAGAGGCGATGTTCTCGCGCCCCGGTTTCGCCCTGCGATCGGTGATTCACGAATGCGACAGGCTCCAGGCCGAACGCTTCCATGGGGTGATCTTCGAGGGTGTCGTGGAGCCGACGATCAGGTTGCTCCGTGAGGTCATCACCCGCGGGATTGAGCGGGAAGAGGTGCGAGCCGACGCGGCGAACAGTTACGTCTTCGATGCCATTCCGGCGATGATGATGTACCGATCAAAGATGTGCGCGAGCGAATGGAATGATCGGGATCTGGAGGAGATGATCGACCAGCTGATGGTTCCACTGCTCCGTCCGGCAGGTCTCTGAACCATCGCTGTATCCGCCTGGAGGTTGCTTCGGTGAACCAGGGTGTCGAAGCAGGTTCCGGGCGGCGTACGCTAAGGGCGCCATGCCGTACGAACCGCCTACTCACACCGTCGAGCGCTCCCTTCGAGCCATGACCGGAGCGAAGATCATTGCCGGTGTCGACGAGGTCGGGCGCGGTGCCTGGGCCGGCCCCGTCACCGTCTGCGCGGCGGTCACCGGACTGCGCCGGCCTCCCACAGGTCTCACCGACTCCAAGCTGCTCACCGTCAAACGGCGCACCGAGCTCGCCGAGGAGTTGCGGACGTGGGTGACCTCGTTCTCCCTCGGGCATGCCTCGCCGGAGGAGATCGACGATCTCGGGATGACGGCCGCGCTGCGGCTAGCGGCGGTGCGCGCTCTGGAGACGTTGCCGGTTCGCCCTGACGCCGTGATCCTCGACGGGAAGCACGACTATCTCGGGACGCCCTGGAAGGTCCGTACGGTGATCAAGGGGGACCGGTCGTGCGTGGCCGTCGCGGCGGCCTCGGTGATCGCCAAGGTTCAGCGCGACAAAATGATGGCCGAACTGGGTATCGACCATGCAGACTTCGGTTTTGCGGACAACGCCGGGTATCCATCGCCCGTGCACAAGGCCGCACTGGCGGAGCGGGGGCCCACCCCGTACCACCGGTTGTCGTGGGCGTATCTTGATGCGCTGCCTCAGTGGCGGCACCTCAAGAAGGTCCGCAGCTGGGTGGAAGGAAGCGTTCCGGAGATCGAGGGGCAGCTCGGCTTCGATTTCTGACGATTCCGCTCGCACTTGTGTGCCACCCGCCGATGCGAGCCGTACCAGCGTTTGATAAACATCAGCTCATGCCTCTCATTCCCGAGGAGCCTCAGATTCACGAGAGTGCCCAGGGTCCCCGCGCCACTCCGGCCAGCGGCCGCACTGCGCCGACCCCCCGCCCCGTACCCGGCCCCCGTCCCGCGGCTCCGTCGCGTCCCGGCCGACCCGGGCCCCCGCGGCCCGCGCCGCCGGCGCAACGTGCGCCACGTGACGTGGCCGTGGCCAAGCCCGGACCGTCGGGCCCTGTTGCCCCTGCCGCCTCAGCCCCGGCTGCGGCGACCCCGCAGATCCAGCTGATCCCGGCCTCGCCCGAGGGAGCGCTCGACGCTGCCGAGGAAGCCGTCGACCTGCTCCTGGAGTCGGGTCGTGCCCCTGGCGACGTGCTGGTGATCACCACGGGTGAACTGCACCCATGGGCCGCCCATGAGCTGTCCTTCGGCGAAAGCTCCTACTGGGCGCAGCACGACGCGGGTGACGATGTCTTCTACGCCGATGCCTCCGTTGCGGGCCGTGCCGCGGCGCGTCCCGTGGTCGTGGTCGCCGTCAACGGCGGTCCCGACACCGCTGCCGCCACCGCCCTGCCCATGGCCCTCGGCCAGGCAGGTGCCCTGCTGATCGTCTGCGGCGACCCGCAGCGCATCAACTCGGTGCTGGGCGCGGGCGTCTGAGCCGGTTCCGGCTCGTGTGGCTCCTGTGGGGGACACTCCGCAGGACACCGGGGAGAAGGCGCCTCTGAGGCGGCGTCCGCACGGCGGGGCATCCAGCGTGCGCGGACACGCGGAGCGTTCGCCGTGCGCAGGCTCCGTTGGTTCGGGGCGTGCCCACGTCCTGCCGAAGCATGGCCGTGGGACGTCAGGACGCGTGGCCGGCGCGACTTGCGTGGCGTACGACGTTGCGAATGTGCCTGCGAGGGAAACAGCGCGACCGGTTCATCTAGTGAGCTGTCGCGGTCCACGTCCCTTTGGGCGGGTTCCCCGGCAGGGTGCTCGTGGTGCTGGGGGAGGCTTGGGCGCGGCGGACTTGCCGTCGTAGCCGGGCCGTCGTGTCGCGCACTCAGTACGGCGTCACTGTGCCGTTGCCGTCCGGCTGGGAACTCCTGTCAGTGCCCTCAGCGAGCCGCCGCGCGCCGCAGGACCTCCGAGGCCGCGCCGCCGGTGCGTGGCAGCGGGGGCGGCGACTCGGATGTGGCGAAGGGCTCCGGCGATGAGTCGGCGTTGGGCCGGCGGCCGCCGCGTCCCTCGCCGAGGACCTGCCAGCCGTCACGGGTCAACGTGATGTACGCCCCGCAGCGCAGGCCGTGCAGGGTGCAGGCGTCACGCAGTCCCCACATCCACGCACCGTCCTCCTCCGTCCAACGGGCGTCGCCCTCGCGGCAGTAGAGCAGTACCGCGGTGCGTACCGGAGTTCGGCGCCGCAGGTCGTGCGGGATGACGCGGCGCAACTGGGCGAGCAGCGCGTTGCGGAACATCCAGCCGTCGGCCGGAGCCGGGCGGCGGGTGAAGGAGGCGCTCGCCCGCAGCCGCTCGTCCGCGTCGAGCACGGCCACGATCGCGGTCGCCGGCCCGGGGCGGTGCCGTGAGTGCAGACCGCTGACGACCTCGCGGGGGTTGCGCAGCAGCGGGATTCCCGCGGCAGCCCACTCCGCGGGTTCGAGCATGCGGGCCAGGGGGTTGGCGGATGCGGCGGACAGGTCGGCTGACGTCGACATGGATGCCGCGGAGGACGGAGCGAATCCGAAGGTCACGGTCCTCCCTTCGGCTACGCGCCCACACTGCGGGCGAGGTCGGATTCGGGGGAGCGCACACCGCAGCAGAGCCCTACCGGATCACGGACGAGCCGTGCGGGGAGCGGACTTCAATTCTTCCTGGCGAACCTGAATGCGGCAACGAGCAATTGGGGCCACCGACCGATATCTGGTGGTGCGCGGGTTATATCCCTACCCACTGCGTCACCGTGCGACGCGCGGGATGACCGTGCACCACCAGGTCGCGCGGCGTTGATGCATGGGGCCCGAGCGTGATCCAGTGTGGGCTGGGGTTCGTGCCGCACGGAAGTCTAGGGCGGATGTCTCGGACGGGTATCCCGTGTGACATGCGCGTATTCCGTGCGCCATGCGCGCGACGGGCATGCGATCAACCTGCACGGCCAGGACCATCACTCCGGCACGGTCGGCACCATCACTCCGGCATGGCCAGGCCGATCACCCCTGCATGGCCAGGATCAGCGGCATAACCCCCTGTGCACCGGCGCGTCGGAGCATGCGGGCCGCGACCGCCAGGGTCCACCCGGTCTCGGTGAAGTCGTCCACCAGCAGCACTGGCCCCCGGGTCTCGGTCAGGGCCGATGCCAGGGTGGGCGGCACGGTCAGCGAGCCGTCCAGTGCCTTGAGACGCTGGGCGCTGTTGCTCCGTGAGGCCTGTGGTGACTCGCCGGTGTATTGGAGCGAGCCCAGTAGTGGGAGTCTGCCGACCTCTGCGATGCGTGCGCCCAGTGAGTTGATCAGTTGTGGGCGCGTGCGTGAGGCGACCGTGACGACGCCGACCGGGCGCGGTGGGGCGTCCTGGGCCCCGGAGGCCCAACCGCCCGGTCCCTTCGCCCAGTCGACCAGTACACCCACGACCGCCTTGGCCACGTCGTCGGGCACGGGCCCGTCCGGGGCGTGGGGTGCGAGCATCGGTCGCAGCCGGTTGCCCCAGCCGATGTCCGACAGTCGTCCCAACGCCCGCCCCGGAGCTGCCTGTTCACCGGCCGGGATGCGTCCCTTGAGGTCGACGCCGATCGCCGGCAGACCGGTCGGCCACATGCGGCGCGGCTCGACCTCGACTCCCGCCCGGCCGAGGTCGACGCGCGCGGCGTCCAGCGCAACCGGGGAAGTATCAGCGGTGAAGCGCGCCCCCGCGCAGTTGTCGCAGCGACCGCAGGCGCTGGCCCCCTCGTCGTCCAGCTGACGCTGCAGGAACTCCATCCGGCAGCCCGTCGTCGAGGCGTACTCGCGCATC
The DNA here is from genome assembly GCF_044764885.1 of Streptomyces sp. NPDC093591. Taxonomy (NCBI): domain Bacteria; kingdom Bacillati; phylum Actinomycetota; class Actinomycetes; order Kitasatosporales; family Streptomycetaceae; genus Streptomyces; species Streptomyces sp. NPDC093591. The sequence goes on from NZ_JBIWIY010000023.1 coordinate 62,940, forward strand.
GCCTGCTGCTCGGCCTTGCGCTGCTGAGCGACCCAGTCGTACCGCTCGGCCTCGTACGTCCATGGCTGTCCGGTCGCGATCCATCCGCCCTTGACCCGCCGGACCGCTCCGTCCACGTCGAGGACCTTGAGCATGGTCTCCAGGCGGGAACGGCGAAGCTCCACCAAGGGCTCCAGGGCGGGCAGCGACAGGGGCCTTTCCGCCCGCGCGAGGACGTCGAGAGTACGGCGCACCAGGTCCTCCGAGGGGAAGGCGAGCGAGGCGAAGTACTGCCAGATCGCCTCGTCCTCCTGGCCTGGAAGGAGGAGCACCTCGGCGTGCTCCACGCCGCGGCCCGCGCGGCCGACCTGCTGGTAGTAGGCAATGGGAGAGGAAGGCGAACCGAGGTGCACCACGAAGCCGAGGTCCGGCTTGTCGAAGCCCATGCCCAGCGCGGAGGTGGCGACCAGGGCCTTGACCTTGTTGCCGAGCAGGTCGTCCTCGGCCTGCTGACGGTCGGCGTTCTCCGTCTTGCCGGTGTACGAGGCGACCGTGTGACCGCGATGCCGCAGGAAGGCCGTGACCTCCTCGGCGGCGGCCACCGTGAGCGTGTAGATGATCCCCGAGCCCGGTAGTTCGTCGAGGTGGTCGGCGAGCCATGCCATACGGTGCGCGGCGTCCGGTAGTCGCAGCACACTCAGGCTCAGGCTGTCCCGGTCCAGTGGTCCACGCAGCACCAAAGCGTCCGAGGTGCCCCCCGTGCCGAGTTGCTCGGCGACATCGGCGGTCACCCGTGCGTTGGCGGTAGCAGTCGTCGCGAGTACGGGAACGCCGGGCGGGAGGTCGGAGAGCATGGTGCGCAGTCGCCGGTAGTCGGGCCGGAAGTCGTGGCCCCAGTCCGAGATGCAGTGCGCCTCGTCCACCACGAGAAGACCGGTCGCCGCGGCCAGCTTGGGCAGGACCTGGTCGCGGAAATCCGGGTTGTTGAGGCGTTCCGGGGAGACCAGCAGCACATCGACGTCGCCTGCGGCGATCTCGTCCTGAATGGTGTCCCATTCCTCGGTGTTGGAGGAGTTGATGGTCCGTGCGTGGATCCCGGCACGGGCCGCCGCCTCGACCTGGTTGCGCATCAGCGCGAGCAACGGGGAGACGATCACGGTCGGTCCGCTGCCACTGGCCCGCAGCAGCGACGTGGCCACGAAGTAGACCGCGGACTTACCCCACCCCGTGCGCTGCACGACCAGGGCCCGCCGTCTGTCGGCGACCAGTGCCTCGATCGCCCGCCACTGGTCCTCACGCAGCCGGGCCGCGCCGGTGGTGTCCCCGACGAGGCGTGCGAGGACCGCGTCGGCGGCCGCCCGGAGATCCGCGTTGCTCGTGTGCTCCATGCCTCCCATACAACAGGACGCCACTGACAGAGGGGGCCGGGCGGGGGTGGCATGTGGATTTCGGGCCGGACGGCGTGCGGCGGGCCCAAGGTTGCGGAGGCTGGGGTTGGCGGGCGGGTGCCGCCACAGCTGTAGTGGTAGTGCGGCTGACCCTTGCTGGCCAGGGCCAGGGCCAGGGCCAGGGCCAGGGCCAGGGCCAGGGCCGGAAGGGAACCAGTGCCAGGGCAGGGGTCGCGGCCGGGTGGGGGAGCGGCGGTCGACCCTCGCTGTGCCGTGCTGTCGTGTCCCTGATCGGACTTATCCACAGGGCAAAGCGGAAGCTCGTGATCCGCGAGATCGTCTGCGCATGACGAACCACAGCGAAGCGACTGGATCTCCCGAAAATGACGGCAACGGGGGCAGTGAGCAGCACCTCGCCCCACGGGCAATCGAACCGAACGATGTATCCGGCGGGCCGAGCGTGCCTGGCGTGCATGACGGGCGTGACACGCACGACGTGCCTGACGCGCAGGAGGTACACGAGGCGCAGGAGGTGCACGAGGCGCACGGGGCGCAGCAAAGCTGTGAGGTGCGGGCTGGACATGACAAGCACCCAGGGCTCGCGCAACAAGCGGACCAACCCGACTGCACCGCCTACGAAGGCCACCTGGCCGAGCACCAGGTCACCCTGCGCACCCCGGCCGAGCTGGCCGACGCAGTGCCGTATCTCCTCGGGTACCGCCCCGAGGACAGCCTCGTGCTCGTCGCTCTGCACGACAGGGATGGCCGCGGCAGGTTCGGTGGCAGGGCCCGGCTCGGCATTCCCGCGAGTACGGACGACTGGGACGCCGCGGCCAGGCAGCTGGCCCACGGGCTGGTGAGCGGAAGCGAGCGCAGGGGAGCCCCTGCCGAGCAGATGGTCGCCTTCCTCTGCCAGGAACCGGCGAAGGGTGAGACGGGCCGACAGGTCATGGAACGGCTGCGGCCACTGGCCCAGAAGATGCGCGTCGCCTGCGGCAACCTGGACGTCCCGGTGATCGAGGCCCTGTGTATCTCCGACGGTCGTTTTTGGTCGTACTGCTGCGACAAGGCGGAGTGCTGCCCGCCCGAGGGTCAGCCGATGGGCTTGCCAGGCACGTCCGTGTTGGCCGCCGCGGCCACCTACGCCGGGCTTCAGGTGCGCGGCACGCTGCGTGAGTTGCAGGCAAGGCTGTTGCCCTGGGAGACCGCCGCCGCCCTGGAACAGGAGATCGCCCTGGACACCGTCGGTATGGCGCTGGTCCCCAGGATCCTCGACGACGCGACACGCACAGGCGTGGCCGAGGAGACTCTGGAGCTCGCCGAGCGGCTCCTGGACCGGTTCGCCGCGGCCCCGCCCGTGTCCGGAACGCTCACCGCGGATCTCCGTGACGACGAACTGCTCGGACACGACGAAGCCGCGAGGCTCATCCTGGGCCTGCAGGACCGCTCGACCCGCGATCGCGCGGCCGAGTGGATGGAGGGTGACGAGGCCGGCCCGGCCCTACGGCTCTGGCGAGCGCTGGCCCGCCGCTGCGTCGGACCGTACCGCGAGTACGCCGCGCCGCCCCTCACCCTCGCCGGGTGGGTCGCCTGGTCCACCGGCGACGATCTGGAGGCCCGAGAAGCCCTTGCCATGGCCCTCGGCGCTGACACCGACTACCTCTTCGCGCGCCTCCTGCACCAGGCCTGCAACGAGGGGTTGGATCCCGAGTCGATTCGCCGTTGCCTGCGCGCCGAACGCGTGGGCCGTGAGGGGATGGGTGCCGGTCGGCTCGACAGGCCGACGGCCGCAGAAGAACCGGGGCAGAGCGCGGCAGTTGAATCCAAGCCGATGTCTGATCCGGGCGATCGCCGCCGGTCTCGGCACGATGTAGGTTCGGCCGGCCGTATCCCGCGCTCCGCAAGGGGCACCGGGCGAGAGCGAGCTACGAGCGTCTCGCGCCCGCGTACCCCGGCAGGCACGCATCCCGGTGCCCCGCGGCCTGGTGGCACGGCCGCGGGTATCTCCAAGGGCACGGCTGCGCGCACGCCGAGGAGCGTGGTTCCGCCTACTTCGAAGAGCACGTCTCCCCACACCGCAAGGAAGGGAACTGCGCGTCGGAGCGGGACCCGTCCGGACGGTGTGCGTCCCGGAAACGCCTCCGCCGAGGGGGAGGCGTGAGCCTTTACGGGCAGAGCACTCACCGATGGTGTCGGGGCGGCGGTCGTAGCGGGCAGCGCACTGATCGATGCCGTGGAGGTGACGGCAGTCGCGGTCCGAGGCGCGAGCACCGACAGGGGAGCGGCGTCCGTTGTGGTGTCCACGAGTTTCTCCGTGTTCCCGGTGTCCCCGAGTTGCTCCATGCTCCAGGTGCCCGCGAGTTGCTCCATGGGCCGGGTACCCACGAGCAGCTCCATGATCCAACTCCATACGAGCAACCCCGTGACCCCAGTCGCCACAACCGGCAAATCCCGCCCCAAAGCTCGTACCGAGAACGGCACCGACCCCGTGGGCGCTTCGGCGCTCCGCAGGACCTCAGTCTCCATGGCGACCTCGGTGAACGCGGTGACCGCTCAGCGCGGTTACCCCATCACGGGCGTGACCTGGAGGAGTCCCTCCCCGTTCACCTGAGTGGCGGAACGCCTGGACTGGATGTACCGCCGCACCACCCCTGTCTCCCCGGGTCCCCCAGCCGGCGCCGCACATGCCCGAGGCGCAACGAGCACAGAGGAAGCCGTCCCATGCCCCAGCCGCCCCCCGCCTCCCCGGGGCCCGCCTCCCCAGCCCCCGCCTTCCCAGCCCCCGCCTTCCCAGCCGGCGACGATCGCTCGACAACCGGTGGTCCCGTACCGTCACCCAGGCGGGATACGGAGCTGTCCCCCATCGGCACCGGAGCGGAGCGTGACACGTCCGGGTTTCTCAGCGAGGCCACCAGCAGTTCCCCGCAGGTCGGCGAAGGCTGGTCTCCGGCGGCCTCGGCGGGGCAGGGGCGGGTCTCTGCCCGATCGGCGGACCGGAGCCCTCCCCTTGTCTGGCGGCCGACGGGGGGCCAGGACAGTCGCTCCTACCGGTGGGAAGGACAGGCCGGGCTCCCTGTTCAGCCGACAAGGAGGAGTCCCTCACCGTCGTGTCCCCCGAGCCAGGGCTCGAAGCCGCCGCCACCCGCCGACCACGCACGACGCTCCCGCCCGCCTCAGGGCACCCCATCCGCTCAGCCGTCGACCGCTGGCCGGTCGGCCGATCTGCCGCCCACGCACGACGCCATGATCTGCGTGGCCCTCCCGGGCCTCGCCATCTCGACGGACCAGGGGCAGTTGACGGGCCGGGGGCTCGAGGGGTTCTACCGTGCGGGCCGACGCATGCTCTCGCGCTGTCAGATCCGTGTGGCCGGACGCGAGCCGCTCCCGGTCCAAGCCCGGCTCACAGCGGCCGACCGTGCCCGCTTCGTGGGCACGCTGCGTACTTCCCCGCAGGCGGGCCCGGACCCGGACGTCGTCGTCGAGCGAACCCGTCACGCGGACGGTACCGAGCGGATCACGCTGCACAGTGCGGCCGTCCGCCCGCTGCGTGTGCCGGTCGAGGTCGCTCTGGGCACGGACTTGGCCGACCTCGGGGCGATCGCGTGCGGCAAGTCGGGACCGGAACTGTCGGCCACGGTCCACGATTCCGGCCTGCGCTGGTCGTCCGCCCATGGGAACTCGATCGTGACGGCCGACCCGTCGCCCGCCGACGCGCTGGCCTCCGCGGGGCTGCTGCGCTGGGAGTTCATACTGCCGCCGGGCGGCAGCGCGAGCATCGAACTGCGCGTGCGTCCGGACGGGACGGGACCCCTGCGGGCCGTGGGCCGGGCGGCGACGAGCCCGCTGACTCCCGCGCGGGCAGCCGGTGACGATCCCAGGGTGGAGGCGCTGCTTCGGACGAGCATCGAGGACCTCCAGGCCCTCCTGCTGCGGGACCCCGCGCATCCAGCCGACACCCACTTGGCCGCGGGGGTGCCGTGGCGCTGCGGCCTGGCCCCCGCCGAGGCCCTCGCCGCGGCCCGGATGACCCTGCCCCTGGGCACCCGGCTCGCCGTAGGCACGCTGCGCACCCTCGCCCGCACCCAACTCCGAGGCCAGGGACCGCAGTCCGGCATGATCCCCGGGCCGATACGGGACGCGGGTCCGCATCTGCCACCGGGTTGCACCGGCACGGAAGCCACGTTGCTCTTCCCCGTGCTGCTCGCGGAGGCCCGGCGCTGGGGGCTTTCCGAACCGGAGACGGAGGAACTCCTCCCGGCGGCCGAGCGGTGTCTGACCTGGCTGCGGATGAGTGCGGACGACGGCACGTATCTGCGGGACCCACGCTCCGGCGGACCCGTCCGCTGCGAGACCCAGGCGCACGCCCACCGTGCCGCACTGCTCGGCGCCGATCTCCTCGACGCCTGCGGTAGACCGGGCGGTGTCGAACTGCGGCAGTGGGCCCGCGCCCTGCGGGCGGCGTTCCGTGCGGACTTCTGGATCGACGAGGTGGGCGGCGGCCGCCCCGCGGCAGCCCGATCCCCGGACGGACACCACGTGCCGCATCTCGGCGCCGCCGCCGTCCACCTCCTCGACACCGGCCTGCTGGGTGGGGGAGAGCAGGCCGCCGGTCTGCTCGACAAGGTGCAGACCGAACAACTCGCCCGGCTGCTCGGCGGGCCCGCCATGGACTCGGGATGGGGGCTTCGCGGGCTGAGCGCGAAGGAGGCGGGGCACAACCCCTTCGGCCACCGCAGTGGTGCCGTGCGAGTCCACGAGACGGCGCTCGCCGTCGCGGGCCTGGCGGCAGCCGACTACGAGAAGGAGGCGAGCACGCTGCTGCGGGGCCTGCTGGGCGCGGCAGAGGCGTTCGGTCATCGGCTGCCCGAGATGTACGCGGGGGAGCGGCGCACTGATCAAGGGGCTCCCCTCCCGCATCCGGCGGCCTGCCGCCCCGCGGCCACGGCAGCGGCAGCCGGGGTGCTGCTGTTGACCACGCTCGCGGGCGTCCGCCCGGACTCCCCCGCGGGGACGGTCACCCTGCGGCCCGTGCGCAGTGCGCCGCTGGGCGAGATCGTCCTGACGGGCCTTCGGGTCGCCGGCGCCCCCTTCTCGGTGCGGGTCAGCCGACTGGGTCTCGCCATGGTCGAGGAGGCGGCCGACGGCCTGCAATTGCGAGCTTGACCTCGTACGACGCCGCACGGCACGACAAGCGACCGGGGTGGTTGGGCTGATTTCGGGCCGAATTGGATCAGCCACCGATGGGGCTGACGAACTGGAGTGTTTATCGTCAGGCAGACGACTATGATCGCCGCATGCCCTACGACCCGTCAGCCTTTCCGCCCTTTGCCGTCACCGTGGATCTGGTCGTGCTGACCGTGCGCCGCCACGCCCTGTGCGCGCTGGCGGTGCGCAGGGGCGAACCGCCGTTCCAGGGGCGCTGGGCACTGCCCGGCGGGTTCGTGCGGGCCGACGAGGACCTGGCGCAGGCCGCCGCGCGTGAGCTGGCCGAGGAGACCGGGCTGCGCGCCCACGACCCCTCCGTTCCCGCGCAGGACAACGGCGCACACTTGGAGCAGCTCGCGACATACGGCGACCCCAAGCGCGACCCCCGGATGCGGGTGGTCAGTGTCGCGCACCTGGCGCTGGCGCCCGATCTGCCCGCACCCCGCGCGGGAGGCGATGCCAGCAACGCCCGCTGGGCGCCGGTCGACGAGTTGCTGCAGCAGGGCGGTTACGGCCGGGACGGCGAACCGGTCGCGCCGCTCGCCTTCGATCACGCGCAGATCCTGGCCGACGGCGTGGAACGCGCCCGCTCCAAGATCGAGTACTCCTCACTGGCCACGGCGTTCTGCCCCACCGAGTTCACTGTCGGCGAGCTTCGCCGTGTCTACGAGGCGGTGTGGGGCGTGGCGCTCGACCCCCGCAACTTCCACCGCAAGGTGACGGGCACGCCGGGCTTCCTCGTGCCCACCGGAGGCACCACCACACGCCAGGGCGGCCGCCCCGCCCAGCTCTTCCGGGCCGGCGGAGCCACGCTGCTCAACCCCCCGATGCTGCGCCCGGAGGTCTGACGCGAAAGTCCCGGCCGGGATGCCGAGCCGGGGCGCTGGGCCGGACCGGACGACACCGGTCGTGCTCGCGGACGAAGGGCGAACAGGGGTCCGAGCGAGCCGATCTGCGCAGGGAGCGGGCCGTGCGCTGCCTGAAAAAACGGACATAGCGCGCTATCTTGCTTTGAGTGATCCAGGCCATCGGACTGACCAGCAACCCTCGCAAGGAGCTTCCTCCCGCCGTCGACGACGTTTCCTTCGAGGCGCACGCGGGACGTGTCACCGCGCTGCTCGGGGCGCCGGGAGCAGGCAAGACGACGGTGCTCAGACTCATGCTCGAACTCCAACAGGGCCGTGGGATCACCTACTTCAGAGGCCGTCCCCTCCATCGCATCGCCCACCCGTCGCGCGAGGTCGGTGTGCTCCTCGGCGATGTTCCCGGCCATCCGGCCCGCACGGTCCGCGGCCATCTGCGCATGCTGTGCGCCGCCGCCGGCGTTCCGGCACGACGCGCCGACGAGGTTCTGGAGGTGGTCGGTCTCGTCAGCCTGCGCGACGAACGCCTGGACACGCTCTCGCGCGGCATGGACCGCCGCCTCGGTCTGGCCTGTGTGCTGCTGGCCGACCCGCACACACTCGTGCTCGACGATCCGACGGAAGGGCTCTCGGCCCGCGAGTGCCGCTGGCTGTACGGCATGCTGCGCGCGCACGCGACCCAGGGCGGCACGGTCCTGCTGACCACGGCTGACCCCAAGGCGGCCGCGCGCACCGCCGACCGGGTCGTCGCCCTGGAGCAGGGCAGACTCGTGGCCGACCTGGACGCCGCCGACTTCGCCCGCACCCGACTGCGCCCCCGGGTCGCCGTCCGTACTCCGCACGCCTCCCGCCTCGCCGCGCTGCTCACCAAGGAGGCACGCACGGCACAGCGCTCCATCGAGGTCGTACGCGAGAGCGGCAACTGCCTCTCGGTGTACGGCAGCACGTGCGCCGACGTCGGCGAGACCGCGTTCCGTCACGGAATCCTCGTGCACCAACTCGCCGACGAAATCGGCGACATGGGGCCTGGCCCCGAGCAGGACCCCTCAACCGGGCCGCGGTCGGACCACGTGCGGCAAACGACGAACGGCAAGTGGGTCGCAGCCCGCGGTGGTGGGCACACGGTCCCCACGCCCTCGGTGGCGGACGACGGGGTGCCCCCGGCCGACGAGCGCCCAGCAACCCCCGAGGCGCCGCTGACGCCGGACGGAGAGCCAGTCACGGCCGCTGGGCAGGAGGCCTCAGCAGAGGCCCCGCAGGCGCCCACGGGCGAGCCGCGACCCGCTGACGCACTCCCAGACGATCGGCCTTCGTCCCAGGCCGCCGGTTCGCGGGCGGCCACCCCCGCTGTCGAAGCCCTCCCCGATCTCCCGCCTCCCATCTCCGTCCGCCCCGCCCCCAGCCCCCTCCGGCCCCTCCGCTACGAACTCCGTCGCGCCGCCGGCGTCGGCACGGGGTTCCTCACCGGCGCCGCCGTACTGGTGGTGTCCGCCCTCACCGCCGTACTGCTGGCCCGTGTCGGACACACTCCGCAGCCGCGCCTGCTGGTCGCGTGGCCGCAGGAGCTGCCGCTGCCGCCCGCGGCGCTCGGCGCCGGGCTGCTCGGCGCGATCGCGTTCGGCGACGAGTTCCGCCACCCCGCCCTGGCCGCGGATCGCGGCACTGTCCCCCGTCGGCTGGGGCTCCTGGCCGCGAAGCTCCTCGTCGCCTCCGCCACCGCGCTGGTTCTGGCCTTCCTCACCGTGGGCTGCAATGCCGAAGTGCTCTATCTCGTCTACGGACGGGAGCTCGCGGAAGTTCCCGCCGACTGGCTTTCGCTGAGCGCGAGTTGGACCGGCCTCGTGATCGGGTGCGCTTGGGCCGGCGTGCTGGCCGCGGGCCTGTTCCGGTCGACCACGGCCGGGCTCGCGGCGGTGGTCGCCGTGCCCATCGTCGTCGTACCCCTCGTACAAAAGGTGCTGGAGGGTCCGTCTGTGCGGACGGCGGCCGGGTTTCCCCTGCGGCTGCGTGAGGTCCTCCTGTCGCAGTGGCCGTTCGGGGGAGAGCGCTATCTGGCCGCCGTCGCGCGCGTGATCGCCCAACCCGTCGGCGGCGCACTGACGTTGTCGCTGGCCACGCTGCTCTGCGCTTATCTCCTCACGACCGTGCGGAGCCGGGTCCGATGACGACCGCCCCTGCGCTTCTGGGTCCCGTCGTGTGCACAACTCCCCGGGGAGAGCCCATTTCTTTCCGATAAGGCGTCAATTGCGACGGGGTGAGCGATCACCCTTTCGTGTGCTTTTCACCAAAGACCTCAAGGGAGTTGGGGACGGCGCCGACAAAGGATCCGTGAGTACCCTTGCGCACACCATGATGACCGCCGCCCGCGCCACCGACTCCGGTCTCGTCGGCCCGGGCGAACTCGACCGCTACCCCTACGCCGAGGCCCCCGTCGCCGACCGCGTCGGAGCCCCTGCCTGGGACGGCGCGGACCCGGAGCTGGGCCGTGTCGGCCGGCGCGCCGCGGGCAGCCGCGGACGCGGGCTGCACGGCCAACTCGTCCAACAGCTCGGCCAGATGATCGTCTCCGGCGACCTCGGCGCCGACCGTCCGCTCGTGCCCGAGGAGATCGGCCAGCGCTTCGAGGTCTCCCGCACCGTCGTCCGCGAGTCGCTCCGCGTCCTGGAGGCCAAGGGCCTGGTCAGCGCCCGCCCGAACGTCGGCACGCGCGTGCGCCCCGTCAGCGACTGGAATCTCCTCGACCCGGACATCATCGAGTGGCGGGCCTTCGGGCCGCAGCGCGACGATCAGCGACGGGAGCTGAGCGAGCTGCGCTGGACGATCGAGCCGCTCGCCGCCCGCCTCGCCGCCGGGCACGGGCGCGACGACGTCCAGCAGCGGCTCGCCGACATGGTCGAGATCATGAGTCATGCGATGGGGCAGGGCGACGTCCTCACCTTCTCCCGTGCCGACACCGAGTTCCACAGCTTGCTCATCCAGGTCGCCGGCAACCGCATGCTGGAGCACCTGTCGGGGATCGTCTCGGCCGCCCTCCAGGTCTCCGGCGGCCCTGTCACGGGCTGTGACCGGCCGAACGAGACCTCGCTGGCGCAGCACAGCAGGATCGTCGACGCCCTGGCCACCGGCGACGGTGCCGCCGCCGAAACGGCCATGCGTCACCTGCTCACCGTCCACCCCGAGGTGGAGCGCGTGGTGCCTGCACCCCGCGAGCACTGACCGCGCCCCTGGGTCGCGCGGCTGAGGATGCCTCCCCCTCCTGTGGCATCTCCCGGTCTGCGCACCCCCACCCGTCGGACCCGCAAGATCCAGCACGGATCTTGCGGGTCCGACGGTGCAATGGGGCGGCCGAATCGCCGTACAGTGCATCATCGAAGCCGTGGGCGACTGCTTCTGTCATCATCTGTCAGCTTTTGATCGGTTACGAGATGTGACTCGGGCCACGCAGATTGGGCGTAACGCTCGGGGAAACAACGCGATGACCTAAGAGGTGACAGCCGAGGAGGGAATACGGACGCCGCTCAAGGCGCTGTGCATCTTCCCGGCCCCCGCCCGCACCGTCGGCCCAATCCCCAGGTCGGTGGTCGGCTCCTGTCCGCCGTGGACGGGGCCGGAAGCCGTTTTCCAACGTTCCGAGAGGTTGTTCGTGTCGGCCAGCACATCCCGTACGCTCCCGCCGGAGATCGCCGAGTCCGTCTCTGTCATGGCTCTCATTGAGCGGGGAAAGGCTGAGGGGCAGATCGCCGGCGACGATGTGCGTCGGGCCTTCGAAGCTGACCAGATCCCGGCCACTCAGTGGAAGAACGTACTGCGCAGCCTCAACCAGATCCTCGAGGAAGAGGGTGTGACGCTGATGGTCAGTGCCGCGGAGCCCAAGCGCACCCGAAAGAGCGTCGCAGCGAAGAGTCCGGCCAAGCGCACCGCCACCAAGACGGTCGCGGCGAAGACGGTGACCGCCAAGAAGGCCACCGCCACCGCCACGCCGGCGGCGCCCGCCGCCGACTCCGCCGTCGAGGACGAGACCCCCGCGAAGAAGGCCGCTGCCAAGAAGACGACCGCCAAGAAGGCGGCCGCGAAGAAGACCGTCGCCAAGAAGACGGCGGCCAAGAAGACCACCGCCAAGAAGGACGACGCCGAGCTGGTCGAGGACGAGGTCCTCGAGGACACCAAGCCCGGCGACGAGCCCGAGGGTGCCGAGAGCGCCGGCTTCGTTCTCTCCGACGAGGACGAGGACGACGCGCCCGCGCAGCAGGTCGCCGCGGCCGGCGCCACCGCCGACCCGGTCAAGGACTACCTGAAGCAGATCGGCAAGGTCCCCCTGCTCAACGCCGAGCAGGAGGTCGAGCTCGCCAAGCGCATCGAGGCCGGCCTCTTCGCCGAGGACAAGCTGTCCAACGCCGACAAGCTGGCACCGAAGCTCAAGCGCGAGCTGGAGATCATCGCCGAGGACGGCCGCCGCGCCAAGAACCACCTCCTGGAGGCCAACCTCCGTCTGGTGGTCTCCCTGGCCAAGCGCTACACCGGCCGCGGCATGCTCTTCCTGGACCTCATCCAGGAGGGCAACCTCGGTCTGATCCGCGCGGTGGAGAAGTTCGACTACACCAAGGGCTACAAGTTCTCCACGTACGCCACCTGGTGGATCCGTCAGGCGATCACCCGCGCCATGGCCGACCAGGCCCGCACCATCCGTATCCCGGTGCACATGGTCGAGGTCATCAACAAGCTCGCCCGTGTGCAGCGCCAGATGCTCCAGGACCTGGGCCGCGAGCCCACCCCGGAGGAGCTGGCCAAGGAACTCGACATGACCCCCGAGAAGGTCATCGAGGTCCAGAAGTACGGCCGCGAGCCCATCTCGCTGCACACCCCGCTCGGCGAGGACGGTGACAGCGAGTTCGGTGACCTCATCGAGGACTCCGAGGCGGTCGTCCCGGCCGACGCGGTCAGCTTCACGCTCCTCCAGGAGCAGCTGCACTCCGTCCTCGACACCCTGTCCGAGCGCGAGGCGGGCGTCGTCTCCATGCGCTTCGGTCTCACCGACGGTCAGCCGAAGACCCTCGACGAGATCGGCAAGGTGTACGGCGTCACGCGCGAGCGCATCCGCCAGATCGAGTCCAAGACGATGTCGAAGCTGCGCCACCCGTCGCGGTCCCAGGTGCTGCGCGACTACCTCGACTAGGTCGCACCCGTACGACACACAAGGCCCGGTCCACCGAGTGGGGACCGGGCCTTCGTGCTGTCGCGCGGGTGCGGGGTGCGGCGAGCTGAATCACTCTGGGTTTCCCATGACCACCCAAGAGTGAGGAGCGTCATGCGCCGTCCCTTTACCCGGGCGCTGACCCGGCCGCTTGCTCTGGCGGCTGTGGCAGCCGCCATACCGTTGGTGTCCGCCGCCCCAGTGGCTGCCGACAGTGTCGTCGTCGGCGGGTTTCCGGTCGATGTTTCCCAGAGTCCGTGGACCGTGGCGCTGGCCAGTCGTGACCGGTTCGGGGGTACGCGGGCGGGTCAGTTCTGTGTCGGGGTCGCGGTCGGCCGGTCCACCGTGCTCACCGCGGCCCACTGCATGAGCGAGGAGGTCCTGGGCTCGCCGCCGGACCGGGTGCGCGACCTCACTGTCATCGCCGGCCGTACGGATCTGTTGTCGAACGGGGGTCAGGAGATCCGCGTCCGCGACACCTGGGTGAACCCTGCTTACGACGGTGTGACCAACGCGGGGGACTTTGCCGTGGTCACCCTCGCTCGGCCACTTCCCGCAAGCTCGGTCATCAGGATGGCGCGGGCCGGCGATCCCGCCTATGTGCCGGGCACGGCCGCCCTGGTCTACGGGTGGGGGGACATCACGGGTGCGGGTGACTACGCGCGCAGCCTGCGTGCCGCGCGCGTGCATGTGCTGCCCGATGCTCTGTGCAGGGCGGCGTATCCGGGCGGGGGCAGCGGAAGGTACCTGGCCGACAGCATGGTCTGTGCCGGGGAGCAGGAGGGAGGCCGGGACGCCTGTCAGGGGGACAGCGGAGGGCCGCTGATCGCCCAGGGGAAGCTGATCGGACTCGTTTCCTGGGGGAGCGGCTGTGGTCGTGCGGGTACTCCTGGCGTCTACACGCGTGTGTCCGACGCCGTGCGGACGATGGGGTGGCGCGCCGCAGGGGCACGCGATCACCGAGCGGGTGGCTGAGGAGCTGGGCCCTCGGCGCACGAGGAGGGCCCGAAGGGTATGAGCGCGGGCGGCCGCCCCTGCCGTCAGGGGCGGCCGCCCGTCGACCGGCCTGTGCCGGAAGCTGGCTCGTCGTGGCGAGGTGTCAGCGCTCTTCTTCGGACGTCGATGCGGGAACGGACGTCAGCCGCTCCGTCTCGTCCTGTATCTCAGCGGCGATCTTCTTGAGTTCCGGCTCGAACTTGCGGCCGTGGTGGGCGCAGAAGAGCAGTTCTCCGCCGCTGAGCAGGACAACGCGCACGTACGCCTGTGCGCCGCAGCGGTCGCAGCGGTCAGCGGCCGTCAGCGGGCTCGCGGGGGTCAGAACAGTAGTCACGTCGCCTCTTCTCTAGCTCGACGAGCTGTCGTACCAGGGTCAACATCCAACCAGCCCCAAAACGTTCCCGCTCGCGGCTTCTCCCAGAGAGAAATTTTTTTCCGGGGCGGCTGGCTGCTGCCGGTTTGGCGGCGAATGTGCCGTATTGCGTATCTGTCGTGCTTACGGTTTCGCGCTGTCGGTCATGGTCGGGTCCTGCCGGCTGGCTTGCCGGTTTGTTCATGAGGACGTGCCCGGAGCCTAAATGGTTCATGCCTGGAAGGGAACGTGATATGTACTTCACCCCATCGAGGGATCGAACACGCATGCGACTCTGGACTAGTCTGTGTCCCACACGAGGGTGGCGTTACAACGGCTCTACCAGGCCTCGGTACCCTCTTGACGGCGACCGAAGCCGCGCCCTTACCCACTGGGGCCCCCTATGAAATTCAGCGAGGAGCGAACCGCGTGACCGCCGAGACGTCCGTGCCGTCCACAGCGCTGCTGGCAGGAGCAGACCGGGACGGGTCCAACTACACCGCGCGGCACCTGCTCGTCCTCGAGGGGCTCGAGGCCGTACGCAAGCGCCCGGGCATGTACATCGGGTCGACCGACAGCCGCGGTCTGATGCACTGCCTGTGGGAGATCATCGACAACTCCGTCGACGAGGCCCTCGGCGGGTACTGCGACCACATCGAGGTGATCCTCCACGACGACGGGTCCGTGGAGGTCCGGGACAACGGCCGGGGCATCCCGGTCGACGTCGAACCCAAGACCGGTCTGTCCGGCGTCGAGGTCGTCATGACCAAGCTGCACGCCGGCGGAAAGTTCGGCGGCGGTTCGTACGCCGCGTCCGGCGGTCTGCACGGCGTGGGCGCCTCCGTGGTGAACGCCCTGTCCGCGCGGCTGGACGTCGAGGTGGACCGGAGCGGCCACACCCACGCCATCAGCTTCCGGCGGGGCGTGCCCGGAGCCTTCGCCGCCGATGGCGCGAACGCCAAGTTCGAGGCCAAGGGCGGCCTGCGCAGGACCAAGAAGATCCCCAAGACCCGCAACGGCACGCGCGTGCGGTACTGGGCCGACCGCCAGATCTTCCTCAAGGACGCCAAGCTGTCCCTGGAGAATCTGCACCAGCGCGCCCGCCAGACCGCGTTCCTGGTGCCCGGCCTGACCATCGTCGTCCGTGACGAGTTCGGCCTCGGCGAGGGCGGCAGCAAGGGCGAGGAGTCCTTCCGCTTCGACGGCGGCATCAGCGAGTTCTGCGAGTACCTGGCCACCGACAAGCCGGTCTGCGACGTCCTCCGCTTCGGTGGCCAGGGCACCTTCAAGGAGACGGTCCCGGTCCTGGACGAGCATGGCCAGATGACCCCCACCCAGGTCACCCGCGAGCTCGACGTCGACGTCGCCATGCGGTGGGGCACCGGGTACGACACGACCCTGAAGTCGTTCGTGAACATCATCGCCACCCCCAAGGGCGGCACGCACGTCGCGGGCTTCGAGACAGCCGTGACCAGCACCATGAACGAGGTGCTGCGCGCCAAGAAGCTGCTGCGTGTCGCCGAGGACGACATCGTCAAGGACGACGCCCTGGAGGGCCTCACCGCGGTCGTCACGGTCCGTCTCGCCGAGCCGCAGTTCGAGGGCCAGACCAAGGAGGTCCTGGGCACCTCGGCGGCCCGGCGCATCGTGAACACCGTGATCTCCAGGGAGCTCAAGGCGTTCCTCACGTCCACGAAGCGGGACGCCGCGGCCCAGGCCCGGGTCGTCATGGAGAAGGCCGTCGCCGCCGCACGCACGCGTATCGCGGCCCGTCAGCACAAGGACGCGCAGCGCCGGAAGACGGCGCTGGAGTCCTCGTCGCTGCCCGCCAAGCTCGCGGACTGCCGCAGCGACGACGTCGACCGCAGCGAGCTGTTCATCGTCGAGGGAGACTCCGCGCTCGGCACCGCCAAGCTCGCCCGGAACTCCGAGTTCCAGGCGTTGCTGCCAATCCGAGGCAAGATCCTCAACGTCCAGAAGTCGTCTGTGACCGACATGCTCAAGAACGCCGAGTGCGGGGCGATCATCCAGGTCATAGGAGCAGGTTCCGGCCGGACCTTCGACATCGACGCGGCGCGCTACGGCAAGATCATCATGATGACCGACGCCGATGTGGACGGCTCCCACATCCGGACGCTGCTGCTGACGCTGTTCCAGCGCTACATGCGGCCGATGATCGAGGCCGGCCGGGTGTTCGCGGCGGTGCCGCCGCTGCACCGGATCGAGCTCATCCAGCCCAAGAAGGGGCAGGACAAGTACGTCTACACGTACTCGGACCGTGAACTGCGCGACAAGCTCATGGAGTTCCAGAGCAAGGGCATCCGCTACAAGGACTCCATCCAGCGGTACAAGGGTCTCGGTGAGATGGACGCCGACCAGCTGGCCGAGACGACGATGGACCCGCGCCACCGCACCCTGCGCAGGATCAGCCTCACCGACCTGGAGGCCGCCGAGCGGGTCTTCGATCTGTTGATGGGCAATGACGTGGCGCCGCGCAAGGAGTTCATCTCCAGCTCGGCGGCGACGCTGGATCGGTCGCGTATCGACGCGTAGCCGCTGCGCTGGACTTGGGCCGGCCATTCGGCCTCGGTTCGCCTTCGGCATCTGTTTTGGGACCCGCCCGCACCGCCCGTACGGCATTCGTCGTCGGGTGCGGGTGGCCCCCGTGGGGCGTGCCCGCCGTCGGCGGCTTGCCGTGGTGCGCGCTGTTCGGGTTCGGCGGGTGAATCACCTGATGGAGTGAAGCCCGGGGAGAAGCCGAGTCGGGGATCTTTCCGTTCTGTCCATGCTTGGGCATGTACTCAGACGATCCCTGGTACGACGCCCTCGCCTCCGGATGGGGGGAGGCGGACGTCACGGACGGCCCCGACACCGCTCCGCCCGTCGCCGGTGACGTGTACCTCGAGGTACAGCGCAGCGCGGCCTTCCAGGAAGTCCGCAGCCGCTACCGCAGGTTCGTGGTGCCGGCGGTCGTTGTGTTCCTCTCCTGGTACGTGGCGTACGTCGTCGCCGCCACGGCCGCGCCGGGGCTGATGGCGCGGCCCGTGGCGGGCGCTGTGAACGTGGCGATGCTCGCCGGGCTCGGACAGTTCCTCAGCACCTTCCTGCTCACCTGGGCCTACGCCCGCCATGCGCGGCTGCACCGGGATCGGGCCGCGCTCGAACTGCGCTGGGACACCCAGGAGTTGACGCGCGTCGCAAGGGGCGGTGCCGCGTGACGGGTGACCATCAGACTCTGGCGCTGCTCCTGTTCAGCCTGTTCGTCGCGATCACATTGGCGATCACGACATGGGCGAGCCGCAACCGGCGTGGTTCGGCGGAGGAGTTCTACGCGGGTGGCAGGCTCTTCTCACCCATGGAGAATGGTTTTGCCATCGCGGGCGACTACATGTCGGCCGCCTCCTTCCTCGGCATCTCCGGGCTCATCGCTCTCTTCGGCTACGACGGGATGCTGTACTCGGTGGGCTTCCTCGTGGCCTGGCTGGTGGTGCTGTTCCTCGTCGCCGAACTGGTACGCAACTGCGGGCGGTTCACACTCGCCGACGTGGTCGCCGCGCGGATGAGCGAGCGCCCCGTGCGGATCGCGCTGGGAACTTCCTCGGTCACCGTGTCCGTTCTGTATCTGGTGGCGCAGATGGTGGGCGCGGGCACCCTGGTCGCGCTGCTGCTCGGAGGCGAGGGGGAGGCGGCGCGGGCCTGGACCGTCATCGGCGTCGGTGCGCTCATGGTGATCTATGTGTCGTGGGGAGGGATGCGGGCCACCACCTGGATCCAGATCGTCAAGTCGGTCCTGCTGCTCGGCGGCACCATCGCGTTGACCACGCTCGTCCTGGTGCGCTTCCACGGCGACTTCGGCCGGCTGATGCTCACGGCGGCCGAGCGCAGTGGTCACGGCGAGGCGTTCCTGGCACCGGGGCTGAAGTACGGCGGGGACTGGACGGCCCGGTTCGACTTCATCAGCCTCGGGCTCGCGCTGGTGCTGGGAACCGCCGGGCTGCCGCACATCCTGTCCCGCTTCTACACGGTGCCCACCGCCCGCGCGGCCCGGCGCTCGGTGGTCTGGGCGATCGGTCTCATCGGCGGCTTCTACCTGATGACGATCGTCCTGGGCTTCGGCGCCGCCGCGATCGTCGGGCCCGAGGCCGTGCGCGGGTCGAACGCGGCCGGGAACACCGCGGTTCCGCTGCTTGCGCTCGATCTCGGCGGGGGCGCGCATTCCACCGGAGGAACGGTTCTCTTCGCCGTGGTCGCCGCCATCGCCTTCGCCACGATCCTCGCGGTCGTCGCCGGCATCACGCTGTCCTCCTCGGCCTCCGTGGCCCACGACCTGTATGCGTCGCTACGCCGTCGGCGCGCCAAGCCCCGCAGAGAGGTGGCCGTGGCGCGGATCGCCGCGGTCGGCATCGGCGTGGTCGCGATCGCCCTCGGGTTGCTGGCCCGCGACCTGAACGTCGCCTTCCTGGTCGGCCTCGCCTTCGCGGTCGCCGCGTCCGCCAATCTGCCGGTACTGCTCTACACGCTGTTCTGGCGGGACTTCACCACGCGCGGCGCCGTCTGGGCGGTGTACGGGGGCCTGATCCCGGCCGTGGTCCTCGTGCTGCTGTCGCCGGTGGTGTCGGGCAGCCCCGAATCGCTGTTCCCCGCTGTCGACTTCCAGTACTTCCCCCTGCAGAACCCCGGCCTCGTCTCGATCCCGCTGGGCTTCGTCGCGGGCTGGCTCGGCACGGTCACCTCGGCCGAGATGCCGGACGAGGCCAAGCACGCGGAGACCGAGGTGCGGTCGCTGACGGGGGCGGGGGCGGTCTAGGGCGGCGCCTTCACCGCCGTAGGGCTGAAGATTGGGCGGCCGGCATCCGTATGAAGGAGTGGCACGGTTCCTTCCCCCGCCCCCACGGGCCGTGCC
Organism: Streptomyces sp. NPDC093591; assembly: GCF_044764885.1. Classification (NCBI taxonomy): domain Bacteria; kingdom Bacillati; phylum Actinomycetota; class Actinomycetes; order Kitasatosporales; family Streptomycetaceae; genus Streptomyces; species Streptomyces sp. NPDC093591. Next base: position 81,817 of record NZ_JBIWIY010000023.1, read on the forward strand.
TCAGGCGCGGGTCGCCCACACGTAACGGTGTTCCGGGCGGCCCGCGTCGCCGTACTTGAGGGTGAGGCGGGCCCGGCCCGTGCGTTCCAGGAGTTTGAGATAGCGCTGGGCGGTCTGGCGGCTCACCCCGGTCCGTTCGGCGATCTCCTGGGCCGACAGCGGGCCTTCGGCGCTCATCAGGGACTGGCGTACGAGTTCCGCCGTGGTGGGGGAGTGCCCCTTGGGCAGGTCGGGCTCCGACGAAGCGGACAGGGCGCCGAAGATACGGTCCACCTCGGCCTGTTCCGCCTCACCGCCGCCGTCGAGAGTACGGCGCAGCTCCGCGTACGCCTCCAGCTTGGCGCGCAGGCCCGCGAAGGCGAACGGCTTGACCAGGTACTGCAGCGCCCCGTGCCGCATCGCCGCCTGCACCGTGGACACGTCCCGGGCCGCCGTGACCATGATCACGTCGGTCTGGAGGCCGCGTCGGCGCATCTCCTGGACGACCGACAGGCCCGTCCCGTCGGGCAGATAGTGATCCATGAGGACCAGGTCCAGATGGGGCAGCTCCTCCACCTGGCGAAGCGCCTCGGCCGCGCTGTGCGCCTCGCCGGCGACATGGAAGCCCGGCACCTTTTCGACGTAAGCGGCGTTGACCCGCGCCACGCGCGTGTCGTCGTCCACGACCAGGACCTCGATCATCGCGACTCCTCCTCGGCGGTGCGCTGCGCGGCTGACGGCACGGTGAGGGCGGCCGGTTCCAGGTGCGGCTCGGCCAGCGCCTCGGGCAGGACCACGGTGAACTCCGCGCCGCCGCCCGCCGCTTCGCCCACGGTCGCGGTGCCGCCCTGCCGTTCGGCGAGCCTGCGCACCAGGGAGAGCCCTATACCGCGTTCGCGGTGGGCCGGCGGCTTCTTGGTGGACCACCCCTCGGTAAAGATCAACTCGCGGTGCTCCTCGGGGATTCCCGGCCCTGTGTCACGCACCCTGAGGACCGCGGTGCGTCCCTCGGCCCGCGCTTCGACCTCCACGCGCGCGTGCGGCGTGCCCGCGACGGCGTCCAGGGCGTTGTCCACCAGGTTGCCGACGATCGTGACGAGGCCCCGCGGGTCGACCAACCGGTCCGGCAGCCGGGTACGGTCCGACAGGTGCAGCGCGACGCCGCGCTCGGCCGCCACGGTCGCCTTGCCGACCAGGAGGGCGGCGAGCAGCGGGTCCTGGATCTTCTCGGCGACCTGCTCCGCGGTGGCCCGGTGATCGCCGACCACCTCGCCGACGAACTCCACGGCGTCGTCGTACATCTCCAGTTCGAGCAGCCCGAGAAGCGTGTGCATACGGTTGGCGTGCTCGTGGTCCTGGGCGCGCAGGGCGTCGATCAGGCCGCGCGTGGAGTCGAGCTCCCGGCCGAGCTGCTCCAGCTCGGTCCGGTCGCGCAGGGTCGCGACGGCGCCGTCGTCGGTGGGCATGCGGTTGGCGACCAGGACGCGCTGGCCGCGGACCGTGAGCAGATCGGTGCCGGTGACCCGGCCGGCCAGCACGTCGGTCGTACGGCCTTCGCCGAGCGCCTCGTCGAGGGACCGGCCGACGGCCTCGTCACCGATGCCCAGCAGGCGCTGAGCCTCGTCGTTGAGGAGCCGGATACGGCCGCCGCGGTCCAGGGCCACGACGCCCTCCCGGATGCCGTGCAGCATCGCCTCGCGCTCCGCGAGCAGTGCCGAGATGTCCGAGAAGGCCAGGTCCCGCGTCTGCCGCTGAAGCCGGCGGGAGATGAGCCAGGCGGCCAGCGCGCCGACCGCGAGGGCACCGCCCGCGTACGCGAGCAGCCCGGGGATCGCGTGCAGCAGCCGGGCCCGCACGCTGTCGTACGCGATACCGACCGAGACCGCCCCGACGATCGTGCCGTCGTTGTCGCGCAGCGCCACCTTGCCGCGGGCGCTGCGGCCCAGGGTGCCGTCGTCGATCTGCATGACCTCATGGCCGGCGAGGGCCTGACCCGGGTCCGTCGACACGATCCTGCCGATCTCGCCAGGCGTGGGGTGGGACCAGCGCACGCCACGCCGGTTCATCACGACGACATACTCGGCCTTGGTGGCCTTGCGGATCCGCTCCGCCTCCCGCTGTACCGGCCCGTCGGCCGTCGCGCGTGTGCTCACCAGATCCTCGGCGATCTGCGGCTGGGCCGCGGTGGCCTGCGCGATCGACAGCGCACGGCGCATCGCCTGATCGTCCAGCTGGTCGCTGAGCGGAGCGAGGAACAGCCCGGTCGCGAGCACCGCGACTCCCGCGGCGATCGCCACCTGCATCAGCAGCACCTGCGCGAACATCCGCCGGGGCAGACCGAGGCGCAGGCGACGTGCGGGGGGAGTGGGGCTCATACCCATGACGGTACGTGGGCGGGCGGGAAACCCCGTAGTGAGGTGTGACGTGGATCTCTTGATCAGTGTCGGGAGGCCGGTCCATGTGGGATGGCTCTGTGCGTCTGATCAACTCGGGAGTCACTCCCCGCGTCTGATCAACTCGCGAGCAGCCCTGTGTATCTGATCAAGACCAGAACCACTCCGTCCACCTGATCAAGACGGGAACCACTCCGTCCACCTGATCAACTCGCGAGTGCCGTCGCCACCGTGAGCTCGTGCACCGCGACCACGTCCATACGCGCGGGCGAGCCGAGCACCGACGTGCCGCAGCTCTCGGGGCGAGGCGGCAGGGACGTGCCCTGCGCCACGACGACCCGCCAGTGGCGCCCGTCCACGTGGGCGACCGTCACCTCCCACCGCGGGGCCGCACCGTCCGTCCGTACGACGCGCAGCGCTTCCGCGGCGTACTCGCCCGTAGCCGAGCGCACGGCCAGTTCGGCCGCCTGGCCCGGTCGCTCCCAGGCGGAGTTCCCGCGGCACCCGTCGACGGTGATCCGTCCCTCCTGGACGCTGTGCAGGACCTCTTTGACGGCGTGGGCCTGCGCCCGGCCGTAGGCGTAGCCGTACGGCAGCACCAGCAATGTCGGTGAGAACCGATGTCCACCCAGATGGGTGACCTCCCAGACGCCCTCCACGCCGGAGGCGGCGAGCTCGGCCGCGAGAGGTCGGCCGAGGAGTGCGCAGCAGCGGTCCCGCTTGCCGTTGGTGCAGACGAGCGCGAGCGGATCGCCTGTGTGGGGCCGCCCCTGGAGCGCCGAGTCGAAGGTGTGGTGGTCACCCAGGCCGAGGGCGGCGAAGTCCAGGTCGAGCAACTGCTCCGGGTCGTGCGTCGTGGCGGCGTGCAGCCAGACGCTTCCGGGCACGGTGTGGGCCGCGTAGACCTGGCGTTCGCCGGGGGTCCCGCAGTCGGCGTGCCGGCCTGGGCGGCGAATCAGCGCCACGCGTACGCCCGTGCCCTTCGCGGCGGCCTCCAGGGCGCGGCCCAGCGCGGGATCCAGGTGGCTCTGCGTGAGCGCCTTGGCACCCCACGGACCGGGCTGCTCCAGCAGCAGCCAGGTCGTCGCGGTCGCCGCGGTCCCCGCGATGGGCTCGTCGAGGTCCTGCGAGACGGTTGAGCACGTACTCACAGAGGTGAGCCTAACCTGACTTGGGTCGGGTGACTTCTCGAGGGGCTGTGTCCTGTCCGGTAAGGGCCGAGCCCTTCTGCTCAGGACTCGGGCAGCGGCTGAGGCGGCTTGGGACCTGTGTAGTGCCCGCTCGGCCGCATGCGCAGCGGTCGCTCCCCGTACTCCTCGAGAGCATGGGCGATCCAGCCCGCCGTACGCGCCACTGCGAAGATCGTCTCGCCTGCCGTGGCGGGCATGGCGGAGGATGCCGTGAACACGGCCAGGGCCAGGTCGACGTTGGCGTGCAGCGGGGTGTGGCGGGCGGCCGTGGCGACGATGTCCTGGGCCGCGGCGAGAGCCGGCGCGGAGCGAGGGAGCTCCTCCAGGAGCTCGAACAGGACACGCGCGCGTGGGTCCTCGCCGGCGTACAGCCGGTGGCCGAGTCCCGGAATGCGTCGGCCGGCCCGCAGTTCCTCGGCGATGACGGGCCCGGCGTCGCCCCGGTCGAGCACCTCCAGGATCAGCTTGTGGGCGAGGCCGCTGGCCGCCCCGTGCAGGGGCCCCTCCAGCACGCCGAGCCCGGCGGAGACGGCCGCGTAGGCGTGTGCGCGGGCCGACGCGGCGACCCGCACGGCGAGGGTCGAGGCGGCCAGGTCGTGGTCGACGAGCAGGGCGAGTGCGGTGTCCAGCACCCGTAGGGCGGCGTCGTCGGGGGAGCGTCCGCTCAGCTGCCCCCACAGCCGGCGGGCGAGTGAGCCCTCGTCGCGATAGGCATAGCGCGCGGGCGTGAGGGCGGCCACGAGAGTCGGGATGAGGGTGCGCGCGGTGCCGAGCACGGCGTCCTCGGACAGGTCGAAGCGCAGGGGGTCCGCGGCCGCGGCGGCGATCGCCGCGACCCGCAACCGATCGGTGGGGCCGGCGTGCTCGGGCAGGCCGTCGGCGGCGCTACGGGCGGCCGCGACGGAGGCCTCGGGGGCGGTGAAGGTGACCCCGCGGCGCAACCGGCCGGTCCACAGCCACTCGGCGACCTCTTCGTAGGAATGCCGGGTGGCCAGCTGGGTCGCGTCCACGCCCCGGAAGTAGTAGCGGTCGGTGTCGATGAAGGTCAGGCGGGTCCGCACGGACAGCTCACCGCCCGATCCCGAACCGCCCGCACTCTCCCGCTTGTTGCGCCGGGCGAGTGTCTCCACCTCCTGCGCGTCGAAGGTGCTGCCCCGGCCGCCGGGCACGCGGGTGCTGCTGAGGTGCCCGCGACTCACATACGCGTACACGGTCTCGGGCTTCACGCCGAGCAACTCGGCGGCCTCCTGGGTGGTCAGCCGTCGCACCGCGGGGCCGGGGTCGGGTTCTTGATCGCGCATGGGGTCACCGTATCCAGGACGCGGCATATTGATCCATGTATTGATTCAATCAATATTGACAGGAAAATAGTCAAGCATGGACAGTCGAAATCAAGTCCAGGGAGGAATCATGTCCGTCAACAGGTCAGCAGCCGCGCTCGTCGATGTGCCCCGTGGTCTCGCGGGCGTCGTCGTCACCGACACCGAGATCGGGGATGTGCGGGGGCTGGAGGGCTTTTACCACTATCGCCAGTACTCGGCCGTCGAACTCGCGCGGACCCGCTCCTTCGAGGACGTCTGGCATCTCCTGGTGCACGGTGAACTGCCGGACGCCGAACGCGCCGCCGCCTTCGCCGCCGAGACCGCCGCGCTGCGAAAGCTGCCCGGCGAGGTGCGGGCGGCCCTGCCCGCGATCGCGGCTGCGGGCGGACGGTCCGGCTCGCTGGCCGGTCTGCGCACGGCGCTGTCCCTGCTCGGTGCGGCGAAGGGCTTCCGGCCGGTGTACGACATCGATGCCGACCGGCGCCTCCAGGACGGCCTCGTCGCGGCCGCGGTCGTACCGACGCTGCTCACCGCACTGCACCGACTGGACCGGGGACTTGATCCTGTTGAGCCGCGTGAGGATCTGTCGTACGCGGCGAACTATCTGTACATGTTGACGGGATCGGAGCCCGATCCCCGGCGTACGCGGGCGATCGAGCAATACTTGATCTCAACCATTGATCATGGATTCAATGCGTCAACCTTCACGGCTCGTGTCATCGCCTCCACCGGCGCCGACGTCGCGGCCTGCCTCGTCGGAGCCGTGGGCGCGCTGTCCGGGCCGCTGCACGGGGGTGCGCCCAGTCGCGCGCTGGACACACTGGACGCGATCGGCACCCCGGACCGCATCGACTCCTGGATCCGAGAGCGAGTCCTCGCCGGCGACCGCATCATGGGCTTCGGTCACCCCGTCTACCGCACCGAGGACCCGCGGTCCCGGATGCTCCGCGAGCTCGCCCAGCGCTTCGGCGGCCCGCGCGTCGAGTTCGCCGTGGAGGTGGAACGCCGCGTGGAGGCGATACTCGCCGAGCTGAAGCCGGGGCGCGAGCTGCACACGAACGTCGAGTTCTACGCCGGCGTGGTCATGGAGCTGTGCGGTCTGCCGCGGGAGATGTTCACCCCGACGTTCGCCGCTGCGCGGGTCGTGGGCTGGAGCGCCAACATCCTGGAACAGGCACAGGACTCGAAGATCATCAGGCCGGTGGCGCGGTACGTGGGGCCGCAGCCGACGGTGTCGGCGACGGCGTGAGACACGTTTGAGGTCCGGCAGCGCTCGGGATGTCGGACCTCATGCGGTCAGTGCGAAAGCAGCAGTCAGCGGGCAAGCCTGCCGGGGCCCACAGCCCTGCCGTGCCCGGCACCCTGTTGACGGTAGGTCCCGGTCATACCTTGCGGAGCCCCTTGATGATGCTTTGGGCGGCGTCGATCGCGGCCCGCACGGCTTCGATTCTGGAACCCTGCTGACGGGAGAGGCCGAGGATCTCACCCGCCGCCTCTTCGGCCAGCTGCTTCGCAAAGTCGTTGGGCAGTGCCGTCTTCTCGTACGCCTCGATGGCCGCCACAACAGCGCCGATCGGAATGCGGTGAAAGGTTTTCTCGGCCTGCTTGATGCGCCTGCGTAGCTGGCCGAGGTCGGCCATGTCGCCCTGCGTGGCCGGAAGGCTCGCCAGCTTGTCGACAGCGACGGCTATGTCGTCGATCAGGATGTCGACCGGCTCGAGAAGTTGGGCCAGCTTGTCGCGTCGGCGGTGGACGATCGTGACGCTCAGGGCAGTCAAGGTGACGACGACACCGACACCGGCGAAAATCGCAGCCCATGTCCACGAGCTGTTCAAGTCGCCGTCGGCCGTACCGCCGGCGTCCCGCGCGGAAGGCGGTGTTGCGGACACTGGGGCGTCCGCGCTGGGTGTGGCAGCGCTCTGGGGGGATACTGCGTCCGCACTGTGGTGGGGGGTCAGCACCAATACCGCCACGAGCGTGAGGATCGTGGTCAGTCGGCTCACCCGTACGGGCAGATTACACCTGCGCCTTGCCCAGGGGTGGACGGCATTTGCGCAGCTGGGAGCGGTGCTGAGGGAGTACAGGATGGGAGGGGTTGCACAGGTGATCATCCGGGAGATGGCATGCTGGAACAGCACTGGACTGGCTCCTGGTATGGGAGTTGCTGGTGTATTCCGCCGCTCCCCGTCAGGCCTAGGAAACCTGGGGAGCGGCGGTCTGTTGTCGCTGCACGGCAGCAAGCGACGTTCGTGAGCCCGGCCGACGGTGAGCCTCGATCCCGATGACGGCGAAGCCGCCTCGGTGAGTTCGGAGATGTCTGGGCGTGCCTCGCTTGGACATCTGGACCAAGACACATGGGGCCCACCAGGCCGGTGCGCGGTAGGTGGCGGGGCCGCTGGTGAAGGTGCCGGAGGAGATTGAGATGCACGTGGGTCTGACGCCGTTATATGTGTGGCCTGGTGCCGTTCTGGCGCCAGGCCTCATCAGTGAAGATCGAGCAGTGACGGGGTGCCGGTTGCTCGCCGGATCGGTGGCCCAGCTCGCTCAACGGTTGCGCGCGGGCAGGGAGCGTGACGGTACGCGTCTTGGGTGGACGCGTACCCGTGTGGTGGCCTCAGGCGTCGGGGATGTCTGCTTTGGCGCGGATCAGGGTCTCTCTGCTCACGATGACGATGCGCTCGTACTCGGCGCGCGCGGCGTCCGCGGGCAGTTCAGGCTCAAGCGCCTCGGTGGCCTCGGTGCCGATGACGGCGAAGTTGCCGTCGCTGAGTTCGAACACATCCGGGCAGGTAGCTCCTGAACTACTGCCTCGGGCGCTGGGAGGCACACCGATGCGGCGCACGATCTTCAAAGGTACCGGTCCTTAGGAACAAAGAGCTGGCCATACTGGTGGGGAGCAGGCTACTGGTGTTTCTCAGCCCCTCGCGGCTCGTTGGCGAAATGTCACCCGGTCGTACCCTGGCCGCCGTGCCGATTGACCTCGGCGATGAGTTGGTTCGTTGTTGCTGGGCTCCTGGCGAGATCTCGCCAGCCGCGCACACGCGCACCGAGGAGACGTGCCGTCGTGCGTGGATCCGCCACCGAATTTCTCAGCCTGCTTGAAGACCTGCCTCTTGGCCGAAGAGCATCAGTGACGGACGCGGCTTGTGAGCCCCGAAGGGATGCGCGGAGGCCTACGGATGCCTCGTCGGCTCCTGCGTTGCACACTCCGGCCAGTCAGTCCGTCGGCGGATCCCCGACAACCCACCACTCATCCGTGTCGGACTCGTCCAGGTCCCGGACGAGCCCATCCACCATGTGTCCGAGCTGGGCCTCCACGGACGACTCGTCCAGGCTGGCTCGCATGTGCCGCGACGCCTCCCAGTACTCGCGGAAGACCGGGCTCTGGAAGAACTCCCGCAGCCGCGTGTACAGCTCCTCCCGGTCCAGAAGCTCCGCCTGGTAGAGGTGGTAGAGGTGGACGTACCAAGCGTTGGCGTAGAAGAACTGTCGGCGCCTCTCCGCCGGGATGCTCTGGTCGTACGTGTCGATCACGGCAGCGAGGGAGGGATCGTCGATCGCCCTCACCAGCAACTCCCAGTGCATGCGCTGCTGATGGGCCAGCGCCGTTCGCCGGATGGCCAGTTCCTCGAGCTCCAGCTGCCTCTCGTGCAGACGTGCCTTCTCCGACCGCCATTGATGTGCTGCCAGCGGCACGCTCGTGGCAGCCAGGAAAGTGAGCGTGGCGGAACCCAGCCTCCGTGCAAAACGCTTCCGTGTGGCCATGTCAACCCCCGAATCAGGCGGCCGTTCCGCCGGTCGTCGGGGTGCGGGTCGACTGGAGGGGACCGGCGAGCGGTGGGCGGCGCTTGCCGTCTCCCAGAGTGCCGAGCGGCTCTGATCGGCGGGGAGGCGGAGAGGAGGCGCACGGAGGGAAGCGAGGGTCGCACGCTCCGGCGCCTTGCCCAACGTCTGCCCGGCAAGTGCTGCTAACAATCGTTCACTTCGCGGGGTTTCTTCCGGCTCGTATCCTGGGTCGGCATTCATTCCTCGTACGTGCGCCGCCCCGCGAGCCGGTGCACCCGTCGGCGCGAGAAAGGTCGCACGTTGAGCCAGCCGAGTACCGGTCCGCAGCAGATTCCGGTTGTCGTACTCGCCGGATTCCTCGGTTCCGGCAAGACGACTGTCCTCAACCACCTCCTCCACCGCAGCGGCGGCACCCGCATCGGCGCGCTGGTCAACGACTTCGGCGCCATCGAGATCGACGCCATGGCCGTCGCCGGCGCGCTCGGCGACTCCACCGTCTCCCTCGGCAACGGCTGCCTGTGCTGCGCGGTCGACGCGAGTGAGCTGGACGTCTACCTGGAGCGGCTCGCCCGGCCGTCCACCGGCATCGACGTCATCATCATCGAGGCCAGCGGGCTCGCCGAACCCCAGGAACTCGTGCGCATGCTGCTCGCCAGTGAACATCCGGGCATCGTGTACGGCGGGCTCGTCGAGGTCGTCGACGCCGCCGAGTTCGACGACACGCGCGCGAAGCACCCCGAGATCGACCGGCACCTCGCCCTCGCCGACCTCGTGGTGGTCAACAAGCTCGACCGGGCGGGCGACGGTGAGCGCGTCCTCGGGCTGGTCCGCGACCTCACCGACCGGGCCGCCGTGGTCCCCGCCACCTACGGCCGTATCGACCCCGCGTTCCTCTTCGACTGCAGGCCCAGCGAAGAGCGCATCGGGCAGTTGTCCTTCGACGACCTGCATGAGCACGACGAGGATCACAGCGGCCACCTGCACGCCGGCTACGACAGCGTGTCCTTCGTCTCCGAAGTCCCCCTCGACCCGCGCCGGTTGATGGGGTTCCTGGACAGCAGGCCGGAGGGGCTGTACCGGATCAAGGGGTACGTCGACTTCGGCCCGCACGACGCCGCGAACCGTTACGCCGTGCACGCCGTCGGGCGGTTCCTGCGCTTCTACCCGGAGCCGTGGGCTGACGGGGACGCGCGCCTGACCCAGCTCGTCCTCATCGGCGCCGGCATCGATGCCGCCTCCCTGACCAAGGAGCTGGAGTCGTGCAAGAGCGACGCCCCACGCGCCGACGAGCACGGCATGTGGGGCGTCCTCCGCTACGTGCGAGACCCTGACCCTGAGGACCAGGACCTCGACGTCCCGCAGGTCTAGACCGGACCCGCCACCACCGCCACGGTCTTCGGCAGCGACACACCGGAGCCGTCGCGGCGCGGGTCCATCTCCGGAAGGTCGGCCGGAGTGCCGTTCTTCTGCGCGGCCCGTGCCGGTGCGGCACCCGCCCAGGCCACGGACAGGCAGTCCTCGCCCTTCAGGAACCGCTGGCAGCGAACACCGCCGGTGGCGCGGCCCTTGCGCGGGTACTGGTCGAACGGGGTCAGCTTGGCCGTCGTCTGGACCGAGTCGTCCAGCGTGCCGCGCGAGCCCGCGACCGTGAAGACGACCGCGTCGGCCGCCGGGTCCACCGCGGTGAAGGAGATGACCTTCGCGCCCTCCGCGAGCTTGATGCCCGCCATACCGCCGGCGGCGCGGCCCTGCGGGCGGACCTGCGAGGCCTGGTAACGCAGCAGCTGGGCGTCGTCCGTGATGAAGACCAGGTCCTCCTCTCCGGTGCGCAGCTCGACCGCGCCGACGATCCGGTCGCCCTCCTTCAGAGTGATGACCTCCAACTCGTCCTTGTTGCTCGGATAGTCGGGCACCACACGCTTGACCACGCCCTGTTCCGTGCCGATCGCCAGGCCGGGGGACGACTCGTCGAGCGTGGTCAGGCAGACCAGGGTCTCGTCGCCCTCCAGGGAGACGAACTCCGACAGCGGCGCGCCGCCCGCGAGGTTCGGCCTCGACGCCGTCTCCGGCAGCTGGGGCAGGTCGATGACGTTGATCCGCAGCAGACGGCCCGTGGACGTCACGGCGCCCACCTCGCCGCGGGCCGTGGCCGGGACCGCCGAGATGATCACGTCGTGCTTGGAGCGCTTCGCGTCGCCGTCCTCCGCGAAGGGGTCGCCGTTCGCCGTACGGGCCAGCAGGCCCGTCGAGGACAGCAGCACCCGGCACGGGTCGTCCGCCACCTGCAGCGGTACCGCCGAGACCTGGCTGCCCGCCGACTCCAGCAGGACCGTACGCCGCTCGGTGCCGAACTTCTTGGCCACCGCGGCCAGTTCGGAGGAGACCAGCTTGCGCAGCTCCGCGTCCGAGTCGAGGATCCGGGTCAGCTCCGCGATCTCCGCGTTGAGCTTGTCCTTCTCCGCCTCGAGCTCGATACGGTCGAACTTGGTGAGGCGGCGCAGCGGCGTGTCCAGGATGTACTGCGTCTGGACCTCGCTCAGCGAGAAGCGCTCCATCAGGCGCTCCTTGGCCTGCGCGGAGTTCTCGCTGGACCGGATCAGCCGGATGACCTCGTCGATGTCCAGCAGCGCCGTGAGCAGACCCTCGACCAGGTGCAGTCGGTCGCGCTTCTTGCCGCGGCGGAACTCGCTGCGGCGCCGTACCACCTCGAAGCGGTGGTCGAGGTAGACCTCCAGAAGCTCCTTGAGGCCCAGGGTGAGGGGCTGGCCGTCGACCAGCGCGACGTTGTTGATGCCGAAGGACTCCTCCATCGGCGTCAGCTTGTAGAGCTGCTCCAGGACCGCCTCGGGCACGAAGCCGTTCTTGATCTCGATGACCAGGCGCAGGCCGTGCTCGCGGTCGGTGAGGTCCTTGACGTCGGCGATGCCCTGGATCTTCTTCGAGCCGACCAGGTCCTTGATCTTGGCGATGACCTTCTCCGGGCCGACCGCGAAGGGCAGCTCGGTGATCACGAGGCCCTTGCGGCGCGCCGTCACGGTCTCCACCGACACCGTGGCGCGGATCTTGAAGGTGCCGCGGCCCGTCTCGTAGGCGTCCCGGATGCCGGAGAGGCCGACGATACGGCCGCCGGTGGGCAGGTCGGGGCCGGGGACGTGCTTCATCAGGGCGTCCAGATCCGCGTTCGGGTAGCGGATCAGGTGGCGGGCGGCCGCGATGACCTCGGCGAGGTTGTGCGGCGGCATGTTGGTGGCCATGCCGACCGCGATGCCCGACGAGCCGTTCACCAGGAGGTTCGGGAAGGCGGCGGGCAGTGCCACCGGCTCCCGCTCCTGACCGTCGTAGTTGGGGTTGAAGTCGACGGTGTCCTCGTCGATGGACTCCGTCATCAGGCTCGCCGGCTCGGCGGCGCGGCACTCGGTGTACCGCATGGCGGCCGGCGGGTCGTCATTGCCCAGCGAGCCGAAGTTGCCGTGCCCGTCGACCAGCGGGACGCGCATCGAGAAGGGCTGGGCCATGCGCACCAGGGCGTCGTAGATCGACGCGTCGCCGTGCGGGTGCAACTTACCCATGACCTCGCCGACGACGCGGGCGCACTTCACATAGCCGCGGTCGGGGCGCAGGCCCATCTCGTTCATCTGGTAGACGATGCGGCGGTGCACCGGCTTGAGGCCGTCGCGGGCGTCCGGCAGGGCGCGCGAGTAGATGACCGAGTACGCGTACTCGAGGAAGGAGCCCTGCATCTCGTCGACGACGTCGATGTCGAGGATCTTCTCCTCGTACGAGTCGTCGGGCGGCGGGGTCTTCGTGCTGCGGCGGGCCATCGCTGCCGGCTCCTCTGGTTCTGGTCGCTCGAGCGTTTGCGGGATCTGACGCGGACCATTGTGGACCGCGGCACTGACAACCACCGACCAGGACCCGATGTTGGGCTCCCGCCCGGCGTGCGAGAAGTGTCGCCGACGCCGGGCCCTCCCCGCGACGGAGGGGCGGGGCGGGGCGCCAACCGCCCTGGTCGAGGCGCCGCTTGCGCGACGGCAAGCGCGCGCCGCGAGACCGTTCACTCGCCGGAGTGATCGCCGGGCACCGTCCGAAGTCGTGCGGCAGCGGACAGGAGGGAGGGTATGGCGAGCTGGGCCCGAGCGCCGTCCTGTTCCGCGTTCCCGGCCCACGTTCGCCGTCGTACGGACACGGCGTTCTGACCGGGAACTTCGCCGACCCTTCGGACGCTGCATACAGTGGCAGGAACTGAGCACGAACTGCTCGACACAACGCAGTGCACGCGACCGGAAGGACACCTTGCCCATGGGTCACACGGCCACACCGGAGGCACAATCCGGCGGCCTCACCGCGACGGAGCACCGCCTGGCCAACGGCCTGCGCGTGGTGCTCTCCGAGGACCACCTCACGCCGGTCGCCGCGGTCTGTCTCTGGTACGACGTCGGCTCCCGTCACGAGGTCAAGGGCCGTACCGGACTCGCCCACCTCTTCGAGCACCTGATGTTCCAGGGCTCGGCGAGCGTGAAGGGCACGGGCCACTTCGAGCTCGTCCAGGGCGCGGGCGGCTCGCCGAACGGCACCACCAGCTTCGAGCGCACCAATTACTTCGAGACCATGCCCGCCCACCAGCTGGAGCTCGCGCTGTGGCTGGAGGCCGACCGCATGGGCAGCCTCCTGGTGGCGCTCGACGAGGAGGGCCTGGAGAACCAGCGGGACGTCGTCAAGAACGAGCGCCGCCAGCGCTACGACAACGTCCCCTACGGCACCGCGTTCGAGAAGCTGACCGCCCTGTCGTACCCGGACGGACACCCGTACCACCACACGCCGATCGGCTCGATGGCCGACCTGGACGCGGCCAGCCTGGAGGACGCGCGCGCGTTCTTCCGCACCTACTACGCGCCCAACAACGCCGTCCTGTCCATCGTCGGCGACATCGACCCGGAGCAGACGCTCGCCTGGGTCGAGAAGTACTTCGGCTCGATCCCGGCCCACGACGGCAAGCCCGAGCCGCGCGACGGCTCGCTGCCCGAGATCATCGGCGAGCAGCTGCGCGAGGTCGTCGAGGAGAACGTCCCGGCGCGCGCGATGATGGCCGCCTACCGGCTCCCGGCGGACGGCACGCGCGAGTGCGACGCGGCCGACCTGGCGCTGACCGTCCTCGGCGGCGGCGAGTCCTCCCGCCTCTACAACCGCCTGGTCCGCCGCGACCGTACGGCCGTGGCGGCCGGGTTCGGACTGCTGCGCCTGGCCGGAGCGCCCTCCCTGGGCTGGCTGGACGTGAAGACCTCCGGCGATGTCGAGGTGCCCGTCATCGAGGCCGCCGTCGACGAGGAGCTCGCCCGCTTCGCCGCGGACGGCCCCACCGCCGAGGAGATGGAGCGCGCACAGGCCCAGCTGGAGCGCGAGTGGCTGGACCGGCTCGGCACCGTCGCGGGCCGCGCCGACGAACTGTGCCGGTACGCGGTCCTGTTCGGCGACCCGCAGCTCGCCTTCACCGCCGTACAGCGCGTCCTCGACGTCACCGCCGAGGAGGTCCAGGCGGTGGCCAGGGCCCGCCTGCGCCCCGACAACCGCGCGGTGCTCGTGTACGAGCCGACCGCAGCCGAGGCAGAGGACCTCGAGGCAGCCGAGACCACCGACGAGAACGAGGAGTCGGCGCAGTGACCGAGCTCGCCAGCATGGACTTCCACCCGCAGCCCCAGGCCGGCGAGGCCCGGCCCTGGGCGTTCCCGGCGCCCGAGCGCGGCAAGCTGGACAACGGCCTGACGGTCCTGCGCTGCCACCGCCCCGGCCAGCAGGTCATCGCCGTCGAGGTGCTCCTGGACACGCCGCTGGACGCCGAGCCGAAGGGGCTCGACGGCATCGCCACGATCATGGCGCGCGCCTTCTCCGAGGGCACCGACAAGCACACCGCCGAGGAGTTCGCCGCCGAACTGGAGCGCTGCGGCGCCACGCTCGACGCCTACGCCGACCACCCCGGCATCCGCGTCAGCCTCGAGGTTCCGGTCTCCCGCCTGCCCAAGGCGCTCGGCCTGCTCGCCGACGCCCTCAGGGCGCCCCTGTTCGACGACGCCGAGGTCGAGCGCCTGGTGCGCAACCGGCTCGACGAGATCCCGCACGAGCTGGCCAACCCCTCGCGCCGCGCCGCCAAGGAGCTCTCCAGGCAGCTGTTCCCGGCGACCTCTCGTATGTCCCGCCCGCGTCAGGGCACCGAGGACACGGTCGCGGGCATCGACTCCGCGGCCGTGCGCGCCTTCTACGAGCGGCACGTGCGCCCCGCCACCTCCACCGTCGTGGTCGTCGGCGACCTCACGGGCGTGGACCTCGACGCCCTGCTGGGCGACACCCTGGGCGCCTGGACCGGCTCCCCGGCCCAGCCCCGGCCCGTGCCGCCGGTGACCGCGGACGACACCGGGCGCGTCGTCATCGTGGACCGCCCCGGAGCCGTGCAGACGCAGCTGCTGATCGGCCGCATCGGCCCCGACCGGCACGACCGCGTGTGGCCCGCGCAGGTGCTCGGCACCTACTGCCTCGGCGGCACCCTCACCTCCCGCCTGGACAAGGTCCTGCGCGAGGAGAAGGGCTACACCTACGGTGTGCGCGCGTTCGGGCAGGTCCTGCGCTCGGCCCCGGACGGCACGGGCGCGGCCATGCTCGCCATCAGCGGCTCGGTCGACACCCCGAACACCGGCCCGGCGCTGGACGACCTCTGGAAGGTCCTGCGCGGGGTCGCCGATGAGGGGCTCACCGACGCCGAGCGGGACTTCGCCGTGCAGAACCTCGTCGGGGTGGCGCCGCTGAAGTACGAGACGGCCGCCTCCGTGGCGAACACGTTGGCCGACCAGGTCGAGCAGCACCTGCCCGACGACTACCAGGCGACGCTGTACCAGCGGCTCGCCGCGACCGGCACCGTCGAGGCCACCGCGGCGGCCGTGAGCGCCTTCCCGGTGAACCGTCTGGTGACGATCCTCGTCGGCGACGCGGCCGAGATCCGGGAACCTGTCGAGGCCCTCGGCATCGGCGAAGTCACCGTCGTGGCAGCCGAGTAGCAGGCGGACACCGCGCCCGGACACCGCGCCGGGCGACGGCACGCACGCGTAAGGGGCCTTGGTGACTTCGAAGCCACCAGGGCCCCTTTATGCCCGAATTGAGGGAAAGGTTGCCTGTCTGGCCTGTGGGATGCGCTACAAAAGCCGCGATCCGTTTGGGGATTGAAAGTCGTGCCGCTTAGCGTCTTCCGGGCTGTCCGTCAGGCAGTGCGCCGCGCCCGCGGCACCGGACAGCCATCGCCGAGTCCCCGTACGGCGCGAGCCAGGGGAGCCGGGGACCCACCGTAGTCCCTGGGGTGAATCGGACGCCCGCGCAGCCGCGAGGGGGTCCGTAGGAGACCTTCCTGCTCCGAACCCGTCAGCTAACCCGGTAGGCGAGAAGGAAGGAAAGGACCAGCCACTTCATGGCGTTCACCTGCGCCACCGGGAAGAACCGTCCCACCGGGAAGCACCGTCGCCCCAGCCGGTTCGAACGCTCCACCGCCCGCGCGGCCGGCGTCGCGGCTCTCACCGCCACCGGCGTCATGGGCACCCTCGCCGCCCCGGCGCTCGCCGCCGAACCCGCCGCCGAGCAGACCGGCCTCATCCCCGTCGTCACGATCGAGGACTCGATCGCCGACCAGATCGACGCCCAGGCCGCCGCCCAGGAGCAGGCCGCCGAGGAGGCCGCGGCCCGGAAGAAGGCCGCCGAGGAGGCCGCGCGCAAGAAGGCGGCCGAGAAGGCCAAGCAGGAGCGCGAGGCCAAGGAGCGCGCCGCCCGCGAGGCCGAGCGCCAGCGCCTGCTGTCCTACGTCGCCCCGATCTCCGGCTCGTACGTCTCCACCGGCTACAAGGCCGGCGGCGCCGTCTGGTCCTCCGGCAGCCACACGGGCGTCGACTTTCACGCCGCCAGCGGCACCTCCGTCCACGCGGTCGGCTCGGGCACCGTCGTGGAGGCCGGCTGGGGCGGGTCGTACGGCAACAGCATCGTGATCAAGATGAACGACGGGACGTACACCCAGTACGGCCACCTGTCCTCCATAGGCGTCTCGGTGGGCCAGACCGTCACCCCCGGCCAGCAGATAGGCCTGTCCGGCGCCACCGGCAACGTCACCGGAGCGCACCTGCACTTCGAGGCCCGCACGACGGCGGAGTACGGCTCCGACATCGACCCCGTCGCCTACCTCCGCTCCCACGGCGTGAACGTCTGACGACGCAAGCTCCGCCTCTTGGGCCCCGGCTCCCCGAGCCGGGGCTTTCGGCGTTTCGGACGACCGGCTGTCCAAAAAATATCCATGGATTCCGACCCGCCATCGGAAATTCCAGCAGGTTGCAATAGAGTCACTGAACACACGTCATTCGTCGACGTTTCACGGGGATTAAGGCGGAGGTCGGTCATGCGTATTCCGGCGCACTCGGTATGCACCGCGATCCGGGACGACATCGTCGCCGGTGTCTACGAGCGCGGCAGCCGGCTCACCGAGGAACTCCTCGCGCGCCGATACGGCGTCTCCCGCGTCCCCGTGCGGGAGGCCCTGCGCACCCTGGAGGCGGAGGGCTTCGTCGTGACCCGGCGGCACGCGGGCGCGTGCGTGGCCGAACCGACCGAGCAGGAGGCCGCCGACCTGCTCGAGATGCGCACTCTCCTGGAGCCGCTCGGCGCCTCACGGGCCGCCCAGCGGCGCACCGAGGCCCATCTGAAGGTTCTGCGCGGCCTGGTCAGGCTGGGCCAGGAGCGGGCCAGGCGGGGCAACAGCGAGGATCTGCGCTCCCTGGGCGGCTGGTTCCACGAGACGCTGGCCCAGGCCTGCGGCAGCCCCGCCCTGACCTCGATGCTGACCCAGCTGCGGCACAAGATCGCCTGGATGTACGCGGTGGACGCGCCGGTCAACCCTGTGGAGTCCTGGACCGAGCACGGCGCGATCGTGGACGCGGTGGCGCGCGGCGACGGCGAACGCGCCCGTGCGATCACGGCAGTGCACACCGAACGCGCGATCGCCGCGCACCGGCTGCGGTTCGGTTCCACCGGTGAGCGCGCGGAGCGTGTGAGGAATTCGCAACATCCCGTAAACATGCCGAGCCTGCGACATTAACACGGGCGCCGTATACAAAGAGGTGATATTCGGTGGCGGGGAATTCCCGCTGCCCTTTTTCGGGTGCGGCCGTTAATTCTCACGGCTGTCCGCCTCAAAAGCGTGGCCGCCTGCCCGAAAACAGCGAAGCCGCGTCGGCCGGAAAGGCGGACGCGGCTTCACCGTTTGCTCGGCGGTCCCGCTCAGGTCGTTCAGACCGTCTCGGGAAGCTCCTCGAGGCCCTCGGAGACCAGCTTCGCCAGCCGGTCGAGGGCGGCGTCCGCACCCTCGGCGTCGGAGGCGAGGACGATCTCCTCACCGCCCTGGGCGCCCAGGCCCAGAACGGCCAGCATGGAGGCCGCGTTGACGGGGTTGCCGTCGGCCTTGGCGATCGTCACCGGGATACCTGCGGCCGTGGCGGCCCGGACGAAGATGGAAGCGGGGCGGGCGTGAAGGCCCTCGGCCCAGCCGACGTTGACGCGGCGCTCAGCCATGTGATGCTGCCCTTCGGTGTTCAGGGTTGTCTAGACCAGTTTCCCACACCCGTGAAGCATGCCGGGAGGGACAAAACGCCCCTCCTGAGGTGACCGTCGGGTCGCGGCCTCGACCCGCCATACGTCCTCCACAGACTGCCTCGCGCCGTTGTCGGACGCGAGCCGTACTCTGGGCCCCATGCAGAGCGCCTCGGACCGGCACGAGTACCCCGCCCACTGGGAAGCCGACGTGGTGCTGCGCGACGGCGGCACCGCACGCATCCGCCCCATCACCGTTGATGACGCCGAGCGTCTGGTCAGCTTCTACGAGCAGGTGTCGGACGAGTCGAAGTACTACCGCTTCTTCGCGCCCTACCCGCGTCTGTCCGCGAAGGACGTCCACCGCTTCACGCACCACGACTTTGTGGACCGGGTGGGACTCGCGGCCACAGTGGGCGGCGAGTTCATCGCAACCGTACGCTACGACCGGATCGGCGCCGACGGAATGCCCGCGTCGGCACCCGCCGACGAGGCCGAGGTCGCCTTCCTCGTCCAGGACGCCCACCAGGGGCGCGGCGTGGCCTCCGCCCTCCTCGAACACATCGGCGCGGTCGCACGCGAGCGTGGCATCCGCCGCTTCGCCGCCGAGGTACTGCCCGCCAACACCAAGATGATCAAGGTGTTCACCGACGCCGGGTACACCCAGAAGCGCAGCTTCGAGGACGGCGTCGTACGCCTGGAGTTCGACCTGGAGCCGACCGACCGCTCGCTCGCCGTGCAGTACGCGCGCGAGCAGCGCGCCGAGGCGCGGTCCGTGCGGCGGCTGCTGGTACCCGGCTCCGTCGCCGTCATCGGCACCGGCCGCACGCCCGGCGGGGTGGGCCGCAGCGTCCTCGGCAACATCAGGGACGCCGGTTTCACGGGGGCGCTGTACGCCGTGAACAAGGCGTTCCCGGAGGACCTCAAGGAGCTCGACGGCGTGCCCGCGCACCGGTCCGTGCGGGACATCGAAGGGCCCGTCGATCTCGCGGTGGTCGCCGTGCCGGCCGAGTACGTCCCCGAGGTGGTCACCGAGTGCGGTGAGCACGGGGTGCAGGGGCTGGTCGTGGTCTCCGCCGGGTACGCCGAGAGCGGGCCCGACGGGCGCGAGCGGCAGCGCGCACTCGTCCGGCACGCACGCGCGTACGGCATGCGCATCATCGGCCCGAACGCCTTCGGGATCATCAACACCTCCCCCGACGTACGGCTGAACGCCTCCCTCGCGCCCGAGATGCCCCGCCCGGGCCGGATCGGGCTGTTCGCGCAGTCCGGTGCCATCGGGATCGCGCTCCTGTCCCGGCTCCACCGGCGCGGCGGCGGGGTCACCGGGGTCACCGGTGTGTCGACCCTCGTCTCGTCGGGCAACCGGGCCGACGTCTCCGGCAACGATGTCCTGCAGTACTGGTACGACGACCCGGACACGGACGTCGTACTGATGTACCTGGAGTCCATCGGCAACCCGCGCAAGTTCACCCGCCTCGCCCGGCGTACGGCGGCCGCGAAGCCGCTGGTCGTGGTTCAGGGGGCGCGGCACGGTGGCGCGGCGCCACAGGGGCATGCGGTACGGGCCACGCGCCTGCCGCACGCCACGGTGTCCGCGCTGCTGCGGCAGGCCGGCGTGATCCGGGTGGACACGATCACGGAGCTGGTGGACGCGGGGCTGCTGCTCGCGCGTCAGCCGCTGCCGGCCGGGCCGCGCGTGGCGATCCTGGGCAACTCCGAGTCGCTGGGGCTGCTGACGTACGACGCGTGCCTGTCCGAGGGGCTGCGGCCGTTGCCGCCGCTGGACCTGACGACGGGGGCGTCGGCCGCGGACTTCCGGGCGGCGCTGGCCCGCGCGTTGGCGGACGACACCTGCGACGCGGTGGTGGTGACGGCGATCCCGGCGATCGGCGAGGTGTCGCCGGGGGACGAGGAGCTGGCGGAGGCGCTGCGGTCGGCGGCCGAGGCGGTGCCGGGCAAGCCGGTTCTCGTGGTGCACGTGGAGCTGGGCGGGCTGGCGGAGGCCCTGTCGGCCGCGGCGAGCACCGCACCCCAGGCGGGCAGGACGGCGCCCCGCGTCGGGCTCCGCGCCACCCACCCGTTCCGCCCCCTGGACTTCCCGGCCGAGACACCCCCCGAACGGCCGGACCCCGCTGAGAACGCCCCCCGCCTCATCCCCGCCTACCCCGCGGCCGAACGCGCCGTCCGCGCCCTCGCCGAAGCCGTCAAGTACGCGCAGTGGCGGCGTGAGGCGGCCGACCCCGGGAAGGTGCCGGAGTACGAGGACATCGACGAGAAGGGCGCCGCCCGGCTCATCGACGGGCTGCTCGCGCGCGGGCAAGGGCTCACCCTCGGCACGGACGAGACCTGTGACCTGCTCGGCAAGTACGGCGTCCAGGTGCACCGCGCCCTGCACGCCCCCACCCCCGACGCCGCCGCGGACGCCGCCCGCACCCTCGGCTACCCCGTCGCTCTCAAGGCCACCGCCCCGCATCTGCGCCACCGCGCCGACCTCGGCGGCGTCAGGCTCGACCTGGCCGACGAAGAACAACTGCGGCGGGCGTACGCCGAGTTGACCGAGCTGTTCGGCAGGCCGGAGGAGCTGCGGCCGGTCGTGCAGAGCATGGCACCGCGCGGCGTCGACACCGTCGTACGGGCCGTGATCGACCCGGCGGCCGGCGCCGTACTGTCCTTCGGGCTCGCCGGCGCCGCCTCGCAGCTGCTCGGTGACACCGCGCACCGGCTGATCCCGGTCACCGACCGCGACGCGACCTCGATCGTCCGCTCGATCCGGACGGCACCGCTCCTGTTCGGCTGGCGCGGCTCCGCGCCGGTGGACACGCCTGCCCTGGAGGAGCTGCTGCTGAGGGTGTCGCGGCTGGTCGACGACCACCCGGAGGTCGTCGCGGTCACCCTGGAGCCGGTCGTCGTCGCCACGCACGGCGTGAGCGTGCTCGGCGCCTCCGTACGCCTCGCGCCACCGCCCGCCCGCGACGACCTCGGACCGAGGACGCTCCCGACGTACTGAGACCGCGGCGAGCGGTGCCTCGCAGTCAGTGGGCCCCCGTAGGATGGGCGTCATGGCCAAGACCAGTACGACGACCCAGGGGCTGCGTGCGGCGATCGAGCGCAGCGGCTACTACCCGGCCCTCGTGGCCGAGGCGGTGGAGGCCGCTGTTGGCGGCGACGCCATCCGGTCGTACCTGGTCCATCAGGAGACGACGTTCGACCAGAACGAGGTGCGGCGGCATGTGACCGTCCTCGTCCTCACCGGCAACCGCTTCATCGTCAGCCACACCGACGAGCAGGCCGCCGACAGCACCTCCCCGACGCCGTACGCCACCACGTCCACGGAGTCCGTGAAGCTCGGCCGGATCTCGTCGGTGGTGGTCAGCCGTGTGGTCGCCAATCCGGAGCAGTACCAGCCGGGCACGCTGCCCCGCGAGGTCGTGCTGACCATCGGCTGGGGCGCCGTCTCCCGTATCGACCTGGAGCCCGCCGCCTGCGGCGACCCCAACTGCGAGGCCGACCACGGCTACACGGGCAACTCGACGGCGGACGACCTCAGCCTGCGCGTCAGCGAGGCCGGCGACGGCCCGGAGACCGTGCGCCAGGCCCTCGCCTTCGCGCAGTCGCTCTCCGAGGCGACCGCGGACGTCGCCCGCTGAGATGATCCAGCCCGCCACCTGGGACTCCCACCCGGAACCCCTCGCCGTCGACTCCGCGCCCGCCCCCCAGTACGGCAGCGGCTCGCTCGCCGACCTGCTGCCCACGCTGGCCGCCGGCATGGCCGTACCGGGGATGACCGCCGCGATCCCCGAGCTGACCCCCACCGACCGCAACTGCGTGTTCCTGGTCGACGGACTCGGCTGGGAGCAGCTCAAGGCGCACCCCGACGAGGCGCCGTTCATGACCTCGCTCCTGAGCAGCTCGCGCGGCGGCACCGGACGCCCGATCACCGCCGGCTACCCGGCGACCACCGCGACCTCCCTCGCCTCGGTCGGCACCGGCCTGCCGCCGGGCGCCCACGGCCTGCCCGGGTACACCGTGCGCAACCCCGAGACCGGCGAGCTGATGAACCAGCTGCGCTGGAACCCGTGGACGTCGCCGCGCGTCTGGCAGCCGTACCCCACGGTCTTCCAGCTGGCGCACCAGGCGGGCGTGCACGCGGCCCAGGTGTCGTCGCCCACCTTCGAGAACACCCCGCTGACCAAGGTCGCGCTCAGCGGAGGAACGTTCCACGGGCGCCTGACCGGCGAGGAGCGTATGGACCTCGCCGCCGAGCAACTGGCCGCGGGTGACCGCTCCTTGGTCTACACGTACTACGCCGAGCTGGACGGCGCCGGCCACCGCTTCGGCGTCGACTCGGACACCTGGCGCGGTCAGCTCATGTACGTCGACCGGCTCGTCCAGCGCCTCGCCGAGCAGCTGCCGCCGCGCAGCGCGCTCTACGTCACCGCCGACCACGGCATGATCGACGTGCCCTTCGACGAGCAGCACCGCCTCGACTTCGACGAGGACTGGGAACTGCGTGCCGGTGTCGCCCTGCTGGGCGGCGAGGGCCGGGCGCGGCACGTCTACGCGGTGCCCGGTGCCGCGAACGACGTCCTGACCTGCTGGCGCGAGGTGCTGGGCGAGCAGTTCTGGGTGGCCTCCCGGGACGAGGCGATCGCGGCGGGCTGGTTCGGGCCGCGGATCGACGAGCGGGTCCACGACCGCATCGGCGACGTGATCGCGGCCGCGCGGGACGACGTCCTGATCATCGCGTCCGAGCGGGAGCCGAAGGAATCGGCGATGGTCGGCAACCACGGTTCGATGACCCCCGCCGAGCAGCTCGTCCCCCTGCTCGAAGTACGCTCCTGAAACCCTCGTAGCGCTCCCGTGGACCGCACTCTCCGCCGAAAGGTGCTCAACTCGCCATGCCCGAGCTGGTGTTCTTCTCCGGAACGATGGACTGCGGGAAGTCGACGCTGGCTCTCCAGATCGAGCACAACCGTTCGGCGCGTGGCCTGCAGGGCATGATCTTCACTCGCGACGACCGGGCGGGCGAGGGCAAGCTGTCCTCGCGACTCGGCCTGGTCACGGACGCGGTGGAGATCGAGGACGGCATGGACCTGTACGCCTACCTCGTCGACCACCTCTCCCAGGGCGGCCGCGCGGACTACGTCATCGCCGACGAGGCCCAGTTCCTCGCACCGACCCAGATAGACCAACTCGCGCGCGTGGTCGACGACCTGGGCCTCGACGTCTACGCCTTCGGCATCACGACCGACTTCCGCACCAAGCTGTTCCCCGGTTCCCAGCGCCTGGTGGAACTCGCCGACCGGGTGGAGGTGCTCCAGGTCGAGGCCCTGTGCTGGTGCGGCGCCCGCGCCACGCACAACGCCCGCACGATAGGCGGTGCGATGGTCGTCGAGGGGGCCCAGGTGGTCGTCGGCGACGTCAACCAGGCGGACGCGGTCGGCTACGAGGTCCTGTGCCGCCGCCACCACCGCCGCCGCATGACGGCGGCCAGCGCACGGGCGGCGGCGCTGTCCCCGGACGTCCTGCCGATGCAGCCGGCCTGAGCCGCGGCCCATTCGGCGGCGGTCCACGCGTGCAAACGGCCCCGTACTGGCCCTGAACGCCGTCAGCGCGGATCCTGGATCAGGGAGAACCGGGCCCCCTCCGGGTCCGCCACCGTCGCCACGCGGCCGTGGGCGCTGTCGTGGGCCGGGCTGAGGACGTGGCCGCCGAGCTCGACGATCCGGTCCAGCGCCTCGTCCGTGTCGGCCACTTCGAAGTACGTCATCCAGTGCGGGCCGCGATCACGGGGCAGGGCGTTGCCGACGCCGTAGATGCCGGCGACCGGGCGGCCGTCGATGTGCAGGGTGACGTAGTCGAAGTCGGCGGAGACCACCTGCTCCTCCTCGTAGGCGAACATGGCCTCGTAGAACTTGGCGACGTTCACGGACTCGAAGGTCAGCAGTTCGTTCCAGGCGGGGGTGCCGGGTACGCCCGTGACGGTGGTGCCGAGGTGGGCCGCGGTCTGCCAGATGCCGAAGACGGCGCCGGCGGGGTCGGAGCAGATCGCCATCCGGCCGGCCTCGGCGGCGTCCAGCGGGCCCACCCCGACGGTGCCGCCGCACAGCCGTACCGTCTCGGCGGTCAGGTCCACGTCGTTCGAGGCGAGGTAGGGCGTCCAGGCGATGGGGAGGTGGCGGTCGGGCGGCAACTGGCCGATGCCGGCCACCTCATGGCCGTCGAGCAGGGCCCGCACATAGGGGCCGAGTTGCTGGGGGCCGGGCTGGAACTCCCAGCCGAACAGCGCTCCGTAGAACTCCTGGGTCGCGCTCATCCCGTGCACCATCAGGCTCACCCAGCAGGGCGTGCCGGGCGCGTGCCGGGCGTGCGTCGCGCCGTTCGGGCCGGCCGACCCCCGTGCCTCGGTCATCGTCACTCTCTCCTCGGCCCCTCGTGGGGGCCGCGTCGCTTCCGCTGTCCCGACCCCCGAGCCGATGCTCGCACCACCCGTGGCCGCGCGCGCTGCGGGCGCGCCGCCGCACGACGGGCGGCGTCCGGAGGATGCCCGGTGTGCGATTTACCGCCCGTTTCCGTGCGATTGCCGACGGATGTCGATCGGCTGTACAGCATGTGCCCGATCCCGTACGCCTCGTGATCGGGCCTGTCCGGCGGGCAGAGTAACCGGAGCCGGGCGATGCGGCCACCCCGTGCGCAAGGATGGTGACCATGAACGCCATCATCTCCGCATCCGAACTCGCGAGCGAACTGACGGGCGAGAACCCGCCGGTGCTGCTGGACATCCGCTGGCAGCTGACCGTGACCAAGGCGGCCGGTGAGCCGCCGTTCGACGGCCGGGCCGCGTACGAGGCCGGGCACATCCCGGGCGCGGTCTACGTCGACCTGGACCGGGAACTGGCCTCCGCGCCCGGTTCACGCGGCCGTCACCCGTTGCCGGACTTGGCCGAATTCGGCGCGGCGATGCGCCGGTCGGGCGTGTCGTCGTCGGCGCCGGTGGTCGTGTACGACGGCGGGCAGGGCTGGGCTGCGGCCCGGGCATGGTGGCTGTTGCACTGGACGGGTCACCCGGATGTGCGGGTCCTCGACGGCGGGTTGCCTGCCTGGCAGGGGGAGCTGGAGACATCCGTACCGACTCCGGCGGAGGGCGATTTCGAGCCGAAGCCGGCCGCGACGGGCCTTCTCGACGCCGAGGGCGCCGCGGCGCTCGCTCGGTCGGGCGTACTTCTGGACGCCCGAGCGGGGGAGCGGTACCGCGGAGAGGTCGAGCCGATCGATCCGGTCGGCGGTCACATCCCGGGCGCCGTGTCCGCCCCCACGAACGACAACGTCGGCGCGGACGGCCGCTTCCTGCCCGCCGGGGAACTCGCGGCGCGCTTCAAGGCGTTGGGCGCGTCCGAGGGCACGGAGGTCGGCGTGTACTGCGGCTCGGGCGTCTCCGCCGCGCATGAGGTGCTGGCGCTGGCGGTCGCGGGCATTCCGGCCGGGCTGTACGTCGGTTCGTGGTCGGAGTGGTCGTCGGATCCGTCGCGTCCGGTGGCTGTGGGCCCGGATCCGCAGTAGGCGGGGACAGCACGAGGGCCATGCTGCAGGCGGCGTGGCCCTCGTCCTCGTACGGTCATATGTGCGGTCGTACGACCGACACGGCCGCATGACCGACTGCTCCTGCTTGCCTACTCCTGCTTCTTCCTGCGCGTCCCGAACACGATCTCGTCCCAGCTCGGGACGGCTGCCCGGCGACCGGGACGGACGCCGTCCGCTTCGGCCTGGCGGTCCGTGGCGCCGATGAGGCGGTCGCGGTGGCTGCCGACGGAGCGGGGCATGAGGACGTCCGCGTAGGCGGAACCGGCACCGGCCGAGGCGGCGGGGGCCGGAGGTTCCTCCGCGTCCGGTTCGGCGGGAGGTTCCTCGGCGTCCGGCTCCGGCGGCCGCTCCGGGACCACCAGATCGCCCCGGAAGCTGGGCACCGCCTCCAGCAGGCTGGTCAGCGAGTCCCGTTCCTCCGTGGTCTCCTCGGCAGGCTCGGAGGCCTGGGCCGGCAGACTCGGCCGAGCGGTCTCGAGGGCACGGTCCATCCCGCGCTCGCGCGGAAGCCGGGCGATACGCGGAACGAACGGGAAGCTGGGCTCGGGCGCGGCGAGATCCTCGGACTCGCCGATCAGCGAGCGCGCCTCCTCGTCGACGGCCTGTACGAGCCGCCGGGGCGGGTCGTACGTCCAGCTCGCCGAGTGCGGTTCGCCCGCCACCATGTAGACCAGCAGCACTTCCCAGGTGCCGTCGTCCCGGCGCCACGAGTCCCACTGGACGGTGTCCTTGTCGGCGCCGCGCAGCAGCAGCCGCTCCTGGACGGCCTCGCCGAGCTGCGGCCCGGCGGCGTTCTCGCCGGGGCGGCGGACGGGGGTCTTGCGGGCCCGTTCGGCCATGAAGGCGCGCTCGGCGAGCACGGGGCCCTCGAAGCGCCGTACGCGGTCGACGGGGATGCCGGCGAGTTGGGCGACCTCTTCCGCGGTCGCACCAGCGCGTATACGCGCCTGGATGTCGCGGGGGCGGAGATGGCTCTCCACCTCGATCTCGATCTGGCCGAGGCGAGGACGGTCGCCACGCACAGCGGCGCGCAGGCGTTCGTCGATCGGAAGCGTGTACTCCGTTGCGTCGGCAGCCTTCAGCACCAGCCGTGTGCCGTCATTTGAGACGGCCACGACACGCAGTTCGGGCATGGGGACCTCCCGGGTGGTGCCTGCCGACGTCACGTGCGTCGCTGCTTCCGCTAGTCGAGTGTGGCCTGCCCGGGTGCAGCCTGCCACAACCTTGCCGAGTTGCCCGGCGTGTCGGGCGCGGGCCCTGGATCGCCGTTATGGCACGGTTACCTGTTCGCAACGCTAAGTGACCAACTCCGTCACCCTGTGCAACTAGCCCCCTCCCGGCGGTCCTTGAAGGCCACGGACGCCCTGGCGGGAGACCGGACCCAGGGCTCGCAACAGTACTCCATTTGGGCCACGTGCGTGGATTGGCGCGCCGCTCAAGTTCTGGCAAGGGGTGGGACCCGGCCGTTGGTTGAGCGGTTCTCCGATCTTGAACGTGGCGTACTTCACGCAAACGCCGGAAACGGAACTAATGCTTTCGCCCCCCGCCGCTCCTGGCTGCGCAGTTGGCCGGCCGGGTGGTACGAGTCGATCGTGGGCTAGGCCCCCAACACCCGCCGCAGGTAGTCGTTCTGGAACCGGCGGTCCGGATCGAGTCGGTCCCGCAGCGCCGTGAACTCGCCGAAGCGCGGGTACACCTGGGCGAAGTACTCGGCGTCCCGCGTGTGCACCTTCCCCCAGTGCGGCCGCCCCTCGTGCGCGGTGAAGATCCGCTCGGCGGCGGTGAAGTACCGCTGGTACGGCGTGCCCTTGACCATGTGGACGGCGATGTACGCGCTGTCGCGGCCCGACGCGGTGGACAGCGTGATGTCGTCGGCCGGGGCGGTGCGCACCTCGACGGGGAAGCTGACCCGGAGGCCGGAGCGGTCGACCATGGCCTTCAGTTCGCGCAGCGTCTCGACGACGGCCTCGCGCGCGACGGCGTACTCCATCTCCACGAAGCGCACCCGGCGCGGCGATGTGAAGACCTTGTAGGGGATGTCCGTGTAGGTCCGCGCGGACAGCGCCTTGCTGGAGATCTGGGCGATCGCCGGGATCGTGGCGGGTACCGCGCGGCCGACCCACTGCGCCGCCTGGAAGACGCCGTTGGAGAGGAACTCGTCCTCGAACCAGCCCTGGAGCTGCGGCACCGGCTTCTCGGGGCCCGCGCTGCGGTTGTTGCGCTTGGTGTTGGTGTTGCCGGTGTGCGGGAACCAGTAGAACTCGAAGTGCTCGTTCTCGGCCCACAGTTCGTCGAAGTCCGCCAGGACCTTGTCGAACGGCATCGGCTCCTCGCGTGCGGAGAGCAGGAAGATCGGCTCCACGGCGAAGGTGATCGCGGTGACGATGCCCAGGGCGCCGAGGCCGATGCGGGCCGCCCCGAAGACCTCTGGGTTCTCCTTCTCGGAGCAGGTGAGCACGGAGCCGTCGGCCGTGACCAGCTCCAGTCCCTTGATCTGGGCGGCGATCGAGGCCGACTCGCGGCCTGTGCCATGCGTGCCGGTGCTGGTGGCGCCCGAGGCGGTCTGCTCCATGATGTCGCCCATGTTGGTGAGCGACAGGCCCTCGCGCGCCAGGGCCATGTTGAGCCTCTTGAGCGGGGTACCGGCCTCGACCGTGACGGTCATGGCATTCCGGTCAATGTTGCGGATGCCGGTCAACAGTTGAGGGCGGATCAACACGCCGTCGGTGGCGGCAATGGACGTGAAGGAGTGTCCGCTGCCGACCGCCTTCACCTTCAGGCCGTCCTCGGCGGCCCGGCGTATCGCGGCGGACAGCTCCTCGACGGAGGCCGGAGTGACCTCCCGCGCGGGGCGGGCGGCGACGTTGCCGCCCCAGTTACGCCACGTGCCGTTCCTGCCGCTCGCTGTGCTGCTCAACGGTGCCTCCCCGACGCGGAGCCGGCCTGCTGAGCCGGCGGTACCCCAGGAAACCGACCGCGACCGCAATGGCCCCGGACACCGCCGGAACCCCGTACCCGGCGCCCGCACCGGCCGCGTCGATCACCCAGCCGGCCGCGGAGGAGCCGAGCGCGACCCCGACCGCGAGCCCGGTGCTCACCCAGGTCATGCCCTCGGTCAGTTGCGCGCGTGGTACGTGCTCTTCGATCAGGGACATGGTGGTGATCATCGTGGGAGCGACGGCCATGCCCGAGACGAACAGCGCCACGGCCAGAAACGGCAAGTTTCCGACCAGTAGGAGGGGGATCATACTCACGGCCATCGCGCATATGCCCAGTAGCCAGCGAGGTTCGGGCGCCCCCTTGAAGCGCAACAGCCCGAAGACCAGCCCCGCCGCACAGGAGCCCGCCGCGTACAGCGCGAGGACCACGCTCGCGGCGCCCTTGTGCCCCTGCTCGTCCGCGAAGGCCACCGTGACCACGTCGACGGACCCGAAGATCGCTCCGGTCGCCACGAAGGTGGCCACCAGGACCTGCAGCCCCGGCGAGCGCAGAGCCGAGCTGCCGCCGTGGTGCTCGCGCGGATGAGGCGCGGGCTCGGTGGCCCGCTGCGCGGTCAGCCAGAAGACACCGACGGCCAGGAAGCAGCCGGCGAGCAGCGGCCCGGCCTCGGGGAACCACGCCGTGGACAGGCCGATGGAGATGATCGGCCCGAAGATGAAGCACACCTCGTCGATCACGGACTCGAAGGAGTACGCGGTGTGCAGCTGGGGCGTCTCCCGGTACAGCGCGGCCCAGCGGGCGCGGGTCATCGCCCCGACGCTGGGCACGCAGCCGATGCCGACGCAGGCCACGAACAGCACCCAGTCCGGCCAGTCGTAGTGCGCGGCGAACAGCAGCACGGCCCCCGCCACGAGCGAGATCAGCGTCGCCGGGCGCAGCACCCGCCGCTGCCCGTACTGGTCGACCAGGCGTGAGACCTGCGGGCCCGCCACCGCCGCGGAGAGCGCGATCGTGGCCGACAGGGCACCGGCGAGGCCGTAGCGCCCGGTCAGCTGGGAGATCATCGTGACCACGCCGATGCCCATCATCGACAGCGGCATCCGGCCGAGGAAGCCCGCGGCGGTGAAGCCCTTGGTGCCGGGGGCGGCGAACAGGGCGCGGTAGGGGCTCGGCACGGGGGTCTCCGGTCAGGCGGAAGGGGCGGGACTGCGGCGGCTCAGGCGACTCAGGGCGGCGAAGGGCGGCTCGGTAAGGCGTGAGGGCAGCCGATACATCTTACGAGTTAGGTGACCCTAACGCACCTGGCCGGACGAACCGGGAACCCGGGTGGTCACCCCGCCGTTTCCCGGCTGTCAGTACCGAATGACAGGATCGACCCATGCCAGACGCGCGCGATGCCACCCCCTACGACGCCCTGCTCCTGCTCTCCTTCGGCGGTCCCGAGGGCCCGGACGACGTGATCCCGTTCCTGGAGAACGTGACCCGTGGGCGGGGCATCCCCAAGGAACGCCTGAAGGAAGTCGGCGAACACTACTTCCTGTTCGGCGGAGTCAGCCCCATCAACGACCAGAACCGCGCACTGCTCGACGCTCTCCGCAAGGACTTCGCCGAGCACGGCCTGGACCTGCCGATCTACTGGGGAAACCGCAACTGGGCGCCGTACCTGACGGACACCCTGCGCGAGATGGTCGCCGACGGCCGCCGCCGCATCATCGTCCTCGCCACCAGCGCCTACGCCTCCTACTCGGGTTGCCGCCAGTACCGCGAGAACCTCGCCGACTCGCTCGCCGCCCTGGAGGCGGAGGGCCTTCAGCTGCCGAAGGTCGACAAGCTGCGGCACTACTTCAACCACCCGGGCTTCCTGGAGCCGATGATCGACGGTGTGGTCGAGTCCCTCGCCGATCTTCCCGAGGACGTCCGGGACGGCGCGCACATCGCCTTCTCGACCCACTCGATCCCGACCGCGGCCGCGGACACCTCCGGCCCGGTCGAGGAGCAGGGCGACGGCGGCGCGTACGTCGAGCAGCACCTGGACGTCGCGCGGCTGATCGCCGACGCCGTACGCGAGCGCACCGGCGTCGACCACCCCTGGCAGCTCGTCTACCAGTCCCGCTCCGGCGCCCCGCACATCCCGTGGCTGGAGCCCGACATCTGCGACCACCTCGAGGAGCGGCACGCGGCCGGGGTCCCGGCGGTCGTGATCGCCCCCATCGGCTTCGTCTCCGACCACATGGAGGTCCTCTACGACCTCGACACGGAGGCCAAGGCCAAGGCGGAGGAGCTGGGCCTGCCGATGCGCCGCTCGGCCACCGTCGGAGACGACCCGCGCTTCGCCGCCGCGATCCGCGACCTCGTCCTGGAGCGTGCCGCCGTGGAGCGCGGCCAGGAGGTCACGCCCTGCGCCCTCGGTGCGCTGGGCGCCGATCACAACCTCTGTCCGATCGGCTGCTGCCCGGCCCGCGCCCCCAGGCCGGCCGCCGCGGGCGCCGACAGCCCGTACGCGTGAGGAGCCCCGTGACCGACCCCCTGCACTCGGAACTGCTCCGGCTTGCCCGGGAGGCCGCCCGTCGCGCGGGCGAGTTGCTGCGCGACGGGCGCCCGGCCGACCTCGCGGTCGCCGCGACCAAGTCGAGCCCGATCGACGTGGTCACGGAGATGGACATCGCGGCGGAGAAACTGATCACCGACCTGATCTCCGAGCACCGCCCGGACGACGGCTTCCTCGGCGAGGAGGGCGCCTCCACCGAGGGCACGAGCGGCATCCGCTGGGTGATCGACCCGCTCGACGGCACGGTCAACTACCTGTACGGCCTGCCCACTTGGTCCGTCTCCATCGCCGCCGAGCAGGACGGCGAATCGGTCGTCGGCGTCGTGGCTGCCCCGATGCGCGGCGAGACCTACCATGCGGTCCGTGGCATGGGCGCCTGGGCCACGGGCCCCTGGGACGGCGAACGCAGGCTCAGCTGCCGGCCCACCGCGCCCCTGGACCAGGCCCTGGTCTCGACCGGCTTCAACTACGTCACCGAGGTGCGCACCCACCAGGCCGACGTCGCGCAGCGGCTGATCCCCCTCCTGCGTGACATCCGCCGCGGCGGCTCGGCCGCGATCGACCTGTGCGACCTGGCCGCCGGCCGCCTCGACGGCTACTACGAGCGCGGCCTCAACGCCTGGGACGTGGCCGCGGGCGACCTGATCGCACGGGAAGCGGGCGCCCTGACCGGCGGACGCCCCGGAGAGCGCCCGTCACGCGACCTCGCGGTGGCGGCCACCCCGGGAGTCTTCGAGCCCCTCCAACGACTCCTGGAGGACTTCGGCGCCTGGCACGACTGATCGCGGGAGCACGCGAAGGGGCCCCGGCGCTGGATTCGCCGGGGCCCCTTCGTCGTACTCGTCAGACGCGTGACGCGCCGACTTCCACACCGTGCTCGGCGGCGAGGCGGCGCAGGTCGTCGAGCTCGCCCTGCTCCACCTCGACGAGGAAGTCGTCGCCCTCGTCACGAGCCCGCGTCAGGTCGGACTCGGTCGCCCTTATGCGCTGCAGAAGTCCTGCGGTGAATGCGTCCATGCTGCGCCCCCTCGTCCTGGGTCGTGGGTCGGTGGCACGGGGGTGTGCCGTTCGGAAGGGGCGATCACGTCTCCGATAGGTGCCCAGCGCTGCCCTGGCCGGGCGGCGACGGTGCCGGACACCCACGCCCGCTCTGCGGAAAGCGGATCGATTCGTACCGCATGGTGGTGCGGCACGAGCAGAGCGTGATCGCGGGGTGTAAAGCCGTCCTCCCCCCGGTCCCTTCCGCGGAAACCTCAACCGGAAGAGAAAATCTCGCATTCCCGGGCTTCACACCCGTCCTTCAGGGGCCGCACACCCGTCTTACCGCCGACTTATGGCGGAAAAGGGCAGGATGGAGGCCAAGACACCCGACCAACACCCCTGCTCGCGGGCGAGACAAGCGCTACGCGGGTGGACACAGGAAGGACAAGCGACGTGCGCGTACTCGTCGTCGAGGACGAGCAACTGCTCGCCGATGCGGTGGCCACCGGACTGCGCCGGGAGGCCATGGCCGTCGACGTCGTGTACGACGGTGCGGCCGCCCTGGAGCGCATCGGCGTCAACGACTACGACGTGGTCGTCCTCGACCGCGACCTCCCGCTGGTGCACGGCGACGACGTCTGCCGCAAGATCGTCGAACTCGGCATGCCCACGCGCGTGCTGATGCTCACGGCCTCAGGTGACGTCAGCGACCGCGTCGAGGGGCTGGAGATCGGCGCCGACGACTATCTCCCCAAGCCCTTCGCCTTCAGCGAGCTGACGGCACGCGTGCGTGCCCTCGGCCGCCGTACGAGCGTGCCGCTGCCGCCCGTCCTGGAGCGTGCCGGCATCAAGCTCGATCCCAACCGCCGCGAGGTCTTCCGCGACGGCAAGGAGGTGCAGCTCGCGCCGAAGGAGTTCGCCGTCCTGGAAGTGCTGATGCGCAGCGAGGGCGCGGTCGTCTCCGCCGAGCAGCTCCTGGAGAAGGCCTGGGACGAGAACACCGACCCCTTCACGAACGTGGTCCGGGTGACCGTCATGACACTGCGCCGCAAGCTGGGGGAGCCCCCGGTGATCGTCACCGTGCCCGGCTCCGGCTACCGGATCTGATCGACCATGGCCGCGACTCCCGCGCCTCCCCAGGCGCCCCCGAAGCCCACCTGGGACCCCCGCAGGCCGGAGGCCCCTTTTCCCTGGCTGCGCCCGACCATCCGGATAAGGCTCACGCTGCTCTACGGCGGCATGTTCCTGATCGCCGGCATCCTGCTGCTGTCGATCATCTATCTGCTGGCGGCGCAGGCACTGAACGTCGGCAGCGACCTCCCCTTCAAGATCGTCGAGGGCAAGGTCACGAGCGGTACCTGCAACCTGCCCGAAAGCGGCTCGGCCGGTGTGTTCAACGACGCGATGAACGACTGCGTCAACGAGCAGCGCCGGCACGCCCTGGACAATCTGCTCAGCCGCTCCCTCCTCGCCCTCCTCGGCCTCGCCGTGATCGCCTTCGCTTTCGGCTACGCCATGGCCGGCCGGGTCCTGTCGCCGCTGGGCCGGATCACCCGGACCGCGCGCGCGGTGGCCGGCTCGGACCTGTCCCGCCGGATCGAACTGGACGGCCCGGACGACGAGCTGAAGGAACTCGCCGACACCTTCGACGAGATGCTGGAGCGGCTGCAGCGGGCGTTCACCGCACAGCAGCGCTTCGTCGGCAACGCCTCGCACGAGCTGCGCACCCCGCTCGCGATCAACCGCACGCTCCTCGAGGTGCACCTGTCGGACCCGAACGCACCGATGGAACTCCAGCAGCTCGGCAAGACGCTGCTGGCCACCAACGAGCGCAGCGAACAGCTCGTCGAGGGACTGCTGCTGCTCGCCCGCAGCGACAACCAGATCGTCGAGCGCAAACCGGTGGACCTCGCGGAGGTGGCCGAGCAGGCCGTCGACCAGGTGCACGCGGAGGCCGAGGCCAAGGGCGTGGTGATCCGCGGCGAGCAGAAGCCCGCGGTCGTCCAGGGCAACGGCGTGCTGCTGGAGCGGATCGCGCTGAACCTGATGCAGAATGCCGTCCGTTACAACATCCCGGAGGGCGGCTGGGTCGAGGTCACCACCGATGTCCAGCACGGGCAGGCGGTCCTGCTCGTGTCGAACACCGGGCCGGTGGTGCCGGCGTACGAGATCGACAATCTCTTCGAGCCGTTCAGACGGCTGCGTACGGAGCGCACGGGCAGCGACAAGGGCGTCGGCCTGGGACTGTCCATCGTGCGGTCCGTGGCCCGGGCGCACGGCGGGCACATCTCGGCGCAGCCGCGTGAGGGCGGAGGGCTCGTGATGCGGGTCACTCTGCCGATCTGAGATCATGTGCGCCGACACCCGACGGAGATACGGGGATGTTCGCTTTGCGCGGAATTTTCTGGGCACTCGGCGAGCAGCCCCGTGTGTGATCGATCACAAGGGCGATTTTCTGGCCATCTACTGACAGTGATCATGCGGACCGTCGGAAAGCCGGGAAAATCCGGGTTTTCGGGGGTCCTGATCACGGGAAGTACACGGTGAGACGCCTTTGAACTGCGGCATTAGGACCGTGTACGGTCCCGTTCGCCATCCAAGCCGATCACTCTTGAGGAGTCCGGTTGGGTGTCGATTGAGTAACAGACCTTGATGTGAGGCAAAATCTCCGCCTCGGGTCGGGCACAAGTCCGGCCTCTCACGCGTTACGTGCGCTGGAGACACCGCAGACACCCAGAGGGGGAGAGCGACATGGCAACGGATTACGACACCCCACGCAAGACCGACGACGACGTCGACTCGGACAGCCTTGAAGAGCTGAAGGCCAGGCGGAACGACAAGTCGACGTCCGCAGTGGACGTCGACGAGTTCGAGGCTGCCGAAGGCCTGGAGCTGCCCGGCGCGGACCTCTCCAACGAGGAGCTGGCCGTCCGGGTGCTGCCCAAGCAGCAGGACGAGTTCACCTGCATGAGCTGCTTCCTGGTGCACCACCGCAGCCAGCTGGCCCGGGAGAAGAACGGTCAGCCGATCTGCCGCGACTGCGACTGAGGTCGGGTCGGGCATGACTGGCTCGACCCCTCCTTGGAAGCGCCGCTCCCGACGGTCGGGAGCGGACGAAGGGCCGTCCGACGGCCCGTACGGCGCGCGTGACGACGAGCGGGGCTCATCCGGGACGGGGGCCTCGCTCGAACCGACGTCGGGGGCCGGACTCCCGGCGCCGGCCGAGGTTGCCGCGCCCGTCGTTCGACGGCGGGCGGCGGTGATCCGGGAAAAGGCCCGCGAAGGCGTCCGTAAGGGCGGCAGCCGCGCCAGAGCCGGACTTGGGTACCTCGCCGACCGCATCATCGAGAACGCCCCGCGGATCCCCGTACGCGACCTCGCGACCCTCCGCCGGCAGTTCCCGGGCCTGGGGCCCGAGCAGATCGCGGACAAACTCGTGGCAGGCGCGGCGAACGCGAGCTCGACGGTCGGCGCGGGAGTCGGTGCGGCGGCGATGCTGCCGGTGCCGCCCGCGATGCCGACGGAGCTGGCCGCCGAGGTCACCGGTGTGGCGGCGATCGAACTGAAGCTGATCGCCGAGCTGCACGAGGTGTACGGCGTACGCCCGCCCGGCAGTCTGAAGGACCGCAGTACCGCGTATCTGTCCTCGTGGTCCGAGGAGCGCGGCATCGACCCGATGAAGCCGGCGACGGTGAACGCCGCTCTCGGTGGGCAGATGAAGCGGGAGCTGCGTCAGCAGATCATGAAGCGGATGGTCCGGAATCTGCCGAACCTCATGCCCTTCATGGTGGGAGCCGCGGTGGGCGCGGTCATGAACCGCCGGGACACCAAGAAGCTCGCGGCACGGATCCGGGCGGACCTGCGCAAGATGCAGGTGCCGTGGGACGAGTTGCCGGAACTGCCGGCGCTGGAGCGCCCGGCGAGACCGCTGGAGATGGGCGACGCCGGGCGGGTACGCGGGCGCAAGAAGCTCGGGGGCCGCTGAGATCCCGCCCGGGGAGGCCGCAACGGCCGTCGCGCAGAGGCCGTTCGGTGTGCCGCGGTCAAGTTTTCGCCACCGTGAGCACAAGTCTTGACCAGGCCGGTGAGGGCCCGCTCTGGTGTGCTAGACCGAGGCCTTCGCGGCCCTGATCGCCTCCGCCAACCGCTCCGGCTCCCGAGTCGACAGGTACAGGTACGGCGTCGGGTCCTCGGGGTCCGTGACCTCCACGCGCAGTGCCGTGGGGATGTAGGCGCGCAGGAGGAGGAAGGCCCGGGTGTCGGCCTTGTGGGTGCGCCAGGCGCGGGCCTCCTCCGGGTCCAGGACGTGTGCCTCGCCGAGGGCACGCACCGGGATCTTCGCCTCGCCCGCGATCAGCGAGTCGCCCACCAGACGGATGCGGACCGAGCCGTACGAGCTCGCCATGACGGCTGCCGCGGCGGTGCCGCCGGCGAGGCCCGCGAGCATGGGCAGCGTGCCGAAGGGCAGGAGGATCAGGGCCAGGGAGAGCCCGACCAGGAACGAGATCAGCCACCAGGTGCGGGGGGCCGTCAGGCGTTCTTCGTAGGGGGCGGCGGAGAGCTGCATGGAGCCAAGCTTGGCACGGTGTCCGGAACCCGCCGACGCGCGGGTAAGGTCTGCGGCTGTGAGTGGTACTTCCGCAACTCTCAAGCCTCCGGCCGACGCCGTGAAACCGGTCCGGCACCCCGATGCTCCCGCACCCGGCGAGCTTCTCGGTGCGCACTACGGCGAGTGTTTCGGCTGCGGTGGCGAGCAGGCCCACGGGCTGCACCTGCAGGCGCGTGCCGGTGACGGCGTCGGCATCACCGCCGAGTTCACCGTGCAGCCCGCCCATCAGGGCGCCCCGGGGCTCGCGCACGGCGGTGTCCTCGCGAGCGCCCTCGACGAGGCCCTCGGCTCGCTCAACTGGCTGCTGCGCACGATCGCCGTGACCGGGCGGCTGGAGACCGACTTCGTGCGGCCCGTTCCGGTGGGCACGGTGCTGCACCTGGAGGCCGAGGTGACAGCCGTTGCGGGCCGCAAGATCTACTCGACCGCCACCGGACGGATCGGCGGCCCCGACGGGCCCGTCGCCGTCCGCGCCGACGCCCTCTTCATCGAGGTGAAGGTCGACCACTTCATCGACAACGGCCGCCCGGAGGAGATCCGGGCCGCCATGGACGACCCGGACCAGGTCCGCCGTGCCCGTGCCTTCGAGGTGAACCCGTGAGCCGTGAGCCCCGTCGAGAACTCGACGTGCTGATCCGGCGCGTCGACCCCGACGTACCGCTTCCGACGTACGCGCACCCCGGCGACGCGGGAGCCGACCTGCGCACCACCGTCAGCCGTGAACTGAAGCCGGGGGAGCGGGCCGTACTGCCCACCGGGGTGTCCATCGCCCTGCCGGAGGGGTACGCGGCCTTCGTGCACCCCCGTTCCGGTCTTGCCGCCCGCCTCGGTGTCGCCCTGGTGAATGCCCCGGGGACGGTTGATGCCGGGTACCGTGGGGAGATCAAGGTGATCGTGGTGAATCTCGACCCGCATGAGACCGTGCGGTTCGAGCGCTTCGACCGGATTGCCCAACTGGTCGTCCAGCAGGTCGAGAAGGTTCGCTTCCAGGAGGTCGCGGAGCTTCCCGATTCGGCACGGGCCGCAGGGGGCTTCGGGTCCACCGGCGGCCATGCCGCGGTGGGCGGCACAAGCAGAACAAGCGGTCAGGCCGCCGACGGCGGCGCAACGGGTGGGAATCGATACGCTTCGGTCGTATCCGACCGGGAAGGACAGTGACGTGTTCGGACGTCGCAAGAAGAAGGGTGCCGCCGAGGACGCGGCCGGCGAGCCCGAGCAGGTCGTCGACATCGACACTGAGGCGGACGACGACGGCACGCGCGAGCGCGTACGGCTCGAGCCGGAACCGCGGCCCGACGGGCCCTGGGACAGCTCCGAGGTCCGTGACCCCGGCGAGGGCCGGGTGGACCTGGGCGGCCTGTTGGTGCCGGGCGTCGACGGCATGGAGCTGCGCGTCGAGGTCGCGGGCGACGCGATCGTCGCGGCGACCGTCGTGCTGCGCGACAGCGCCATCCAGCTGCAGGCCTTCGCCGCTCCCAAGCGCGAGGGCATCTGGGGCGAGGTACGCGAGGAGATCGGCTCCGGCATCACCCAGCAGGGTGGCATCATCGACGAGGTCGAGGGCCCGCTCGGCTGGGAGCTGCGGGCCCAGGTGCCGGTGCAGCTGCCGGACGGCACGGGCGGTTTCCAGGTAGTGCGGTTCGTCGGCGTGGACGGCCCCCGCTGGTTCCTGCGTGGTGTGATCTCGGGCCAGGGCGCGGTGCAGCCGCAGGCGGCCGGTCTGCTCGAGCAGATCTTCCGGGACACGGTCGTGGTCCGCGGCGACGGCCCGATGGCCCCCCGCGATCCGATCGTCCTGAAGCTGCCGAACGACGCCCAGATGGTTCCCGAGGGCGTCCAGCAGGAGGAGGCCGGTTCACGCTTCTCCGGCGGCATGGGCCAGCTCCAGCGAGGGCCGGAGATCACCGAGGTCCGGTAGTCGTACGGCTTCGAGGGCCGCACCCCGTGACGGGGTGCGGCCCTGTCGTGTTCGTGGGCGTCCACGCGGCGGAGCCGTCAGAGTTGCGTCAAAGACGTTCCCGGCGCCGCATCAGGCCCCGTTTGTCGCGATTGTTGGCCGTAAGGTCGACGCTGCGCAGGCAGCAGTGGGACCGGAAGACAATAGGGCCATGGGACGCGGCAAGCTTCGGATCTACCTCGGTGCGGCACCGGGCGTCGGCAAGACGTACGCGATGCTGTCCGAGGCGCACCGCCGTGTCGAGCGGGGCACGGACTGTGTGGTGGCGTTCGTGGAGCACCATGACCGGACCCGCACCGAGGTGATGCTGCACGGGCTGGAGCAGATCGCCCGGAACGAGCTCGGGTACCGAGGGGCCGTCTTCACGGAGATGGACGTCGACGCCGTACTGGCGCGGCGTCCACAGGTGGCGCTCGTCGACGAGCTGGCCCACACCAACATCCCCGGCTCGCGCAACGCCAAGCGCTGGCAGGACGTGGAGGAGCTGCTGGCCGCCGGGATCGACGTGATATCGACCGTCAACATCCAGCACCTGGAGTCGCTCGGAGACGTCGTCGAGTCGATCACCGGCGTCCGGCAGCAGGAGACCGTCCCCGACGAGGTGGTGCGCCGGGCCGACCAGATCGAGCTGGTCGACATGGAGCCGCAGGCGCTGCGGCGGCGGATGGCGCACGGGAACATCTACCGGCCGGACAAGGTCGACGCCGCCCTTTCGAACTACTTCCGGCCCGGAAACCTGACCGCCCTGCGCGAGCTGGCGTTGCTGTGGGTCGCGGACCGGGTCGACGAGTATCTGAAGCAGTACCGCAGCGATCACCGGGTGTCGACGATCTGGGGCTCGCGGGAGCGGATCGTGGTCGGGCTGACCGGCGGGCCGGAGGGACGGACGCTGATCCGCCGGGCCGCGCGGCTCGCGGAGAAGGGCGCCGGCGGCGAGGTGCTGGCCGTGTACATCGCCCGCAGCGACGGCCTGACCTCCGCCTCACCCAAGGAACTCGCCGTCCAACGCACCCTCGTCGAGGACCTGGGCGGCACCTTCCACCACGTCCTCGGCGACGACATCCCGGCGGCGCTGCTGGACTTCGCGCGTGGCGTGAACGCCACTCAGATCGTGCTCGGCTCCTCACGGCGCAAGAGCTGGCAGTACGTCCTCGGGCCGGGGGTCGGCGCCACGGTCGCCCGGGACTCGGGCCCCGACCTGGACGTCCACATCGTCACCCACGAGGAGGCCGCCAAGGGACGCGGGCTGCCCGTCGCCCGGGGCGCGAGCCTCGGCCGGTCCCGGATCATGTGGGGCTGGCTCATCGGCGTCGGCGGTCCGGCGCTGCTCACCCTGCTGCTGACCCACATCGACGCCGACCTGGGCCTCGCGAACGACATGCTGTTGTTCCTGACCCTGACGGTGGCGGCGGCCCTGCTCGGAGGCCTCCACCCCGCGCTGGCCTCGGCCGGGGTCGGCTCGCTGCTGCTCAACTGGTTCTTCACACCCCCGCTGCACCGCGTCTCGATCGCCGACCCGAAGAACCTGCTCGCGCTCGTGATCTTCGTCTTCGTGGCGGTGGCGGTGGCCTCCGTGGTGGACCTCGCGGCCCGCCGCACCCATCAGGCGGCCCGACTGCGGGCCGAGTCGGAGATCCTCTCCTTCCTCGCCGGGAACGTGCTGCGCGGCGAGACCGGCCTGGAGGAGCTGCTCGAGCGGGTCCGCGAGACGTTCGGCATGGAGGCGGCGGCGCTGCTGGAACGGCAGAGCGACGTCGATCCGTGGACGTGTGCGGGCCGGGTGGGCCCGGGGCGGGCGCCGGAGCGGCCGGAGGACGCGGACGTGGACGTACCGGTCGGCGATCACATGGCGCTCGCACTGGCCGGCCGGGTGCTGCCCGCCGAGGACCGCAGGGTGCTGGCCGCCTTCGCCGCGCAGGCCGCGGTCGTCCTGGACCGCCAGCGCCTGCAGCGCGAGGCCGAGCAGGCCAAGGAGCTGGCGGAGGGCAACCGGATCCGTACGGCGCTGCTGGCCGCCGTCAGCCATGACCTGCGTACGCCTCTCGCGGGCATCAAGGCGGCGGTGTCCTCGCTGCGCTCCGACGACGTGGCGTGGTCGGAGGAGGACGAGGCCGAACTGCTGGAGGGCATCGAGGAGGGCGCCGACCGCCTGGACCACCTGGTCGGCAACCTGCTGGACATGTCCCGGCTCCAGACCGGCACGGTCACGCCGCTGATCCGGGAGATCGACCTCGACGAGGTGGTGCCGATGGCGCTCGGCGGGGTGCCGGAGGACAGCGTCGAGCTGGACATTCCGGAGACGCTGCCGATGGTCGCCGTGGACCCGGGGCTGCTGGAGCGGTCGGTGGCCAACCTGGTCGAGAACGCCGTCAAGTACAGCCCGGACGGCAGCGCCGTCCTCGTCTCCGCGAGCGCCATCGCCGAACGGGTCGAGGTGCGGGTCGTCGACCGCGGCCCGGGCGTCCCCGACGAGGCCAAGGAACGTATCTTCGCGCCCTTCCAGCGCTACGGCGACGCCCCGCGCGGTGCCGGAGTGGGCCTCGGGCTCGCCGTCGCGCGCGGCTTCGCCGAGGCCATGAACGGCACCCTCAACGCCGAGGACACGCCCGGCGGCGGCCTCACCATGGTCCTCACCCTCCGGGCGGCGGGAGCGCGCGCGGAGCTTCTCGACCAGGAGGGCGCGTCAGTGGAACGCCCCGCGGAACCCGAAAGGCAGGCCACATGCTGAGCCCGACTGGGGGAACCCCCCAGGCCCCCACGAGGGTGCTGGTGATCGACGACGAGCCGCAGATCGTGCGCGCCCTCGTGATCAACCTCAAGGCCCGCAAGTACGAGGTCGACGCGGCCCACGACGGCACCACCGCCCTCGAACTCGCCGCCACCCGCCACCCCGACGTGGTCGTCCTCGACCTCGGTCTGCCCGACATGGACGGCGTCGAGGTGATCCGGGGACTGCGCGGCTGGACCCGGGTGCCGATCCTGGTGCTGTCCGCGCGGCACTCCTCCGACGAGAAGGTCGAGGCGCTGGACGCGGGCGCCGACGACTACGTCACCAAGCCCTTCGGCATGGACGAGCTGCTGGCCCGGCTGCGGGCCGCCGTCCGCCGGGCCGAGCCGACCGG
This sequence comes from Streptomyces sp. NPDC093591, assembly GCF_044764885.1. NCBI lineage: Bacteria > Bacillati > Actinomycetota > Actinomycetes > Kitasatosporales > Streptomycetaceae > Streptomyces > Streptomyces sp. NPDC093591. Next base: position 123,834 of record NZ_JBIWIY010000023.1, read on the forward strand.
GGGCGGCGAGGACGACGTGATGGTGGAGACCGAGGAGTTCACCGTCGACCTGGCCGCGAAGAAGGTCAACCGGGCCGGAAAGGACGTACGGCTGACCCCGACGGAGTGGCATCTGCTGGAGGTGCTGGTCCGCAACACGGGGCGGCTCGTCAGCCAGAAGCAGCTGCTGCAGGAGGTGTGGGGGCCGTCGTACGGGACGGAGACGAACTATCTGCGGGTGTACATGGCCCAGTTGCGCAGGAAACTGGAGGCCGATCCTTCGCATCCCAGGCACTTCGTCACGGAGCCGGGTATGGGATATCGATTTGAGAAGTGAGCTGGTCACAGCGGGCTGATTCCGGGGTCGGTACCAGGGGTACGAGAGTGTCGGTGCACCCCGGTAGGCTTCAAGACATGAGTGCTGTTCCTCGTTCCGAAAAGTCGGTGGGCCGGTTCCGGCGCATGCTCGACCGGCTCTCCTCGTCGCAGGAGGACCTGGAGTCCGAGGAGCTGCGGGAGGACGCCGAGACGGCCGGATGCATCAAGATCTGTGACTGCCATGACCGACAGATCGTGACGGTTACTGGTACCTTGCGCACGGTCACCCTGCGGCCGCGTGCGGGAGTCCCGGCCCTGGAGGCCGAGCTGTTCGACGGCTCCGCCGCCCTCGACGTGGTGTGGCTCGGCAGGCGCTCCATAGTCGGGATAGAGCCGGGACGCCGGCTGATCGCATCGGGGCGGGTCTCCATGAGCCGAGGCCGCCGGGTGCTGTTCAACCCGAAATACGAACTGAGACCCCTCGGACGGGAGTAGCCGGTGACGTCGCTCGACAAGCCGACTGAAGACACCACCGACACCGGCGCGGACGCCGAGCACGATGCCCGGGCGGTGACCGAGGCCGCGCTGTTCGAAGCCTTCGGCGGCATGCGCGGCATGATCGAGACGGTGCTGCCGGGTCTGCTCTTCGTCACCATCTACACGATCAACAAGGACCTGCACCTGTCGGCCATCGCCGCGCTCGGGGTGTCCCTGTTGCTCGTGGTGGTGCGCCTGGTGATGCGGGACACCGTCAAGCACGCGTTCAGCGGTGTCTTCGGTGTCGCCTTCGGTGTCGTGTTCGCGATGATGACCGGCAACGCGAAGGACTTCTATCTGCCCGGCATGCTCTACACGCTGGGGCTGGGGCTCGCGTACATCATCACGACCTTGTGCGGTGTGCCGTTGATCGGGCTGATCCTCGGGCCGGTGTTCAAGGAGAACCTCTCCTGGCGCAAGCGCAACCCCGGACGCAAGAAGGCCTACGCGAAGGCCAGTTACGCGTGGGGCGCGATCCTGCTGGCCAAGTGCGCGATTCTCTTCCCGCTGTACTGGTGGGCGGACACGACGCAGCTGGGGTGGGTGCTGGTCGCTCTGAAGATTCCGCCGTTCCTGCTGGCCGTGTGGCTGACGTGGGTGTTCCTGGCGAAGGCGCCGGCGCCGATCGATGTGTTCGCGGAGATGGAGGCGGAGGAGAAGGCGCGGGAGGCTGCCGCGAGGCCGGCCGAGTAGGCGTCCTGCGTCGCCGTCATCTGGGGGCTGCCGCCCCCAGGCCCCCGCTTCGGCCCTGAACGGGCCTCGTCCTCAAACGCCGGACGGGCTGAATTGCCTGGGCCGGCGCTGTGAAGTGAGCGTTGCCGTCCAAAGGCGTAGGGCGCCCCCAAGTCCGCAGGGCGCCCTTCGTCGTCGTAACCCTCGAGTCGGTCAGCCCGTCGTGTCCTCGCGGCGCACCGACAGCAGGTCCTCCAACTGCTCCTCCCGCGCCTGCGCGGCCACGAAGAGGAGCTCGTCGCCCGCCTCCAGGGAGTCCTCGCGGGACGGCGTCAGGACGCGGTTGCCGCGGATGATGGTGACCAGGGACGTGTCCTGGGGCCACTCCACGTCGCCGACCTGGGTGCCGGCCAGGGCCGACTCCTCCGGCAGGGTCAGCTCCACGAGGTTCGCGTCGCCGTGGCTGAAGCGGAGCAGGCGGACCAGGTCGCCGACGCTCACCGCCTCCTCGACCAGGGCCGACATCAGGCGGGGGGTCGAGACCGCCACGTCCACGCCCCAGGACTCGTTGAACAGCCACTCGTTCTTCGGGTTGTTCACGCGAGCCACGACGCGCGGGACGCCGTACTCCGTCTTCGCCAGCAGCGAGACGACCAGGTTGACCTTGTCGTCTCCCGTCGCGGCGATCACCACGTTGCAGCGCTGCAGGGCCGCCTCGTCCAGCGACGTGATCTCGCAGGCGTCGGCGAGCAGCCACTCCGCCTGCGGGACGCGCTCGACCGAGATGGCCGTCGGCGCCTTGTCGACGAGCAGGACCTCGTGGCCGTTCTCCAGCAGTTCGCCCGCGATGGAGCGACCCACCGCGCCGGCACCGGCAATGGCGACCCTCATCAGTGACCGCCCTCCTCTTCGGGACCCTTGGCGAACGCCGCCTCGACCTTGTCGACCTCGTCGGTGCGCATCATCACGTGCACCAGGTCACCCTCCTGCAGCACCGTCTGCGAGGTGGGCAGGATCGCCTCCCCGAGGCGGGTGAGGAACGCGACGCGGACCCCGGTCTCCTCCTGCAGCTTGCTGATCTTGTGGCCGACCCAGGACGCGGAGGCGTGCACCTCGGCGAGCTGGACGCCACCGGTGGGGTCCCGCCACAGCGGCTCGGCACCCGAGGGCAGCAGGCGGCGCAGCATCTGGTCGGCCGTCCAGCGGACGGTGGCCACCGTGGGGATGCCCAGGCGCTGGTAGACCTCGGCGCGACGGGGGTCGTAGATCCGGGCCGCGACGTTCTCCACGCCGAACATCTCGCGGGCCACGCGCGCGGAGATGATGTTCGAGTTGTCACCGCTGGAGACGGCGGCGAAGGCGCCCGCCTCCTCGATGCCCGCCTCGCGCAGCGTGTCCTGGTCGAAGCCGACGCCGGTGACCCGGCGGCCTCCGAACCCGGGGCCCAGCCGCCGGAACGCGGTGGGGTCCTGGTCGATCACGGCGACCGTATGCCCTTGTTGCTCCAGGGTCTGGGCCAGAGCGGAGCCCACCCTTCCGCAACCCATGATGACGATGTGCACGGCGCTTACCCCGCACTCCTCGTTAGGCGTCTGACTTGCGTGAACGTGGCGCTCATATCCTTCTCTCGGTTCGCCGGGCAACAGGCGCGGGCCGGTCGCGGACCGCTGGGCACATCATGCCGGGGAATCCCGTCGATGATCCCTCGCGATTCGGATCGTGGGCTCGCGTGTGCCTCAGTCCACCGTAACGTCAGGGTCGGACACACCGACCAGGCCCCACCTCAAGCGACCACCGGCCGCCTCAGCGGCGGTTGAAGCTGCGGAGGCTGGCCAGTGCCAGGGCGGCGAGTCCGGCGAGCGAGGCGAGGGCACCGACGAGCTGAGCGGCCGTCTGCGACATGAGGGCTCCCGGATGTGATGAGCGTACTGACGCAGGTCATGGAGGCATGTGGACGCCCGGGGGGTCGGCCCCCGGCGCGTGCCTGGCCCGGAATTCACCCCCGCGCCGCGCGCGATTTCACCCGGATGTGCTCCGCCCCAGGCAGGGGGCCTACGATTCTCTGTTGTGTCCAAACTGACCGACGTGCCCAAGCGGATTCTCATCGGGCGCGCGCTGCGCAGCGACCGGCTCGCGGAAACGCTCCTGCCGAAGCGCATCGCACTCCCCGTCTTCGCCTCCGACCCGCTGTCCTCCGTGGCCTACGCGCCCGGAGAAGTACTGCTGGTCCTCTCCATCGCGGGCGTGTCGGCCTACCACTTCAGCCCCTGGATCGCGGTCGCGGTCGTGGTGCTGATGTTCACCGTGGTCGCCTCCTACCGGCAGAACGTGCACGCCTACCCCAGCGGCGGCGGCGACTACGAGGTGGCCACCACCAACCTCGGCCCCAAGGCCGGTCTGACGGTCGCGAGCGCCCTGCTCGTCGACTACGTCCTGACCGTCGCCGTCTCCATCTCCTCCGGCATCGAGAACCTCGGCTCCGCGATCCCGTTCGTCGTCGAGCACAAGGTCGAGTGCGCGGTCGGTGTGATCGTGCTGCTGACGCTGATGAACCTGCGCGGCGTCAGGGAGTCCGGCAGCCTCTTCGCGATCCCGACGTACGTGTTCGTCACGGGCGTCTTCATCATGATCGCGTGGGGCGCGTTCCGCGGGCTGGTCCTGGACGACACCATGCGGGCGCCCACGGCGTCGTACGAGATCAAGCCGGAGCACGAGGGACTCGCCGGCTTCGCGCTCGTCTTCCTTCTCCTGCGCGCCTTCTCCTCCGGCTGTGCCGCGCTCACCGGTGTCGAGGCCATCTCCAACGGCGTCCCGGCCTTCCGCAAGCCCAAGTCGAAGAACGCCGCGACCACGCTCGCGCTGATGGGCGGGCTGGCCGTCACCATGTTCTGCGGCATCATCGTCCTAGCCATGGTGACCAAGGTCCGTATGGCCGAGCACCCGGCCGTCGACCTGCTGAGGGACGGTGTCGCCGTCGGCGCCGACTACGTTCAGAACCCGGTGATCACCCAGGTCGCCGAGGCCGTCTTCGGCAAGGGCAGCTTCTTCTTCATCGTGCTCGCCGCAGCCACCGCCCTGGTGCTGTTCCTGGCGGCCAACACCGCCTACAACGGCTTCCCGGTGCTCGGCTCGATCCTCGCCCAGGACCGCTATCTGCCGCGCCAGCTGCACACCCGCGGCGACCGGCTCGCCTTCTCCAACGGCATCGTGCTCCTGGCGGGCGCGGCCATCCTCCTGGTGTGGATCTACGGCGCCGATTCCACCCGCCTGATCCAGCTGTACATCGTCGGTGTGTTCGTCTCCTTCACGCTCAGCCAGACCGGCATGGTCCGCCACTGGAACCGCCTCCTGGCGACGGAGACCGACCAGGCCAAGCGCCGCCACATGGTCCGCTCCCGCGCGATCAACACCTTCGGCGCCTTCTTCACCGGCCTCGTCCTGATCGTCGTGCTCGTCACGAAGTTCACGCACGGCGCCTGGGTGGCCCTGCTGGGCATGGTGATCTTCTACGGCACGATGACGGCGATCCGCCGCCACTACGACCACGTCTCCGAGGAACTCGCCGCCCCCGAGGGCCCGAGCGACGACAGCGTACGGCCGTCCCGCGTGCACTCGGTCGTCCTGATCTCCAAGATCCACCGCCCCGCCCTGCGCGCCCTGGCCTACGCCAAGCTGATGCGCTCGGACACCCTGGAGGCGCTCAGCGTCAACGTCGACCCGGCGGAGACCAAGGCGCTGCGCGAGGAGTGGGAGCGGCGCGGCATCGACGTACCGCTGAAGGTGCTCGACTCGCCCTACCGCGAGATCACCCGGCCGATCATCGAGTACGTCAAGAGCCTGCGCAAGGAGTCCCCGCGCGACGCCGTCTCGGTCATCATCCCCGAGTACGTGGTCGGCCACTGGTACGAGCACCTGTTGCACAACCAGAGCGCGCTGCGGCTGAAGGGCCGGCTGCTGTTCACGCCGGGCATCATGGTGACGTCCGTGCCGTACCAGCTCCAGTCGTCCGAGGCGGCCAAGGCCCGGGCCCGCAAGCAGCAGGAATGGAACGCGCCGGGATCGGTGCGGCGGGGGCCGGCCCAGGAGCGGGCGAAGGAGACGGACGCTCAGCGTTGACGGGACGTCGGCGCTTGGTCCTTGGTGTTGACGGGGGCTGGGAGCACGTGGGCCCGGCGGGGAGTATGGCCGTGAGCACGTAGACTGGTGGGCTGTTGTCAGGCCTCTGGAGACCGCCGGTCGGGCCGTACCCGCCCGCTCGACATCATCTCGACCGTCGCCGTCCGGCGCCGTCGGCCGTATCCCTTCTCGATCTGGAGTCACCCCACCATGCAGGCAGAACCGAAGAAGTCGCTGGTGGGGGAGGAGTACGAGGTCGAGGTCGGCCCCGTCGCCCACGGCGGGCACTGCATCGCCCGTACCGACGCCGGCCAGGTGCTGTTCGTCCGGCACACCCTGCCCGGTGAGCGGGTCGTGGCCCAAGTGACCGAGGGCGAGGAAGGCGACCGCTTCCTGCGCGCGGATGCGGTGGAGGTCCTGTCGGCCTCCAAGGACCGCATCGAGGCGCCCTGTCCCTTCGCCGGCCCCGGCCGCTGCGGTGGCTGCGACTGGCAGCACGCCAAGCCGGGGGCGCAGCGCCGGATGAAGGGCGAGGTCATCGCCGAGCAGCTGCAGCGGCTCGCGGGGCTGACGCCGGAGGACGTCGGCTGGGACGGCACGGTGATGCCGGCCGAAGGAGACAAGCTGCCCGCGGGGCAGGTACCGCAGTGGCGCACGCGCGTGCAGTACGCGGTCGACGCCGACGGCCACGCCGGACTGCGCCGGCACCGCTCGCACGAGGTGGAGCCGATCGACCACTGCATGATCGCCGCCGAGGGCGTCAGCGAGCTGGGCATCGAGAAGCGTGACTGGACGGGCATGGCGTCGGTGGAGGCGATCGCGGCGACGGGGTCGCAGGACCGGCAGGTGATCCTGACGCCGAGGCCTGGCGCGCGCCTGCCGATCGTGGAGTTGGACAAGCCGGTCTCCGTGATGCGGGTCGGCGAGAAGGACGGCGGCACCCACCGCGTCCACGGCCGCCCCTTCGTCCGCGAGCGCGCGGACGGCCGTACGTACCGCGTCGGCAGCGGCGGCTTCTGGCAGGTCCACCCGAAGGCGGCGGACACCCTCGTGACGGCGGTCATGCAGGGCCTGCTGCCCCGCAAGGGCGAGATGGCACTCGACCTGTACTGCGGTGTGGGGCTGTTCGCGGGCGCCTTGGCCGACCGGCTCGGCGACAAGGGCGCGGTCCTCGGCATCGAATCCGGCAAGCGCGCGGTGGAGGACGCCCGGCACAACCTGGCCGACTTCGACCGCGTACGCATCGAGCAGGGCAAGGTGGAGGCGGTGCTGCCGCGTACCGGTATCACCGAGGTGGACTTGATCGTCCTGGACCCGCCGAGGGCTGGGGCGGGCCGGAAGACGGTCGCGCATCTTGCGTCGCTGGGGGCGCGGAGGATCGCGTATGTGGCGTGCGATCCGGCGGCGTTGGCGCGGGATCTGGGGTACTTCCGGGAGGGGGGGTATCGGGTGCGGATGTTGCGGGCGTTTGATCTGTTTCCGATGACTCATCATGTGGAGTGTGTGGCGATTTTGGAGCCTGCGGGAAAGAGGCTCTGACCTGCGGTTTGGCGTAGCGCTAGTGAGGCGCGACCTGTTTCGCGGTATCCACCAGGTCGAGCCTCTCGGACACGCCTTCACCTGCGGATTTGTGCTGGAGTGACTGGTGGGAGCGGCAGTACGGTGCCCGGGCTTTCGGGACTCTTGGCGCGCATAAGCGGATACGCGGGCCGCGACACCGAGGGCTGTGAACTCCTCCTGCTGCCCGCCCTGCTGCGCACCGCGCTGATCACCGGCGACCACTCGGCAGGCGCTCAGCTCAAGGCGCTGGTGCCCCGGCTCCCGGACCGGCTCGCGGAGGCGGCGGCCGCGGTCGCCGACCGTGCGCTCAGCGGCGGTCTGATGATCGCCTCCCCGCTGGTGGCCGACGTCTCCGAGACGGAGGCCCGGCTGCGGGAGCTGCGCGACCATTGACCTGCTCACGCCGCAGAGGCTGCGGTTCGCGCGGGCGACGGAGATAGCCAAGCGCTGGCTGGCCCCAGCCGACGGGATGCTCGGATCGCTGCTCATGACCGTGGTCCGCGACGACCGCGACGCCTTTCAGCAGGTGCGGGAGCAGGCCGAGCGCCTGTCGAAACTCGCCGAGATCAACAACGAGATCGACCGCATGGACCGCAAGCACCGTTCGCCGAGCGGCAAGCCGCTACAGGGCTCCTGGCGGCAGGATCTGGTGCATCTCGTGGAGCGAGCGGTCGGCCTGGTCAAGGAGTGGTGCCCGGTGGTCGACGGCACTCGCCGCGGCGACCGTTCCGACGGCAACCGCGCGGCCAACGAGATCTCCTCCCTGCGCCGGTCCCTGCTGGACGGCAAGGAAGCGGCACTGGCGCAGCTGGCGCGGCGCTCGGACGCCGTCTCGGCCGCGACGGCCTGGGCGGCCCACGCCTCGATGGAGGAGCTGTTCGCTCTGCTGGCCGGGGACACCGTGACCACGCATCCCGGCAATCCGGTCGACCCCGCACGCGTGCTGGACGCGGAGCTGATGAAGGTGTGCGACACCTGTGACGAGCGACCGCCGCTCGGCGAGCTGCTGACCGCGGTCGACCGGAGCTGGCAGGACGCCCTCGACGAGCGGCTCTCCCACGACGCTTTCACCGCGGCCCGGGCCATCGTCGACCTGGCCGGACGAGGAATGCTGCCCGCCGCACAGGCTGGCGATTTCGCCCCGCCCGAGGCCGCCGAGATCGACGACCGGGAGGCCGTCCGGCGCACGGAGCTGCGGAAGACACACGGCGAACTCGTCGCCGAGCTGCACCGCGCGCACGCCGACGGTGCCGTGACCGACGACCAGGACCTGGGCCTTCAGGAGCTGCCGGCCGACGCCCAGGACCGCCTCGAAGGCGCCGACCGGCACGACCTGCTGGACGTGCGTCGGGCGCTCGACAAGGTACGCGGCGACTGCCCGCCTTCCGGCAGCAGGCGGCCGACCGGATCCGCGCCCGGCTCGACGTCCTGGACCCCACCGAAGAGGAGTGCGTCCAGGTGCTGCGGCACTTGGACACCGGAGGCCTGGCAACCGCCGCCGACCTCGTCTACTTCCTCGAGATCGGCGAGCCAGTACCGGAGATCGAGACCGGCGAGTCCCACCTGACCGAGTTCTTCCCGGCTGTGCCCGACGGACTGGCGTGAGGCATCGACCAGGACTCGTCGACCTGGTCCGGTCCGGAGGCAAGCACCCGATGGTCCCCGTCCTGGACTACGGCGGTCTCTCCACCGGCGAGGCGGCGCTGGCGGCCGACGCCCTCGAGGAGTGGCGCGCGCTGGCCGCCGCCGAGCGCAAGGACCGGCTGGAGGTGTCCGCGAAGCGACAGCTGCTTCCAGCCCTGAAACTCCTCGGGTACGACGCCGAGAAGGCCAGGCCCACTTGACGAGCGGTCACTGCACCGGCGCGAGTACCGCTTGTTCGAGGTGACCCAGGTGGAGATCAACGGCAGGGCGAAGGCACCCGCGTTCGGCTCGCAGATCAGGGAGCAGGGTGGCAACCTGCGCGTGCTGATGGTCTGGGGCCGTCCGCCCGCCAAGGTCGTCATGAGCCTCGCGGAGCGCGACACTAGCGGGACGAGCCTCCTCGTCGTCTCCTTCGGCACGCTGAGCCGTGATGCCCGCGTCGAACTCGTCGTCGGCTCCGGCTGGTTGCAGCCGCTGCTGGTAGTGGACGACGCCGCCCTCGCCTACCTCGCGGCCCGCGGCAACCGCCAGGTCAGCACCGCCACGCAGACACTGCTGCCGCTCTCCGGTGTCAACCCGTACATCAGGGAGAAGCGCGGCCGGGTCGGCGGTGAGATGTTCTACGGCCGTGACGCCGAACGCAAGAGCATCCTCGACCCGCGCGGCACGCAGGTCATCTTCGGTGGCCGGGGTCTGGGGAAGTCGGCACTGCTCGCCGACGCCGGGGAACGGTTCACCGAGCAACGCCCCGGCTACCAGCAGGCGGTGTACATCAACCTTGACCAGGAGAACATCGGCAAGGGCAGCTCGCTCGAGCCGGAGGCGCTGTGGAGCGTCCTGGACCGGGAGCTGACCGAGGCGCAGGTGCTCGACCGGTCGCAGGGGCGCGAGGCACGGCAGGAGATCTCGGAAAGGGTGCGCGCCGGCATCCGGACCTGGCCCGACGGGGACTGGCGCCGCCGTCTGCTCATCCTGCTCGACGAGTGCGACCAGTTCTTCGAGGCGGACGCGCCCCGCTTCGACCAGACCAAGAAACTCAAGGGTCTCGGGTCCGACACCAAGGACCGTGCCAAGGTCGTCTTCGCCGACTGCACTCCGTGCAGCGCTTCTCCAAGCTCGCGAACAACGGCCCCTTCGGCCACCTTGCCCAGACTCCGAAGGTCATCGGTCCGCTGGCTCCTCAGTACGCCGCCGAGCTGCTGGTCGAGTCGATGCGAGCGCTCGGCTTCGAGTTCCAGGACCTGGACCTCGTCCACCGGGTGCTCGGCTACTGCTCCTACCAGCCCTTCCTGCTCGCGATGTTCGGGCACCGGCTGGTCGAGCTGATGCACCGCAAGCGGGCGCGGCGTGGAGCCGAGGGACCCCCGTACGCGGTGGAGGTCACCGACATCAAGGTGGTGGAGTCGGACGCCGCGCTCCGGGACGGTATCTCGGCGGCCTTCGAGGACACGCTGAGCCTCGACCACCGCTACGACGTGATCGCCAACGTGCAGCCTGCGCGGCTGGGCCCAGCACGTCAAAATGTTCCACACCGAGGACCGCCTGGACCGTCTCCGCGAGCTGACCGGCGGCTGGCCGCTCCTGGTCGACCGGGCACACCGTCTGCACGACGAACTCGGTGACCCCGACGAGGTGTTGCGTAGCTTGGCCGGCCTGCGCGCGGACCGGGTCGAGGTCCGCGCCTTTGCCGAGGCGACCGGCGTGTACGCGGACCCGCTGCTCGCGACCGGATAACCGGGCCCTGGACAACGAGTTCAAGGACGGCCCGTTCGACCTGGTGGGCGCGGCGACCGCTGTCGCGCTCAAGATTGAGGACGAGGCGCGGTGGATCGGCAACTGCCTCGACGCGCTGCAGGTGTTCGACCGCGAGGACTCCCAGTTGGGCCTGGAACCGCTGCTCCGTGAGTGCGTGGCGCTCCACGGGGTGACAGCAGGGGACAGTACGTGAACGGCAACCGGCCGGCCATGGTGATCGCGGGCATGCCGGTTGCGGTTCACGGACGGGCCGCTGGTGGTCGCCCGGGCAGCGATTCCGCCATGAGGTGAGTGGTCGGGCGACGTGACAGCAGTGTACCCGCAGGCGACTGCCCGTGTTGCGATTTTCGCAACAGCTGCGTACGGTTAATCCATGAGCGAGTCCGTAATCGATCGTGCACGCAAAGTAATGACGGCGGCCTCGGTGAGCCAGGCGGCCTTCGCCGAAGCAATCGGGCTGACGTCCGACAAGCTCTCGAAGTCTCTGACTGGCGTCCGCAGGTTCACGTCACTCGACCTGGCCCGAATCGCAGAGTTCGGCAACACCACCGTGGACTGGCTGCTGACCGGCCGTGAACCGCAGCGCCCCGCCTTCGCGGCCCGCACGAGCACGCCGGCGGTCGACGAGCGGGGCCGTGAAAGGCTGAAGGATCTGGTCGAGCGGTTCACCACGGCGTACGAGGTGATCGATCTTCTCGGACTCTCGCCCGACCTGCCTGAGCTGCCTGCTGTGCGAGCGGACCTGAAACGCTACGTCGATCAGGGGGTGGCCTTGGCGGAGGACGCGCTCGGCCGGCTCAGGGTCGAGGGTGCGCCGAGCGTTGGCGAACTGGGCACCGCCGATCTGGTCCAGGCCATGGAGGGCACCTTCGGTTTGGATGTGGCAAAGGTCGGCCTGCCCGACGGACTCGACGGTGCAGCCTGGCAAGCCGACGGATTCCGGCTCATCATGATCGCCCTGACCGATGTGCCGACCCGCCAGCGCTTCACCCTCGCTCATGAACTGGGACACATCCTGGCCATGGACGCCCAGGACCTCCTGACGGAGACCCATCTTTCCCCAGGGCACCAGAAGGACCTGACCGAGGTACGCGCCAACGTGTTCGCCGCCAACCTCTTGATGCCCCGCGACGAGATCGTTTCGGCGTTGCAGGAGGGCGAACTCACAGACGAGCGACTCACCGGACTGGTCGTGCGTTTCCAGGTGTCGCCCAGCGCCCTCGCGGCACGGCTTGGCCAATTCGGCGCCATCGCTCCGGAAACGGCGAGCAGGCTCCGCGGGCTCACGACGCAGACCTGTCACTGGCTGACCGGACAGAGCGACCTCTACGAGGCGCGTAAGACGTGGTCACAAGCCAAACGGCTGCCATTCCGGCCGGCCCAACTCCTCTATGAGGCATACCTGGCCGGAGACACCACCCTTCGCCCGCTTGCCGCGTACACGGGCTTGGACGTCGACCGAGTACGGGCCATGCTCGAACCTGAACCGGTCCCGCAGGACGAGGGGATCTCCAGTACGGACGTCGGCGAAGAGGACCTGGTCTTTCAGCCATGACGCGCCATTGCTGGTTTCCCGACAATACGGTGCTGTGCAACTTCGCCGCCGTCGACCGCCTGAGCCTGCTGGAGAAAATCCTTGACGGTCGCGGCCGTTGGACAGAGGCCGTCGCGGCGGAGGCCGAGCAGTCGAAGCAGTACTTGCCGAGGCTCAGTCAGGTGACCGACGGCGGATGGCTCGGCGCACCAATCGAGATCGATGACCTGGCTGAAACAGCCCTGGTGGACCGCGTCCGTCGCGTCGTCTTCGCCGGCTCACCGTCCCGGCCCCGGCAACACCTGGGTGAGGCGGAGACGCTTGTCCTCATCGAACACCGCAGTGAGTTCTTAGGTTCGGTGTGGATCACGGATGACGGCGAAGCTGGCCACTATGCGCACCGCAAGGGCATCAGAGTCAAGAACACCGTCGACATCATGCGGGAGGCTGTGGTGGACGGCCTTGTCCCGGCCGACGACGGCCACGGCCTCCTGCTGAGGATGAGACAGTCTGGGCGTCACCTTCGAGGCGTTCCACCCAGAGCGGGGGATCTGCTGCACTGAGGAGCCGCGCAGCGCGCCAAGGAGTAGCGGAATGCACGCCGGGCTAGGGAGATGTGTTCCGGGCCCGACTGCGGATGCGGCGGGCGGTCAGCGGGCGGGCCGACCGCAGTCGAGTTCCGCCCAGAGTGCCTTGCCGGTGGGCGGTGCGAGCGGGAGTGGCGACGAGGAGGCTGCGGTCCCATTCGGCCTCCTCTTGAAGGGGCGTCGTGGTGGTACGGGGATCCGGTCGCCGCGAGTGTCGTTGGCCGCGATGTGAGGAGCGGTGGTGTTCATGGGGCCACCGTGGGGGCGCGGGAGCGCCGTCCAGGAGCGCGGCCCGCAACGGCTGCGTCAACTCGGGAAGTCGAGGGTCTCCTGGCCAGGGCCAGGGGAACGCCGAGTCTTCCGTGGTGCTTTCGGTTCCTTGGCGGCATGGGGTGGTACGGGCAGGATGCCCTGCTCACGGAGATCGTCGGTGGTGATGAGCGGACCGCTGCTGACGGCGTTCAGGAGTTGGACCTGCTCGGGCTCGAGTGCTACGAGGAGGCCGAGTGCGTTGATGAGGTCCAGGAGGTCAATGGTCCATCGGGTAGGCCAGGTCGGAGGCAGGATGTCGTTCAACGGGGTCTGCCGTTCCACGTCCGGCTTGCGCTTGCGGAAGCTGAACCACTTGCGGATCACCTGCACCCCGCCGATTCGGTACTCCCAGACATCCGGCGCCACAGGACCGATGGAGCCGCTGCCCACCGCGAGAATGCGCGTCTTCGCGTCGTAGGAGATGCTGTCCGGCAGCCCGTTGTCCTCTCCGATGGTGGTCAAGCAGTCGGGTCGCTCTCCCGGGGGCAGCCTTGGAGTCTGCCCGGGCGGACGGTCGTTCTGGTGAGAAGCGAAACGCTGACCGTACGTGTGGATCCACACGGTACGCCTGCCTGCCTCCACCACTTCCGCCCACAAGGCCGAGTCACGCGTCAACGGGATACGAGCGCCACGCTGAGCCAGGTGCGCGGCGAAGCGACGGGTGTAGCCGCTGTGGCCGGCTATGCCTGCGATGTACGCGAGGAGGTCTTCGGCGGTCACCGGCACGCCGTGTGCCTTGGTGAGGAACTGAAGCAGCCCAGGCGTCACGTTCGGTTCGGCCAGGTCCGGGTGGCGGTAGAGGGGCGCGATGCGGCCGCCTTCTGTGCCTTTGAAGTGATGCACGTCGGGTATGAGGGCCGTGAAGCTCACCGCCGGGCCCGGGCGACCCGACTCTGTGTGAAGTTCGGACAGATAGATCTGACGGCGATCGTTGTGGGCGAACCACAAGGCCGGTCGCGGCCGGTCGATCACCCTCCGGTCCGCAATGATGTACTGCCGGTCCAAGGTCATCCGTCCGTACTGGACGATGACTGGCACTGTGTCTTTCTCTTCGACAAGGCTGCCCTTTTCCTGCTGGCCGGGCAGTGGTGGTTCCGGCTTGTCCGGACGGCGGTCGCCGGTGCTTTTCAGCAGCGTCGCTTTGGCCGCTTTCGGCGCTTGCACGAGCGCACGCCAGCGCTTTCCCAGTACGTCCTGGCTGGGTGACACGGGCCAATTGCGGTTGTTCGTGTTGCCGGTGGTCGTCCAAGGGAGCAACGCGTCCACGGTGGGCATGGCTGTCCACTCAGCGGCGGCCGTGACGTGAAATGGAGCGGTCCACTGCTCGGGACAGAGCTGCCAGGAAATGCCGTTACGGTGACCCTCGACGCTGAGCCCTTCAAGCCAGCCGAACTTTTCCTCGCGCGTTCCCGGCGGTACGTCGAGTCGCCACACGCGCGCCGGATGCCCCGGGTCCGGGAATCCCCTACGGACGAAGACGGCGATGCAGACCTCGCGCTTCACGTCCTGAAAGACGCGCGTGCGCGTATCGGAATAGGGACCTTCAGGGGAGAGACCGATGACCCAGCCTTCGTCAGCCGCCTCGCGTAAGTAGTGGCGCATTCCGGCCGCACCCTCACTGTCCAGGTACCCGGAGTTGGTGATGAGAGCGACGACTCCGCTGGGCGCCTCTGGTGTGCCCGACGACGACACCTGGTCGAAGACCTTCCAGGTGGACCATGCCCAGAAGTACACATAAAGGTTGTCCAGGGCGTATCCGACACGGCCGTTGTCCTCGGGATGGAAACGCGCGAGGATCGGACCTTGGTCGTTCGGGTTGCCATCGGTGACCCAGCGTCCGACGCCCGACTGTTTCGCCCCCCGCAGGTAGGGCGGATTGCCGATGACCACCATGACCTTCTCGTCGGCCTTGACCTTGTTCGCCATGCGGCGGTGCCGGGCGATCGCCTCGTACATCAGGCCCAGGTGATGCTCGACGGATGGATCATCGAGTGTGTCCGCCACCAGAAGCCTGGGCGAGCGGCCTGTGACATCGGCGTCATGGGCCTGGAAGGCATGGTGCACACGGAGTTCGGCCACCGCGTACGGGCCGGTCTGCTTCTCCAGACCCACGAGCCGCCTGGAGAGGTCCCGGAGGAGTCCGGCCTTGAGAGTCCTGCCGTACTTCAAGGCGAAGTTCTTGGCGACGTGGTCGATGATGTTGATGAGGAACGTTCCGGTGCCCATGGCGGGATCGACCACGGTCACGTCCTCACTGCCGTACCCGTCCTCTTGGCCGAGCCGGTCGCGCAGCACCTCGTCGGTGAACCTGACCATGAAGCGGACTACTTCGCCGGGCGTGTAGTAGGTCCCCGTCCGTCGTCGCAGTTCCGGGTCGTAGGCGCTGAGGAAGCCCTCGTACAGGTGAAGGTAGGCGTCTCCGGTCTCGTCCTTGAACATCTCCGGATCGACGGCGGATATGACGTCGATCAGGGAGTCGATGACCCCTCGGAGATCGTCGAGGGCCTCGTCGGTCAGCACCGCCAGTGCCTTGCCCATCAGGGAGTGCCGTTTCCCTAATCGGACGGCGACATCGGGCAGGGAGAGCTTCTGCAGGTCGATGCGTTCGAGGCGGGCGAGCAGGATAGCGAAGGTCAGGGTCTGGCTGTAGTGGTCGGCGAACTCCGCTGGCTGTGCGTCGGGGAAAAGGAGGTCTTTCCAGTTCCCCGCCAGAATCGAGAACGCCGCGTCGGCTTCCCCGTGTTCCTCGCGGGTGAGGCGCTCTGTGACCTCGTCGCGCAGCAGGGCGCAGATCCCCGCGATGCGCCTGACCAGTTCATCGATACTGCCGTGGGCGAGTGGCGCCGGGGTGAAGAAGTGCGTGACGACGCGTTCGAATCCGTCGTCCGCGACGGCAAGCTGTCGGCTGCCGGTCTCCAGATTCCCTATGAGGTGCCCGACAGGGCCAATTTGGACGCCGAAACGGTAGACCGCCCAGTCGTACCCGTCGGTGTACAGGACGTTGGGCAGGGCCTTGATCTTCTCTCACTGCTTCCGGTCATGGTGCCGCGCGGACCACTGCTGTGGATCGACCCCCCTGCCAGGCCGCTTCAGCTCTACATGACCAATAGTCCTGCCACCGGAGCTGATGGCGAAGTCGGGTCGTATTCCCAGTCGTTTGACACGGCTCTGGCCGTGGGCGATCAACTTCATGCGTTGTCGAGAGGCCATGCCGCGCAACAGGTGCTCCACCGGTGCGGTGAGGCTCTCCTCCTTGCTGCTGACCGCGCCGGCGGGGCCTTGAAGCTTGGCTCTGACCTCCCGGCCGAACTGGGCGACGAGGTCGGCGACCGATCCAGCGGTGCCTCTTCCTGTCCAGCCGTCCCCTCGTGACATCGGCCCCCCAAGGCTGTGCGCACGCACGGTGATCAGACCCATACAGAATGCCCATGACAAGGTAACCGGCAAACGCTGGATATCTAGGGTGATAGGGGTATCTGTCGAGCTTGCTCAAGGTGTGGCTTTGAGGACTGGGACGATCTCAGCGCCACCTTCGTTTCAACACTGTTCCGAGTGTCGACGCAGTGCCATGCGCCAGTGCATGAAGAGCCCTTCGGGCGGGGGAGTGGGCCGGTCCAGGTGGCAAAGGACCTGCCGGTAGAGCGGGTGCGGCCGGTCGCCGCCGTGGGCCGTGACCAGTGCAGACAGCAGCGGCCTGTCGTCCGGTGTTTCGCGGTCCGCCTCGACCAGTACGGTGACCTTGTCGTCCGGGTGCAGAGCCGCGAGGGGAGCCCCGATCCGCAGGGCCAGGTCACCCCATGTCGTCGTACGTCCCTCATGCGCGGCCCGCCGCAGTGCAACGGGGACTGCGACGGCCTGGCCGCGCATCTCCGCCAGCGTGAGGCGCTCGGAGGTCCGCGCCAGGTGCCGGCGCCAGCGTGCGAGGTCGCCGAGCTGCTCCGCCGCCAGTTCATCACCGATCTCTCCGGCGAG
The DNA here is from genome assembly GCF_044764885.1 of Streptomyces sp. NPDC093591. Lineage (NCBI taxonomy): Bacteria > Bacillati > Actinomycetota > Actinomycetes > Kitasatosporales > Streptomycetaceae > Streptomyces > Streptomyces sp. NPDC093591. The sequence continues at coordinate 140,820 of NZ_JBIWIY010000023.1, forward strand.
TTCCTCGGCGTTCCGCAGGACGCGGCGTAGCTGGTCCGGGTGGAGGTCGTCTCCCTCGCTGTTGAGCCGGTCGGCGAGCGTGGACAGGCGCTCCCAGGTTTCGAGCAGCTCGTCGGCGTGCCGGTCCACCAGCCAGTCCGTAAGGTCGCGCACAGTTTCGCGGGTCCCCGACGACCAGGCTGCTCGTTGCGCAAGGAACAAGTTCTGCTCGAAGGCGTCGAGGTCATCGACGTGCCGTGCCTCGTGGGCCAGGTCGAGCAGCGCGTCGAAGGCCGCGCGGCGCCGACCGGCGGCCGGACGGGCGTGGGGCGGGCTGCGGCGGGGCGGCATGGCGCGGAACGATGCCCTTCGGCGTGTGGAGGAGACTCGGGGTGACGATGCCTTCCGGGGTGAGCATGCAGTCCGAGAGTGAGGTCCACTCCACTGGCCGATCCGGGAACTGGGTGCCGATCTCCACCGTGCGGGTCGCCCCGAGGGACCGGCACTGCACACGAAGGGCGTACCCCTGCCGCTCGATCTGCCAGTTGGCGACAAGGCTGTCGGGCCCGAACAGCCAGTCGAGTGCCTGGTACCGGACCCGGAGCTCCGCGTCGGCCTCCTGCCACTCGCGCTTCGAGCGCCGGGCGAGCTGGACGCGTATGAGCCGGCGCCCAGCCTCGTACGACACGTCGACGACGTCTCGGACCTGGTGCCCCTTTGGCTTGTACACGGCCTGGACCGCCCGCTGCCCCTGCCGCCTCAGCCAGTCGGCGACCGTCCGCCCGATGTAGAGGTGGTCGGCGCTGGCCTCACCGGTCTCCGTGCGGCCGCAGTGGACAGGAGAGCGGTGCGCGAAGTGGCACTTCTTGTCCACGTACCGTTTCGCGGTGAGCTTCTCGCCGCAGCCGCCCAGCAGCGTCCCGCAGTAGAAGTCGTCGCGGCTCCGACCGCGCAGGAAACGGTCGAACTCGTCGTGGTCGTACAGCAGGAACACCGGCCAGTCGGAATCCGCCCGGCCGATGACGGCGGTACGGACCTTGCGGGTGTCGTCTTCCTCGAACGGCATGGCATGCGCTCACGTCAGTGCGCCGCGTGCCCGGCGACGTCGGCCGGGGCCGACCTTGTCCTGAAGGCACCGAAGTCGTCGAAAAGGCCCCGGTCGTTGTCCGCGTCCGGCGTCGTGTCGCTCACGCTGTCCACCCCTGTGTATCCCCTCGCGCGCCACGCTGTTGTCCGTCGCCGACGCGCCCCCGCCCGGACTGTAGCGCTTCGAGTGGGAGTTGGGGGCTGAACAGGGCGAATGTGGTCACCGGACCTCGGGGCGGTGTGTCGGGCGGCAGTCGATTTCCGCCCATACCGTCTTGCCGACGGTGGGTACGGCTCCGTGCCCCAGCGGTCGGAGAGTGCGGCGACGATGAGGCGGCCGCGGCCCGACTCGAGGTTCTCCTCCGGGAGGGGTGCAGTCGCGAGTACGGGGATCTGGTCGCCGCGAGCGTCGCTGACGGCGATGCGGAGGGTCCCGGTCGTGGTGTCGAGGCGGAGGGCGAGCCGAAAGTCGCGGCCGTGCACTCGGCCGTGCAGGGCCGCGTTGGTGGCGAGTTCGGCGACGATCTGCTCGCCTGAGCCGCGTCGTCCCGGCGGTCGCGTGATGACGCGCGCCACCGGGACGCACAAGGGGTCAGTGGAGGTCGGGTCCACCCGCCTCGACGATCTCGGCGAGCACGCTGATTTCCTCGTCGGCGTCGTCCGGTACGTCGGGGTCGTCACCGATGAACGATCCCGGTTCCTCCTCGTCGGCGAGATGCGGGTACTTCTCCAGGAGAACCGCCGCCGGTACGCCATCTCGGCGGCGTCGACGATCCCCTCCAGTGTGGTCCAGTTGAGGGTGCCGCCTACGACGATCCCGAATGCGGGTACGGCCTTGCCGAGTCCCTTCTTGGTGAGACGAAAGCCGAGCTTCTCGGCAGGCTCTTCGGGGTCGTAGCCGTAGAACAGTGAGACCTGGCCGATGGCGCGGGACGCCGAGGACGGCAGCGGTATCGGCGGCGAATGCGCCCGCCATCGCGCCTCCCGAAGGCGCCGCCGCGGCGCCGGCGTAACGCACTCCCGGATGCTGTCGGTGTCGGTGCCGGACCGGTTGCCCGGGACTCGCCCCGCAATGTCGGAGTCGACCTCTACGGTGGAGTTCCGGATGCCGCTGAGGTGCTGGGGGAGGAGGGGCGCAGGCGTGCGCAGGGTGCCACCGGAGATGTTCCGGTTCACGACGGTGGAGAGGTCCGATCTGTACGGGGCGGTGCTGGAGGCCTTCGGCGTGGCCGGTGAGCATCTGGAGACGGCGCTGGGGCTCGACGCGGTGCGCGAGCGGCTGCGCACGGTGGGCTGGGCGGCGGCGGTCGAGGACGAGGACCTGCATGAGGCGCTCAGGAAACTCGTGCAGTGGGAGCTTCTGGATGTCGTGCACAACCATGCGGAGAACTACCGGACGGCCGAGGAGTACGAGCGGCGCAACCTCCAGTACTCACTCACCCGCCGGGGCGAGGCCGCCCTCGCCGGAGTACGGCACGCGCTTGAGGTGCTGGCTTCCACAGGGGCGCTGCAGACGGCCGTGCTGGAGGCCATCGCCGACCGCCTGGACGAGCTCTGTCTGCTGTCCGGCGAACCCGCCTCGGCCGATCGCCGGATCTTCAGCACGCTGCGCGAGCTGGAGGGGCATCTGGAGGCCTTGGTGGAGAACACCAAGGCGTTCAACGGCGAACTGCAGCGCCTCCTGCGCGCCGAGGGCGCGGATCTGGAGGTGTTCCGCGAGGTCAAGGCCGCGACCGTCGCGTATCTGCAGGAGTTCCTGGTCAACCTCGACCGGCGCGGGCAGATGGTTGCCGCCGCCGTGGCCCGGGTGGAGGAGCGGGGGACCGCCGTGCTGCGCGAGCGTGCCCTGCGCGGGGCCGAGCTGCCGCCGGTGGCCGGTGCGGATCCCGCGGCCGCCTGGCTGGAGAGCAGGCGGGCGCGCTGGGCGGGCCTGCGGGCGTGGTTTTTGCCGGACGACGGGGCACGGCCCCGGATCGAGCAGCTGCACGACATCGCCCGGCGGGCCATCGTTTCCCTTCTGCAAGTTCTGGAGCGGATCAACGAGTCCCGGCGCCGCTCCTCCAGCGCGGCGCAGGACTTCCGGGAGCTGGCGCGCTGGTTCGCCGCGGCCCCCACGGAGGAGGACCTGCACCGGCTGTGGTCGGCGGCCTTCGGGCTCGGCCCGGCGCGCCACGCTCATCTCGCCCACCCGGACCCGGAGTTGATCCCGTCGTCCCATTCCTGGTCCGAGGCTCCGCCCGTGGAGGTGTCGGCACTGCTGCGGACCAGTGGACGGACGGAGCGCTTCACCCGCACGGCCAAGGTGCGGGACGTCGCGGCGGTCAGGGCCGAGCGTGCGGAGCGGGCCCGCGCGGAGCGAGCGGAACTCGCGCGTGCCTGGGAGGCGTTGGAGACAGAAAGCCCCATCCGCCTGTCCTCGTTCGGCACGCTGGATCCCGCCGTCTTCGACCGACTGCTCGACCTCCTGGGCCGGGCCCTGTCCGCCCGCCCGGACGCGAGCGGCCTGCGGCGCGCCATCACCGGGGACGGCCGGGTGGAGATCGCGCTGTCTCCGCCTCCCGACGAGCGCACCGCCGTACTGCGTACGGCGCAGGGCACATTGGCCGGACCGGACTACGCCGTCCACATCACGGCGGTGGGCGGAGCGAGCGCCTTGCGGAGCGTCCGCGCCGCGCGGCGGGAGGCGGCCGGATGAGCACCCTCGCCAACCAACTCGCGGCCGCGGAACGGGAGGAAGTCGCCCGTGCCATCCGTCTCCTGCTGGCCAGGCCTCTGCTGACCGAGGCTGTCGACCCAGCCGGCTTCGAACTCGTACGCCGCCGACGCGAGCCGCTAACCCAGTGGTTCGACTACACCTGCGGCTGGAGCCTGGTGGTGGAGCCTCGCCGAGGTTACGCCCGCCTCACCAAGGTCCGCGCCGACCCGGACGGCTCCCGCCCGGCCCGCAGGGCACGCTCCGGCCGGGCCCCGTTCGACCGCCGGCGTTACGTGCTGCTGTGCGTGACCGCGGCCGAACTGCTGTCGATGCCGATGACGACCATCGGCATGCTCGCCGACCGGGTCGTGCAGGCCACGGCGGCCGACCGGGCGCTGGCCGCGTTCGACCCGGTTCACAAGCCGGAGCGGATGGCGTTCGTCGACGTCCTGAAGCTGCTGGAGTCGTACGACGTGCTGCGCGCGGTCGACGGCACCACCGAGGCCTACGTCGAGTCCGCGGAGGCCAAGGTCCTCTACCGGGTGGACACCACGCTGCTGATGCGGCTGCCCGCCGCGCCCGTCGGCGCGTCCCGGCTCGCCGTACCCCCGGACGAGGTGCCGACACGGTTCGAGTCGCTCCTCACCGGTCTCGTACGGGAGCGCCGTTACGGCGGCGCGCTCGCCGACGGGGCGATGGACGAGGCATACGGTGAGACCGCCGCCACGGACGCGCAACGGAACCTGAGGCTGCGCCACTCGGTGCTGCGCCGCCTCTTCGACGACCCCGTGCTGTACCGGACGGACCTCACCGACGACGAGCTGGCATACGTCACCTCCCTGACCGGACGTCAGATCCTGCGCCGCTCGGTCGAGCAGGCCGGCTTCCTCCTGGAGGAGCGGGCCGAGGGCTTCCTGCTCGTGGACCCGGACGGGCTCGCCACCGATGTCCGCTTCCCCGACGACACGTCCACCGCCCGGGTCGCCGCGCTGCTCCTCCTGGAGCCGCTGTGCGCCGCGCCCGCCGGGCTGCTCCCCGAGCAACTCGCCGAGGCGGGAGCGGATCTGCTGCGCCGCTTCCCGCGCTGGGCCAGGGCGTATCAGTCCGAGGACGGTGCGGCCCGGCTGGCCGACGACGCCGTACGCGTCCTGCGTGACGCCGGCCTGGCGCGCCGGGCCGGGGGCCGTGTCGTCGCGTGCCCGGCCGCGTACCGCTACCGCCTGACGGAGACGACGAGTTCGGATCCGGAAGGCAGTCGAGGAGAGCAGCAGTGAGTGTCACGGAGCTTCCCCTCCCGCGGCGGCCGGAGCCCACCGAGCCGGACGAGACACCGGCGATGGATGACGCCATCAGCCGATGGCAGCCGCACCGGGCGGGCATCCTCAACGTCTGGCGCTACTACGACGAGATATTCACCTTCCACCAGGGCCGTCTGCTGCTGCGCGGTCAGAACGGTTCGGGCAAGTCCAAGGCGCTGGAGCTTCTGCTGCCGTTCCTCTTCGACGCCAGCCTGCGCCCCAACCGCCTGTCCACGTTCGGTGGTTCGGAACGCACCATGCACTGGAACCTGCTGGGCGAGGGCGCCTCCGGCAAGACCCGCGTCGGGTATGTGTGGATGGAGTTCCGCCGGGTCGGCGACGACGGCACCGAGCGGTGGTTCGGCTGCGGGGCGCGCCTGCAGGCGAGCGTGCACACCAGCACGGTGCACGCCGACTACTTCACCACCGGCTCCAGAATCGCCGACCCCGAGGGTGTGCTCCTCGTCAATGAGGCGGGACAGCCGCTGACCCGGGCCGCCCTCGCCGAAGCCCTGCGCGAGCGCGGCGACGTCCATGCCTCGGCCACCGACTACCGCACCGCGGTACGGCGTGAACTCTTCGCCGGCATGGGAGAGCAGCGTTACGAGTCACTGCTGTCCGCCCTGCTCCAACTGCGCCAGCCCAAACTGTCCGAACGGCTCGACCCGTCCCTGCTCTCCACCCTGCTCTCCCGCGCCCTGCCCCCGCTGGGCGAGGGAGAGATCGCCGAACTCGCCGAAGGCTTCGAGCGGCTGGACCGGCAGCGCGAACACCTCAAGCGGCTCGACGACGAGGTGACGGCGGCCGAGACCGTCGCATCCCGGCAGCGCGCCTACGCGCGACGGGTCCTGCGCGCCGGTTCCGCCGCGCTGATCTCCGCCACCACCGAGATGGACAACCTCACCCGCGTCGCCCGCCAGAGCGCCGAGGAACTCGAACAGGCGCTGGCGGAGCGCGAGTCGGCTCAGGGCCGGCGCGAGGAACAGGAGCTGCGCGCACACGCCCTGGAGGAGACCATCGAGGGCCTGCGCGAGCAAGACGCGTACAAGCAGGGCGAGGAACTCGACCGGCTCCGCCGTCGTACCGAAGACGCGACAGCGGCCGCCGGGCGGCAGCGAGCCGCCGCCCAGGGCGCTCGGCACCAGGCGGAGGAGGACCAGCGGCACACCGACGAGGCGGCGGGCCAGGCCCGCACACTCGACGAGCACGCGCGCGAAGCCGCCGGTGAAGCACACCGGTCGGCCCGGGCGGCAGGGCTGGAGTCCATCCACCACGAGGCGAGGACCATCCTCGAAGCGGATCCCGCGGTGGCCTTGCCCGACAGCACGGGAAGCGACCAGGGCTCCCACATCCCGCGCACGATGGCCGAGAACGGAGCGCGACAAGCCCGTCGGCTGCTGCGCGGCGCGGTCACCGCCCGACGGCAGCAGGTCACCCTCGTCACCGAGGCGATCGACGAGCACGATCGCGCGGTACGCGACCGAAGCGCCGCCGAGGAACTGCTGGACGAGGCCCGCGGCCGACTCGCAGAGGCGATCACCCGGCGGGACGAGGCGGCCGGCGCCTGGGACGACGCCCTCGCCGCACAGGCGGAGCGGCTGCTCGCCTGGGCCGAGGGCTGCGCGGAACTGCGTATCACCGACTCTGAAGAGCTGGTGGCCAGAGCGGCGGATGAGGCCGGGGTGACGGCCCTGACCGAAGCCGCCGCGCGCCCGTTGGGACAGGAGATCGCCACGGCGGAGGCCACCACCCGAGCCGCACGTCAGGGCCTGCGGGACGAGCGGGGGCGACTTGAGGAGGAGGTACGACGGCTCAGCGGCGAGACCGACCTGCCGCCAGTGCCCCCGCCCACCCGCACCACCGTTCGCACAGCTACGGCGGGAGCACCCCTGTGGCGGTTGGTCGCTTTCCGTGAAGGGGCCCCGCTCGCCGCGCAAGCCGCAGTGGAGGCCGCGCTGGAGGCGTCGGGCCTCCTGGACGCCTGGGTCAGCCCCTACGACGGAATCACCCTGCCGGGTCACGACACCCGCGCCGATGCGGCCCTGGCCGTGACCGCGCCGGGGCCCAGCCTGCTGGAGGTGCTGGAGCCCGAGGCGGACATCCCCGTCCCGGCCGACACCGTGACCCGCATCCTCGCCGGCATCGCGTACGGGGCGACTCTGCCCGGCGGGCACCCGGCGGCCATCTCCGCCGACGGCGCCTGGCGCCTCGCGCTCGCCACCGGTACCTGGAACAAGCCGGAGCCGGCCCACATCGGTGCCCTCGCACGGCAGCGGGCCCGGCACCGCAAGATCGGCGAACTGACCGACCGCATCGGCGAGACGAACGCCTCCCTCGCCGCACTCGACGACCACCTGCGCGGCCTCGCCGCTCGCCGCGCCCGGTTGGACGCCGATCGCGCCGCCCGCCCCGACCACAGGGAACTCGACGCTCGGCGGCGTGACCGGGACCGCGCCGAGGACAGGGTGGCAGCTCGGGACGACGCCGTACGCGACGCCGCCGGGCGTCTGGCGCGGTGCGAGAGCGAGGTGGCGGGCGCTCTGCGCACGCTCGACCGCCGGGCCGCGGAACACGGGCTGCCCACCGACCGCGACCGGTTGCGTGAACTGTCCTCCGCCATCGACAGGTTCCGGGACACAGCCGACAGCTGGGTGGACGCCCGCCTCGCTGCGACCGCCGCCGCCGACCGGGCCCACCAGAGGGCGGCACAGGCAGACCGATCGCGTCGGACAGCCGAGGAACAGGCAGAGGGCGCGGCCGCCGCCGAAGCGGAGGCGGCGGGGCTGAAGGCGCGCCTGGCGGCAGTGGAAGCCACCGTCGGCGAGGACTACCGGCAGATCGTCGCACGCGTCGCCGAAGCGCGCGCCGAGCTGCGCCGCTGCCGTGAGGAGGCCGGCCGGGCGGCTGATCTCCTGCTGCGCCTGGAAGGACGTATCGGAGAACTCCGGGCCACCAGCGGCCAGGACGCCGAACGACGGGAGCAGGCCGTCGCCACCCGGGACGCCGCGGCACAGCGGTTCCGGCACCTGTGCCTGGCCGGGCTGGCCGAGGACGCCGGCATCACACCGGAACTCGATGCCGCAGACGGCACCAAGGCCACCCTGGAGGCCGCCCGCGCCACAGCGGCGAAGTGGCCCGGCATCCCGCACGCCCCGCGCAACCTGGGCGACGCCGCGACCCGCCTGTCCGAAGCGGTCCACGAAGCCCGTCAGCGCCTCGGCGCCCGCGCCGACCTGGACCTGGAACCGGACGACGACATCCAGCTCTTCACCGCCACCCTGGACGGCGTACGCGTGGGAGCGACGGGGATGCTCACCACGCTCACCCAGGAGCGCGACCGCAGCCGGGACGACATCACGACCGCCGAGCGGCGCCTGTTCGACCAGATCCTCACCGGCGACATCCGCCGCCACCTCGCGGCGCGCATCCGTCAGGCCGGTGAGCTCGTCGACCGCATGAACGGGCACCTGGAGCGGGTCCGCACCGCCTCCAACGTCGCCGTCCAACTCGTGTGGGACGTCCGTCCGGACCTCCCGGACACCACCCGCACCGCCCGTCAGCTGCTGCTGAAGGACCCCGGCCGGGTCACCGAGACCGACCGGGAGGCCCTGCACGCCTTCTTCCGCGCCCGTATCGAGGAGGCCAAGGGCAGCGACACTGCCGCGAGCTGGGAGGAGCAGCTCGGCGAAGTACTCGACTACACCGCCTGGCACCGCTTCACCGTCCGCCTCGACCGGGCCAACGGGACCGGCTGGCAGCCGCTGACCAAGAAGCTGCACGGCGCGCTCTCCGGCGGAGAGAAGGCCATCGCACTGCACCTGCCGCTGTTCGCCGCCGTCGCCGCCCACTACGAGGCCGTGCCCCTCGCACCCCGGCCGATCCTGCTGGACGAGGTCTTCGTCGGCGTCGACACCGTCAACCGCGGACAGGTCTTCGCGCTGCTCACCGCACTCGACCTGGACCTCATGGTCACCTCCGACCACGAGTGGTGCACCTACGGCGAGCTGCCCGGCATCGCCGTCCACCAGCTCCTCACCGACGGGGACGACGACGCGGTCACCAGCGCCCGCTTCGTCTGGAACGGCAGCGACCTGGAGGCAGGATGACCCACCCGGAACCGCCCCCGGGCGAACGCACCCTGCGCCGCCCAGAACTCCGCCCGCTCTGGCACACGGTCCACGACCGCCTCTCCTCCGGCCGCCCCGTCACACGAGTGCGCCTCGGACCGCTCGACGACGCCCAGCGCGAAGCACTCGCCGACCTCCTCGGCCTCGACCGGCTGCCGGACGCCCGGCCCTCCGTCGCCCTGGCCCGGCTGGAAGAAGCCGTCACCGAGCTGTGCGGCCGCACCGTGCGCGAAACCGTCACCGAACTCGTCGGCCCCCTCGGGGACCGAGCGGGCGAACGGCGCCGGCAAGAGGGCGAGCGCGCCGAGCTGTGGACCTGGTTGGCCGGCCACGACATCGTGAGGGCCCAGCCCGCGCTGTCCGACTGGGTCGCCTCCTGCCGAGCCGCCGGGTTGGTCGGAGCCTCACCGGACCACACCCGGTCGCTGCTCACAGACGCGCTCACGGTGCTCGGGGAGCTACCCGCCCGGGGGGAGCCACTGCCCGTCTTCGCCGCCCGAGTCCTGAACGGTCATGCACACGCACTCGACGACGGCACCCCGCTGTCCACCCTCGTCCTGCGCGCCCTGGCGACCCTCTACGACACCGCCCCGCCTCAGTCCGCGGCGGGACGGCGTGCCCTGTGGACTCGCGCGGGTGTCGCCGATGACGATGTGTCCGCCACTGTTCTCGTCGCCGGCCTGCGCCCGTCCGGCGACGGCCCGCTCGCCCGTGTGTCCCGCGTATGCGCCGAGGCCGGACAGGCCGCCAGCCTGACCCTCGCCCAACTGCGCGCCCCAGGCGAGTTCACTCTGGCCGTTGCCCGCGCGCCCGTCGTCCACGCCGTGGAGAATCCCAGCATCCTGGCTCTCGCAGTACGCCGCTTCGGCCCGGACTGCCCGCCGCTCGTGTGCACGTCCGGCTGGCCCAACAGTGCGGCCATCCATCTCCTCCGCCTTCTCGCGGACCAGGGCGCCACCCTCCGGTACCACGGCGACTTCGACGGAGAAGGCATTCGCATCGCCGCGTATCTCCTGGACAAGACGCCGGTCCGACCCTGGCGCATGACGGCCGCGGACTACCGTGTCGCGGTCGCGCGCACACCGCAGGGCCCTCAGCCCGGCCGACTCACCGAGGCACCCTGGGACCCTGAACTGACCCGCGCCATGACCGGACATGGCACCGCAGTGGTCGAGGAACTGGTGGCCGACGTCCTGTTGGCAGACCTCGCTGCAGCGGTTCGGTAAGGATGCTGCTCAGGCTGGTCGCCGACGCTTGTCTGACGCCCCGGGTGCCCAAGAGGCCCTTCGGCTACGTCGAGAACGGCCTTTGAACTGCGATTATGTAAGATTTTTGCATCGTGACGTCTTTCCGATGACGCATTGTGGAGTGCGTTGCCATCCCTGAGCCAGCGGCAAAGGGCTCCTGACCTGCGGATTTGTGTGTGCGCATTATGCGGTGCGGACGTTACGGGCGACATCCTGACACTGGAATGACGCTCTCCTTCTGATGGGGTGTCAGGCGTCCATTGGACAGCTCGAGCACTTTCAAGTCGGCTGGAATCGGCGACATGTCGAGTGCTGGCGACGCTGAGACCAGAGCCGCCTGTTCTTGCTTGTCAGATGTCCCGGAAGGGACCCCTAGGTCCGTGACCTGCCGCGCTTGCTGGGTCTGGGCTGCTGAGCTGCGCAAATGACCTTTCGGCTGCTTCACGGGCATGCCCGTTCATGTGGCCGACGAGCAGTGGGCCCCGTTCGCTCGCCAGGTCCACCGCGGTCTGCGTGACATCGCAGGGAACGAAGCGGACGCGGGCGCTTGCCGCGCGGAAACCGATCGGTGTACCGTGTTGGAAACCGATCGGTTTCCATCTTGGAGTCAAAACCATGCCTACTCATGCAACCTCCTCCATCTTCGTCATCGGCGGCACGGGAGCCCAGGGGATGCCCGTAGTCCGCGCTCTTGTTGCCGACAGGAAGTACTCCGTCAAGGTCCTCACCCGGGACGCCGGCTCGCCGCGAGCTCAGGCGCTTGTCGCGCTCGGCAACGTCTCCATCCTCGAAGGGACGTTCGCCGATGAGGACGTACTGCGCGAAGGATTTCGCGGCTGCGACGGGGCGTTCATCAATATCGATGGGTTCAACACCGGCGAGAAAACGGAAACCTACTGGGCCATCCGCGCTTATGAGATCGCGATCGAAGAAGGTATCAAGTTCTTCGTCTACGGAAACCTCGACTACGCCCTCAAGAAATCAGGCTACGACTCCAGGTTCCGCACCGGCCACTATGACGGCAAGGGCCGCATGGCCGAATGGGTGCTGTTCCAGAACCAAAAGAACAGCGACCGGATGGGGGCGGCGGTCTTCACCTCGGGTCCCTATATCGAGATGGTGATCTCGCCGCTCACGCCCATGACGCCCACCGTCGAGGACGGTGTCGTCACCTGGCGAGTCCCGCTCGGCGAGGGGGCGGTCCCGCACGTGGCTCTGGATGATTGCGGATTCTATGTCCGCTGGCTCTTCGACCACCCGGAACGGGCCAACGGCATGGACCTCGAAGTCGCCATCGAGCACATGACCTATGCCGACATGGCCGCGGCATTCGAGAAGGTCACCGGACATCCGGCGCAGTACATCGACACCGATCTGGACGCATATTGGAACAGTCCGGACCTGACGGGGATCGCAGATCACCCTGCCGGATACAACGCCGACCCCGACGACAAAAGCACCATGAGCTTCCGTGACAATTTCACCGGCTTCTGGAATGTGTGGAAGTACGGGATCATCACCAGGGACTACGCGCTGCTCGACGAAATTCACCCCGACAGGATCAGAAGCGCTGAGCAGTGGTTCCGTCGGGAGGACCAGTTGGGCAGGGAACTCGGAAAGGGAAGTCTCTGGGAAAGAGTTCAGCCGGAGAACTGGAGCATGGACTCCGCGGTCCTCAAGAGCAGCGCGGACTTCAGGACGGGAAAGTTGTAAACGGACCGGTCTCACGGTGTGCTCTGTATCGCAGGGCGGCGGCCATGGCCAGGCCTCGGCTCTGCCAGTCGTTGCGGACCACTTACGGGATCTTGAGAGCACGAGCAGCCCATGGCAGGCTCATGCCGCATGATCGATGAATTCGCGAAAGACAACCTGCACGGGAGACTGCGGCGGGACCGCAAGGCGCTGCTCTGGAAACTCGACGGCTTGTCCGAATACGACGCCCGCCGACCTTTGACAGCGACCGGGACCAACCTCCTAGGCCTGGTCAAACACGTGGCCACCGTCGAGGCCAGGTACTTCGGCGAGGTCTTCGACCGCCCTTCCCCGGAACCGCTGCCCCGGTGGCAGGACTCCGACGGCAGCGATCTGTGGGCGACCGAGGACGAGACCCGCGATCAGATCGTCGGGTTCTACCGGCGCACGTGGGAACACTCGGACGCGACGATCAACGAGCTTCCCCTCGACGCTCCCGGCCACGTGCCGTGGTGGCCGGAGCCTTATCCCAACACGAACCTGTTCGCCATCATGGTCCATGTTCTCGGCGAGTCCATCCGGCATGCCGGGCACGCCGATATCCTGCGCGAGGGCCTCGACGGCCGGACCGGAGTGCGCGCCGAAAACGAGCAGCAGATCGACGAGGAAGCCCGTGCAGCCTACTGCGCGAAGATCGAGCAGGCGGCCAGGTCGGTGGCACCAATCAAGGCTTAGAGGGTGTCTCACGTGACTTGATGTTCGTGCGGCATGATGCCGAGCTGACGCCGTTCCAGGACAGCGCGCAGGTGGGGGTTGTCGCCGTAGATCTCGTCGCCCGCCGCCCGCGCGGCCGGAACGCCGGCGTCCAGTGCCCGCTCGATCATCTGCGCGGCGAGCTGTGGCTTGGTGGCGAAGCCGACCCCGTCGGGCATGTCGGCCCGGCGGCACCTCGCGGGGTCGGATGTCCACGACTTCGGCAGGCACAGCGCGCGGTCGATGCCTGCGTGGCCGTGCCGGGAGGTGTAGGTGAGGTAGACGGCGACCTGGGCGTTCTCGATCCGTCCGGCGGTGCCGGTGTACTGGCGCTGCACGCCGACGGTGTGGGTGCCCTTCTTCAGGTCGCCGGTCTCATCGACGACCAGCACGGCCTGGTCGTCGGCCAGGTTGTCCACCACGAACGCGCGCAGTTCGTCCCGCACCAGGTCGGCGTCCCCCTTGGCCCGGCCGAGCAGGTGCTGCAACCCGTCCGGGCTGGTTTCCCCGGCATGCTCGGCGATCGTCCAGCAGTTCTTGCGCGGCAGGTCCGCCAGCAGCTCCAGCACCAACTGGCGGACCCTAAACCGGGGTTCGACCCGCCCGCAGCGGCCCGCGATCCGTCCCAGCAAGCCCTCGAACATCGCCTGCCAGCGGGCAGGCCCTACGCTGTGCCCCGCGGCCGCCGCTTGATCATTGGTCCACACACATGACGATGATCACCGGTGGCTGCAGCCGTCTCCCCACCAGCCCCCATGCGCCGAAGCTCAGAGCTTGTCACCGGCGAAGCCGGATGAGCTGGTCCACAGGACGGGGCGAGGCAGCCTGGTCGGCGCCAACGAGGCGTTCGGCTTGTCACAAATGCTCATTCGACGGCCCTTCTGTCACCAGTACCAAAGATCGAGAGTCCCTGGATCTCGGGGCCGGCGATTCCATGGAGTATGGCGGGAAGGCCCGGACGCCGGCGGGCACGCGGCCACGCTCACCCCGCCCGGCTGCCCGCCCCTGTCCAGCTGTCCGACCTGGTCGCCGCCGTCCGCCACGCGGTCGCCCTGCCCGTCATCGCCGCGGGCGGAATCGCCACCGCCGCCGATGTGACGGCCGCGCTACGCGCAGGCGCGGTGGCCGCCATGGCCGACACCGTTCTGGTGCGGAGCCAGGAGAGCGGACCCGACCGGGGCTCAGGCCGCTGCTGCGGCCGCGGCTGCCTCCGATGGACGCAGCCAGGTGAGCTTGGAGCCACATGAGGCCTGGACGAACAGGCGGGGCGCTACGCCCGGGGGCTTCCCTCCACCCTTCGGCAGTCGGCTCGTGGCTCCCCCTTGCGTGATCAGCGAGGAGTCTCCATTATCAGGAATCCTGTTACTTTAAGTTTGTAGCGATGGGGTCAGTCATGTCATTCAGGACCAGAATCCAGGCCAGAGGGGTTCAGCTGTTGCTGGGCCGAATGATGAGCCGCGTGCACAAGGACTTGCGCTTCACCGACATCCCGAAGCGCACGGAAGCCATCCGGGTGGAGACCAGCGCCGGACCGGTGACCTGCACCGTCTACCGCCCGCCGGCCGCCGCCGCAGCCCCTGCCCCCGTGTACGTCAACTTCCACGGTGGCGGGTTCGTGGTCGCTCGCCCCGAGCAGGACGACCACATCTGCCGCTACATAGCCGCCACGGCTGAATGCGTGGTGATCAACGTGGACTACGCCGTCGCCCCGCAGCGGCCGTACCCCGTACCCGTCATCCAGGCATACGACGTCACCGCCTGGGTGGCCGAGAACGGCCCCGCCAACAACTGGGACGGCTCGCGACTCGCCGTGGGCGGGCACAGCGCCGGGGCCAACCTGACCGCCGCGGTCTGCCGCACGGCTCGGGACCGCGGCACCTTCACGCCCCGCCTCCAGATCATCGACTCCGCGCCACTCGACCAGCTCGCCGACCCGGCCACCAAGCAGTCACCCATCGCCAAGCCCCTGCTCACCCCTCAGCTCATGCGGGTCTTCACCGCCGCCTACGTCCCGCAACCCGCCGACCTCGCCCATCCGCTGGTGTCGCCCGGGCTGGCCGACGACCTCGCCGGACTGCCACCCGCCCTGGTCATCACCGCGGAGAACGACCGCCTGCGCGACGAGGGCGATGCCTATGCCAAGGCCCTGGAAGCTGCCGGCGTTCCGGTCACCCATCGTTGCTTCCAGGACGCCGACCACTACTTCACCCACACCGGCCCGGTAACGGCCGGGAAGGAAGCCATCGACCTGATGGCCACCACCCTGCGCACGGCACTCACCGCCTGACAGCTGACAGGGGTCGAGAGTCCTTGTGACAACACGCTGCCTTGGTGACACCTATCGCGCTTCGGCTCACCCCACCAGCAAGATCACATCTCCGGCTGGAGTACTAAGCCGGGGCGAGTTCCCGCGGCTGCTGGAGCTGCGGCCAGTGACCGCTGTCCAGCAGGGCAAGGTTCGTGGTCCGGACTTTTGCGAGATGGTCGGCGTGATGGGCGGGCATGCGGGGCTGATCGCCTCGTCTCCGCCGGCCCAGGTCCTCGCCAGTTCGGGACGCAGCGAGGCGACGCGGACGGTGAGGGCGCTGCCCCAGTCATGGCCCACGAGGTCGACGGGGCTGCCCGCCGGTCCCTGTCAGCCCGGGACCACCGGCAGGACGATGCGGGAGGGCCGGGCGGAGTCGTGGAAGACCTGCTGTCGAGCCACTCGGGCCGTGGTCGCGCTCTCCTCGGGCTCGCCCGTGTTCAGGTTGCGGTCCCAGCGGGGGAAGTTGCTGGAGGTGACCTGGAGCCGTATGCGGTGACCTGCCCGGAAGACGATGCTGGTCGACCACAGGTCCACGACGTGCTCGGCGGCCTCGCCCGGCGTCGCCGCGCGCACCCGCACGATGCCGTCGGTCACATTGCGGGAGACGCCGTTCTCGTCGACGTCGCACAGGCGGGCCACCCAGTCGGTCGACGACCCGTCCGTGGCGGCGAAGAGCACGGCCTTGACGCGGCCGGTCACCTCGGTGTCCTCGGTGAGGGGTTCGGTGGTGAAGACCAGGACGTCCTCGCGCGCCTCCACGACCGTCTGGTCGAGCGGGCCGGGCCGGGACTCGTCGGCCATCAGGAGCCCGCCGCCCAGGAGGAGCGCGCCGCCGGTGGTGGGTACCGGGTCCATGGGGTCGTAGGTGAACTCCTCGGCCTGCTCGGTGGTGGACGGCGGCTCAGGGGTGAGGCGTCCGTCCGCGCGGAGGTGGAAGTCCGTGTCGACGGCTCGCGACAGGGGCCATTCCGTCTCCTCGCGCCACTGGTTGACGCCCATGACGAACAGCAGCACCTTGCCCGTGTCCGGCTCCAGTGCCTCGCCGTCGCCGATCGTGCGCTGGTACCAGTCGAGCTGCATGTCCGACAGGCGCCCGCGCATGGCCATGTAGTCGGAGTGCGCGCCGAAGCCGAAGTTGACGTCCCCGACCACGTGCCGCCAGTTGGTGTGGGCCCACGGGCCCATGATCAGCGTGGCCGGCCGGCCGGCCCGGCGCATGGCGGTGAAGTTGTCGAGCGTGCCCTGGCTGAAGACGTCGTACCAGCCGCCGACCTGGAAGGTGGGCAGATCGACCTCGTCGTGCCGGCCCGTGACACGGCACGACGCCGCCCACTCGGGCTCGCGGCGGGAGCGTTCGTAGCCGAGTTCGGGCAGGTCGTGGCGGGCGAACGCGGGGAACCGTCCGGCGGGGAGTTCGCCGTAACTGCCGTCCGCCAGGGCGTCGAAATCGCGTATGAGCCCGGTGATGCCGCTCACGAGCCCGTCGAGGTCCGCGCTGTGACGGCGCATCAGGGTGTCGGCGCCCTGCAGGAGGGACCAGGGGACGGTGAGGCCGAGTTCGATCGCGCCGCCGCGCGTCCACAGCCCGTCGTCCGGATCGGACCACGTGACCATCGGTGCGATCGCCTTCAGCTCCGGCGGCTTGGACAGCGCCGCCATCCACTGCGTGTTGCCGAAATAGCTGCCGCCGATCATGCCGACGGAGCCGTTCGCGCCGGGAAGGGCGGCGGCCCACCGTACGGTGTCGTAGCCGTCGCTCTCCTCGTACGTGAATGGATCCCACTCCCCCTCGGAGGCGAACCGGCCACGGGTGTCCTGGATGACCACCATGAACCCGCGCCGGGCAGCCGCCAACGGATCGAGCATGCTGGTCATCATGGGCGTCTGCTTGCCGTACGGCAGCCGGCTCAGCAGGACCGGCCACGGCCCCGGGCCGCCGGGCCGGTAGACGTCCGCGCGCAGCACCGTGCCGTCACGCATCTCAGCCGGAACATCGAACTCGATCTGTATCTCTGCCACGCACTGCTCCTTGGGTCAGTGGTCCTGGTGGTCAGGCCACCGCGTTCAACAGGTCGGCCAGCACGTCGGGCCGTTCGAGGGCGATGAAGTGGCCGGTGTTGGGGACCTGGGTGAAGTCGGCGGCCGGCAGCAGCCGCTTGTTGGCCTCCCGGTCCGAGGGCCGGGACCAGTCCTTCTCCCCGTAGACGAGGTGGATGGGGGCCTTGACCTCGGGGTAGCGCGAGCGGGCCGCGATGAGGCTGGGCAGAGCCTGGTACACGGCCCGGGCGACGGTCGGGTAGCCGGGACGGCTGCCCACCTGGAGGAGCTCGTCCACGTAGTCCTCGTGCAGCGCGCTCTTGTCGTCCAGGCCGCCCTGGAGGATTGCGCGGAGGGCGGGCTTGGGCTCCACACCCGCGATCACCGGGCCCACCCCGGGCGCGAGGACACCGCTGACCACCACGCGGGCGAGGAGGCTGGAGCGGGCGATCCCGCCGCGGAAGTCGTAGGTGTTGACCGCGACGACGCGCCGTACCCGCTCCGGGAGATCGGCCGCGGTGGTCAGGGCGAGCACCGCCCCCATGGACTCCCCGACCAACGTCACGTCATGCAGGTCGAGTTCGGTGAGAAGCCGCTCGACGCCCGCGCGCATGGCGGGCTCGTCGTACGACGCCCCGGGCACGATCTCGGAGTAACCCATCCCCGGCAGATCGAGGGCGTACACGGTGTACCGATCCGCGATCAGCGGGATGAGGAGACGGAAGTGCTCGGCCTGGGTGCGCACGGTGTGCAGCAGGACCAGCGAGGCACCGCTGCCCGCCTTGAGGTAGCGGAGCGTTCCCTCGCGGCCGGCACGTCCTGCGCGCGGGGCGATGGTGTGTGTGGTGGTCCCCGGGATGTGAATCGTGGGACGTGACTCCTGGCTGGGCATCTCGCCGTCTCCCTGTCCTGTCTTCCCTGTCCTACTTGGCCAGCTGCTCGTACAGCCCGGCCAGGTCGCCGGCCAGGCCCGCCTTGACCTGCCGCGTGATGTCGTCGGCGAGCACCTCGTACGCGCCCGTCTCGATGCCGTCGAGGGCGAGAGCGGCGACGTCACGAGGGCTGGACTTGGGTGCGTCGACGCCCGCCGCCAGGTCCGTGTCGACGTATCCGACGTGCAGTCCGGTGACGGCGATGCCGCGGGGCTGAAGCTCCAGGCGCAGGGAGTTGGACTGCGACCACAGGGCGGCCTTGGAGGCGCTGTAGGAGCCGCCGAGGGCCAGCCAGGAGAGCACGGAGTGCACATTGAGGATGTGGCCGCCGCCGTTGCGCTCGATGATCGGCACGAAGGCGCGGGTGAGAAGCAGCGGGCCGTAGAAGTTGGTCTCGAACTCCCGGCGTACGTCGTCGACCGGGGAGTCGAGGAAGGAGGCGCCGACCGCGGCACCGGCGTTGTTGATCAGCACGGTGACGTCTTCCGCCTGAGCGGCGGCCGCCGCCACGGAGGCCGGGTCGGTGACCTCCAGCGCCACCGGGACCGCGTCGGGGTGCGTAACGCTGCGCGGGTCGCGGGCCGTGGCGTAGACCTTGGCGGCACCGCGCGCGTACAGCTCTTCCACCAGCGCCTTGCCGATGCCCCGGCTGCCGCCGGTGACGAAGACGTTGGCGCCCTTCAAAGCGGTCATGACTGCCTCCACAAGAATCGCTTGGAAACTGATCGGTTTCCACTACGGTAAACCGATCGGTTTCCGGGCGCAAGCTCATGGGAGGGAGCAGTCGCGTGGGGTCGTGGCTTCAGGGTGTCGTTCCGTATCCGTGAATCCCGGGGATGGTGAGCTCTCCACCCGTCTGTCCGGCCTGGTCGATGTCGGCGTCGTCCAGGCCGAGTCGGAGCTTGAGGCCGAGTTTCCCGACCGTGTCGTAGAGCCACTCCGGAACGGTGTCGGGGGTGAGATGGAGGCGGAGGACGGGAGGCAGGGGGAGGCGCCCTGCGGAGCCGCCGCGCGGGTCGAGGCTCTCATCGAGAACATGGGCTGGCAGATCTCCGACGCCTCACCGCACCGTCCGGCACTCGCCGAGAGTCTCGCGGCGCTGAGCCGCCTCGGTACCGACTACACGGCCGAGGACCTCATCCCCTACGCACGGCTCGCCACCTCCACAGCGGACCTGGACTTCGCGCAGTTCGAAGGGATCGAGGACCGCATCGCCCTCGCCGAGCGGGCGGTGGTCCTCACCGTGCTGTTCGAGCCGGTCGTCAGGCTTCTGCGGCGCCTGGCCCAGGAGGACGCGAACCATCGTCGGCATGATCGCCGTGCGTGCGGGACGGGGGAGCGGTCGGCGGAGTGAGCCTCCGGAACGGCGGGCGGAGTGAGTCCCCGGCGGGGTGCCCGTGTGTCACCGGCACCCCGCTCGCAGAGGTCAGCCCACGCCGACGGGGACCGGCTTGTCGGCGGTGTCGTCGGCCGGCGCGTCGGTCTCCTTGATGCCGAACCGGTCGTAGAAGCGTGCCAGTGGTGCCGGAGCCCACCAGGCCGCCCTCCCCAGCAGTCTCATGACGGCCGTTCCCAGCAGGATGCGCACGACCAGCACGTCCGTCAGGACCGCGAACACCATGCCGACGCCGAACAGCTTGATGGTCAGCACATCGCTCATCCCGATCGCCGCGAGCGGCACGCACATCAGCAGCGCCGCGCTCACGACCAGCCGGCCGATGGACTGGAGCCCGGTCGCCACGGCCTCCGTGCTGTCGCCCTGCTTGTCGTACTGCTCCCGCATCCGGGACACCAGGAACACCTCGTAGTCCATGGAGAGTCCGAAGATCAGTGCGAACAGCATGATCGGCATGTTGGGTTCGATGTTGCCCGTGGGATCGAAGCCGAGCAGGCCGTTGAGATGGCCGTCCTGGAAGATCCAGACCAGGACTCCGAAGGTCGCGGTCAGCGACAGCATGTTCATCGCGATCGCCTTCAGCGGCAGCAGCACCGAGCCGAACGCGAGGAACAGCAGGACGTACGTCATCACCGCGATGTAGAGCAGCATCCACGGCAGGGTCTCGCCGAGTGCGTCCAGGGTGTCGTCGTAGATCGCCGACTCGCCGCCGATGTAGGCCTGGGCGCCCGGCGGTGCCGGTACCTCCTTGATCCGGTTCACCAGGTCGCGCGCGTGGGTCGAGATGGGATTGCCGTCGTAGGTGACGGAGACCCGGGCCGTGGTGCCCTCGATGCCGCTGATCCGGGCGCTCGTGGCGCCCTCGGTGGCGCCGAGCCGCTCGGCGTACGCCTTCAGAGCCGCGCTCTGCTCCTTCGAGGTCCCGTCGGACTTCAGCACGAGCAGCGAGTCGATGGACTTCACCGCGTCGCCGTCGAAGTCGTGCTCCATGGCGTTGAAGACCTGGCGGCCCTCGGAACTGCTCGGCAGCTGCTGCGCGTTGATGGAGCCGAACTCGATCTTGGAGAACGGCAGGGCGAGCGTCAGCAGCAGGCCGACCGCGCCCACCACCACGACCCACCGACGCCGCATCAGGCCGTGCCCGAACCGGTACCAGGAACCCTCACCCGCCGCCGTCGCGCGCACGGCCTTCTTGCGGCGCAGCGGGAAGGCGTTGACCTTCGGGCCCATCACGGCGAGCACCGCGGGCAGCGCGACCAGCGAGAAGAGCACCGCCAGCACGACCGCGGCCACACCGCCGTACGACATCGACTTCAGGAACGTCGACGGGAAGAGGGTCAGGCCGGCGAGCGCCGCCGCGACCGTGGTGCCGGAGATCACCACGGTGCGCCCGGCCGTGGCGATGGTGCGCCCGATCGCCTCTTCGCCGGTGTAGCCGGCCTCCAGTTCCTCGCGGTAGCGGCTCACGATCAGCAGGCCGTAGTCGATGGCGACCGCGAGACCCAGGATCGTGACCAGGCTCATGGAGAACACGGACACGTCGGTGATGTTGGCGATGGTCCGCAGGACGGCCATCGACCCGAGGATGGAGAGCACGCCGACGATCAGGGGGAGGAAGGCCGCGGTCAGACTGCCGAACACGACCAGCAGGAGCAGGAAGAGAACGGGGGCCGAGATGATTTCCGCGATCCTCAGGTCGTGTTCGATCTTCTCGCTGGCCTGGTGGCCGGTGGGCACCGTTCCGCCCTGGAGGGTCTCCAGGCCGGGTGCCGGAATCTTGTCCTTGATCGCCTCGTACGCGTCCTCCTTGGCTTTCTCGCTGCTGCCGTGGAGGTTCAGTGCCACGTAGGTGGCGTGCCGGTCGTGGCTGACCTGCGCCGGCATCTTGGTCTGCCAGTAGTGCATGTAGCTGGTGACGTCCGCTTTCGGCAGGGACTCCACCTGCTTGACGACCGCATGCCGGAAGGAAGGGTCGTCGACGGTGCGGTCCTCGTCGCGGTAGACGATCACCGCATCGGGCGTCCGCTGCGGGAACGCCTTCTCGGCGATCCGGGCCGCGCGCTCGCTGCCGGAGCCGGGGTCCTGGAAGCCGAGCGGTGTCAGGGAGCCGAAGACGCCGGCTCCGTAGGCGCCGGACAGGACGGCGAACAGCACGGTCAGTATCAGCAGGGGCTTTCGTCGGCGGTGCAGCAGACGCCCGAATTTTTCGAACATGGGTGGTTCTCCTGGGTAATTGCTTGGTTTTCAGGCGAGGCTGAGGATCGCCTCGACCAGCAGGTCCGGCTGCTGCTCCTGCAGGAAGTGGCCGGCGTCGGGGACCGTCAGATGGCCCCGGCCCTTCGCGCCCGGGATGCGCTCCTGGAAGACCTGCTCGAAGGCGCGCGTGATGTCCTCGTGTGCGGCGAAGGCGGTGAGGAACGGCTTTTCGAAGGCCGTCAGCCCCGCCCAGGCGCGGCTCAGCATCGAGGCGGGCGGGTCGGTGGCGTCGAGCGGTACGAGGTGCGGGAACTGCCGCACTCCGGCGAAGTGCCGATCGGACGGGAACGGAGCGTCGTAAGCGGCCGCGTCCTCCGGGTTGAGGACATGGGCGGTCTGGTTGAGAGCGCTGTCCGGGCTGCCTACGGCCCACGAGGCGGTCAGGTCCGATGACTCGGACTGCTCCAGCCAGTGCAGGAAGGCACCGGCCGCGGGCGCGAACTGCTCCGGCGTGAACGAGGCCATGACGTCCGGTGCGGCCAGGCCGGTGTTGGCGGCGACCACGGCCGCGAAACGGTCGGGGGTGAGCCCGACGTGCACGAGGAAGAGGAACCCGCCCCAGTCCTGACCGAACAAGGTGATGTCCGTGAGGCCGAGCTGGTCCAGCCAGTCACCGGTCCAGGCCACGTGGGACTCGTAGGTGTACGCGGCCCGGTCGACCGGCTTGTCGGAGCGGCCGAATCCGATCAGATCGGGAACGAGGACGCGTCGGCCGGCCGCCACCAGGCCGGGAATCATCCGGCGGTACAGGTAGCCCCAGGTCGGCTCGCCGTGAGCGAGGACCACGACCGGTCCGTCGGGCGGCCCTTCGTCGACGTAGTGCAGGCGCAGGCCCTCACCGACCGTGACGTACCGGGGCCGGTACGGCCAGTCGGAGAGGCCGTCGAAGCGCTCGTCAGGTGTGCGTTCGATGTCCATGCGAGAAACCATAACAGTGTTTTCATTGCTCGACACCGATCGGTTTACCGGCGTCTGGCTCTGCCTCCTCGCCCAGCTACGGATGTGGCCTGCCGCCTTCGCGGCAGATTCGTAACGGTGTTGTCATACGCTTGGAGCCATGGCCAGACCCAAGACACATGACGAATCGCTGCGGCTCCGGCTCCTGCATCGCGCGGCCGCCACGGTTTTCGACCGCGGTACAGCCGCGCTGAGCCTTCGGCAGCTCGCCGCGGACGTGAAGACCTCGACCACGGCGGTCTACTCGCTGTTCGGCAGCAAGGCCGGTCTGCTCAGCAGCCTGTACCAGGAGGCCGTGCGCCTCTTCGCCGAGCGCCTGGCCACCGTCCGCCCGACGGACGACCCGGCCGGTGATGTGATCCGTATCGGGCTGGCCTATCGCGAATACGCCGTGGCCAACCCGCACCTCTACGCGATCCTCTTCTCCGACCGCAGCGCCCAGTGCCCGTCCCATGCGGACAGGCCGCGTGAGGTCGTCGAGACGTACCGGCCCCTCGTCGACGCCGTGCGCCGCGGACAGCGGGCCGGGCAGTTCGGTTCCGCGTCCGACCCCGAGGTCATCGCGCTGTCGGTCTGGGGTATGGCCCACGGCCTGGTCTCCCTGGTGCTGTCCGGGAACGAGCCACCGGAGCTCGCGGTCGCCGACTGCTACGAGCGGGCACTGCGGGCGTTGGTGGCGGGGTGGCGGGACGGCGGGGAGTCGGCTGCGGGGCTCGCAGCCCTGTAGGGGCTGTCTGCGGGGTGCGCGACCCGGGCCCGCGACTCGGGGTTTGCAACTCGGTCTTGCATGCGGAAACCGATCAGTTTACGGTGATGAAACTGATCGGTTTCTCGTCGTGCGGGTGGGCGGGTTCCGGACCCGAGTCACAAGGAGCACGGATGACTGCCGCGCGCGACGCCGAGGGGCAACTGCCCAGTCCCAGGCTTCCGGCGAAGCTGGCCGCCCACCCGTCGGTACAGGCCGTACTCACCCGGCGTGCAGCCGGTGACGCGGCACGCCCACCGGCGGTGATCGACGCCGAATGGCTGCGCGAGCTGTGCCTGGCGGCCGGTGCGGACGACGCCGCCGCGGTGAGCCTGGACCACCCCGATCTGGCCGGCGAGCGCGAGTACGCGCTGGCCGCGCTGCCGGGGACCCGCACCCTGATCGCGATGGCGGTCCGGATGAACCGCGACAACTGCCGCTCCCCGGCGCGCAGTGTGGCCAACCAGGAGTTCCACCAGGCCGACGAGCAGGCCAACCACGCCGCCCGCAGGGTCACCCAGGCGCTCCAGGACGCCGGTTACCGAGCGCTCAACCCCTCCGTCGGCTTCCCGCAGGAGATGGACCGCTTCCCCAGGGAGCGGATCTGGGTGGTGGCGCACAAGACGGTCGCGGTGGCCGCCGGACTCGGCGTGATGGGTCTGCACCGCAACGTCATCCACCCGAAGTTCGGCAGCTTCGTGCTGCTGGTCACCGTCCTGGTGGACGCGGAGGTGAGCGAGTACGGGCAGCAGCTGGACTACAACCCCTGCATCGACTGCAAGCTGTGCGTCGCAGCCTGCCCGGTCGGCGCCATCGCCAAGGACGGCGCCTTCGACGCGCTGGCCTGCACCACCCACAACTACCGCGAGTTCATGAGCGGGTTCACCGACTGGGCCCAGACCGTGGCCGACAGCGAGGACGCCGCCGACTACCGCTCCCGGGTCACCGATGCCGAGAGCGCCTCCATGTGGCAGAGCCTGTCCTCGCCCCCTGGCTACAAGTCCGGCTACTGCCTTGCCGTCTGCCCCGCCGGCGAGGACGTCCTCGGCCCGTACCTGGACGACCGCAAGTCGTTCATGGACACCGTGCTGCGACCGCTCCAGGACAAGAAGGAAACCCTGTACGTCCTGCCGGGCTCACACGCGCAGGAGTACGCCCAGCGCCGATTCCCCCACAAGCCCGTCAAGGAAGTCACCGGCGGATGGCAGCCCCCGGCGAAGCGTTCCGCGTCCACCGACCGAGAGACACGTACTCCATGAGTGGCATTCACCCCTTCCGCGTCCTGCGCGCCAAACCTCTGTGGATCGCCAACGGTGTCATCACGGGCGTACTCGCGCTGCTGTTCGCCGTGTTCTATGTCGGCGCCAATATCGACCCGGCCGGCCACATGACCAAGCTGCCCGTCGGCCTGGTCAACGCGGACAAGGGAGCCGCTGTCGGCGGCAAGCAGGTCAACCTGGGGGCTCAGATCACCGAGTCGATCAAGAAGGCCACCGCGAGCGGGGACAAGATCGACTGGAAAGTGATGGACGAGAAGGAGATGAAGGAGGAGCTCGGCGAGGGCAAGCTGTTCGGCGCGCTCGTCGTCGCCGCCGACTTCACCTCCTCCACCACCGCACTGACCGGCACGTCGCCCACCGGAACCCCGGCCCGCCCGACGCTGACAGTGCTGACCAACCAGTCGGCCGGCAGCGTGGGCTCCGGCCTGGCTCGGACCGCGACGACCCAGGCGGCCGAGAAGGCCTCGCTTCAGGTGGGCAGGGAGCTGACCGCACAGACCGACTCTCAGCAGGCGAAGCTGCCCGCCGCGGCACGCGTTCTGCTCACCGACCCGGCCGCCGTCACGGTCGAGGACGGCCATCCGCTCGACTCGCACAGCGGCCTGGGCCTGACGGCGTTCTACTACGCGCTCACCCTGGTGGTCGTCGGCATGCTCTCCGCCAACGTCATCAGCGGCCAGGTCGACCACGCCCTCGGCTACACCCACAACGACATGGGCCCACTGCGCCTGCACCGCCCACTGATCCGGGCGACCCGGGTGCAGACCCTCGCCATCAGCAGCACCCTCATGGCCGGACTGTCCCTGCTGGTGGGCACTCTGGTCCTGGCCGGCGCGGTCGGCATCATGGGCATGGACGCCTCCCATCTGCCGCTGCTGTGGCTGTACTCGGTGTGCGCCATCGCCGTCACCGTGATCGGAGCGCTCACCCTCCTCGCCGTCTTCGGCACGCCCGGCATGCTGGTGGTCACGCTGGTCTTCATCGGGATGGCGGTGCCGACGGCCGGCGCCACCACCCCCATCGAGGCGCTGCCCGGCTTCTACCGCTTCCTCGCGGAGTTCGAGCCGCTGCGGCAGATCACCGGCGGAATCCGTTCGATCCTCACTACGACGCCCAGGGCGACGCGGGTCTGACCCGCGGCTGGGTCATGATGGCCGCCGGCCTCGTGGCGGCCGCTCTCTTCGGCTTCGCCGTACTCGGCTGGTACGACCGCAAGGGGCTGCACCGCATCCCGGTGGAGACGACGCCCGAGAAGACGGCGGCCCCGGCATAGCGAAAGCCCCCAGCACCCCCGGGACGGGGCCATTACTCGGAGTGGCCCCGGTGTGTGCCGCCCTGCCGGGGACGACAGGCGCGCACACCATCACGGCTCGGCGACGGCCCTTCCCCCAGGCCGTCGCCGAGCCTCCGCGAGGACGCCACCCGGGAAACCGATCGGTTTTCTTTTGCTTCCCTTTGGGTTAACCTCGCGGTATGACCACCGAAGTGAAACAAAGCCCCAGGGAGCGGCTGCTGGAGGCGGCGGCCACACTTACCTACCGGGACGGCGTCAATATCGGCGTCGAGGCCCTGTGCAAGGCGGCGGGAGTGTCGAAGCGCTCCATGTACCAGCTGTTCGAGAGCAAGGACGAACTGCTCGCGGCGAGTCTGGAGCGGCGTACTTCCGCCTACGTGGCAACACTCCTGCCCGCGGCGGACGACGACCGTTCACCCCGGGAGCGGATTCTGCATGTCTTCGAACAGGTGGAATCGCAGTCGGGCGCGCCCGAGTTCTACGGCTGCCCCTTCCTTGCCGCGCAGATCGAGCTCAAGGACCAGAGTCACCCTGCGAGTCGGGTCGCCCATGGGGTCAAGGAGAACCTGACCGCCTTCTTTCGCGCCGAGGCCGAGCAGGGCGGGGCGAGCGACCCCGGTCTGCTGGCCCGGCAGCTCAGCTTGGTCTTCGACGGGGGCAGCGCCCGCGCGGGCATCGGAGCGGACCAGCTGACAGGGCTCATCGCGCCCACGGTGATCACTCTGCTCGACGCGGCGGGCGTGCGCTGACGCATCACCCCTCCGGAACGCTCTCTCACCGCACGGCGTTCGGGGGGAGCCCCATGGCCGCACGAGTGGTGCCGAGCATGCCGTAGGCGAAAAAGCCTGCGGTGTCGTCGGCATCGGCCCCCAGTGACAGGTGCACGGTCTCCCAGATCCTCATCCAGCCGGCCCGGACGACCTCGCCGATCAGGTCATCACCCTGCGCCTCGGCGGCCGCCACGGTGACGTATCCCTGCATCTGCATCAGGAGCGTTTCGGGGCGCGTCGAGATCAGCTGCACGTAAGCGTTCGTCATGGCCTGGAGGGCCCGCTCGCCGCCCTCCACCCCCTCGGCCGCCCTCTCGAAAGCCAGGCGGGTGTCTTCCATGCTCCGAGTCAAGGCGGCGACGAAGATCGCCTTCTTGTCCGGGAAGAGCCGGAAGAGATACGGCTGCGTGACGCCGACGCGCCTGGCGATCGCCGCGGTGGTGGTGCCGTGGTAGCCGGCGATCGCGAACTCGGCGATCGCCGCGCGGATGACGCTCTCGCGCCTCTCCTGCGCACTGATCCTGCCCAATGCCGTCCTTCTCCCTGCCTGAGCTTGCATGCGGAAACCGATCGGTTTACAGTGATGGAAACCGATCGGTTTTTCAATGCTTGCGGGAGTCATGATGACAACAGATCGGCCGGTGGCGCTCGTGACCGGTGCCTCATCCGGCATCGGGAAGGAAACCGCGCTCGCACTGGCAGCAGCGGGTTTCGACGTGGTCGGCACGAGCCGGGACACCTCACGCGTCACCCCGCTCGACGGTGTGACGTTCCTCGACCTCGACGTGGCCGACGACACCTCGGTCGCCGCGGCGGTCCAGGAGGTGAGCGAGCGGTTCGGGCGGATCGACGTCCTGGTCAACAACGCCGGCGTCGGCTCGACGGGTGCGGCGGAGGAAACCTCCGTAGAGCAGGCCCAGGCCGTCTTCGACACCAACGTCTTCGGGGTCATGCGCATGGTGACGGAGGTCCTGCCGTACATGCGCGCTCAGCGGCGCGGGCGCATCATCAACATCTCGTCCGTACTGGGATTCATGCCCCAGCCGTACATGGCCGTCTACGCCGCCTCCAAGCACGCGATCGAGGGCTACTCCGAGTCCCTGGACCACGAGGTCCGGGAGTACGGCGTCCGGTCGATTCTCGTGCAACCCGCCTACACCAGGACCGCGTTCGAGGCCAACAGCGGGAAGCCGGACACGCCCCTGCACGCCTACGCGAAGCAGCGGCAGACGGTCGACCGCGTGCTGGCGGAGGCGGTCAGGGGCGGCGACGCCCCCGCCGTCGTCGCCAAGGCGATCGTCGCGGCGGCGACCGACGTCAGGCCGAAGCTGCGCTACACCGCCGGCCCCACGGCCGGACGGGTGAGCACACTGCGCCGTCTCGTTCCCGCCCGGGCCTTCGACAAGCAGATCCGCAAGATCAACCGCCTGGCCGGCTGACGCGCAGGCTTACGCGGAAACGCCCCCCGGGCCTCCTGACCAGCGAAAAGCTGACCCACCCCCCAACAAGAAGAGGACACCTTGATGTCAGAGCGCAACCCCATCCTGATCACCGGTGCCGCCGGCGAGATCGGTGGTGTGAGCCGGACGATGGTCGACATGCTGATCGAACAAGGGCACCCGGTGCGTGCGTTCGTGCGGCAGGACGACGAACGCGCAGAATCGCTCCGCCAAGCCGGGGCGGAGGTCTTCGTCGGTGACCTGCTCACCATCGCCGACGTGACCGCCGCGCTGAAGGGCGTGCGACGCATCTACTTCAGCATGAGCCTGTCGCCGTACTACACCGACGCCGTCAGCCTGATGGCCGCGGCGGCGCGGGCCAAGGGCGACATCGAGGTGTTCGTCAACATCTCCGAGTACGAGCAGTCGTTCATGACCTTCGACAACATGACCGCGCCGGAGGAAGAGCGGCGCGCGCGGCTCGGTGGACTCGTCGCCAACTGGTCGCCGCAGCAGCGGGCCCACTGGGTCGCCGAGCAGGTGCTGGAGTGGTCCGGCGTCCCGACCGTCAACATCCAGGCGGCCTTCTTCGTCGAGAACCCCATCATGACCTGGCTGGCCCTGAGCACTCTGGCCGACGGTGAACTGCGCCTGCCCTTCGGCGACCACCGGCTCGCGCCCATCGCCGGATACGACGTCGCCGAACTGTGCGCGAAGATCCTGGCCGACCCGGCGCCGCACATCTCCAGGTCCTACGCGCTCACCGGCCCGGAGCTGAAGGACATGCACGGGATCGCGGAGGACTTCGCGGCCGTGCTGGGACGCCCGGTCACCTATGTTCCCGAAGACATCGAAACCTGGAACAAGACCTACGTGGACACCCACATGTCCGCGTACCCGCACATCGCGGAGCACCTGAAGACCCTGACCCGGATCATCGGCCGCGGAGGATACGGCGGTATCACCGACGAGCTGGAGACCCTGCTCGGCCGCCCGGCGAAGACCGTGCGGTGGGCTCTGGAGAACCACCCGCGCATCCAGAAGCTGGCGGTTGCCTGAGTCGCTGAGCGGTCCGGAGCAGAACGAGGTCGCCCCGCCGGAGTCTTCGGCTCGAGGACTCCGGCGGGTTCGCCGTCGGAGCACTGGTCGCCGGAGTCCTCGCCGACGCCTACGGCCTCACCACCGCAATCTGGACCGTCGCCGCCCGCACTGCCGCCTCCGCCTCGTTGTCGCGGTCCGCAGGTACGAAACGCATCCGCGGTCTGAAGCCCGCGGCGCTCTTCCCGACCGGCCCGGCCTGAGACGCCCCGATCGCTCACGCTCCGGTGGGCTCTTCGGCGGGCGTGGCCCTCTGGACCTCTGGTTCGGGCTGGGGCGGGCCGGCAGCAGGAGGCAGAGCGGAACAGCCGCGGCGGTGAACGCCGCTGCCCACCAGAAGGCGTCACCGAACCCCGAGGCCAGGGCAGCGGGCGTGTGGGCGTCTGTGGAGGTGCGCTGAAGGATCATGGCGAGGGCCGCAGTGCCCGCGGAGCCGCCGACCTGCTGGGCCACGCGGCTGATGCTGGAGCCCTGGGGATCTCCTGAGGCTTCAGCCCGACGAAGGCGGCGCCCGCCAGCGTGACCATGGCCGCGCCCAGTCCGATGCCGCGCACCAAGCGCACGGCCACACCTGGCAGCCGGATGGACCTCGTCGCCCCCAACTGCCAGGCCGGGCCCGGCCTGGCGTCAGGTGAACCTGAGGAATTCGATGAGCGCCGCGTTCACCTCGTCCGGGCGTTCCTGCTGCGTCCAGTGTCCGCAACCCGTCAGTTCGATGGGCTCGCGCCACAGGTTGGGCATGCGGGCGGGGAGGCTTTCGATGAATTCGGGGGTGCCGGGGAAAGCGGGCACGAGGTCGCGGTCGCCGTAGATGTACAGGGCGGGCGCGGTGACGACGGCGCCGTGCCACGGGGCGGTCAGTTCCCAGTTGCGGTCGAGGTTGCGGTACCAGTTGAGGGGGCCGGTGAAGCCCTTGGAGAAGCTCTCGGTCAGCACGTCGAGATCGTCCTCGGTGAGCCACGACGGCAGTACCTCGGGGTCCGGCATGTCCGCGAGCCAGCCCCGCTCGGGGTCGACCAGCGGCTGCTTGACGTCCCCGGGGGCGTCGCCGGAAGCCGAGTAGAAGAACTTCCGCAACGTGGTGCGCGTGTCCTTCGCGAACTCGGCGTCGGCAACGCCGGGGCGGTTGAAGTAGTTCCAGTAGAAGCGGCCGCCGAACATCTTGTCCATGGCGGCCAGCGGAGGCTCCGCTCCCCGGGACGGCGGGGGCACGCTCAGGCCCGCCACCGCGCGCACCATGTCCGGCCGCAGGAGTGCCGTGTGCCAGGCGACCGGCGCGCCCCAGTCGTGCCCGACGACGTACGCAGTCTCCTCGCCCAGGGCGTGGATGAGGCCGACGACGTCGCCGACCAGGTGGAGGATGCTGTACGCGTCGACGTCGTCGGGGTGGTCGCTGCGGCCGTAGCCACGCTGGTCGGGGGCGACCACGCGGAAGCCCGCGTCGGCCAGCGGGCCGAACTGGTGGCGCCAGGAGTGCCATGACTCGGGGAAGCCGTGCAGGAGTACTACGAGGGGGCCTTCGCCCGCTTCGGCTATGTGCAGTCGGATCCCGTTCACGTCGACGGTTCGATGCTGAATCATGTGCACGAGCGTACGGCTGTGATCTTTGGGCCGTGGCACGTCCTCCTGGGTCTGGTCTGCCCGGGTGTTCGAACCTGGCCGGGCGGACGGACCTCACGTTTCGGACGCGTGCCGGGTGAAGTGCGGGTTCAGCGAGGGATCGGGGTGGCGCCGGTCGCCGCGGCGGACAGGTCCCAGAGCCGTGCGGCCGCCTCCGGGGCGATGGCGTACGCGCGGACGCCGCCGTCATCCATGGGCTCGGCAGGGTGGGAGACGCGTGCGATGTCGCAGTCTTCGAGGTAGAGCCCGCCGCGGCCGTCGAGGAGCGCGGAGGTGGCTGCCCACAGGCCGGTGGCGGCGCCTTGGGAGGGCGTCTTGAAGTCGGCGCCGATCACGTTGCCCTGCCCGTCCACCCAGCCGCGGTCGATCTGCTCCTGCAGCGTCATCTCGCGCTGGAGCCCAGTGATGATCTTGCCGGGGTGGAGGGCGAACGCCCGGACGCCGTCGTCGCGCCCGAGGGCGTCGAGCCGCACCGCGAACAGGGAGTTGGCGGTCTTGGACTGGCCGTAGGCCAGCCACTTGTCGTATCCGGTGCGGAAGTGCGGGTCCTGTCGGCGGATGTCGGTCAGGGTGTGCCCCGCGGAGCTGTTGACGATGACGCGCGCACCGGCACCGGTCGCGAGGAGGGGGTAGAGCTCGCAGACGAGCGTGAAGTGCCCGAAGTGGTTGACGGCGAACTGGCCTTCCCAGCCGGGTCCGAGGCGTCGTTCGGGGGTGGCCATGACGCCGGCGACGGCCATGAGGAGGTCGAGCCGGTCGAGGGAGTTGCTGATCCGTGCGGCGGCGGTGCGCACGCTGTCGAGGTCCGCCAGGTCCATGGGGACGACTTCACAGCCGTGGACACCTTCGAGGGCGGCGCGGGCGATGCCGGGCCGGCGTGCCGGAACGATGACCCGGGCCCCGGCGGAGGCCAAACCCCGGGTGGTTTCCAGACCCAACCCGGAGTAGCCCCCGGTCACGACGGCGGTGGCGCCCGAGAGGTCGAGGCCGTGCAGGACGTCCTCGGCGGTGCTGGTGGCGCAGAAGGGCGAGCCGAGCGGTTGCTGATCAGTTGCGGTCATGCCGACGACGCTACGAGCTGGAGCGAGGTCTAGATCAAGTCCTAGGCTGGCCCGTATGGCGACCACCGAGACCCCCGCGGAGCCACTGAGCATCGGCCAGGTGGCCGAGCGGACCGGACTCAGCGTGCACGCGCTGCGCTTCTACGAGCGCGAGGGCCTGCTGGTCGGACCGGTCCAACGCACCGCGGGCGGCCGGCGGCGCTACACCCCGGTCGACGTCGACTGGCTGCTGATCTGCGTCAGGCTGCGCGAATCCGGCATGCCGCTCGCCGACCTCAAGCGGTTCGCCGAGCTGGTGCGGCACGGTCCGGGCAACGAGGCCGAGCGCCTGCGGCTCCTCGACGCCCATCAACGGCGCGTCGAGGAGCGGATACAGGCGTTGGAGGAATGTCGCTCAGTCATCGCCTGGAAGGTCGGCGTCTACACCGAGCACCTCGCCCGCGACGAGGCCCGGGGGCTCTGGGATCCGACGGTCTGAACTCGACGGTCTGAACTCGACGGTCAGAGACCCGACGGTCTGAGCCCCGGACGGACGCCCGTCGCGACGGCCGGTCGGGCTCGGGTTCACGCGCAGCAGCCCGAACTGCCCGGCCCCGTGCCGGGCTGTCCGCTGTGGAGGTCGTCGTCGTGGCCGGCGGCGATCCGTGCCCACTGTGCGGTGGGCCGTCCGTCCTTGCGGAACTGCTGGCCGAGCGCCTCGTACGGCTGTGGCCATCCGGGCGGGGAGTCCTCCCAGGTCTCCTGCCGTCCGTGGACGGTCATGTCGAGGATGCCGTAGGACGGCGCCATGGGTTCGACGCCGCGGCCGGTGGTCCAGTACGTCTCGTAGACGCGGTCGCCGTCGCGGAGGTAGCACGCCTTCATCCCGAAGTGGCGGCCGGCGACGAGCCGTTCGTGCGACTCGGCGGGTACGGAGTACCAGGGCAGCTCCCAGCCCATGAAGCGGCGGTAGCGGTCGGACTCCTCGAAGGGGCCCTGGCAGAAGACGGCGAAGGTGACGTCGCGCTGGTGCAGATAGGACAGTTCGCGGACCTGGCCGGTGAAGAAGGTGCAGCCCTCGCACTGGTCGGCGGCGGGACGGCCGTCGTGCCACATGTGATACGACACGAACAGCTGGGAGCGGCCCTCGAAGACGTCGATCAGGGGGACGTGGCCCGTGCCGGTGACGAGCGGGGCCGACGGGTCCACCTCGGTCATGGGCAGCCGTCGTCGGGCGGCGGCGATCGCGTCGCCCTCGCGGGTGTGCGCCTTCTCCCGGACGCGCAGGGTGTCGATCGCGGTCAGCCACTCCCGGCGGGAGACGACCGGCGGCTTGTTCACTTCAGTCATGGCCGTACTGACCCCGCGGGTCGCGGAACGTCATCGGTGGCGCCATCCCGGGGGCAGCGATCGTGTTGACGCGGGCTGTCACCGGATGTGCCCGCTCCCGTACAGTCCGTCGTGCCAGTGCTCGTTCCCGCACTCGTGCCGGCACTCGCGCCAGTACTCCGGCGCGGCCAAGTCCGCGGCCGGGCCCAGCGGTTGACCAGGAGAAGAAACATGGAAGCCGAAGCCGGTCTCGCCTCCGTTCCCCGCGTTCCCCGCACGGGGCGGCCGGTGCCCGAAGCCGAGCCGGGACTTGTGCAGCGGTGGCGTGCGGGGGGAGGTGAGCTGGTCGAGCTGCTGGCCGAGGTGCGCGAGCGGGTCGGCGGCGTCGCCGCGTTCCGGATCGGGCCGGCGCCCACCGTTCTCGTCACCGATCCGGCGGCGGTCCAGCATGTACTCGCCCGGCACCCGGAGCGGTACGTCAAGCGCTCCCACCGCGCCCGCCTGCTGATCGGCGACGGCGTCATGGCCGCCACGGGCGAGGCGTGGAAGCGGCAACGCCGTCTGCTGCAGGGGCAGTTCACCGGGACCGGGATGCGCCGCTACGAGCAGCGGATCACCGCTGCCGCCCGGACCACCGCCGAGCGCTGGGACGGGTACGCCCGTACCGGGGAGACCTTCGACGTCGGGCGGGAGATGCACCGCTTCGCCCTCGACGCCATCTGGCGCTCCCTCACCGGGCACCCTCTCGACGACGAAACCGAGCAGGAACTGGCCGCCGTGGAGGCCGTGGGGACCGCCCTTCCGACCCTGCCCGCCGACCTCACCGAAGCCCAGGGCGCCGTCGCCGCCGAACTCGCCCGGATCGACGCGGTGGCCCGGCGCGCCATCGAGGCCGCCCGCAGCGGGGCGGCGGGTCCCGACGGCCCTGGCCTCGTGCACGTCCTGACCGACGCCGCCACCGAGCGCCCCGAGTACACCGACCGGCTGATCCGCGACGAGCTGGTCACCCTGCTCGCCGCCGGCCACGAGACGACCGCGACCACCCTGACCTGGCTCCACCTGCTCCTCGACCAGCACCCCGCCGCCCGCGCACAGGCTCTCGCCGCCGGCGAGGAGGGCTCACCGCAGCGCCGCCAGGCCGTCCAGGCCCTCGTCCACGAGACGCTCCGCCTCTACCCCTCCGCCTGGCTCCTGCCCCGCCACGCCGCCGAGGCCGACACCCTCGCCGACGGCCACACCATCGAGGCGGGCACCGACATCCTCGTCTGCCCGTACCTCACCCACCGCGACCCCGAACTGTGGCGGGAGCCGGAGCACTTCGACCCCCGGCGCTTCACCGCCCCGGACGGCCGCCCCGCCCACCCGGGCGCCTACTTCCCCTTCGGTATCGGCCCCCGCGCCTGCGTCGGTCTGCAATTCGCGCTCCGCGAATCGACCGTCCTGCTCGAACACCTGCTGCCGGCCCACACCCCGGTCTTCTCGTCCACACCCACGAGGGCGACGTACGGCATCACCGTCCGACCCGATGGCCCCGCACCGGCAACTCTGGTAGCGCCAAAGGGAAGTTGACACCGACCACCCAAGGAGAGTGACAGCGGATGAGAGCGTGTGTTGTCGGGGCCGGCCCCGGGGGAATCGTCACCGCCAAGGTACTGCTGGA
Organism: Streptomyces sp. NPDC093591; assembly: GCF_044764885.1. Classification (NCBI taxonomy): domain Bacteria; kingdom Bacillati; phylum Actinomycetota; class Actinomycetes; order Kitasatosporales; family Streptomycetaceae; genus Streptomyces; species Streptomyces sp. NPDC093591. The sequence goes on from NZ_JBIWIY010000023.1 coordinate 175,858, forward strand.
GAACGGCTTCGACGTCACGGTCTTCGACAAGTACCAGCAGGTCGGCGGGATCTGGTCATCAGGAGGCTGCTACGACGGGCTGGCCAACCAGTCCGCGCTCCGCATCTTCGAGTTCGCGGACCTGCCCAACCGCCTGCACTTCGCCGCCGCGGCGGACACGCAACGCTACCTGGAGGAGTACGCCGAGACCTTCGGTGTGCTGGACCGCGTCCGGCCCGGCACCGAGGTGGTCTCCATCCGGCCGGTGGACGGGCCCGGGCGGCTGGGCGCCTCCGGCTGGTCGATCGACTCTCGGCCCGTCGACGACAAGGGGGCCGAGGTCCAGCGCGAACGATTCGACTACGTCGTCGTCGCCAGCGGCGCTCATCATCATGCCCACGTGCCCGAGCTGCCCGGGCGTGAGCTGTTCGGCGGGACCGTCCTGCACTCCAACGAAGTGCGGGCGGGGGCATTCGCCGGCCGGCGCGTGGTCGTCGTGGGCGGCGGCAAGTCCGCGTTGGACCTGGCCACCCGCGCCGCACGCGAGGCGGCCTCGGCCACCCTCGTGCAGCGCAAGGTGAACTGGATGGTCCCCGAGCGGTTCCTGCTCGGCATGGTCGGCTACAAGTGGATCTTGTTCACCCGGCTCGGTGAGGCGCTCCTGCCCCGCTACCACGATCCGGCCTGTGTCCGCCCGATCGACCGCATCGACGAGCGGGTCAAGCGAGCGCTGTGGTGGCTCATCACCCGCGACACGCTGTTGTCGGCCGGGCTGTACCGGCTGCCGAAGCAGTTGCGGCCCGCGCACGCGCTCCCCTTCCACCTGGCCCACGCCGGAGTGATGCCGCGCGGCTACGTACGGGCCGTCCGCCGCGGCCTGATCGCCCCCAAGATCAGTGCCGTCGAGGCTTACACCAGCGAGGGGCTGCGACTGGCGACCGGCGAGGAAGTGGCGGCGGACGTCATCGTGTTCGCCACGGGGCACCACAAAGTCTTCCCGTTCCTGGACCCGAGCGTGCGCGTGCACGACTCCGCCGGGCGGCTGCGGCTCTACCGGGGCATCGTGCCACCCGGCGCCGACCGGCTGGGATTCGTCGGATTCCGGCAGGTCTTCAACAACATCATGGGCGTGGAACTCACCGCGCACTGGCTGACCGGTCATTTCCGGGGCACGCTGCGCACCACCCCGACCGAGCCGGAGATGAGGGACGCCATCGACGCTCGCCTGGCCTGGCAGGAGCGGGTGCTGCCGGGCTCCGGCGGCTACGACTTCGGCCCCTACGACATCCACTGCGCCGACGAACTCCTGCACGACATGGGCCTGCCGTCCCGCCGCGCCGGCAACCTGCTGGCCGAATACCTGCTTCCCGGCGGACTCGCCCACCGCTACGCGGGCCTGACGCGGCCGAGTTCGGCGACGAAGCAGACGTAGCACTGGAATCACGGCCGCGCTTCGACGGCTGACACGGTCAGCGGCCGACGCGCCGGCCGTCGACCGGCTCGTAGGCGCTGATGACGTAGCGGGCCTCGTCGTCGACGGCGTTCTCCTCCCAGTCCAGGGAGATCCGCACCGGATGCCCGTCGGCCGCGTACTCCACCTCGGCCGTGTCCGCGTCGTCCCGGCGCGCCTGCTCCAGTTCGCCGAGGAGCGCCCCGATGGTGGGCACCGCCTCGGGGACGTCCTCGACCACGCGCCTGCCGCTGTCGTCGAGGCCCACCGCCTTGGCCACGGCACCGTCGCGGACGGTGATCCGGAAGGTGCCGAGCAGGCTCCGCTCCCCTTCACTGGAGCGGAGCGTGTAGGTGTACGAGGAGGGCTCCTGCCAGGTGGCCCGGGTGGACGCCGGTGCCGTCGACGTCTCGTCGTCGCAGGCGGCGACCGCGCAGAGCATCCCCGCGAGCAGCGCGAGCCGGGACACGGGGCGGGCAGTGAGACGTACGGCGGTCATGGCGGCGGTCCCTTCGACGACGGTCACCTCTGTGACGCCGGCCGCCCCGGGAACGTTCGGCGGAGCGCGGGCACGCCGGGGCGCCTCACCCCATCTGGTCCGCGGCCGACAGGTGCTCGACCGTTTCGCCGGTCTCCGTGCATGTACGGGGTCACGTGGCCCGAGGAGTACACCCACGCAAACACCGCCAGAACGCCCTGCTGATCGCGCTCGACCCGGCGGCCTTCGGCGACCCCGAGGCCTTCACCGCGGCCGTCGACACCGCCCTGAGCACCCTCAAGGGCCTGCCGGAGGCGGACGACGCGGCGGGCGTGTTCTACCCGGGGGAGCGTGGCGCCGCGGTGGCGGAAGAGCGCGCGGCGAAGGGCGTGCCGGTGGCACCGAAGGTGTGGCGCGAGTTGACGGAGCACGCCAGGACCCTGGGTGTCACACCACCGCAGGCCGCCGAACAGTCCACCACTCCGCGTGATTTGGATGCGCGTTTCCCGTCCCCTGCATCTGGCCTGTACGGGCGTTAACCGCTGTTTCGAAACAGTGGCACCACGCCCCACCAGGGGAAACACCAGAAGGGAAGCGCGCCATGGGCAGTGTTTCGCAACCGCAGCGTCGAGCCGTTCTCGCCGGAGGGCTCGTGGCGAGCGCGGCCGTGATCACGGGATGTTCGACGAAGGCGGACAACGGCTCGGCTCCGAAGGCGGCGGCCGCCGTGGCGGCGACGCCGCCGTCGTCCGAGGGCGCACCCCCCAAGACGCCTGCGGCAGCGCTCGCGCGGCTGCTGGACGGCAACAAGCGCTGGGTGAACGGGACGCTCCAGCGCCCGAACCAGGGTCTCGACCGGCGTGCGTCCGTCGCCGAGGAGCAGGACCCGTACGGCGTCATAGTGTCGTGCATCGACTCCCGCGTGCCGCCGGAGATGGTCTTCGACACCGGGATCGGCGACCTGTTCGCGATACGCACCGGCGGTCAGGTGGTCGCCCCGGTGGTCACCGGTTCCGTCGAGTACGGGCCCGTGACCTCGGGCACCCCGCTGATCGTCGTGCTCGGGCACCAGCGCTGCGGTGCGGTCAAGGCGTCGTACAAGGCCCTGAAGGAGCGCAAGCCGCTGCCGGGCGACCTCCAGTCGATCGCCGAGGCCGTCCGCCCGGCGTACGAGGCCATATCCAAGGTGAAGCACGACGACCCGGTCGACGCCATGATCCGCGTCCATGCCCGGCAGACGGCCGCCGGCCTGCGCACCGACCCCGCCCTCGCCTCGCTGGTGAAGAAGGGCGGCCTGGCCGTCGTCAGCGCCTACTACTCCCTGGACACCGGCCGGGTGGAGGTTCTCGACGGGGCACCCTCCGCCTGACGCGGAGAGGACCGGCCGCGACGGGGCGGCCGGTCAGCGCCTCCGCATCCCCCGAACCGCCCGAGCCACCCCCGCGGCCACCCCGCCCACCGCCACCCCCGCCGAAGCGAGCGCCAGAGCCCGCGCCCGGCGCCCCGGGGGTGCCGGCCGGGCGCCCGGGGCGAGCCCGTACGCACTCGCCGCCACCTCGGGGGACGGCAGTGCCGACGCCAGCAGCTCCGCCAGGTGGACCGCCTCGTGGCCGCCGCTGTCGAGCTCGTGGATCTGGGTACGGCAGCTGAACCCGTCCGCGAGGACCACGGTGCCGGCGTCCTCCTCCCGCAGCCGCGGCAGCAGGACGCGTTCCGCGCAGGCCCGGCTGACCTCCAAGTGGCCTTGCTCGAAACCGAAGTTGCCGGCCAGACCGCAGCATCCGGAATCCAGCTGCTCCGCGTCGACGCCGGCCCGGCGCAGCAGCTTCGCGTCGGCCTCCCAGCCCAGTACGGCGTGCTGGTGGCAGTGCACCTGGGCCAGCGCGCGGGCCGTGCGGTCGGGCACCCGCGGGGGCTCGTATCCCGGGCTGTGCTCGGTGAGCAGCTCGGACAAGGTCACCGTCTGCTCCGCCAGCCTGCGCACATCCCGGTCGTCGGGGAACAGCTCGCCCGCGTCCGACCGGAACACGGCCGTACAGCTCGGCTCCAGGCCGACCACCAGCCCGCCCTCGCGCAGATGAGCGGCCAAGTGGCGCACGGTCCGGGTCAGGACGCGTTCGGCGACCCCGAGTTGCCCGGTGGAGATCCACGTCAGCCCGCAGCACAGCGGCTCGCTGGGCAGGGTCACCCGCCAGCCGGCATGCTCCAGCAGCTCCACCGCGGCCTGACCGACGTGCGGATGGAAGAAGCTGGTGAACGTGTCCGGCCACAGCAGCACCATCCCGCGCTCCCCGGCGGGCGAGGAGCGGTGCCGCTCACGGCGGGCGAACCACCGCTGCAACGACTCCCGTGCGAACAGCGGCACTTCCCGGTCCTCCATCCCGGCCACCGCGACCGCCGCCCGGGACAGCGGCGGGGTGTGGGTGAGGGCGTTGACGACCGGGCCGAGCCCGCCCCGCCCCACGGCCTGGGCGACGACCGGCAGCCAGCCCATCGACAGATCGGAGCGGGGCCGCGTCCAGGGCCGCCCCTCGTAGTGGTGGGACAGGAACTCCGCCTTGTACGTCGCCATGTCGACATCGGCCGGGCAGTCGCTCTTGCACCCCTTGCAGGCCAGGCACAGATCGAGCGCCTCCTTGACCGCCCGCGAACGCCAGCCGTCCCGGATCGCGCTGTCGCCGTGCCCGTCGAGCATCTCGAACAGCAGCCGGGCCCGGCCGCGCGTGGAGTGCTCCTCCTCCAGCGTGACCTGGTACGACGGGCACATCACCGCACCGCCCTCGGTTTCCCGGCGACGGCACTTGCCCACGCCGACGCACCGGTTGGCGGCCTCGGCGAAGGACCCGCCGTCGTGCGGGAAGCGGAAGTGCAGGTCGCGGGGGTCGTACGGCGCCCAGTCGCCGCCCAGCCGCAGGTTCTCGTCGAGCCCGTACGGCGCCACGACCTTCCCGGGGTTCATCCGGTCGCCCGGGTCGAAGACCCCTTTCAGTCGCCCGAACGCCTCCACCAGCTCCTCCCCGAACATCCGTGGCAGCAGCTCCCCCCGGCTCTGCCCGTCCCCGTGTTCGCCGGAGAGGGACCCGCCGAACTCGACCACCAGATCGGCCGCCCGCTCCATGAACCGCCGGTAGTGGGCCACGCCCTCGGCGCTGTACAGATCGAAGGGGATCCGCGTGTGCACGCACCCCTGCCCGAAGTGGCCGTAGAGGCTGGGGCCGGTGTCGCTGAGGTAGCCGAACTCCTCGAACAGGCCGCGCAGCCGCCGCAGATACTCGCCGAGCCGCTCCGGCGGCACCGCCGAGTCCTCCCACCCCTCCCAGGTGTCCGGGCGGTCGGGGATGTGCGCGGTGGCGCCGAGGCCGGCCTCGCGGACCTGCCAGAGCTGCTCCTCGTGGGCGGGGTCGTCCAGGAAGGCGACCTCCGCGTCGTGCTCGGACTCGTGCAGTGCGTCCAGCATGCGGTGCGCGTGCTCGTCGGCCTCCTCGACGCTCTCGCCGCCGAACTGCGCCATCAAGAAGGCGTCTCCCTCGGGCAGTTGGTCGATCGCCCGCTCATTGAGGTGCTTGAGCCGCTCGTCGTGGATCAGACGGCGGTCGACACCCTCCAGGGCGATCGGCTCGTACGGCAGGATCGCCGGTACGGCGTCCGCGGCGAGCGTGATGTCCCCGAACCCCAGCACCACCAGCGTGCGTTCCTCCACCACCGGCACCAGCTCCAGTTCCGCCCGCAGGACGGTGACCAGCGTCGACTCGCTGCCGACCAGCAGCCCGGCGACGTCGAAGCCGTGCTCGGGCAGGAGCGAGTCCAGGTTGTAGCCGGAGACCCGGCGCGGGATCCGCGGGAAGCGGCGGCGGATGTCGTCGGCGTGGGTGTCGCGCAGGGCGCGCAACTGCCGGTACACGGCGGCTCGCAGGTCGCCCTGCCGCTCGATCTCGGCGTACTCCTCGTCGCTGGTCTCCCCGCACCAGAAGCGGGTGCCGTCGTAGAGCAGCACTTCCAGGCGGGCGATGTTGTCGACGACCTTGCCGTGCGCCTGCGCGGTGGCGCCGCACGAGTTGTTGCCGATCATGCCGCCGATCGTGCAGTTGGCGTGGGTGGCGGGCTCGGGGCCGAAGCGCAGCCCGGTCGGGGCGAGTCGCCGGTTGAGCTCGTCGAGGACGATGCCCGGCTGGACGACACACGTACGGGCCTCGACGTCGACCGACTCCAGCCCCGTGCAGTACTTCGACCAGTCGATCACGACGGCCGTGTTGGTGCACTGCCCCGCCAGAGACGTCCCGCCGCCCCGCGACAGCACGGGCGCGCCGTGCTCCCGGGCGACGGCCACCGCCTCCGCGGCCGCCTCGGGCGTGTACGGCACGACCACGCCGATCGGCGTCTGACGGAAGTTCGAGGCGTCGGTGGAGTACGCGGCCCGGCTCCCGGCATCGAAACGGACCTCCCCGTCGACACGCTCCCGCAGCGCCGTCTCCAGGGCGGCCGGGTCGGACGGGGGCACGGCTTCGGGCCGTACGACGGGAGCGGGCAGGTCCGAGATGCCCATGGACCCCTCCTCGGTGTCGGTGCGGGGCCGCTCGGGTACCCGCGACCGCACCGGCGACTACTCCGCCGTCGCCTCCGCCGCGAAGTCGGGCATCAGCGCGCACATCGCCTGGCGCTGCGTGGGGCCCATGAACCGGGCCAGCGCCTCCTTGACCGTCTCGGCGAGGCCCCCGGAAGCCTCCTTGATCAGGCCCCGTGCCTTCTCGGTGAGGGCGACCTCGACGCCCCGCTTGTCGCCGCAGACCGACTTGCGGGTGACCAGGCCGGCGTGCTGGAGGCAGGCGATCTGGTAGGTGAGGCGGGTCTTGGGGCGGCCCAGGAGGTCGGCGATCCGCGTCATGCGCAGCGCCTGGCCGGGGTCCGCGGCGAGCAGGCACAGGATCAGGAACTCGTCGTGCGAGACGTCCAGCCGTTCCTTGACGACCGTGCGCAGCTCCTGCTCGACGGCTCCCGTCGCGGCCAGCATCAGCATCCAGGCGTGCAGCTCGACGGGGAGGAGTCCGTCGCCGGAGGCGGAGGGGCATTCGGAGAGGTCGGCCATGATTTCGAGTGTAGCTGTTGTTCAAAATTGGAGTATCGGCTAGCGTGGGGTCATCCAAATTTGGACTATAGCCCTCGATGATGTCCCCGATGCTCAGGAGTGAAAGATCATGACCGTCGCCGTCGAAACCGGAACCTGGCAGCTCGACCCCGCCGCCACCACCGTCGCCCTCCGGCACAAGACCTTCTGGGGCCTGGTCACCGTGAAGGGCGCCTTCACCGCCGTCACCGGCAACGGCGAGGTCCGCCCCGACGGCTCCGCCGTCGGCACGATCACCCTGGACGTCGCCTCGCTGGACACCCGCAGCGCCAAGCGCGACGAGCACCTGCGCTCCGCCGACTTCTTCGACGCCGCCAACCACCCCGAGATCACCTTCGCGGTCCGCGGCGCCGAACTCCGCGACGGCGACGGCGTGCACGTCGTCGGTCAGCTCACCGTGCGCGGCATCAGCCGCCCCAAGTCCTTCACCGCCCGCCTCGTCGGCGCCGACGCCGAGGCGCTCACCCTGGACGCCGAGTTCACCGTGGACCGCGACCAGTTCGGCATGGACTGGAACCAGCTCGGCATGATCCGCGGCCTGACCACGGTCGCCGCCACCCTCCGCTTCACCCGGACCGCGGCAGCCTGACGTCGGCACTCGACAGCGTCTGCGGTACGGCCGTGAAGGCCCGCAGCCGGATCCGTACGCCCGGACGCGGGAGCACGAACCTCCCGGCGGGCGGCCGGAGTTCATAGCGCGCCGTCGTGTGAGCGGCCAGCGCGGCGGGTCCCCGGACGACCGTCCAGTACGGGTCCATGCCCTGGCCCGTGGTGTGCGTGAAGTGGGGCGTCAGGGCGGCGGAGTCCGTGTTCGTGACCTCAACGTCCAGGCCGGTCACGGCAGTCGGCGTCGCCCACCGCGCCGACGTCACCCGCATCCCCAGCGGCGGCGTCCCGGTCGCCGCCCATGCCGCGCTCCCCAGGGCCGGGGTGAGCAGCAGCGCGGCCGCCGCGATGCGCGCCGGACGCCGCAGGAGCAGCCGCGGGTGCGGCTGCCAGGCGGTGGCGAACTCCGACGGGGGTGCGGTGACCGCCGCCGCCAGCCACAGCGGCGTCATCATCAGGTAGTAGCCGTCCTGCGAGCGGGTCGCCAGAAAGAACGCGCACCACGGCAGGACGGTCGCCGCGGGCCCCAGCCGCCGCACGAACAGCACGAACAGCGCGAGCAGCCCCGCCACCAGCAGCATGCTCGCGTGGGAGTACCAGTCGAGCCGGTCGCTGCCGTCGGTGAAGTACAACGAGACGCCGACCACGCCCTGCCCGTGGATCACCGCGCCCTGCGTCAGCGGCAGCGCGATGCCCCGGATCCAGGTGCCCGGCTCGCTCACGACGAAGTAGGTGTTGAGCAACAGCCATACGACCCCGGCGGCCCCGGCGATCCGCGCCACCACCAGCGCCGCCGCCCGCGCACCCAGCTCCCCGCGCCGCACGGCGTAGATCCCGGCCAGCAGGAACGGCGCGACGAACCACGGCAACTGCTGCGCCGCGCACGCCGCCCCCAGACACGCCGCCCGCGCCAGCCCGGCCACCCCGAGCCGCCCGCCCCGCCCGATCCGCGGCCACCGCACCACCACCGGCACCAGCAGGGCCAGCGCCACGATCGCCGGATAGCCGAGGCGGCCGTACGACGGCAGGAAGCCGAAGCCCAGGCACGCCATGGTCGCCGCCGACCGCCACGGCGTCGGCAGCATCCGCCACAGCGCGACGGCGCCGGCGACGAGGGCCGCCGTACTCACCGCCGTCGCGGGCGTGCCCCCGTGCCCCAGCCACAGCAGCGGTGCCGTCAGCAGCGGGGCCAGGGGCGGATAGCCGTACGTGAAGTCGTAGCCGCCCGTCACCGTCGGGGTGAGCGCGACGCCGTGGCCGAAGAGCCAGGGCCACGGCTGCCCGTAGACGGGGTGCCCGGCGACCAGTTCACGGGCGGCCTGGGTGGTGAGGATCGCCTCGTCGCTGCCCGCGTGGTTCATCGCCCACGCGCAGAGCGTCAGCGTCACGGCGGTCACCAGGACGCACAGGTCGAGGCGGGCCAGCGACCTCGCCCGCCGTACCACCAGCGCCAGCACGCCACACACCAGGATGGAGGCGTAGCACACCGAGATGACCGCGGCCACGACGAGCCGGTGACTGGCCGCCTGCGTCCAGATCGCTCGGGTGCCGATGAAGAGGCTGATGTCCGCGAGGAGGGTCAGCACGCGGTGCCACTGGGCGGGGGGTTCCAGGATCGTGGCGGGCACCGACCACTGCGTCCGTCGGCCGGGTGCCACCAGCTGCTGTTCTGCTGCCAACTGCACGCCACCGGACGGTAATCACGCCTGGTGAGCGGGGTGTCGAGGGAGGTGAAGAGTCCGGTGTGAGGCAGGTGAGAGATCCCTGGCGGATCCCCGAGGGTCAGTAGACGTCCCGGACGTACCGCTTCGCCGCCGCCAGCTGCTTCACGTACGCCGCCGCCTCGTCCTCCGCCAGCCCGCCGTGCGCGACCGCGATGTCCCTGAGGGCCCGGTCCACGTCCTTGGCCATGCGCGAGGCGTCGCCGCACACGTAGAAGTGGGCGCCGTCCTGGAGCCAGCGCCACAGCTCCGGGCCGTGTTCGCGCATCCGGTCCTGGACGTACACCTTGTTGCGCTGGTCGCGGGAGAACGCGGTGTCCAGCCGGGCGAGGGTGCCCTCGTCGAGCAGCGCGGTCAGCTCGTCCTCGTAGTAGAAGTCGCTGGCCCGGTGCTGCTCCCCGAAGAACAGCCAGTTGGGCGCCTTGTGCCCGAGCGCGTGCCGCTCCTGCAGGAAGCCGACGAAGGGCGCGACGCCCGTGCCCGGGCCGACCATGACCATCGGCGTGGTGGCGTCCGCGGGCGGCCGGAAGTGCGGGGAACGCTGCACGAAGACCGGCACCTCGGTGCCCGGCTCGGCGTCGGCGAGGAAGGGCGAGCAGACCCCTCCGCGCGGCCGGCCGTGCAGGTTCTCGTACCGCACGACGGAGACCGTCAGCGACACGCTGTGCGGGTCGACGAGCGGGCTCGACGATATGGAGTACAGACGCGGCTGGAGCTTCTTGAGCACCCCGGCCCACTCCTCGGCGCCCGCCCGCACCGGGTGCTCGGCGATGACGTCCACCGACTGCCGGCCCCAACTCCACTGCGCCAGACCGTCCTTGTTGTCGGGCCGCAGCAGCCGGCGCAGCTCCCGGTCGTCGCGGACGCGTTCGGCGACGAAACGGAGCAGATCAGAGGTGATCTTCGTGATGTCGAGGTGCCGGTGCAGGGCCTCCGCGAAGGAGACCTCCCCCACCCCGTCCACCTGCACGGCCGTCGAGCCGTCGACACCCGTCACCGCGAGCCACTCCTCCACCAGCGCGGGCGAGTTGACCGGACGGACGCCGAGCGCGTCGCCCGCCTCGTACGTCAGCGAGGTCCCGCTCGTGTCGAAGGTGAAGCGCCGCACCTCCTTGTCGGCGCCGGGCAGGCTGAGCAGCCGGTTGCCGACGAGGCGGGCGGTGGCGGGGGCGGGCTTGGGATCGGCCCTCGGGGCCTTCGGCTTCGCGGCCGCGGATACGTCCGTGCCACTGCCCAGCGCCGTGAGGACCTGGTCGAGCCACACACCGGCGGACGGCTCGTAGTCCGGTTCGCAGTCCGTACGAGGGGCCAGGCGCACCGCGCCCAGCTCGTCAAGGCGGGCGTCCAGCCGCCGCCCGTGCCCGCAGAAGTCGTCGTACGACGAGTCGCCGAAGGCGAGTACGGCGTACCGCACTCCGTCCAGCCGGGGAGCCCCCTCGTCGGCCAGCGTGTCCCAGAAGCCCGACCCGTTGTCGGGCGCGTCACCGTCGCCGAACGTGCTGGTGATCAGCAGCAGGTCGGCTCCGGACGGCAGCGTGCCCGGGTCGGTGTCGTCCATGCCGGCGAGGGTCGCCCGGTGCCCGTCGGCGGACAGCCGCTCGGCCACGGATCCGGCGAACTCCTCGGCGTTCCCCGTCTGCGAGGCCCACAGTACGACGACCTCACGGCCAGGCTGCCGCGCGCCGGCGGGCCGGTCCGCCGACCGTGAGTACATGCCGGCGAGGACGCCGTTGACCCACATGGCGTGCTCGGGGCTGAAGGGCGCGTCCGGCGGCAGGACGGGGATGCCGGGCGCGCCGGTCTCGATGCCGGCGAGGAAGCCGGTCAGATACAGCCGTTCCTGGGCGGTCAGGACGGGTGGCGGGGTGGGGTCGAGCCCGAAGGGGTTGGCGCCCGGGGTGACGGAGGTCGGGACGATCACCTCGGCGGGCCGCACCGGGGCCGGAACCGGGGCCGACTCGTTGACCTTCGCCAGCGACACGGCGCACACCTTGAACTCCGGCTGGAAGGAGATCGGATCCACCGCGTCGCTCGTCACCGCGTTGACGCTCAGATACTCCCCGAACAGGTCGTTCCAGTGGAACGGAGCGAAACACCCCCCTGGCCGCACCCGGTCCGTCACCACCGCGGGCAGCACCGCCCGCCCCCGCCGCGAGGCGACCTCCACCCGGTCCCCGTCGGCGATCCCCAGCTCACGCGCGTCCTGCGGATGCACCTCCACGAAGGGCCCGGGGTTGAGCTTGTTGAGCTTGGCCACCCGCCCCGTCTTCGTCAGCGTGTGCCACTGGTGCTGCACCCGCCCCGTGTTCAGTACGAAGGGGTAGTCGTCGTCCGGCATCTCGGCGGCCGGCATGTGCGGCCGCGCGTGGAAGACACCCCGCCCGCTCGCCGTCGGGAACCGCAGCCCGCCGTCCGCGTCGACGTACCGGATCGGATTGCGCGCCGGCCCGTCCACGTCGGCGGCCGGCCACTGCACGGGCGTGTCCCGCAGCCGCTCGTACGTCACCCCGCGCAGATCCCAGCCGGTCACCGGGTTCCAGGCCCGCCGTATCTCCTCGAAGACGTCCTCGGCACTGTCGTACGAGAACCCCTTCTCGTACCCCATCGCACACGCGACGGCCGCGATGATCCGCCAGTCCGCCATCGCCTCCCCGGGCGGGTCGGCCACGGGCTGGGTCAGCGTGAGATTGCGCTCGCTGTTGACGAAGACGCCCTCCCCCTCGGTCCACATCGCGCCCGGCAGCACCACATCGGCGTACGCGTTGGTCTCGGTCTCGCCGAACACGTCCTGCGTGACGACGAACTCGGCGGCCTCCAGTCCCTCGATGACGGTACGGCGATTGGCGACCGAGGCGACGGGGTTGGTGCAGATGATCCAGCAGGCCTTGATCTCCCCGTCGGCCATCTTCCGGAACATCTCGACGGTGCCCTTGCCGACCCCGTCGGCGCGCAGGGTGCCCGGCGGCAGCTCCCACAGCTCCTCGACGAAGGCCCGCTCGGCGTCCACGGCGACGGACCGCTGTCCCGGCAGCCCCGGCCCCATGTACCCCATCTCACGCCCGCCCATGGCGTTCGGCTGCCCGGTGAGGGAGAACGGACCGGAGCCCGGGCGGCAGATGGCCCCGGTGGCCAGATGCAGGTTGACCAGGGCGTTCGTGTTCCAGGTGCCGTGCGTGGACTGGTTGAGCCCCATCGTCCAGCAGCTCATCCACTCACCGGCCTCACCGATCAGCCGGGCGGCGGTGCGCAGGTCGCTCTCGTCGATCCCGGTGATCTCGGCGACCGCGGCCGGAGCGTAGTCGGCGAGGAACTCGGGCATCGCCTCCCAGCCCTCGGTGTGGGCGGCGATGAAGTCGGGGTCGGTGTGGCCGTTCTCGACGAGCAGGTGCAGCAGACCGTTGAGCAGGGCGAGGTCCGTACCCGGCCTGACCTGGAGGAACAGGTCGGCCTTGGCGGCGGTGGCGGTGCGTCGCGGATCGACCACGATGAGTTTCGCGCCCGCCTTGACCCGCTCCATCATGCGCAGGAAGAGGATGGGGTGGCAGTCGGCCATGTTCGAGCCGATGACCAGGAAGACGTCCGCCTTCTCGAAGTCCTCGTACGACCCGGGCGGCCCGTCGGCGCCGAGGGACAGCTTGTAGCCCATGCCGGCGCTGGCCATGCAGAGTCGCGAGTTCGACTCGATCTGGTTGGTGCGGATGTACCCCTTGGCCAGTTTGTTCGAAAGGTACTGGGCCTCGAGGCTCATCTGCCCGGAGACGTAGAAGGCGACCGCGTCCGGCCCGTGCTCGTCGATGATCGCGCGCAGCCGCCGGGCCGTCTCGGAGATCGCGTCGGCCATCGGGGAGGGCACAGGCTCCTCGCCGCGGTCGTCCCTGACCAGTGCGTTCGTGAGCCGCCCGGGCGCGGCGAGCATCTCGGCCGTGGTCGCGCCCTTGGTGCACAGCCGGCCCGCGTTCGCCGGGTGCGCCTTGTCGCCGGAGGCCTTCAGGACCGTACGCCGCCCGTCGGGTCCCATCCCGACGTCCAGCAGGATTCCGCAGCCGACCCCGCAGTAGGTGCAGACCGTCCGGACCTGAGTCGTCGAGGTGGTCTCGGTCACACGCTGCCTTTCTCCGACGGTCGGGGTGGTGAGTGAAGCGTACGAATTGCCCGTTACGTCGATGTCACATCCCTTGATCATGAGGAGTTACGTCGGCCACACAGCCGCCGAGGGCCCGATGTGAGGGCGATGTGAGGGGTGCGGGAGAGGCCCGATGCGGTCGCGCATCGTGTCGCTGTTGGGCCGAACGGGTGACTTGGCGTAAGAATTGGCTGGTGCAGGCATTGAAGGCGAGTCAAGGCGGGGGGAGCCGGTGAACAGCCACGACGTCACCGATGAACAGTGGGAGGGGCTCGCCCAGGTCGTGCCGTTGCGCGGCCGTGACGCCTGGCCGTCCGCGGTGGACCACCGAGTGCCCCCGGAGGCGGTGACGGAGCCGCGTCGGCGGTTCGTCGTCCTGCGGGTCAACGTGTTCGCGGACGCCCGCGACGTCGCCGAGACGCTCATGGCGGGGATTCCGGTGCTGCTGGATCTGACCGGGGCGGAGACCGAGGTCGCCAAACGGGTCCTCGACTTCAGCACGGGCGTTGTCTTCGGCCTGGCGAGCGGGATGCATCGGGTGGACCGGAATGTGTTCCTGCTGACGCCGCCGGGGACCGAGGTGAGTGGGTTGATGGAGGGGGCGGGGGTTCCGGGCGCGTGAGGGGGCCTGCGGGGTCTGGGGCGTGAGGGACCGGCGGGTTTTGGCTGGCGAGGGGCCTGCGGGTTCTGGTCAGCGAGGGCCTGTCGTTTTCTGGCGCGTGAGTGGGCTTCGCGGGCGCTCCCTCGATCGTAGGAAGGCTGTCGGGGTGGAACGGTTCGCCTGACGGCGGGGGGCCTACGGTCCGGACATGGCCGTGTCGTCTGTGTCTGGTGCCGCTTCCCACTCGTCCTCCGTGGCGTCCGTGGCCGAGGCGCATACCGGCCGGCCTCGCGTCACCGAGCTGCGGCTGTCCGCGTTCGCCGGGCATCGGCGGACCTCGCTCGCGCTCGGCGCGTTCACGCTCTTCGCCGGGCCGAGCGGGTGCGGGAAGACGACCGCGCTGCGGGCGTACGAAGCGCTGGCACGGCTCGGTGGCGGTGCCGGGGTCGGTGAGGTGTTCGCCGATCCCGTCGCCTGCGTGCCCGAGCGGGCCCGGCCCGATGCCGGGCGGCGGCGCGGCTTCCGTATCGGCTGCACGGCCGACGGTCCCGAGGGCCCGGTCCGGCTCGATGTCGCCGTGCAGGCCGAGCCCGAACTGCGCATCGTGGGGGAGCGGTTGAGCGCGGGGGGTCTCGTCCTGCTGGAGACGGCCCTGCGTGATCCGAGCCGGCCCTATGTGCAGGCCGCCTGGCATACGGCCGGTCAGTCGCCGGTGACCCGGGCGCCGCTGCCGGACGATCGGCTCGGTACCGCTCTGCTGCCGCTGCGGGTGGCCGGCAAGACGGACGGGCAGCGGCGGGTGCTCGCCGCCGCGGAGCAGATGGTGGTGGCGTTGCGGTCCGTCTTCGCCTGCGATCCCCGGCCCGATCGGATGCGGGCTCCCGCGCCGATCGGTTCCGGGCGGCTGCTCGGGGGCTGCGACAACCTCGCCGATGTGCTGTGGCGGACCCGTGCCGAGTGCGGGCGGCGGCATGCGCAGTTCGTGGCCGCGGTGGGGGCGGGGTGTGCCGGGGTGGTGGCGGATGTTCTCGCCGAGGTGCTGGAGGGCGGGACGGTGCGGGGGTTGCTGGACCGGGGGGACGGGGTTCGTACGGAGCTCGGTCGGCTGGGTGATGGTGAGCTGCGGTATCTCGCGCTGTCGTTGGTGCTGTTGACCGGGCCCGGGGTGCTGGATGTCGACTCGGTCGGTGAGGTGCCGGCGGCCATGCAGACGCTGACCGTGCTGGCGGATGGGCTCGACCGGGGGCTGGATCCGGGGCAGCGCGGGGAGTTGGTGCGGTTGGCGGCGCGCATGTGTGAGCGGGGGCATATTCGGGTGGTCGGGGCGGTGAGTGACGTGGCAGGGGTTTTGGGGGTGGCGGGTGCTGCCGGGGCTGAGGGCGCTGCCGGGGTCGTGGGGGCTGAGGGTGTGGCGGAGGTGGGCGGCATCACGGTGGTACACCTGGTGCCGTGAACGAACCTCTTGATGTGGCCAAGCTGCAGCGCAGGCTGGCCGAGTTCGCCGCCGCGCGCAACTGGCAGCCATATCACACGCCGAAGAACCTCGTCGCCGCGCTCAGCGTCGAGGCGTCCGAACTGGTGGAGATCTTCCAGTGGTTGACGCCGGAGGAGTCGGCGCGGGTCATGGACGACCCGGATACCGCGGCGCGGGTGAGCGATGAGGTCGCGGATGTGCTGGCTTATCTGCTGCAGCTGTGCGAGGTGCTCGGGATCGATCCGTTGGCGGCGCTGGACGCGAAGATCGACCGGAACGAGCGGCGGTTTCCGGCGCCGTAGGGAGAGGGCGGCGGTGGGGGAGGAGGAAGGGGGAGGGGAGGGGGAGGGGAGAGTGGGGAGGAACATAGTCCGTTTTCACTCTCTGTGTTCATTTCGGGGGGCGTAGCCGAAAAGTTGTCCGCAGATTTCCGTCTTCCTCTGGTGTTTTGTCTCAAGGGCCTTCACTCTGGGTAGTGGACAAGGGAGTTCGGGTGGACGCGTGGGCAGCGCGTCGGGACAGACGGGGACTGCGGATGGACGCGGTGCGGCTGATCGTGACGAGCAGGCGGGCGCTGGCGGGGAGCAGGGGTACGCCGGAGATCATGACCGAGGTGTGGCAGGCACAGGCCCTGGCTCAGGCGATAGGGAGTCGGCTCGCGGTGTTCGGGCCGCCTGAACTACGGGGTGAGGCGCTGGGGTTGACGGAGCTGGCGGGGCGTGGCTGCGGGGTGCTGCAGGCGCCGGAACTGGCGGACGGGTCCTTACGCGCGGCCCAGCTCACGGAGTTGGGTGAGGCGCGGCAGGCGTTGATGCATCTGGGCAGCCTCTTGGGGGAGGTGGGGATCGCCCTCGTCGGGATGGCCAGCTCGGCGGATGACGAGGCGACGTACTGGCAGTGCATGGAGGCGATCGACGCGGCGGACGAGTCTCGGGATCGGGTGCTGGAGATGCTGCGAAGACTGGCGGATCGGGATCAGGTGTTACCGGAGAGGGAGGCGGGGTAGCGTCCGGCGGGTGGGCGGGGGTGCCTGCGGCGGCCCGTTGCTGTTCGGTGGGGGTTCGCGTTGCGCCTGCGGGTGGGGGGTGGGTCGGGGGGGGGGGGGGGGGGGGGGGGGGGGGGGGGGGGGGGGGGGGGGGGGGGGGGGGGGGGGGGGGGGGGGGGGGGGGGGGGGGGGGGGGGGGGGG